>CAVRHG010000021.1:0-52128 GCA_963720845.1 uncultured Actinomycetota bacterium | reverse complement strand
CCTGGGTGTGAAACAGTCCGGAGTCGTCCTCAAATACACTGCCGCCGCCCGCGACGCCGGCCTCGGGGTCGTGTTCATCACCCACAACCCCCACCATGCCTTCCTCGTCGGCAACCACTTCATCATCCTCAAACTCGGCCGCCGAGTCCTCGACAAGACCCGCGCCGAAGTCACCCTCGAAGAACTCACCAGCGAAATGGCAGGCGGCCGCGAACTCGCCGAACTCAGCCACGAACTCAAAGGCCGCTGAGACCCCCGCGGCGCGGCGATGATCTCGGCGCGCCGCGGTGGACGACCCTCCGACGGGTCGGTCCCGGCATTGCCGGGGCCGGCCCGTCGCCCGTTCCCGCATGCCCCGCCGCAGCAAACCCGAGGCCGGTCGCGCCGCGCTGATCGTTCCGATCGCAACGGTGACGTCCCTGGCACAGCACCACCGTCCCACTCGCTCACGCATCCCGGCCCATTCGCAGTGTTCACGGAACCGGGGCGGTGCCCGCGGCGCCTATCTGCTCGTGGCGGGCCGCGGTGCGGTCGGCGGATACGCCGTCGCCGAGTTGCTCACCGCCCGGGTCAGCGCCGCCGAGAACCGCGTGGTCGACCTCCCGTCGCCGTAGTCGTTCACGCGCCGGTGGCGAACCGCCGCGGGGTGGTCCCGACCAGGCGGGTGAAGTGCCGATGCAGGTGGGACTGGTCGTGGAAGCCGACGGCAGCGGCGACGTCGGCGATGTGCTCGCCGTCGAGCAGCCGGCGGCGGGCCGCTTCCACCCGCCTGCCGACGAGGTACCGGTGCGGCGGCAGGCCGAACTCCCGGCCGAAGCTGCGCACGAGGTGGGCCGGGTCCGCATGCAGCAGCGCCCCCGCCTCGCGCAGCGTGATCCCCGTGGCCAGCCGGCTGTCGAGCAGGTCGCGGAGCGCGCCGGCCAGCCCTGGAGGGCCGGGTGGCGCCGACCGGTCGAGCCGCCGAGCGATCCGGTCGGTGATCAGAGCCAACCGGCTCTCGGCCTCGAGCACCCTGCCTGGGTCGTCCAGGACGCGATGCAACTGGTCGAGCCGCAGGTGGAGCAGGTCGTCGGGAAGAGTCGGCTCGTCGACGACCCGCCCGGCCAGCGCCGTGTCCACGACGTCGGCCTCGAGATAGAGCACTCTCTTGTGGAAGCCGTGCGGCGTCGCGGACCGGCCCGTGTGGGCGATGTGCGGCGGGAGCAGCAGCACGGTCCCGGTGGGTGCGCCGTGCTCGTGGCGGTGCAGGTCGTAGCGCACCACGCCGTCGTCGACGATCATCAGCGTCCACGTGTCGTGGGCGTGGGGCGGTAGTAACACGTGGTCGGTGAAGCGCGCGTGGAAGGCCTCGGCGATGCCCGGTACACCGGGCACCCACGCGCGCACCTGGCTCACGTCACGAACGTACAAGAACCGGGGCGCCTCCCCCAGCACGCTCGACACCATGCGCTTCGACACGAAGATCGTCGTGGTCGTCCGGGACGACCTGGAGAACTGGCAGCGGCTCAACGTCACCGCGTTCCTCGCGAGCGGGATCGCGGCGAACCCCGACCTGCACGGCGAGCCCTACGCCGACGCCGACGGCACCCGCTACCTGCCGCTGTTCCGGCAGCCGGTGCTCGTCATGGAGGGCGACAAGAACGTCGTGGCAGCCGCCCGCGAGCGGGCGGTCCGGCGTGGGGTGCCGACCGCGGTGTTCACCAGCGACATGTTCTCGACCGGGCACGACGACGCGAACCGGGCCGTCGTCGCGGCCGTCCACGGCGCCGACCTCGACCTGGTGGGCGTGGCGGTCCACGGGCCCCGCAACGCCGTCGACAAGATCGTCAAGGGCGCGACGTTGCACCCGTGAGCGGTTGCTGATCCCCGCGAGCGGAACGCCGAACGGCGGGCCGCACGCTCGTCCGGCCCGCCGTGCTCACGCGAGCGTCGCGCCTACATCTTGGCGGCGGCGGCGCGGAGGTTCTCCGCAGCCAGGGCGAGCCCCTCGAGCCGGCCGTAGTCGGCGTCCTCGTGCTCGATGTTGACGGCCATGTCCGGGTCGACCTCGGCGAGGGCGCGCAGGAACTCGGTCCAGTACTCCACGTCGTGGCCGACACCGACCGCGACGAAGCGCCAGCCCGGGTTCTCCGGCCAGGAGTTGCACCAGAAGCCGTAGCCGGTGGGCACCTTGCCCTGCGCGTCGGCGGGCACCCGCCCGAACGAGGTGTCGAGCACACCCCGGATGTCGACGCCCGGGGTGATGGCGGCGTCCTTCGCGGCGGCGTGGAACACCAGCGGGCCCAGCCACTTGATCGAGGCGACGATGTCCATGCCCTGCCACATCAGGTGCGACGGGTCCATCTCCGCGCCGACGTTGGTCGCGCCGACCAGGTCGACCAGCTTCTTCAGCGTGACCGGGGAGAACACCAGGTTGTGCGGGTGCATCTCGATGGCCATCCGCGTGTTGTTCGCCCGCGCCAGCGCGTCGATCTCGGTCCAGAACGTGGCGGCGACATCCCACTGGTAGTCCAGGACGTCCATGTAGACCCCGTCCCACGGGTTGACCACCCACGACGGGTACTTCGCGTCGGGGTCCGAACCCGGGGTGCCCGACATGCACACGATGTTGTTGATCCCGAGCGCGCCGGCGAGCTCGATCGAGCGGCGCATGTCGTCGGCGTGCTTCGGACCGACCCCGGGCAGCGGGTTGAGCGGGTTGCCGTTGCAGTTGAGCCCGGTCAGCTCCATCCCGCGGGAGGAGAACTCGCCCAGGTAGTCCGCGCGGGCCTGCTCGGAGGACAGCAGCAGGTCGACGTGGCAGTGCGGGGACGGGATGAACCCGCCGGTGTTGACCTCCACCGAGGTCAGGCCGTTGCCCTTGAGGACGTCGAGGGCCTCGCCCAGGGGACGGTCGTGCAGGCAGGCGGTGTAGGCGCCGAGCTTGAGAGCCATTGCGGGATGACCTTCCGGGTCGAGGGGGTGAGGGTCAGGCGGACGGTGCCGGGACGGCGACGGCGGCGCCGTCGGACTGCGCCGACTTCACGACCGCCTCGATGATCTCCATGCTGCGCAGGCCGTCCGCGAACGACGCGTTCGGCGGCAGCGGATCGGCGACACCAGCGATCTGGTCGAGGAACGCCCGGGCCTGGTAGTTGAACTGCTCCTGGTTGCCGATGCCGACGCCGGGCGCCTCCATCGGGTAGCCGTTTCGGAAGTACGGCATCTGCGGGCCGACGATCACCCGTCGCAGGCCCTGCGTGCGGGCCTCGGGCTGGGCGTCGTCGATCTCGTACTCGGCCGGGCGGTGGAAGTCGAACGAGCACCGGCCCCCGGTCCCGTAGACGTCGAAGCCCAGGCCGTTCGGCATGCCGAACGCGGTGCGGGACACGGAGAAGGTGGCCGCCAGGCCCGACTGGAACCGGGCGGTGAACGTGGCGGTGTCCTCGTTCTCGACCTCGCCCATCTCGCTGCTCACCGGAGCGGCGCCGTGCCCGACGACCGCACCGAGCGGAAGCGGGCGCTTCGCGATCTGGATCGACACGTTTCCGCCGGACACCGAGGCGATCGGGCCGCAGAGGTACTCGCCCTGGTCGATGATGTGCGCGCCGATGTCGCCGAGCGCCCCGGAACCCATGCCGCCCTTGAACCGCCACGACAGCGGGCCGCGCGGGTCACAGGCGTAGTCGCACCAGTAGCGGGCGTGGAGCGTGGTCAGCTCGCCCAGCTCGCCCGCGCGGATGTGGTCGCGGATCGCGGCGATCGCAGGCGAGCGCCGGTAGCAGTAGCCGATCGCGGTGACGACCCTGCCCTGCTTCTCCAGCTCCACCATGGCCCGGGCGTCCTCCATCGACCCGGCCAGCGGCTTCTCGCACAGCACGTGCTTGCCCGCGGCCACCAGCGCCTCGGCGATCGGCCGGTGCAGCGCGTTGCCGACCACGATGCTCACCGCGTCGATCGACGGGTCCTCGGCGACGGCCTCCCAGCTCGGCAGCGCCTTCTCGTAGCCGTAGCGCCGCGCACCGTCCTCGGCCAGCGCGATGTTCGCGTCCGCGATGGCGGCCAGCCGGATCGGGGGAAGACCGGGCCCGGAGACCGAGCCGGCCATCCGGTAGGCGGCCGCGTGGCTGCGGCCGGCCATCCCGGCGCCGATGACTGCGACGGAGATCTGCTCCGGCATGTTCTGACCCTTCACTCGTCACTGAGAGGTGGATACCGAGAGTCGCGAGCAGTGGCTCGTCCTCTTGCGTCTTAAAGCGCTTGAAAATGAGTATGAGAGAATCGCGCCGTCCCCGTCAAGACGCGGAGTGTGATCCTTTGAGCGCAGGTGAACCCGCCGCCCGGCGCCCGCGGCTCGACGACGTCGCCGCTGCGGCCGGCGTCTCGACCGCGACGGTCTCGCTCGTCCTGCGCGGGGTGGCCGGACCGAGCGCCACCACCCGTGAGCGCGTGCTCGAAGAGGCGTCACGGCTGGGCTACCGGCCGGACCGAGCGGCCAGCCTCCTGGCCAGCCGGCGCAGCCGGCTCATCGGCGTGGTCATGGACATCGCCAACCCGTTCCACGCCCAGCTGGTGGAGGACGTGCAGGAGGCCGCCGAGCACCAGGGCTACGACGTCGTGCTGAGCGCCGTCACCCGCGGCCACGACGAGCGGCGGGCGATCGAGACGCTGCTGGACTCCCGGTGCGAGGCGCTGGTCCTGCTCGGCCCGCAGGCGCCCGCCGAGCAGCTCGCCGTGCTGGACCGCCAGCTCCCCGTCGTCGCGGTCGGGCAGGCCCGTGCCGTCGGCGGAGGTGGACGTCGTCCGGGCCGCCGACGACGAGGGCGTCGCACTGGCCGTGGACCACCTGGCCGGGCTCGGCCACCGGCACATCACCTACGTCGACGGCGGGCGCGGCGTGATGCCGGCACTGCGCCGCCGCGGATACCAGCGGGCCATGCGCGCGCACGGCCTGGGCGACCTCATCCAGGTGATCAGGGGTGGCAACACCGAGGAGTCCGGCGTCACGGCCGCGCACGCGCTGCTCGGCGTCGACCCCCGACCGACCGCGGTGCTCACCTTCAACGACCGCGCGGCGATGGGCCTGCTCGACGCGCTCGTCCGGGCCGGCGTCGACGTCCCGGGCGCCATGTCGGTGGTCGGCTACGACGACAGCCCGTTCTCGCGGCTCGCCCACATCGGGCTCACCACGGTCAGCCAGAACATCGCGGAGCTGACCGAGCACGCCGTCGCGGCCGTCATCGAGCGGCTCGACGGCGGCCGGACCGACCACCGGGAGGTCGTCGTGCGCCCGCGGCTCGTGGTCCGGGGAACGACCGCTCCCCCACCCGACCGGCCGGCCTGAGTTCCTGCGCGCCGACCTCTCCTCCAAAACGAGACTGTTCGAATTCACACATGTTTGTGCAATTTCTCCCGATCGACCGCAGGCGCCCACCGTGATCAGATTCCGAAACCGGTTCCTTCCCGCTCAGCAGGATCGGCCCTACCAGCCGAAATGAGCGACGTAGCATCGCGGCATTCCACGGGCAAATAAATCGATCACGATTCTCACCGAAAGGCTGCTCGTCGGGGTGGGCAACGCCAACGGAGGCATCTGTGGACATGCACAAGCCCGGTAGCGTCACGCTGCCACCACTCACAGCCGGTCCGCACCAGCGGCGGCTCGACCTGGTCACGATCGTCGCGACGCTCGGCGGCCTGCTCTTCGGTTACGACACGGGCGTGATCAACGGCGCCCTCGAGCCGATGAAGGCGGACCTGGGACTCACCGCGACGGGCGAGGGCCTGATCACGAGCACCCTGCTGGTCGGAGCCGCGATCGGAGCGCTCGTCTGCGGACGGCTCAACGACGTCCTCGGCCGGAAGAAGACGCTGACCATCCTGGCCGTCGTCTTCTTCGTCGGCACCATCGGCGGTGTGCTGGCCCCGAGCCTGGCGGTCATGATCCCGTCGCGGGTGATCCTCGGTTTCGCGGTCGGCGGCGCCTCGGTCACCGTGCCGGTGTACCTGTCCGAGCTGGCCCCCACCGAGCGCCGGGGCAGCCTCGCCGGCCGCGGTGAGCTGGCGATCGTCATCGGCCAGCTGCTCGCCTTCGCGATCAACGCCGTCATCGGCACCGTCTGGGGCGAGCACCCGGGGGTCTGGCGCTACATGCTCGCGGTCGCCGCCATCCCCGCGGTCGCCCTGTTCGTCGGCATGATGCAGATGCCCGAGTCGCCGCGCTGGCTCATCTCGAAGGACCGGCACGACGAGGCGCTCGCCGTCCTCATGCAGGTCCGGTCCGAGGAGCGGGCCCGCGCGGAGATGGAGGAGGTCGAGTTCCTCGCCGCGGAGGAGAAGGAGGCCCACATGGGGGGCTGGAGCGACCTCCAGACTCCGTGGATCCGCCGCATCTTCATCGCCGGGATCGGCGTGGCCATCGCGCAGCAGTGCACCGGGATCAACTCGATCATGTACTACGGGACCCAGGTGCTGACCAGGGCCGGCTTCTCGGCCAGCGCGGCGCTGATCGCTAACGTCGCCAACGGCGTGCTGGCCGTCATCGGTTCGACCATCTGCCTGTTCTTCCTGATGGACCGGGTGCCGCGCCGCAAGCTGATCATCGGCGGTTTCATCGCCACCACGACGGCCCACGCGCTCATCGTGCTCTCCGCGTTCCTGCTGCCGGAAGGCCTCACGAAGGCGTTCGTGATCCTCTTCTTCATGGTGACCTTCGTCTTCTTCATGCAGCTGGCCCTGAACATCCCGGTGTGGGTCATCATCTCGGAGATGTTCCCGCTGCGCCTGCGCGGCCTGGGAATGGGCATCTGCGTGCTGTGCCTCTGGGTGGCCAACGCCGTCGTCGCGTTCCTCTTCCCGATAGTCGTCGAGGCCGTCGGGATCGAAGGAGCCTTCCTGGTCTTCGTCGTCCTCGGGCTGATCGCGATCGCCTTCCTCAAGGTGTTCCTTCCCGAGACGAAGGACCGTTCCCTGGAGGAGCTGGAGGAGCGGTTCGCGGCCGGCCAGTTCAAGTGATCTCGCCCGCCCGCTGAGGCGGTCGGCGAGCGATCGGAGTCAGCCGGCGCATCCCCCACAGGGTGCGCCGGCTGACTCATGCCTGCGCGACCTTGCTCGGCGCGACGTGAGAGGGGCCCCTCGGTGGCGAGCCCGTTCGTGCCGTCGCTAGAATCATTACGAGCCGTTCCGGTAATCGGCCATCCGAGATCACCTGGCGCTCAAGACGAACCGTTCGGCGAAACAGTTCGCTCGCGGACAGCGCGGCGGGATCTTTTCCGGGTGTCCGCGCTCACGTACCCCGCGAGCGTCGGCTGCGGCGCGTTGTGGCTTTGGGTTGTTGCCGGGCGGCCGGCCTGGCCACGTAATCACCGTCGGCATCGGTATCCCGCAGCTCAGCTTCGGCGTGCTCTGCGTTGGCGGACTCGGCCGCCTCCTTCGCCCGGGCCGCGGCCTGCCCGGTCTCGTCGGCCCGGGACTTGGCCTCAGCCGCCTGAGCCTCGGCGGCCGCCACCGCACCCTCCCGCTGCACCGCGGCCACCCGCTCCGCAGCAGCCCGCTCAGCCTCACCAGCCCGGGACTCCGCGGCCGCCACCTCCTGCTCGGCCGCAGCCTTCCCCGCCACCGCCTCAGCCAGCCGCGCATCAGCCTCCGCCACGGCACTACGTGCCTGCCCGGCCTCGGCTTCAGCCTGCTCGGCACGGGCCACAAGCCCGGCCCGGGCCTCCTCCGCCACCGCGATCTGAGCTTCGAGCCCGGCCCGCAACTCAGCCTGCTCCCGCGCGGCGTCCTGCCGCACCGCGGCCACCCGCTCCGCAGCAGCCCGCGCAGCCTCACCAGCCCGGGACTCCGCGGCCGCCACCGCATCATCCCGCTCCCGCCGTACCGCAGCCACCCGCTCCACCGCCGCCCGCTCAGCCTCATCAGCCCGGGACTCCGCGGCCGCCACCTCCTGCTCGGCCGCAGCCTTCCCCGCCACCGCCTCAGCCAGCCGCGCATCAGCCTCAAATGCAGCCATGCGCGTTTCCAGCCGCTCAGCCTCAGCCTGCCGACGGCGCCCCCAGAGCACGAACCCGGCACGGCCCGATTCGTCCTGCCCGGGCGCCCCGCCGCCTTGTTCGGCCGGCATCTGGCGCCGCCGGAACGCGGTTAGTGCTGTATGCGGCTCCCCGGTCACCGGGTCTGGCCGCCCGCAGTAACCCGGCTGCGCCGACCCTTCCTGCGGCGGCCGAGGCTCATTCACACAGTCCGGATAGCCGCATCTGAGGGTTTTCTGTCCGGTCTTCGCCATTGTGAGGCTCCGTTCAGTTCGCCGGCAGAGCGTAATCAGGCGGAATCAGGTGATACGCGCCACTGCCTGATCCAAGAAGTCGATTGCATGGTCGAGATCGTCCTGGCAGCCCTGCAGGCAGGCGGCGGGCCATGAAAAAAAGTTGCATGGTCGCTGGCGACCGTGACGCCCGTTCCAGCTCTGCCCCGTTCCACTCGGCTTCTTCCTGCCGCCCCCTACGCCTTCAATTCGGGCGGCTTAGGCGGCTTGGCCGCGGGCGGGGTTTTCCTGCTGGCAGGGGCCGCCGTCTCGTTCTTCTTCGCCTCCTTCTTCACTCGCGCCTTCTTCACTGGCGCCTCCTTCTTTACTGGCGCCTTCGTTGAAGCCCGCGCCTTCCTGGCCGTCGGCGCCTCAGGCGTAGCCCGCGGTGCTGCTGCGGGCAGCGCGGTCAGGTCCACCACGGAGTCGTCGGCGCCGAAGTCGTTGGGCTTGTAGGCGTCGGCGGCCCAGTCGTTCTCCCACCGGTGGCCGTCCAGGAGGTAACGGAACCGGTAGGCCCGCCCCGCGGCGAGTTCAACCGTCAGACTGAACCCTCCCTCGCCGTCTGGGCGCATCACATCGGCGCCGGGCGACCAGTCATTCCAGTCCCCGCACACCGCTGCGACTTGGGCGCCCACCTGGGGATCCACCGTGAACGTGATGCTAGCTTTCCCTTTCCCTGCCTTGGATTTGATCATCTCTACCTCCGCTCCGCCTGGCCAAGGCGTGCTACTGCCATGTTTTCAGTGACCGAACGTGGCCACAGGCGGCCAGGATCGCCAGAGTCGGAAGTCCCTAATCGGATCGGCTGCCGTGGGCGCCGGCGGAACGCTCCTGGCGCTGGCAGCCCAACGACGCGACAGCGGTACCCGGCACGTCCACATGTCCGTCGCCGGCACGGCGGCCTTGCTGCTCGCGCTCCCCCGCGAAGCGCGGCAACCGGTGCCCGAGGTCGACGCCGCGCCGTTCCTGCAGGACGTCGCCGCACCCGATGGACGGCTCACCCTCGGCGCGCCACCAGGACGGATCGACGGCCGGCCACTGCACTGGCCCGATCCGCCTCCGGCATTCGGCGTTGCCGCCGCCGCGTGGCCGCCGCGGCGGGGAACATCGCGACAGCGGTCGGCACGTCGATCGGACCACAGATCGACGCTCTCCTCGCTGAGCGAGATCCGCTGCAGGCCGTAGGCCTCCCGCCGCTCGGCCAGCGCCTCGGCCATCTGGGCCGGGTTGCCGAGCAGCAGGTAGGGACTGCGGTCCAGCGGCCGGTACGGAATGCCGGCCCAGCGCTCGCAGAGCTCCTCCTCCGCCGCGCGGACCTCCGCGGGCGACCCGAAGGCGGCGTACCAGATCTGCGTCGCCACGCCGACGGCATCCCGGGGCCGGGGCCACCGTCCTCCGCTCCCCCGGTCATGCCCCCGAGCGCGTGCCCGAAGGCGTCCCCGGCTGCGTCTCGGAGGCAGCGGGCTTGGCCGGGGCCGGGACCGCGAGCGGGCGGTTCATGTCCTCCGGCCGGGACGCCGCGGGAAGGATCGCCGCGAGGCGGCCGGTCGGGAGGCGGCCCGTGTTGATGTCCTTCTTCGCCCGGCTGTAGGTGATGATCCGGTGGTTGCGGTTCTTCGTGAACACCAGGTTGCGGAACCACTGGTAGATGGTGCCGATCCGATTTCCCCAGCCGATCAGGTACCAGACGTGGACGAACGCCCACATGACGTAGCCGATCAGGCCTGTGAACCTGTGCCCGAACGCATCTGCGACCGCCGATCGGTAGCTGATGGTCGCCATCGTGCCTTTGTCGAAGTACTGGAAGGGGGCGATGTCCTCCGACCCCGCCAGCCGCTTCTTGATGACCTCGCCGACGTAGCGGCCCTCCTGCAGTGCCGGCTGCGCCACCCCGGGGAGCTTGTTCAGCGACACCATGTCGCCGATCGCGAACACCTCGGGATGTCCCGGCAGCGTGCAGTCGGGGTTCACCGGGATGCGTCCTGCCCGGTCCGTCTCCACACCCGACCTTCGCCGGCCAGCTGCTTGGCCAGCGGGGACGCCGCCACGCCGGCAGCCCAGATCCGGGTGCGGGCCCGGATCGTCTGCTCACCCTCCGGGCTCTTGAAGGTGATCGACTCGTGGTCCATCGCGATCGCGAGCGAGTTGGTGTGGACCTCCACTCCGATGCCCTCCAGCACGCGGCGGGTGTAGGCCTGCAGCTTCTTGTCGAAGGGCGGCAGCACCGAGGGCGCGCCCTCGAGCAGGACGATCCGTGCATCCCGGGTGTTGATCGATCGGTAGTCGCGCGGCAGCACCGTGTGCGCGAGCTCGGCGATCTGCCCCACCAGCTCGACACCGGTCGGACCTGCGCCGATGACCACGAACGTCAGCCACTCGGCGCGCTCGGCCGGGTCCGCGGCCTCCTCGGCCATCTCGAACTTCGAGAGGATGGCGTCGCGGGTGAACCGCGCGTCCTCGATCGTCTTCATGCCCGGGGCGAACTCGGCGAACTCGTTCTTGCCGAAGTAGGAGTGGGTGGCGCCGGCCGCGACGATCAGCGTGTCGTAGGGCAGGTCGACCGGCCGGTCGTCCGGGCCCTTCGCGTGCACGACCTTGGCGTCGAGATCCAGCTCGTGGACGTCGGACAGCAGCACGCGGACGTTGGGCTGGGTCTTGAGGATGCCGCGTAGCGCCGGCGCGATGAGGCCGGGCGACAGGATGCCGGCGGCCACCTGGTAGAGCAGGGGTTGGAACAGGTGGTGGTTGGTCCGGTCCACCAACGTCACGTCGACGTCGGCGTCGGCCAGCTCCCGGACGGCGCTCAGGCCGCCGAAGCCTCCGCCGACCACGACCACACGGTGCCGCCGTCCGGCAGTGCTCTCCATCGTCATGCCGCACTCCTTCTCGTCGACACCGATCTCCCCGACCCCGACCTCGTCGACACCGTCCTACCCCGGCGCGGACCGGCCTGCACGTGGATCGCTCAGGACGGGCTCACACCCGGCGCGCTGTCGGGGGCCTTGAGGGAGGCCTGGTACTCGGCCTTCAGCTCGGCACCGGGCGGGTAGTTGCCCCACAACGGTTCGCCCGCGTGGATCTTCGTGCTCACGAATGCCTCGAGCTTCTCCTGCTCCAGGCCCTGCTCCGCGACCTCCGCGACCAGATGCCGCGGGACCACCAGCACCCCGTCCCGGTCACCGACCAGCACATCACCCGGGTAGACCGCCACCCCGGCACACCCGATCGGCACCTGCAGGTCCGCCACGTGGTGCTGCGCCGCCCGGGTCGTGATCGTCACCTGCGCCGCGTAGGTCGGGAACGGCAACTGCGCCAGCACATGCCCGTCGCGCAGCCCGCCGTCGGTCACCACCGCCGCCGCCCCGCGCTTCCACGCCCGCGTCATCAACATGTCGCCACCCGATGCCGCGGTGGCGCTGCGGTACGAGTCGACCACCAGCACCTGCCCCGGCTGCAGGGCTTCGAACGCCTCCCACTGCAGCGTGTTGCCGCTGCGGTAGGGGTCGAGCCCGTCGACGTCCTCGCGCATCGGGATGAACCGCATCGTGAACGCCTCACCGACGAACCCGTCGGCCACCTCGCTCACCGGCCTGACCCCCAGCAGTTGCGGCTGCCGGAACCCTCGCTTGTACAGCTGCGTCGCGATCGTCGACGTGCTTACCTTCCGCAGCGTCTCCAGCACACCCTCGGGCAGCGGCTCCAGCTCAGGAGCGGTCACGCGGTCCTCCTCGTCGCACGCGCCCACGCGCGTCGTCCGTCGGTGGGTCGACCCGGCCGTCGGGCCCCCGACCGTCGACTTCGCAGCGTAGAACGCCGGCGGGTATCGCCCCAGCGATTCCCGCTGGGTGAGCAGCGGGGCACCCGTCCGTCCGGATACTCCGGGCCGCCGAATCCTGTTATTCGTGCTACGCCCGTAGATTCGAGCCGGCCACGAGCCGGGAGCGGGCTTGCCATGCGCGGAAATGCACGTCCGGCGTGCGATCTGCACCACAGCACACCGCCCGGGAAATGGCGCGGCGACGGCGAACCGCGTGACGTCGCACCATGTGATCGACCCCGCGGGTCGACGCCCGATCCGATCCGTCGAGCCCCGCCCCCGGGTCGGCCCACTTGAGAAACGTACCGAAACCGGTTACACAAGCGTCCCGAGCACGGGGAGGCGCGATGACGATCCGGGACGTGGCGGCGCGCGCCGGCGTCTCTCCCGCCACGGTCTCCCGGGTGTTCACCCAGCCCGACGCCGTCGCGCCCGACACTCGACAGCGCGTGCTGAACGCGGCCGAGGAGCTGCGGTACACGCCGCACCCGATCGCGCGCTCCCTCGCCCGCCGCCGCACCGGCAATCTCGGCATCGTCGTGCCCGACATCGCGAACTCGTTCTCCGCAATGATCATCAAGGCGGTCCAGCAGGAGGCCCGGCGCGCCGGGTACGCACTGTTCGTCGCAGCGTCGGAGGAAGTCGTCGACGACGAGGAACGCGCGGCCCGGGCGCTGGCACCCCAGGTGGACGGCCTGCTGCTGGCCTCTCCCCAGGCGTCGGACGCCTGCCTGCGCGAGCTCGCCGAGCTCGTTCCCGTCGTGGTGACGAACCGGCTGGTCGACGACGTTCCGGCAGTGCTGACCGAGTCCGCGGAGGCGACGGGGCACGCCGTCGAGCACCTGCACGCGCTCGGCCATCGCGACATCGCGTACCTGGCCGGGCCCGACGGCTACTCGAACACCCGCCGGCTCACCGGCCTGAATGCCGTGTGCGACCGGCTCGGGCTGCGGCCCGTCGTCCTCGGTCCGTTCCCCGCCCGGTTCTCCTCGGGAGTCCGGGCCGCCGACCTCGTCCTCGCGGCCGGGGCGAGCGCGGTCGTCGCGTTCAACGACGACATCGCGGCAGGGCTGTTGAACCGGTTCGCCGACCGGCGGGTGCGGGTCCCCGACCAGGTCAGCGTCGTCGGCCATGACGACACCGCGCTCGCTGAGATGGTCACCCCACGGCTGACGACGGTCCACATCCCGGCAGACGTCGCCGGGGTCACCGCCGCCCAGATGCTGATCACGCAGATCCGCGGCGACAACAGCAGCGCCCGCCGGTGCGAGCTCGCGTCCGAGCTGATCGTGCGCGGAAGCACCGGACCCGCGCCGGCCCGACCGGCCTCACCGGCCTCACCGGCCTCACCGGCCTGACGGACGGTCCCGCCGACGACGTCCGCCGCAACGCATTAGTGCAAGAACGCACAATCGATGTCGAAATCGGAACATTCGATCGACGATGTCCGCCGATATGGTCTCGACCGGCGCCATCTGCCTCTTCTTCGCCTAGAGTCCCGCCGGGGTCGACGGTGACGGAGGAATGGATGGCCGGTAACTCGAACGAGCCGGGCCGGACGGTCACGAGCAAGCTTGCGGCCATCCTGATCGCATTCACGAATGGCAGGGACTACACGCTGTCCGAACTCGCGAAGCAGACCAACCTCGCGGTCTCCACCGTCCACCGGCTGCTGAGCGACCTCGTGCGCACCTCGCTGATCGAGCGACCTGACGGAGGCACCTACCGGCCCGGTCCGACGCTGCGCGGGCTGCCCTACCTGATCAAGCCGCCGACGCTGCGCGAGCGGGCGCCGTTCGTCGTGGAGGACCTGGCGGCGTCGCTGCACACGACCGCGCGTCTGGGTGTCGTCGACGGCCTCGAGGTCGCCTACATCGAGAAGCGGCCCGGACCCGAACCCGGCACCCTGTTCCCCAATCCGGCCAGGCTGCCCCTGCACGCCACGGCCATCGGCAAGGTGCTGCTCGCCTTCGGGTCACGCTCGCTGGTCAGGGTCCTCGGCGGCTGCGACCTACCGCGGTACACCGCCAGGACCCTCGTCGGCGCGACCGATCTCGAGGGCGACCTCCAGCGGACCAGGGCACACGGCTTCGCCCTCGCGGACAGCGAGCTCCAGCCGGGTTCCGGTGCCGTCGCCGTGCCCGTGTTCGACGTCCACGGGAGGTCGATCGCCGCCATCGAGGTGGAGGTGACCCCCGGCCGCGCAGCGGTCGAGCTCGCCGTTCCCGCGTTGTCGATGGCCGCGCGCTGCCTCCGACGGGAGATCACACCCGCGCTGCACCTGCGTCGAGCGGCCGACCCGGACGAGCCGACGGGCGTGCCGGCCCCGGTCCGAATGCAGGCCTGAAGCGTGTCCTCGTGCTCGGTCCGCGATTGCTCAGTCCGCGATGTGGAGCGCGACACCCGCGCCGTCGAGCACGGCGGCCACGGAAGCCGGCGGGGATCCGTCCGTCACCACGGCAGTGAGCCGGTCCAGTCGCGTCACCAGCGCCGGTGCGGACCCGGTGAACGCCGCCACCGGCGCCAGCAGCACCACCTCGTCCGCGATCTCGGTCAGCCCGCGGGCCACCCGCGCCTCGGCCGTCGAGCAGGCGTAGGTCCCGCGCACGTCGACGGCGGCGGCGTCGAGGAAGAACGTGCGCGCCCGCAGCCCAGCGATCACGTCCAGCGTCGTCGGACCCACGAGTGCCTGCCGGTTCCCGGTCAGCTCGCCACCCAGTGCCACGAGCCGGGGGCCGGCGGAGTCGACGCCGCGCTCGGCGAGCAGTTGCATCACCGGCATGGAGTGGGTGATGACCGATCCGGTGAAGTCGTCCAGCAGCGCCCGGGCGAGTTCGTATGCCGCGGGACCGGCGTCGAGGGCGACGGAGTCGTGGCCGCTCACCAGTTCGGCCGCGCGTCGCGCGACCCGCCGGGGCCCGGCTCGATCCCGAGACACGCCGGACAGGCCGAAACGGGGGTCACCGACGGCGAGGCCGACGCCGCCGTGCACGGTGCGGACCTGGCCTGTCGTCTCGAGGCGCTGCAGGTCGCGGCGCACCGTCATGTGCGAGACCCCGAGCTCGCGGGCCAGGTCGGCGACGGAGAGGACGCCGACCTCGCGCAGGCGGGCCAGCACCCACGCACGGCGCTGCGCCCCGGCCTCGGAGCCGGCCAGAAAATCCGTCACGGCGCCACCTCGCTGACGCTCGGCACCGCCGCGACGGCGGTCGCTGTGTTGAACGGTGACCTCGCAAGCTCGGTCACGCTGCTACCGCCGGCGCCGCTCCGGTGCTCCCCCGCACGATCAGCTCCGCCGGGAGCTCCACCGGTCCGCTCTGGGCTGGCGCCCCGCGGAGGACGTCGACGAGCAGGCCGACGGCGACCTCGCCCGCGTCCGCCATGGGCAGACTGACGGTCGTCAGGCGCGGGTTGATCATCGAGGCGAGCGCGGTGTCGTCGAACCCGACGATGCTCAGCCGGGCCGGCACGGGCACGCCCCGGTCGGTGAGCCGGCTGACGACACCCGCGGCCACGTCGTCGTTGTAGGCGAGCACGCCGGTCGCTCCTTCGGCCAGGACGAGGTCTGCCGCCCGCACCCCGCCCCAGAACGTCGGCCCGAACGGGCCCATGACGATGCCGTCGACGCCGAGCCGGCGACAGGTCCGGGTGAACGCCACCGTCCGCATGTGATTGGAGTAGTTGTCGGGGCCTGCGAGGTAGGCGAGCCGCCGGTGCCCGAGGGCGTGCAGGTGCTCGACGGCCGAGACCGCACCGTCCGCGCTGGGCATGAGAACGGTGGGTACATCGGCCAGCTCACGGTTGATCACCACGAGCGGGACCGCGGCGGCGAGCGCGCGCAGGTCGTCGTCGGGAGCCGTCGGCGACAACAGCAACAACCCGTCGACCTGCTTCGCCATGGCGTACGCCGACCGGAGGTCGTCCACGGTCAGCCCGGTGGACGGTTCGTCGGAGTCGGCGACGAACAGCGCGTAGCCGTCGCGCCGGGCCCGCTGCGACACCGCCTTCGTGACCACCGCGCAGAAGGCGACCGCGATGTCCGGCACCACGAGGCCCAGGTTGCCCGTGTCGCCGCGGGCCAGCGACCGGGCGACGGGGTGCGGCGTGTACCGCAGGGCGTCGGCGGCGGTCAGCACGCGCCGGCGCGTCTCGAGGGTGACCGACTCCGGGCGCGAGAACACGCGGGAGACGGTCGCCGCCGACACGCCGGCTCGGGCTGCGACATCGCGAATGGTCATTGCACTCCTCGTCGGGGACCCTTAGAGTATGAAACCGGTTTCAGAAACAGTCAAGGGGAGGTGCCGTGCAGCCCGAGGTTCCGACCGGCCCGCGCGGCACGGAGATCGTTCTTCCTTCGGTCGCCGAGGCGGGGAATGATGCGCGCGTGGCCACGTGGCGCTCCCTCGGACGCCGGCTGCGAGGCCGGATCAGGACGGCCGCCCTGCGCATGCAGCGGCGGTGGCGCTCGGCGGTCTTCCGCGCCGCGCGTCTCGCGGGTGCCTCGGTCGCGGCCTTCCTGGCCGCCGAGGGGTTCGGCCTGGTCGACCCGCCCCCGCTGGTCGCGGCCCTGACCGCCCTGCTCGTCGTGCAGGCCACGGCGTCGAGCACGCTGTTCAGCGGCGTCGAGCGGGTCCTCAGCGTCGTCGCCGGGGTCGCGCTGGCGATGGGCTTCGTCGCGGTCGTCGGCCTCACCTGGTGGAGCCTCGGCATCCTCGTCGCCGCGTCGATCATCGTCGGGCAGCTGCTCCGCCTCGGGCCGAACCTGATCGAGGTCCCGATCAGCGCGATGCTCGTCCTCGGCGTCGGGTACACGGCCGGTGCCGAGGCGACCGGGATGAGCCGGGTCGTCGAGACCCTGATCGGCGCAGCGGTCGGCGTGCTGATCAACGTGCTGTTCCCGCCTGCCGTCCGCAGCCGCTACGCGGGCCAGGCCGTGCAGCGGCTGGCCGACGAGATCGCGGCGCTGCTGGAGGAGGCCACGGAGGGGCTGACGGCCGTGCGCCGCCCCGGCACCCGGACAGGTCCGCGCGACCGACTCCGGCAACTTCTTCCCCACCGGCACCGGCTGGTTCACCATCCCCTCGGTCGACCGGACGTCCGGGGACCACGGGCTGACCGCCGACGCGACCGGCCGGTGGCTGGACGACGCCCGCCGGCTCAACCGCCACGTGCCGCGGGTCGACCGGGCGCTGACCCACGCCGAGGAGAGCAGGCGGATGAACGTCCGCGCGCTGGGCAGCCCGGAGAGCGCGCGGAGCCTGCGCGGCGGCCTGGAGGCCCTCGAGCTGTGCTCGGTGGCCGTGCGCAGCCTGTTCCGCTCGATCGACGACTGGGTCCGCAACGGCATGATCGAGCCGGATGCGGCCTACGCCGCCCGGGCCCGCACCGCGTGGGCCGCACTGCTCGCCGACCTCGCCGTCGTGGTCCGCGCGTTCGGGGCACTGCTGCGGGCCGAGGTCGAAGGCGGGGCGGCGGCCGAGGAGGCGGCCCTGTCCGACGCGCTGGACCGGCTCCGGCTCGACCGGGTCTCGCACGCCGAATACCTGCTCGCCAACCCTCGCGAACACCCCGACCTGTGGGAGCTCGACGGCGCCCTCGTCGCGCTGGTCGACCGGATGCTCCTCGAGCTGGACACCGCGGCGCACGCCAAGCTCTGGGAGGACCACCGCCGGGATGTCCTCGACCGGCACCGCGCCACCGACCTGTTCGAGCGGCTGCGGTCGCGGCGGACCGACGAGCACGCCGCCGGGACGGAGATCCCGGCGCCGGAGGGCGCTCCGCCCGAGGAGCGGCCGTCGCGGGGGAAGAAGACGCCGCGAGGGCAGAAGCCGCCGCCCGAGGACCCGGCGCCGTGACGGCGCCGTCGGACTCCGGCGGCCCCCTTCTCGCTCAGCGGGAGGCACCCATCTGAAACCGGTTACCGCCGCGCCCCGGGTGCGAGTGTCGATCCGATCCGGGTCGACAGGGAGCCTCGAGAAGCCGGGTCCCGCGCCCGTCGGTTGCTCACGACCCTCCCCGGCACACCCGCCGGTGCGCCGACCGGGCCGCCGGCAGGCGGCACGGCGTACGCCGGGACACGCCCAGAAGCAGGCCGACCCGGGCGGACCGCCCGGGCGGAGGACGACCCGAGGAGGTCAGGCAGGTGGCAACGGTGCGACTGACCGTCGCGCAGGCGGTGGTGCGGTTCCTCGCGAACCAGTACAGCGAACGCGACGGCGTGGAACGGCGGCTGATCACGGGGGCCTTCGGGATCTTCGGGCACGGCAACGTGGCAGGCGTCGGGCAGGCGCTGCTGCAGGCGGCCACCACGGGTGAGGCGGACCTGCCGTACTACCTGGCCCGCAACGAGCAGGGCATGGTGCACGCGGCCACCGGATACGCCCGCACGCTCAACCGGCTCCAGGCGATGGCCTGCACGGCGTCCATCGGGCCGGGCTCGACGAACATGCTGACCGGCGCCGCCGTGGCGACCACGAACCGCCAGCCGGTGCTGCTGCTGCCCAGCGACATCTTCGCCACGAGGGTCGGCAGCCCGGTGCTGCAGGAGCTCGAGCACCCCACCGGCTACGACATCCAGGCGAGCGACGCCTTCCGGCCGCTGTCGCGGTTCTTCGAGCGGGTGTGGCGGCCCGAGATCCTGCCGGGCGCCCTGCTCGGCGCGATGCGCGTGCTCACCGACCAGGCCGAGACCGGTGCGGTGACGATCGCGCTGCCGCAGGACGTGCAGGCGGAGGCGTTCGACTGGCCCGAGGAGCTGTTCGCCAAGCGGGTCTGGCACATCACCCGCCCGGCGCCCGACCCGGCCGCCGTCGCCCGCGCCGTCGAGGTGCTCCGCTCCGCACGGAAGCCGCTGATCGTCGCCGGCGGCGGGCTGCTCTACAGCGAGGCCACCGAGCAGCTGCGCCGGTTCGCCGACGCCACGGGCATCCCGGTGGCCGACACCCAGGCCGGCAAGGGCTCCATCCTGTGGGAGCACGCGCAGGCCGTCGGCGGGGTCGGCTCCACCGGCTCGCCCGTCGCGAACGCGCTGGCCCGGGACGCGGACGTCGTGCTGGGGATCGGCACCCGCTACAGCGACTTCACGACGGCGAGCAAGACCGCCTTCCAGAACCCGGACGTGCGGTTCGTCAACCTCAACGTCGCCTCGCTGGACGCCGTCAAGCTGTCCGCGGTTCCGCTGGTCGCCGACGCGCGGCTCGGGCTGGAGGCGCTGACCGCGGGCCTCGAGGGCCACCGCGTCGACGACGCCTACGTGCAGGGCTACACCGCGCACAAGGACCGGTGGAACGGCGTCGTGGACGAGGCCTTCCACCTCGACCACCAGCCGCTCCCGGCGCAGACCGAGATCCTCGGCGCGCTCAACGAGCTCGTCGGCCCGGACGCCGTGGTCGTCCAGGCGGCCGGGAGCATGCCCGGCGACCTGCAGATGCTCTGGCGCGCGCAGGACCCGAAGCAGTACCACGTCGAGTACGCCTTCTCGTGCATGGGCTACGAGGTGGCCGGTGCGCTGGGCGTCAAGATGGCCGCCCCGGAGCGCGAGGTGTACGCCCTGGTCGGCGACGGCTCGTACCTGATGATGGCCCAGGAGATCGTCACCGCGGTGTCCGAGGGCATCAAGCTGGTGCTGGTGATCGTGCAGAACCACGGGTTCTCCTCGATCGGCTCGCTGTCCGAGTCGCTGGGCAGCCAGCGGTTCGGCACCTCCTACCGCTTCCGCAACGCCGAGTCGGGCCTGCTGAACGGCGACAAGCTGCCGATCGACCTGGCCGCGAACGCCGAGAGCCTGGGCGCCGAGGTGATCCGGGTGAAGGGCATGGACGAGTTCCGCGACGGCCGTGGAGCGGGTCAAGTCGATCCCGCACACCGTCGCGATCCACATCGAGAGCGACCCGCTGGCGCCCGTCCCCTCCAGCGAGAGCTGGTGGGACGTCCCCGTCTCCCAGGTGTCCGACCTCGACAGCACCCAGGCGGCGTACAAGACCTACGAGGGCCACAAGGCCCGTCAGCGTCCCTACCTGGCCCCTTCGGAGGGAACCGAACGATGACCGTCCCGAACCACTCCGCCTCGTCCCCGAATCTGGCCAAGCTGAGCCTGGGCACCGCTCCCGACTCGTGGGGCGTCTGGTTCCCCCGCGACGACCACCAGGTCGGCTGGGAGCAGTACCTCGACGAGGTGGCGCTGGCCGGCTACCTCTACACCGAGCTGGGCCCGCAGGGCTTCCTGCCGCAGGACCCGGGGCAGCTGCGCGACGAGCTCGCCAAGCGGAACCTCACCGTCACCGGCGGCACCGTGTTCGCCGGGCTGCACAAGGGCAAGGAAGCGCTCGACAAGGCCAAGGAGGACTTCGGGCGCGAGGCCGCGCTGCTGCGCGAGGTCGGCGCCGAGTACCTCGTGCACCTGCCGGACCAGTACACCGACATGCACGGCGGCGCGCTGACCGAGTCGGCCGAGATCGACCCCGAGCAATGGCAGAACCTGATCTCGGGGACGAACGAGCTGGCTCGCCACCTGCTGGAGGAGTACGGCGTCAAGCTGGTGTTCCACCCGCACGCCGACACCCACGTCGACACCCAGGAGCGGGTGGAGCGGTTCCTCACCGACACCGACCCGGAGCTGGTGAACCTCTGCCTGGACACCGGGCACATCTCCTACTGCGACGGGAACAACATCGAGATCATCGAGCGGTTCCCGGAGCGGATCACCTACGTGCACCTCAAGCAGGTCGAGCCCGCGGTCCGCGAGCGGGTACGGCAGGAGAAGCTGTCGCTGGCCGAGGCCGTGCCGCTCGGAGTCATGTGCGAGCCGCCGTTCGGCGAGCCGAGCTTCCCCCCGCTGCTGGAGGCGCTGGCGAAGCTGGACCGCGAGATCTACACCGTCATCGAGCAGGACCTCTACCCCGTCGAGCCGCACATCCCGCTGCCGATCCAGGCCCGCGCCGCCGGCTACATGCGCTCGTGCGGGCTGGGCCCGGTCCGACGCTGGCCCTACTGACCCTCTCCCCTTGAGCTGAAAGGACTTCCCATGACTCTCAACGTCGGCGTCATCGGCGTGGGCATGATCGGGCAGGACCACATCCGGCGCATCACGCACGTCGTCTCCGGAGCGCGCATCTCCGCCGTGACGGACGTGGACTTCGACCGGGCCAAGTCGGTCGCGGCGGACCTGCCGGCGGCCAAGGCGCTGCAGACCGGGCAGGAGCTGATCGACGACCCCGAGGTCGACGCGATCGTCGTCGCCTCGTGGGGCCCGACCCACGAGGAGTACGTGCTCGCCTCCATCGCGGCGGGCAAGCAGGTGTTCTGCGAGAAGCCGCTGGCCACCACCCGCGAGGCGTGCGAGCGGATCCTCGACGCGGAGGTCGCCACCGGCAAGCGGCACGTCATGGTCGGGTTCATGCGCCGCTACGACGAGGGCTACCGGGCGATGAAGGCCACGATCGACAGCGGGGAGATCGGCGCGCCGCTGATGTTCCACTCCGGGCACCGCAACCCCTCGGTCCCGCCGCACTACACCAGCGACATGATCATCAACGACACCTGCGTGCACGACGTCGACGTCGCCCGCTTCCTGCTCAGCGACGAGATCGTGGCAGCGCGGGTGCTCACGGCCCGCAAGAACTCCCTGGCCAGCGACCACCTGACCGACCCGGTGCTGTTCATCTTCGAGATGGCGGGCGGGGCGCTCGTCGACGTCGAGGCCTCGATCAACATCCAGTACGCCTACGACATCCGCGGCGAGGTCGTCGGCGAGAGCGGCACGGTCGAGCTAGCCGAGACCAACACGGTCGTCGTCAAGAAGGGCGGCCAGTACGGCGGCCGGGTGCCCGAGGACTGGCGCGAGCGGTTCATCCGGGCCTACGACACCGAGTTCCAGGAGTGGATCGTCGCGGCGTCGAAGGGCGAGTCGACGGGCCCGTCGTCGTGGGACGGCTACGCCGCCACCGTCGTCTGCGCCGCGGGCCTGCAGGCCATGGAGAGCGGCGAGCGCGTGGAGGTGTCGCTGCGCGAGCAGCCCGAGCTGTACCGCCAGCGCCCCGGGCCCGACCGGGACGGCCTGACCATGGTGAAGATCGCGCTCGACACGCACATGTACCACGCCTCGATGTCGGTGGCCGACCAGCTGCGCAAGACCGCCGACCTCGGGTACGAGTACGTGGAGCTCTCCCCGCGGGCCGACTGGTTCTTCTGGCACCGCTACCCGAAGGCCGACGACGCGCTGATCGCCGAGACGAAGAAGGCGATGGCGGAGACCGGCGTCAAGATCCACACGCTGGTGCCGGTGTACAACTGGTCGTCGCCGGACGAGCTGGAACGCCGCGCCCACGTGCGGAACTGGAAGCGGCTGCTGGAGATCGCCGCGGACCTGGAGTGCCCGATCGTCAACTCCGAGCTGTCGGGCGACCCGAACCGGCCCGGCGCATCCGAGCACGCGTTCTACGCGTCCATGGAGGAGCTGATCCCGGAGTTCGAGCGGCACGGGATCGGCCTCAACCTCGAGGCGCACCCGTACGACTTCTCCGAGACCAACGACGACGCCGTGCAGATCATCCGCGGGCTCAACAAGCCGTGGGTGAACTACGTGTTCTGCGCCCCGCACGCCTTCCACCTCTCCGACGGCAAGGGCGACGTGCGGCGGATGATGGAGTACGCCGGGTCGAAGTTGGCGCACCTGCACATCGCGGACTGCTGGAACCACCGGGCGAACATCGGCAACCGCTACATCATCAACCCGCCCGGCGTCGACGCCCGTATCCACCAGCACAACGAGATCGGCAACGGCGAGGTCAACTGGGACGAGTTCTTCTCCACCCTGCGGGACGTGAACTTCGACGGCGTGGCGACCGTCTGCGTGTTCGGCTGGGAGGAGGAGGCGGACGACATCCACCGCCGGATGCTGGAGCGGGTGACGTCGGAGCTGCACGCCGGCTGAGCGGAGGGCGGCCTGCAGTCGGCCAGGCGGGAGGTCGCGGACTCCATCGAGTCGACCCACCGGCGGACCTGGTGCGCCAGCGGCGGCTCGGGCTGCGCCGGCGTCTCGACCTCCCGCGCCGCGGCGGCGATCTCCACCCGCAGGCGGTCGACCGCGGCGAGCAGCGAGCCGTGCTGCGACCACGCGGCCTCGTCGACGAGCGGGTCGACGGCGAGCACGCGGGCAAGCCGCGTGCGCCGCTCGTCGAGTGCGGTGAGGTGCTCCTCGACCAGCAGGCGGGCGGCGTCGGCGGCCTCGCCCCCGGCGGCGATCGGCGCGACGGCCTTGATCGCGCCCGCTGCGGTGGCGAGCAGGTCCCCGAGGGCCGCCCGCTGCGGCGGCGTGTAGGCCGTGGCCTGCTCGCCTGCGGGCACGAAGTACGTGCGGTCGAGCACCGCGCGGGCCAGGGTGCGCAGGGTGAGGTGGCACCGCTCGAGGGCGGTGAGGGTCGCGCGGAGACGCGGGTGGGCGTCGCGGCCGCGGCGCCCGCGCGGGTTGAGCCGCGCGGCCTCCTCGGCACGGGCGACGGTCAGCTCTGCGCGGTTCACCTCGTCGGCGACCGCGCGCGCCTGGCCCATCCAGTGGTCGGCCGCGTGCCGCGACCAGGGCTCCAGGATCCCGGCGCCGAACCCGGCGGCGAAGCGGGACATCCGCTCGGCCAGCTCGCCGATCGCCGCGCCCGCGGGCTGCAGGTACAGCGGCGGCGCCACGAGCATGCTCACCGCGATGCCGACCAGCGCCCCGAGCACGGCCTCCTCGACACGGGCGACCCCGAGCGATCCGGAGCCGCCGACCTCCAGCAGCAGCATCGCGCTGATCGGCGCCTCGAACAGGTGCGGGCCGAGCCGCAGCACCTTGCCGACCACGATCGAGCCGGCGACGACGGCGCCGAGGCTCCACCAGGTGAGGCCGACGAAGTGGGCCACCAGCACGGCGACCGCCACCCCGGCGAGCACGCCGCCGACCCGGCCCAGACCGTGGACCAGGCTCTGGTACAGGGTCAGCTGGACGACGAGCAGCGCCACCAGTGGCGCGACGATCGGGTGCTCGGCCAGGTGCAGGACCTCGGCGAGCAGGTAGGCGGCCACCACGGCGAGCGTCACCTTGGCGGTGCGCAGGCCGGGCGTGCGGCCACGGCGGAACAGGGTCGAGCGCAGGCGGTCGGCACATGAACCAGCCAGGCGGGACATGGGAAAGACCTCCGGTCGTCGGACGGTGTCAACGAGGACGTCGTCGTCCGGCGGGCGGGTGTCGGGGGCCGTCGCGTGTCGACGGCCCGCTACCACAGTTAACTATCCCGATCACTGAATCGTGCCAGAGACCGGCGCTCTGAGAGCCGGCTCACGACGCCGACGACCGCGAGTGGACGGTGGGTGAACGGGTGCGGGCCCGCCGCGCAGTGCGCCGGCGGGCCCGCACCTCGGGCAGCGGGACTGGTCAGTCCTGGCGTAGCCCCTGCAACAGGCCAGCCAGACTGGCCCGGGCGGGGACGGGCAGCGCGCGGTCCAGGAAGGTCGTCAGCGCCGCGGTGAACGCCGCCGGGTTGTCCTGGTTGCTGGCGTGCCCCGCACCCGGGATCACCACGAGATCGACCATCGGGTCGCGGACCGCCCACTCCCGGTTGCCCGTGGCGATGTCGCCGACCCGGTCGTCGGCGCCGTTCACCAGCAGGGTCGGCACGGGCAGGCGGTAGTCCGGCTCCGGGTGCAGGGCCTGGTCCAGCAACGAGGTGAGGATCTGCAGGACCTCGAGGGTCGTGCGGTCCTCGTTGGCGTCCAGGACGTACCGACGCACGTCGTCGTGCGGGGAGGTGACCGCCGCCGCGTGCTGCATGAACCGCTCGCGGCCGCCCAGCGCCATCGCCGACAGCGCGGCGATCGTCAGCGGCGCGGCCAGCGGGTGGCGCAGTGCGGTGTTGCACGTGGAGTCCGCGACGATCAGCGCATCCACCCGCTGGGGGTCGCGGTGCACGATCTCCTGGGCGATGTTGCCGCCGAGGCTCAGGCCCCCGAGGGCGATCGGTGCGCCGGTGTCGACCGCGTCCAGCAGTGCCGCGACGTCGTCGACGGCGTCGTCGAACCGGAAGGCACCCTCCAGCGTCGACTCCCCGTGCCCGCGCAGGTCGGGCACGACGACGCGGTACTGCGGCGTCAGTTCGTCGACCTGAGCGTCCCAGGCCCGGTGGTCGAGTGTGGCGCCGTGCAACAGCAGCACGACGGGGGCCCGCTCGGGCCCGCTCACCCAGTACGCGATCGTTGCGCCCGGACGGATCAGCTCGCGCCGTTCCGTGTCCGTGGACATCGCTCTCCTTCATCAGGATCCGCCTCGGACGACGGACCACTCATGAGAGTTAACTATCCCAATCGCGCCAGAGGTGCCGCGATCGGGTCGATTGAGAGTCTGCTCACCGGACGACCTACGTCACGCGAACCGCGGGCGGGAGCGCGTTTTCCGAGGTCAGGCGCGCGCACAGGGATCGGGGTTCGGCACCGCGCCGGCCGCCGCTCCCCACCGATGATCATGGTCGCCCCGGCGCGGGACATCAGTGGATCTCCGGCTCCGGGATCGGCGGGCCTGCCTCGAGGAAGTCGAAGTCGCACCCCTCGTTGGCCTGAGTGATGTGCTGCAGGTACAGCGCGCCGTAGCCGCGGGCGTACTTCGCCGCTGGCTGCTGCCAGTCGGCGCGACGCTTCTCGAGGTCCTCGTCGCCCACCTTGAGCTCGAGGCGGCGGCCCGGCACGTCCAGCTCGATGAGGTCGCCGGTCCGCACGAGTGCCAGGGGGCCGCCGATGTGACTCTCCGGAGCCACGTGGAGCACGCACGTCCCGTAGCTCGTCCCCGACATCCGCGCGTCGGAGATGCGCACCATGTCCCGGATCCCCTTCTCGAGGATCTTCTTCGGGATCGGCAGCTGCCCCCACTCGGGCATCCCCGGAGCGCCCTGCGGGCCCGCGCTGCGCAGCACGATCACCGAGTTCTCGTCGATGTCGAGGTCCGGGTCGTCGATCCGGGCGGCCATGTCGTCGTAGTTGTCGAAGACGACGGCCGGCCCGGTGTGCCGGTGCAGCCGCTCCTCGGCCGCCGCCGGCTTGACCACCGCGCCGTCCGGGGCGAGGTTGCCGCGCAGCACCGCGAGGGTGTTGTTCTCGACGATCGGGTCGCGGGTGGTCCGGATGACGTCCTCGTTGAACACCTTCGCCCGGGCGACGTTCTCCCCCAGCGTCTTCCCGTTCACGGTGATCGCGGACGTGTCGAGCAGGTCGCCCAGCTCCTTGAGCAGCGCAGGCAGGCCACCCGCGTAGAAGAAGTCCTCCATCAGGTACGTGCCGGAGGGCCGGATGTTGGCCAGCAGCGGCGTCACCCGGGCGAGCTCCTCGAAGTCGGCCAGCGACAGCTCGACCCCGATCCGTCGGGCCATGGCGATCAGATGGATGATCGCATTCGTCGAGCCGCCGATCGCCAGCACCGTGACGATCGCGTTGCGGAACGCCGCGCGGGTCAGCACGTCCGAGAGCTTGACGTCCTCCCAGACCATCTCGACGATCTGCCGCCCGCTGTGCGCCCCCATCACGGCGTGGCGGGAGTCGGCGGCCGGGATCGACGCCGCGCCGGGCAGCGTCACACCCAGGGCTTCCGCAGCGCTCGTCATCGTCGAGGCCGTGCCCATCGTCATGCAGTGGCCCGGCGAGCGCGCGATACCGTTCTCGATCTCCTGCCAGTCCTCCTCGGTGATCGCCCCCGCGCGCAGTTCCGCCCAGTACTTCCACGTGTCGGACCCCGAGCCGAGCGTGGTGCCGCCCCAGTGCCCGCGCAGCATCGGGCCGGCCGGCACGAACAGCGCCGGCAGGTCCATCGACGAGGCGCCCATCAGGAGCCCCGGCGTGGTCTTGTCGCAGCCGCCCATCAGCACGGCGCCGTCGATCGGGTAGGAGCGCAGCAGCTCCTCGGTCTCCATCGCCAGCAGGTTGCGGTAGAGCATCGTCGTCGGCTTCTGGAACGGCTCCGACAGCGACATCGCCGGCAGCTCCAGCGGGAACCCGCCCGCCGACCACACTCCCCGCTTGACGTCCTCGACCCGCTGCTTGAAGTGCGTGTGGCACGGGTTGATGTCGGACCATGTGTTGACGATCGCGATGACCGGCTTGCCCCGGTAGTCCGCGGCGTCGAAGCCCATCTGCGCCGTACGGGAACGGTGGCCGAAGGACCGCAGGTCCTTCGCGCCGTACCAGCGGTGGGAGCGGAGCTGTTCGGGTTCTTTACGTGGCACGTCAATCTCGCAATCTGGTCCGGAGGGGACGCTTCAGGTGACCGGCCGCCCGGGGATGAGCTGCTTGCCGTGCTTGGCGTCCCACTCCTCCTGCACCCGGTGGAGCACCCGCATCGCCGGCAGCACCGACCAGCCCGGCACGAACGGCTCGCGCCCGTCGCGCACGGCCTCGACGAACTCCGGCGCGATCAGCTCGGCGTTCTCCTGCTCGGTCGGGATCGGCCGCTCGCCGTCGCTCGTCGTCATGAGCGAGGTCAGCTCGTCGACGTGGTAGTCGTCGCGGTCGGTGACGTGCAGGACGTCGTAGATCCGGTTGTGGGCGTAGTAGGAGCCGTTGGTCAGGATGGTCTGGTCGTCGTGGGTCTCGATGACGACGACCAGCTCCATCGGAATACCCGTGCGCGGCTCGACTGCCGGGTAGGCCGCGTAGACGTTGCGGATGCGGTCCTCCACCGTGGCCATGTCGCCGCCCGCGACGGTCCACAGCCCGATGTCGACCAGGTGGGTCGTGTGGTGCCAGAGGATGTTGTCGGTCCAGCTGCGCTGCAGGCCGGTGGCGCCCACGTTCTGCAGGCGGTGGATGAAGAAGCGGCCCTGGACGCTGTGGATCTTCTCCTGGCCCTCGGCGACCCGGCGCACCATGTCGTGCCGCTCGGCGCGGTAGCGCATCGGGTGCGAGACACCCAGGAAGAGGCCCTTCTCCCGGGCCGCCGCGACGACCGCCTCCGCCCCCTGCAGGTTCATCGCGATAGGGATCTCGACGAGCGTGTGCTTGCCCGCGGTGATCGACTTCAGCGACATCTCGGCGTGCGTCTCGCTGGGCCCGGCGATGATGACGATGTCGACCTCGGGGTCGGCGAGGGCCTCGTCGATGTTCGTCGTCCACTTCTTGTAGCCGTACTTCTGGGCGAACGCCTCGGTGGAGCTCTGCGCGCGGCCGGCTGTGGGCGTGGCGTCCTCGGCGGCCGGATTCGGGGGCCGGCCGACGACGGTGTGCAGCACGGCATCGGGGGTCCGCTGAAGGGCCTCGGAGTGCCAGATGCCCATCATCCCGTGGCCGATCATGCAGACGTTCGGCATGGTTCCTCTCCTGACGGTGGCTGCGGGCTAGCCCGCGAAGCGGGCGACGGGTACCCCGGCGACGTCGACCTCCAGCGCGACGATCCCGCCGGACGCCGGTTTCGCGGCGAGCACGTCGGCGGGCAGGTCATGGCGCAGCGAGGTCACGAAGATCGTCGTGAGGTCGCGGGCCGCCGAAACAGGGGCAGGTCGGGTTCGACACGGGCAGCGGGATGCTGCGGTCGAGCGACCCGTCGGGCGCCCAGCGGTTGAGCACGCCGGCCGAGATCCCCGAACTCCAGTAGTAGCCCTCGACGTCGACGGCGGCGCCGTCGGGCCGGCCGACCTCCTCGGTGGGCCGGGCGAGCACCCGGCGGTTCGCGACGGACCCGGTCGCCGCGTCGTAGTCGTAGGTCCAGACGACCTGGCCCTTGCTGTCCGAGTGGAACATCGTCGTGCCGTCGGCGCTCCAGGCCAGGCCGTTCGAGACGATCAGCCCGTCGACGACCTCGTGCAGGCTCCCGTCCGGGTCGAGGCGGTACAGCGACGCGATCGGCTCGCGCAGCGTCCTCTCGTCCATGGTTCCGGCGAAGAACCGGCCGTCCGGGGAGACCTTGCCGTCGTTGAACCTCGTGCCGGGGGGCTGGTCGTCGGGACCGACGAGGAACGTCGTCTCGCCGGTCCCGAAGTCGAAGGCGTAGAACCCGTCGACGAGCGCGAGGACGGCCCCGCCCGACTCGCGCAGGGCGAACGACCCGCACTGCTGCGGCAGCGGCCAGGTGCGGTCGGCGCCGGTGGCGGGGTCGAACCGGTGCAGCGCCCTGCCCAGGATGTCGACCCAGTACAGGGCCTGCTCGTCCCCGGCCCAGACCGGGCACTCCCCCAGCTCGGCGCGTGCGTCGAGGACGACGGTCGGCTCGCCGGTAGCAGGGACGGTCACCCGCCGAACGCTAGCGACCGCGATCGACGTGCCGCAGGACGGTTCCGGCCAGCGGTACGGGCGATGCGCGGCGGAACGCACCGCACGGCCTCCGCGTTCCTAGGCAGACCGGCGGGTGACCAGCCGCCAGATCCAGCTCGACGGCACGTGGCGGCCGTGCAGCACGTACTCCCGGGTGGCGTCGATCAGCAGCGTGGAGTCGAGCAGGCGGCGCGCGGCCGGCTCGCCGACCAGGAGCATCTCGTCGCCGGAGTCCAGCGTGAAGTCGTCGGAGGGCGCCAGGTGCACGTCGCCGTCGCGGGCCACGAGCAGGACGACGGCGTGCAGGTGGTCGTCGCGGTCGTCGGGACTGCGCAGCAGGTCGCCCAGCCGCAGCGGTTCCCGGGCGAGCACGCCCCGCAGCGCGGGCGCCTCGGCTGCGCTGAGCCGGACCTTCCACAGCGACTGCAGGTGCGTGCCGCACAGGTCGGTCAGCCGGCCGATCACGCTGTCGGCCCAGTCGTCGCCCCGGGCGGGCATCTCGCGCAGGAACCGCCAGAGCAGCGGGGTCGACAGCTGCGCGTACACCTCGTGCGCGACCACCTCCGCCGGTACCAGCAGCGTGTCGAGATCGACGGCCGCGAACAGCGGTGCGCTGGTCGGCTTGTTCTGCCGGGCGGCGACGAACATCCGGGGGTTCGCGCGGTGTGCCGCGGCGACCAGCGACAGGTTCGTGGTGTCGTTGTCGGTACCGGCCACGAAACCGGCGGCGCGCTCGACGCCCACCGCGGTGAGGACGTGCGGCTCGTAGCCGAAGCCGACGATCGCGTCGGGATCGTTCTCGGCCGCCTCGCCGGATTCGACGATCGTGACGTCGTAGCCCCCGGCGCGCAGGTCGTGGGTCACCTCCCGGCCGAACCGGCCGTAGCCGCACACGATCCAGTGGCCGCCCGACGGCGGCTCGCCGCGCTTCGGCAGGGGGGCGCCCGGCCCGCTCTCCAGCCACGTCAACAGCTGGTAGGACGCCGGTGCGCGCAGGGCGATGCGGAGGTGGTCGCCGAACCGGTCGAACGGGTTGACCACGGTCGGCGAGCCGAAGACCTGCATGCGCGCCGCCATCGCCGGCGAGACGGTGCGCGTGATCACCGGCAGGTCGGGGCGCAGCAGCGCCGCGGTCTGGGTCACCGCGAGGTTGGCCTCGTCGTTGTCGGTGATCGCCAGTACCCCTTCGCAACGGGGGTGGCCGAGGCCCGCGACGGCCAGGTGGCCGGGGTCGCCCGCGTCGCCGACGAGCCCGGGGACGTCGGCGTGATACGAGTCGAGGTAGAGGTCGTCGATGCGGCCGCTGTCGCTGTCGATCACCACGAACCGGCGGCCGAGCGCGTCCAGCGAGCGGGCCAGCAGCTCGCCGGTCTGCCCGTAGCCGGCGATCAGCAGGAACGGCTCGCCGAGCCGCCGGACCTTGCGGGTGAAGTGCTGCAGCGCCAACGCCTGGCGGAAGCTGCGTTCCTGCACCAGTGCCAGCAGCGACCCGATGGCGTAGGCCCAGCCGACCACCGTCAGGTAGATCGAGATGGTCACCCACATCCGCTGGTTGTAGGTGAAGGCGTAGGGGATCTCACCGAACCCGATGGTCGAGGCGGTGTAGCTCATCACGTAGAAGGCGTCGAAGAAGCCCATCCGCCACGGCCGGCCCATGTTGTCCTGGCCGGGAATCAGCGTGAGCCCGAGCGTGCCGACGGCGAAGATGACGATCAGGACGATCAGCGGCGCCCGCATCCTGCGCAAGACCAGAAAGATCGTCGCCGACGCCTGGGAGGACGACACGGTCGGCACCCGCCAGCGGCGCGGCCGCCGCTCGGCCTGGTCCTCGCCGGTGAGCAGCCGGTACCAGAACACCAGCAGCGGATTGCCCATGCCGTCCCCCGTCCCGCGTCGCCGCCGATTCTTCAGGGCCGATCAGCGGCGGTGGAACGACACGGTCTCGACGACCAGCAGCACCACTGAGACGATGTTCGCCAGCAGGGCACCACCGGACAACGAGACGACGCTCGCGGTCGCCTCACGCGTGAGTCCATCGCCCACGTAGCTCGCGTAGCCCCAGACGAGCGCGGCGGAGATCAGCTGCAGATCCGCGACGAGGCTCGTGGCCAGGTGCACGGCGCCGATCTGGGTGCGGTCGCCGAACTTGAGCACGGTGGCGATGAGGTTGACGACCACGGCGGCGTAGAGCTCGTAGCTGTTGTGCAGCCCCGGATCGCCGAGGTCGCCGATGAAGAAGCCGAAGTTCAGCGTGGCGGCGAGCAGCACGAAGAAACCGAAGACGACCTTCTCGAGGTTCATCCGCCCTCCTGCCGCCGGGACCGCGGACCAACCGTAGTTCCTCCTGTGGATCTCCGCCTTGTTTCGCGGCGGCGTTGATCCACAGGACACACGTCAGCCGGCGCGCGGCGCCAGCAGCGCACCGAGCACGGCCAGGGCCACCAGCGTGCCCGCGGTGCCGGCGACGATCAGCCCGGCGGCGAACAGCAGCGACGTGACGAGCAGCGCAGGCCGCGGCCCCGCGAGGTCGCACCACCGCCCGCCCAGCACCGTCCCCAGCACGGACGCGGCGAGGAACGCCGAGAACGGCCAGCCGTAGGCCGACACGGCCCCGAGATCGGCGATCACCGCGGGCATGGCGGTCCCGACCCCCATGGCCTCGAAGGCGGTGACGAGCGTGAGCAGGACGAGGCCGACGGTGGTGGCCCGCCGCCCGGGACCGAACAGGGCGGCCCGCACCGGTTCGGCGACCGTCGCGGGTGCTGCGGTGGTGGCCGGCGCGGTCGGTTCCGTCATTGCTCCATGCTGCAACCTCGACCGCGGTGCAGGGCAACCCCGGTTCCCCGGCGCGGACGGTCGCGGACGGGCACGCACCGGCGTGGGTGCCGCCAGCGCTGCGTGATGCCTGACCGGTGCCCCGGTCCCGGACGGGTGGCCGGATGCCGCGCGCGAGTGGCGGTGCGCCACAGCGTGATCAACTCCACTCAGCCGGGTGGACTAACGCCGCAGCGGTGGAGCGGCCCGCGGGTGGGCCGCCATTCTCGTCGACGCCCGCTCCTCCCCGGCGGGCTCGACCGCTCCCCGGAACCGCGCGGAAGGCAGGGCATGGCCGGCTCCCCCGCGACCTGCAGGACCACGCGCGGACGGGGGAACGGAACGCCGCCTGCCCCGGGCGGCTCGTGGTCTCGTCCCCCCGGATTCCGGCCCCTCGTGCGGCTCGGCCTCACAGCCGGGGCCACCGTCGCGATGATGCTGATGGGCACCGCACCCGCCATGGCCGCCCCGGACCCCGCCATCCACGACGCCACCGACGCCGGCGGCCCGGTCATCGTCCGGCTCGGGCCCGGATCCGACCCCGATGCGGCCGCCCGGGACGCCGCCGCCCGCGGCGCCCGGATCCGGTTCGTCTACCACGACGTGTTCCCCGGCTACGCGGCCGTGCTGCCGCCCGGCGGGCTCCGCGGGGTCGAGGGCGGGCCGGACGTCGTCACCGTCGAGCCGGACGCGCCCGTCCACGTCCGCGACGGCATGCCCGGCACGGACCCGCAGGCGGCGCCGTGGGGGCTCGACCGCGTCGACCAGCGTGCGCTGCCACTGTCCGGCACCTACACACCGCCCGCGACGGACCGGGCCGGTGCGGGCGTGACCGCCTACGTGATCGACTCCGGCATCGCGGGCGGCCACCATGACCTGGGCGGCCGGGTGCGGTCCGGCTTCAGTGCGATAGACGACGGACGCGGCACCCGCGACTGCGCCGGGCACGGCACGCACGTGGCCGGAACGATCGGCGGCACGGAGTACGGGGTCGCGCCGGCCGTCGCTCTGGTCGCGGTACGCACCCTGGACTGCGAGGGCGGCGGCGAGACCTCCGGGGTCATCGCCGGCATCGACTGGGCCGCGCGCGACCACCGCACGGGCACCCCGGCCGTGGCGAACCTCAGCCTGACCGGGCCGGCGGGCGAGAACGTCGACGCCGCGATCCGCGGTTTGATCGACGACGGGGTGACCGTGGCCGTCGCGGCGGGCAACGAGGACGAGGACGCCTGCGACTCCTCCCCCGCCCGCGTACCCACCGCGCTGACCGTCGCCGCGAGCGACCGCGACGATCGGCGGGCGTCGTTCTCCAACCGCGGGTCGTGCGTCGACCTCTTCGCACCGGGCGTCGACATCGTCTCGGACTGGTACACCGGCGACACCGCGACGGAGGAGCTGTCGGGAACCTCGATGGCCGCCCCGCACGTCGCGGGCGCTGCGGCGCTGCTGCTGGGCGCCGACCCCGGCCTGAGCCCGGCGCAGGTCGCGAACCGGCTGCTCGGCTCAGCCACGGCGGGCGTGGTGGGCGGCCGCCGCGACACCGTGGACCGGCTGCTCTACGTGGGCCCACCGGCGGGTATCGACGTGCCGCCCTCCCCGGTCGTCGTCTCGGCCGGCTCCGCCACGGTGGGCGCCGAGGTCTCGCTCCACGTGCGCGTCGGCTCGTCCGCGGGCAGGAAGGCCTCGATCGCCAGCTCGTCGACGGTCACGTCGCCGGGCGTACCGAACAGCGTCGTCGTGGACAGGAAGGCGAGCAGGCAGAGCCGCAGCACGTTGCACGGCGGCTCGAGCAGGGTCGGAGCGCAAACCGGCGGTCAGCAGGGCGAACCGGGCTGATCGTGCAGAGCCTTCCGCGGTCTGCAACGGCGCGATAGCACCCTCACGATCAGCTCAACTGACACCGAGCTGATCGTCCGGCGGCTACTCGGCCCCCGACCGATCCCGCCCAGCGCGCGTCCGCACGCTCAGGTCGCTCCGAGGTCCAGCGCTCGCGCGAGCGGGACGCCCGGGCGGTAGGCGAGGTGCAGGTGGCTCGGGGCGTCGAGGACCGTGAGGTCGGCGCGGCGGCCGGGCGCGACCACGCCGACGTCCGCGCGGCGCAGTGCCCGCGCCGCTCCCGCGGTGGCGCCGTGCAGGGCCTCGTCCGGGGTCAGGCCCATCTCGCGGACGGCCAGCGCGATCATCAGTGGCATCGACGACGACGCGCACGTGCCCGGGTTGCAGTCCGTCGCCAGCGCGAGCGGCACACCGGCGTCGAGGAGCCGGCGGGCGTCCGGGTAGGGCGAGCGAGTGGAGAACTCGACGCCCGGCAGCAGCGTCGCGACGGTGTCGCCGCGTGCGAGCGCGTCGACGTCGGCGTCGGTCAGGTACGTGCAGTGGTCGACGCTCGCCGCGCCCAGCTCGACGGCCAGCGCGACCCCCGGTCCGGGGCCGAGCTGGTTGCCGTGCACCCGCAGGCCCAGTCCCGCCGCGCGCCCGGCCTCGAGCACCGCGCGGGCCTCGTCGCCGTCGAAGGCGTGCGGGCTCGCGGGCTCGCAGAAGACGTCGATCCAGCGGGCGTGCGGCGCACAGGCGGCGAGCATCGGGCCGGTGACCAGCGCGAGGTACTCGGCGCGGGCCGCAAGGGCGGGGACGACGTGGGCACCCAGGAAGGTCGTCTCCGCCGTCACCTCGGCGGCCAGGCGCAGCGCGCGCTCCTCGTCGGCGACGGTGAGGCCGTAGCCGCTCTTGATCTCGACGGTCGTGGTGCCCTGCGCACGCAGCTCGGCGATCCGGCCGGCCAGCAGCGCACGCAGCGCGGCGTCGTCGGCGGCGCGGGTGGCGGCGACGGTCGAGGCGATCCCTCCGCCGTCGTAGCGCTCACCGCGCATCCGGGCGGCGAACTCGCCCGCCCGGTCACCGGCGAACACGAGGTGGGTGTGGGAGTCGATGAACCCGGGGACGACGGCCCGGCCGCCGACGTCGATCCGCCGGTCGGCCGCGGGGGCGCGCCAGGCCGGGCCGACCCAGGTGATCGTGTCGCCCTCGGCGACGACGGCGGCGTCGCGCACCGTGCCGAGGTCGGGGTCCTCGGTGGTGAGCTCGCCGATGCCGGTGACGACGACGCTGCCGCTCATGCGCCCTCCCACAGCGGCGCGATGGCGGCCTGCAGCAGCGCTCCGACGTCGCCGAGCACGTGCCGGCCGGCGCTGACGACGACGTCGCCGTCGACCACCACGGTGTCGACGTCCGCGGCGCTCGCGGCGAGCACCACCTGGGCCGGGTCCGCTCCCGCCGTGCGGGGCGTGTCCAGCCGGACGGCGACGAGGTCGGCGCGCGCCCCGACCGCCAGCCGCCCGGCGTCGGGCCAGCCGAGCGCCCTGTGCGCGGTCAGGGCACCGAGCAGGTCCGCCGGGGTGAAGCGGCCACGCTCCCCCGACGCCAGGCGCTCGTGCATCTCCAGCCCGCGGGCCTCGGCGAAGAGGTCGGTGACGGCGTGCTGGTCGCCGCCGAGGGCGAGCGGACAGCCGGCGTCGCGCAGTGCCCGAGCGGGCCCGAGGCCGTCCGCGAGGTCGGCCTCGGTGGTCGGGCACAGGCAGGCCGTGGTGCCGCTGCCGCCGAGCAGGCCGATGTCGGCGGCGGTGAGGTGGGTGGCGTGCACCGCCGTCGTCGCGGGGCCGAGCAGACCCTCCTCGGCGAGGAGCCCGGTGGGGGTGAGCCCGTGCGCGGCGCGGCAGGCGGCGTTCTCGGCGGGCTGCTCGGAGAGGTGGACGTGCAGGGGGCGCCCACCCGCCGCCTCGGCGACCGTCGGCAGCGCCGTGCGCGGCACGGCCCGGACCGAGTGCGCGGCCACGCCGATCCGCAGCCCTCGCTCCGCGCGAAGCGCGGCGACGCGCTCCGCCCAGGCCTGCACGGTGCCATCGGAGAACCGCCCCTGGACGCCCTCGACCGGGCCGCCGTGGACATTGGCGGCGAGGTAGCAGGTGTCGAGCAGGGTCAGCCGGATCCCGGCGTCGGCTGCCGCCTGCGCCAGGGCGTGGCCCATCGCGTTCGGGTCGGCGTAGGGGCGACCGTCCGTGGTGTGGTGCAGGTAGTGGAACTCGCCGACGGCGGTGACTCCGGCGAGCGCGCGCTCGGCGAAGGCGGCGCGGGCGAGTGCGAGGTAGGAGTCGGGGTCGAGCCGGGCGGCGACGGCGTACATCCGCTCGCGCCAGGTCCAGAAGGTCCCGCCCCGGTCGTGTGTCCGCCCGCGCAGCGCGCGGTGGAAGGCGTGCGAGTGCGTGTCGGCGAACCCGGGCAGCACGGCGCCGGGCAAGCGGGTCGCGTCACCCGGCGCGGTGCCGGGGGTGATCGCGGTGAACCGGCCGCCGTCGACGGCGAACGTCACGTCCCGCGCGGCCCCGCCGGGCAGGAGCGCGTGCGCCGCCCAGAACCGCGTCACGGTCCCGGGCGCCGGCCGCCGACCGGCGCCGTGGCACGGGTGCCGCAGGGCGTCACGAGGCTCCCTCGGGGGCTGGCTGCGGGCCGGCGAGCTGGGCCGCCACGGCCGTCAGCGCCTCGACCCCGGTCAGGCAGTCCGCGCGCTCGGCGTGCTCAGCCGGCGAGTGCGAGATCCCGGTCGGGTTGCGGACGAACAGCATCGCCGTCGGCACGCCCGCCGCGGCCAGGATGCCCGCGTCGTGCCCGGCGCCAGTCGCGAGTTGCGGGGCGGGGTTGCCGGGCGGGCCGAGCAGCGCGGCGAGCCGCTTCGCCAGCCCCGCGTCGAAGGCCGTGCGGTCCGTCCACGACTCCTCGGTGACCGTGCCGCCGTGCACCTGCACCACGCCCGCCACCTCCTCGACGACGGCCCGCGCGGCGGCCGCGCGGGGGGCCCGGGCGTCGAGCCAGGCCGTGACCCGCGACGGGATCGCGTTGACGCCGTTCGGCACGACCACGACCTTTCCACACGTCGCGAGCGCGTCGTGCCAGGCGGCGGACCCGCGGGCGGCGAGGACGGCGGAGGCGAAGGCGACCATCGCGTCGTGCCGGTCGTCGAGCGTCGTGGTGCCTGCGTGGTTGGCCTCGCCCGGCAGCTCGATGCGCCAGCGCCCGTGCGGCCAGATGCCGGTGCCGACGGCCACGGCCCGGTCCAGCCGGTCCAGCCCGCGGCCCTGCTCGACGTGCAGCTCGACGAACGTCCCGACCCGGCGCAGCGTCTCCTCGTCCCGCCCGAGCCGGGCCGGGTCGCGGCCCGACCGGGTGAACGCCTCGGCCATGGTCACCCCGTCGGCGTCGGTGAGACCGCGCGCGCGGTCCGCGGTCAGCGCCCCGGTGAGCAGCCGCGACCCGGCGCAGGCGACGCCGAACCGGGCGCCCTCCTCGTCCCCGAACAGTGCGACGCCGAGCGGGCGGGCCGGGGTGAACCCGCTGTGCCGCAGCGCGTCGACCGCGGCGAGGGCCGAGACGACGCCGAGCGGGCCGTCGAAGGCGCCGCCGTCGGGCACGGAGTCCAGGTGCGAGCCGAGGACGGCACCCGGGCCTGCGCCGTCGGCCAGCGCGCGGTCCGGATCGCCCCACCAGGCCCAGAGGTTGCCCGCCCGATCCTCGACGACGTCGAGCCCGCGCGCGGTGGCCTCCCCGGTGAACCACTCGCGCAGGTCGGCGTCCTCGCGGGTCCAGGCGAAGCGCCGGTAGCCGCCGGTGCCCGGATGCCGCCCGACCGGAGCGAGGTCGGCCCACATCCGGTCGAAGGCGGCCGCCGCGATGCCAGCAGCGTGCCCCTGCTGCGACGTGGGGCGGGCGGGATCGGGTGGCGCGGGCACGCGTCAGAGCTTCCCGGCCTCGTCCATCGGCACCCGCAGGCCCCCCGCCCGGGCGGCCTCCGCGGCCTCCGGGTAGCCCGCGTCCACGTGCCGCAGCACACCCATCGCAGGGTCGTTCGCCAGCACCCGCGCGAGCTTCTCCGCGGCCAGCGCCGTGCCGTCCGCCACGCTCACCTGCCCGGCGTGGATCGACCGCCCGATCCCGACCCCGCCCCCGTGGTGGATCGACACCCACGTCGCTCCCGACGCGGTGTTCACCAGCGCGTTGAGCAGCGGCCAGTCCGCGATCGCGTCCGAACCGTCCGCCATCGCCTCGGTCTCCCGGTACGGCGAGGCGACCGACCCGGCGTCGAGGTGGTCGCGCCCGATCACGATCGGGGCCGTGATGGACCCCGACGCGACGAGCTCGTTGAACCGCAGCCCGGCCCGGTCCCGCTCGCCGTGCCCCAGCCAGCAGATCCGCGCCGGCAGCCCCTGGAACGCGATCTTGTCCCGGGCCGCGCGGATCCAGCGCTGCAGCTTGTCGTCGTCCGGGAACAGCTCGAGCACCGCCTCGTCCGTCACCGCGATGTCCGCCGGGTCCCCGGACAGCGCCGCCCACCGGAACGGCCCCTTGCCTGCGCAGAACAGCGGCCGGATGTAGGCCGGCACGAAACCGGGGAAGGCGAAGGCGCGGTCGTAACCGCCCTGGCGGGCCTCGTCGCGGATCGAGTTGCCGTAGTCGAACACCTCGGCACCGCCGTCGAGGAAGCCGACCATCGCCTCGACGTGGCGGGCCATCGACTCCCGCGCCCGGTCGGTGAACTCGTCGGGCTTGGAGGCTGCGTAGTCGTCCCAGTCGTCGAGGTCGACGCCGTCGGGCAGGTAGGCGAGCGGGTCGTGCGCCGAGGTCTGGTCGGTGACGACGTCCACCTCCACCCCGCGGCGCAGCAGCTCGGGCAGCACGCTCGCGCAGTTGCCGACCAGCCCCACCGACACCGCCTCGCCGGCCGCCTTCGCCGCGAGGCACCGCTGCACCGCCGCGTCCAGCGAGGGCGCCAGCTCGTCAAGGTACCGCGTCTCCGCCCGCCGGCGCAGCCGCCACTCCGCGACGTCCACGACCAGGCACACCCCGCCGTTGAGCGTCACCGCCAGCGGCTGGGCGCCGCCCATGCCGCCGCAGCCGCCGGTGACGGTCAGCGTGCCCCGCAGGGTGCCCCCGAACCGCTTGTCGGCGACGGCCGCGAACGTCTCGTAGGTGCCCTGCAGGATCCCCTGGGTGCCGATGTAGATCCACGACCCGGCGGTCATCTGCCCGTACATCGTCAGCCCGAGCCGCTCCAGCCGCCGGAACTCCGGCCAGGTCGCCCAGTCGCCGACGAGGTTCGAGTTGGCGATCAGCACCCGGGGCGCCCACTCGTGCGTCCGCAGCACCCCGACGGGCCGGCCCGACTGGACGAGCAGCGTCTCGTCGCCTTCCAGCGTCGTCAGCGTGCGGACCAGCGCGTCGAACGAGGCCCAGTCCCGCGCCGCACGCCCCGTCCCGCCGTAGACGACGAGGTCGTCGGGCCGCTCGGCGACGTCCGGGTCCAGGTTGTTCTGGAGCATCCGCAGCGGGGCCTCGGTCTGCCACGAGCGTGCGGTCAGCGTGGTGCCCCGCGCGGCCCGCACGGGGCGCGCGCCGGTCATGCCGGTGCCCGTCACGACAGTGTCGTTCATGACAGCGGCCCGATCACCGACTCCGCCGCGGCCAGCGCCCGCCCGGACGCGACGACCTCCACCGCGGCGTCGATCTCCGGGCCGAGGTGCCGGTCCGGCCCGGGGCCCGGGACGCTCCCGCGCAGCACCTGGCGGACGGCGCCGGTCGCGGGTGCGGGCTGCAGCGGCCGGCGCAGGTCCAGTGAGCGGGCGGCGGTGAGCAGCTCGATCGCGACGACCCGGGTCAACCCGTCCACCGCGCGCCGCAGCTTGCGGGCCGCGGACCACCCCATGGACACGTGGTCCTCCTGCATGGCCGACGACGGTATCGAATCCACCGACGCCGGAACCGCCAGCCGCTTGAGCTCGGACACGACAGCCGCCTGGGTGTACTGGGCGATCATGTAGCCGGAGTCGACACCGGCGTCGTCGGCGAGGAAGGCCGGCAGGCCGTGACTGCGCGCGACGTCAAGGTGACGGTCCGTGCGCCGCTCGCTGATCCCCGCGAGGTCCGCGACCGCGATTGCGAGGAAGTCGAGCACGTAGGCCACGGGTGCGCCATGGAAGTTGCCATTGCTCTCCACCCGCCCGTCTGGCAGCACCACCGGGTTGTCGACGGCGGCGGCGAGCTCACGCTCCGCAACCGTCACGGCGTGCGCCACCGTGTCCCGGGCGGCCCCGTGGACCTGCGGCGAGCAGCGCAGCGAGTAGGCGTCCTGGACCCGCGTGCACCCCGGATGGCGATGGCTGGCGACGATCCCGGAGTCCGCGAGCAGCCCCCGCAGGTTCGCCGCACTCGCGGCCTGACCGGGATGGGGACGCAGCGCCTGCAGGTCCGCGGCGAACACCGCGTCGGTCCCCATCAGCGCCTCCACGCTCATCGCGGCGGTGATGTCCGCGGTGCGCAGCAACATCTCCAGATCGTGGCAGGCCAGCACCAGCATCCCGAGCATGCCGTCGGTGCCGTTGATCAGCGCGAGCCCCTCCTTCTCCCGCAGCGTCACCGGCTCGATCCCGGCCGCGACCAGCGCGTCCCCGGCCGGCCGGCGCAGGCCTCCCGCGTCGCGCACCATGCCCTCGCCGGTCAACGCCAGGGCGCAGGCCGCGAGCGGCGCCAGGTCGCCCGAGCAGCCCAGCGAGCCGTACTCCGCGACGACGGGCGTGATCCCGGCCGTGAGCAGCGCGGCGTACCCGCGGGCGGTGCCGAGCCGGACGCCCGTCCGACCGGTCGCCAGGGTCGAGAGCCGCAGCAGCTGCATGGCGCGGACGACCTCCCGCTCGACCTCGGGGCCCGACCCCGCCGCATGCGAGCGCACCAGGCTGCGCTGCAGCTCGGCCCGCAGCCCGGCCGGGATGTGCCGGTTGGCCAGCGCACCGAAACCGGTGGACACGCCGTAGTGCGGGACCGGATCGTCGGCCAGCGCCTCCACGACGGCCCGGCTGGACCCGATGGCCGCCTCCGCCTCGGCCGTCAGCTCCACACCCGCGCCGTGGCGGGCGACGCCGACCACCGACGCCCGGGACACCGGCCCGACCCCCACCGCGACGCGCACCGCGCCGGGCGTGGCCCCGTCACGCTCCGTCATGCTCGCAGCAATGAAGGGCTCTGTCGTCACATCGTGCATCGCCTCATGGGACACCCGTTCGCCTCCCGGCCGCGAGGGCCACCTGGTCGGAAGGCTAATGAGACAACCATCACCGAGCGCAATCCCTTGCAGGGAAATACTCCCGTTGGGCGGACGCGGGGGGTGGCCGGGTTATCGTGTGATCGCCGACGTCGCCGCGGGCCGCACGACGGCGGTCCGCGGCCGGTCCGGGGAGTCCGCATGCTGTATGCCGCGTACGAAGCGCAGCGCGTCACGCTCGACGGCGCGCGCGCCGCGTCCCGGGCCGCGTTGGAGACGCTGGACCTGCTGCCACCCCCGATCGCCGACCTGGATCCCGTCCGCAGGCTGCGCGCCGCGCACCAAGTCTTCGTCGACAGCGCCATCACCCACGAACGGCTTCCCTTCGGGATCGACAAGGTCGGCGTCGAGACCCCCGCCGGAGTGCGGGCGGTGGCCGTGCACGAGCAGGTCGTCACGCGGACCCCGTTCTGCACGCTGCTCCGCTTCGCCAAGGACCTCCCCGAGGGCGCGCCGCCCCAGCCGCGGGTGCTGGTCGTCGCCCCGCTGTCCGGACACTTCGCGACCCTGCTCACCGACACCGTCCGCACGCTGCTGCCGGACCACGACGTGCACGTCACGGACTGGCACAACGCCCGCGACGTCGGTCTCGAGCACGGCCCGTTCGGGCTGGACGAGGTCGTCGACCACGTCGTCGAGTTCCTGCAGGTGCTCGGGCCCCGCTCGCACGTCATGGCCGTGTGCCAGCCGTGTGTGCCGGTGCTGGCGGCCGTGGCCCTGCTGGCCGAAGACCGCAACGTCGCCCAGCCCGCGAGCATGACGCTCGTAGCCGGCCCGGTGAACGTCGAGGTCAGCCCCACCCCGGTGAACACCCTGGCCCGCTCCGGTCCGCCGGAGTGGTTCCGCAGCACGGTCGTCACCACCGTGCCGCCGCCCTACTCCGGCGCAGGACGCCGCGTCTACCCGGGGTTCCTGCAGCTCGCGGGCTTCGTCGCGATGAACCCGAAGCGCCACCTCGACGCGCACCTGAGCCTGTTCGAGGCGCTGGTCGCGGGCGACGACCTAGGCGCCCGCGCCACCCGCGACTTCTACGACGAGTACTTCGCGGTCTCGGACCTGCCTGCCGAGGTGTACCTCGAGACGATCACGCAGATCTTCCAGGGCAACCTGCTGGCCCGCGGGGAGTACACCTGGCGCGGGCGGCGCGTGCGTCCCGAGCGGATCACCCGCACCGGCCTGCTGACCGTCGAGGGCGAGCGCGACGACATCTGCGGCCCCGGCCAGACCATGGCCGCCCACGAGCTGTGCACCCGCATCCCCGCCTACCGCCGGCGCCACCACCTTCAGGCCGGGGTCGGGCACTTCGGGGTGTTCAGCGGGCGGCGCTGGGAGGGCCAGGTCTACCCGGTGGTGCGCAGCTTCATCGCGGCGAACAGCTGACGGCCGGCGCGGGACCCGGTCGGCGGGTCACTCGTGGATGCCGCCCGCGGCGGCGTGGATGAACGCCGCCTTCACCTGGTTCGCGGTCTGCAGCGCGTCGAGGTAGCCGCCGACCGGTTCGAGGGCCGCGGCGAGCGCCGCGACCTCGGGCTTCTCAGGGGCCCCCGGGCGGTCGCCGAGGGCGACGACGGTGAGCTCGACGGGCCGCTGCCCCTCTCTGTCAGCGTGAGCCTTCGCCGCCACCAGCCGCTCCCGGAGCTGATCGAGATTCAGCGTGGGCCGGTCGGCCTCGTTGCGCCCGTCGGTGAAGACGACGACGTGGCTCGGGACGTCCGGGCGGGCGGCGTCGCGGGCCGCCTCGTACGCGGCGAGGATCGTGTCGTGCAGGCCCGTCCCGGTCACCTGCGGGGTGAGCTGCCCGACCGCCCGCGACACGGCCGCGCGGCCCTTGCCGTCCAGTGTCGTGGCGCGCAGCACCGGCTCGTAGTCCCGCTCGCCGTCGAGGTGGGTGCCGAACCGCCACAGGGTGAGCTGCGAGTCGTCGGGCAGCAGCGAGGCCAGCTCGCCGATGCCGTCGCGGACGATGCCGATCAAGGCGCGGTCGGAGCCGGGGGCCCGCGCCCCCATCGAGCCGGACACGTCGACGGCCACCAGCAGGTCCGACCGGCGGTCGGCGGCGTACCAGCTCGCGAGCACGTGGTCGACGTGGTGCGGGCCCAGCACGTCGAACAGCGGCGCCGACGTGGCCGGGAACCCGTCGGCGCCGGGCGGCGGGCCGCCACCGGGGCGGCGCAGGCCGGCTCGGGCGAGCGGCTCGTCGGCGGCCGATCCGGTGAGCGCGGCGGCCAACCGGCCCAGCGCCGCGGCCCGGGCGGGATCCGCGGCGGCCGCCTCGGTGGGTTGCCAGCTGTAGCGCAGGGCCGCGGTGTGGTCGCGCGGGGCCAGCACGACCGACCCCGCGGCGCGGACCTGCCCGGCCACCGGGAGCAGGCCGTACTCGGGCACCAGCCCGACCTCGCCGGGCGCTGTGGGCAGCGCGGGGGCCGCGTCGACGACCGTGCGTGTGCGGGGCAGCGCCGTCGCGAGCGCCTCGGCCGAGGCGTCCATCCCGGACTTCACCCACACGGCCTCGGCGACGGCGCCCGCACCGAGCATGCCGTCGCCCGACCCGGCGGGGTCGCGCACCGCGAGGCGGACCGGATCCGGGCCCTGACCGGTCACGAGGTCCGCCAGGCTCAGCCAGCCCCCTCCCGCGTCCGTCACCCGCTTCGCCGTGGCGGAGTCGGTCACGAGATAGAAGGGGCTCTCGGCGAGCACTGTCCCCGCACCGGCCGCGGGCGCCGCGGCGAGCCGGGCCGGTCCGGGATCGCCTGCCCAGCCCGCGTCGTCCGGGATCCACACGTCCGCAGCCGGCTCGGCGAGGCGGCCCGCCGCCGTCCGCCCGTCGGCGACGGCGACGTCCAGCCGCATGCAGTCCGGCCCCTCGGCCAGCGCGGGCGCGATCCCGGTGACCACCGGCGCGAACGACGCCGCGGTCACGACCCGCAGCACGGTCGGGCACGACTGCGCGACGGCCGCCGGGCCGCGGTCACGCGCCGCCAGGGCGACCCACGCCACCAGTGCCGCGACGCCGACCACGAGGACCGACCCGAGCACCGCCACGGGCGCCAGCGCCGGCCGACGGCGCGGACGCAGATGTCGCCCCATGCCTGTCCCCTCCCGGCCGAATCTCCGAGCGACGAGGGCTCACACACTCGGCGCACCGGCGCGGCCGGTGGCGGAAACGCACTGTAACGGCCGGTCCCCCGGAAGCGGGACGCGGGTCAGAACTCGGCTTCGAGCTCGACCAGCTCCTGGGGTTCCAGGGCGGCCCGCTCCGCCCACTCGACGACGTCCGGGAGCGCGAGAACCGCGTCGCGGTAGGCGGCACACGTGGCGTCCACGGCGATGTCGTAGGTGACGAACCGCGAGCAGATCGGCGCGAACATCGCGTCCGCCATCGTGGGGCGGCGACCGAACAGCAACGGGCCGCCCGACTTGCCCAGGCAGTCCCGCCAGATCGCGGTGATCCGGACGATGTCGGCCTTCGCCCCGGAGAACACGGGGAAGCCGGGGTGGCGGGCGGTCATGTTCATCGGCAGCGCCGAGCGCAGGTTCACGAACCCCCCGTGCACCTCGCAGCTGATCGACCGGCAGTGCGCGCGAGCGACCGGCCCGTCCGGGAGCAGGCCCGCGTGCGGGAAGCGCTCCTGCAGGTACTCCGCGATCGCGAGGGCGTCCCACACCGTCACCCCCGCGTGCTCGAGGCGCGGCACCAGGAACGACGGCGACAGGAGCAGCAACTCGGCGCGGGTGGCCGGATCGCCCGCGGGCAGGACCTCCTCGACGAAGTCGAGCCCGGCCATCCGGCACAGCAGCCAGCCGCGCAGCGACCACGATCCGTAGTTGCGGCTGTTGATCGTGAGGGTGGCCGGTGCCATGGCGAGTGCCTCCGCGGGCTCGGCGAACAGGTGTCGGCGGCTGTTGTCAGCGGCGCTGCCGGCGCCGGGCGAGTCCGGCGGTACCGAGGGTAGCCCGGCGCGGGCGCCGCGTCAGCCGTCTGACGCCGTTCACCTGCGGAACCGGGTGGTCCCCGGGTGTGCGGCGCGGTGCAGCGCGCCGGTCCGTCCGGCATGCTGAGCGCGCCGGCGAGCGGCGGCGTTGCAGCACGGCGTGGGAGGTCCACGGCCGAACGGGGCCCGGACGCGGCCCGGGTCGAGGAGGACGGCATGAGCGCGGTCGGCGAGCAGGCGGCGCTGTGCGGGATGCTGCCGATGTACCGCCGGGTGGCGGTGGAGAGCCCCTACGGGCAGGGCTCGGTGGCGATGCTGGAGCGGCTGCTGACGTTCTGGAAGGGCAAGTTCTTCGTGCTGACGCTGCTCGGCTTCGTCTGCACCTCCTGGATCATCACGATCACGCTGTCGGCCGCCGACGCCACGGCGCACTTCGCCGAGAACCCCTTCGCCCCGAAGGCGATGGCCGATCATCCGGTGCTGCTCACCGTCGGGCTGCTGCTGATCCTCGGCGGGGTGTTCCTGGCCGGGTTCTCCGAGGCCGTCGGCGTCGCGGTCCCGCTCGTGCTCGTGTTCCTGGCACTGAACCTCGTGGTCGTGGTGGTCGGTGCCGTGAACGCCGTCGGCCACCCGGTGGACGTGCGGCTCTGGGCGGACGCGCTGCTCGCCGTCGGCGGCCCCGGGCAGATCGCGCTCGCCGCGGTGCTGGCGTTTCCGATGCTGGTGCTGAGCCTGTCGGGGTTCGAGACAGGGGCGGCGGTGATACGCGGTGCGCCCGGTGGTACTCGTCTACACGGGCGTCGCCGTGCTGATCACCGTGCTGTTCAAGGCGAACGTCGACGAGCAGGCCGGCGCCTATGCCACGGGGATCCTCGCGATGATGATCTCGGCGGCGTTCGCGGTGACCGTGTCGGCGCGCCGCCGCGGCAGCAAGGGCGGGGTGATCGGGTTCGCGGTGGTCACGCTGATCTTCGTCTACGCGTTCGTCGACAACGTCGTCGAGAAGCCGGACGGGATCGTCATCTCGCTGGCGTTCGTCGCCGGGATCGTGCTCATCTCGTTCGTCTCCCGCCTGGCCCGCGCGACCGAGCTGCGCGCGGACGCCATCCACTTCGACGAGGCCGCCCGGCGGATGATCGAGGAGTGCTGCGTCGACGGCGACCTCCACATCATCGCCAACAAGATCCAGGCGGGCGACCTGGCGGAGTACCGCGACAAGGACGCCGAGCAGCAAGGGCGAGACCGCGCCGGTCACACGTGAGGTGCTGCGCCAGGCCGAGCCGGACGTGACCCGTCGCCCGGTGGTGCACGTCGGCGGGTGAGCGACCCGCGCGCTCCCCGCGCCCGTCCGAAGGTCGCTCACTCCGGGGCGTTGGCACCGCCGATCCGGTACGACGGGGCCACGCCCGCGTACATGAGGTGCACGACCAGCCCGTCGCGGGCGTGGATCAGGTTGTGGCAGTGGTCGGACCAGATCCCGGGGTTGTCGGCCACGAACGCGACGTCGTAGCTCTCGTCGTCGCCGACGCCCAGCGAGTCGACCCACCAGGGGCTGCCCGACGCCGGCACCCCGTTGCGCGCCAGCACCACCATCCGGTGGCCGTGCAGGTGCATCGGGTGCACCTCACCGCTGGTGTTGGTGATGTGCATCCGCACGACGTCGCCCTGCGCCACCGTGAACATCGGCATGTCCGGGAACAGGTGCCCGTTCACCGTCCACCACAGCCCGGGACGACCGTCGACGAAGCCGGGGCGGCGGCCGATGGCGTAGGAGAAGCTCCGGGCCGCGGTCGCCGGGTCGAACCCGAGGGGCGCCGGAGTGCCGTAGTGCAGCAGGTCCACCACGGCCTCCGGCTGCCGCGACGGCGGCGGCGCCGGGGCGCCGGACGGCCCGACGAGCAGCGCCGACGCCCCACCGACCGCCACGCGGACCGCGCCGGTAGCGGGCGGAACCACCTCGAGGTCCACCCGCCCGCCTGCGGTCACGTCGACCGCCGTACCGCTGACCGGGGTGGGCTCGTGGACGTCCGTGCCGTCGACGGCGAGCACCCGCAGCGGCGCCCCGTCGACCCACGTGCGGATCGGGCCGTTGTCGGTGTTGATCACCCGGATCCGGACGGGGGTGCCGGGTGCGGCGGGCACCGGCACGTCGCCGGTGCGCCCGGCCACGGTGCGGCGCCCGGCGTAGAGGTGGGTGAGCGCGACGACGTCGGTGGCCTCGTCGACGGTGGTGTCCGGCGGGTCGACGACCAGCGCGCCGAGCAGCCCGCGCTCGACCTGCTCGTGGGAGAGCTGGTGGGCGTGGTACCAGTACGTCCCCGCGCGCCCCGGCCGGAAGCGGTAGACGTGGCTGCCGCCCACGGGCACCGCGTCCTGGGTCACGCCGGCCACACCGTCGTCGGCGTTCGGCACGGCGACCCCGTGCCAGTGCAGCGTGGTACCGCCGGCGACGGACTCGTTGACCAGCCGCACCTCCAGCAGCTTGCCCTGCGCGACGTGCAGGGTCGGGCCGGGCGAGGTGCCGTTGAGGGTGTACCCGTCGACCTCCTCGCCCGTGGCCAGGCGGAACCGCCCCTGGCGGGCGACGAGCGTGACGGCGACGTCTGCGGGCCCGTCGACGTTGCCGGTCAGCGACGCGACGGGCACCCCGCCCGCGCCGGCGCCGTGGTCGTGCCCGCCGGGAACGGGCACCCCGCCGTCGTCGACGTAGCCCATCTCGGTGGCCGTGTACTCCGAGGGGACGAAGCTCGACGCCCACATCCAGCCCAGCGGCCCGAGCACCGCGAGCGCGGCGAGCACCGGCAGGGCAGTCTGCAGCCGGCGGCCCGACGAACGGCGCATCAACATCGGCTCGCCCTTGCGTCTGAAGGGAACTCCGTCAGAGGGAGGTCGACTGCGGCCCGACCGCGGCCGGGACACCGGCGGGTCCGACCGGGACCGCGGCCCGGCGGGCGGCGACCACGGCCATGGCGAACAGCCCGAGCGCGAACACCCCGTGCAGCACGCCCAGCACGGGAACGTCGTGGGCGAACATGCCGAACAACACCTGCAGCGCGACCAGGCCGACGACCGTGCCGGCCAGCACGACCCCGCGGGGCACCTTGGCGAAGAACGAGACGATCAGCAGCAGCACCGCCACCACGGGGACGATCATCTGCCCGTTGATGCCGTGCACCATGAAGCCGACCTCCTCCGGGAACGCGGAGACCTCGCTCTCCATCACGGACTTGTCGAGCACCCCGCCCTCCTGGATCCACTTCCCCAGGCCGAAGACGGCGTAGGTGATGGCGGCGGCCTGCAGCAGCACCTCCACCGCGATGATCCACGCCAGTACCCGGTACACCGTGCGCATGTCCCTGCCCCCACTCCTGTCGCGGCCCTGCACCGGAGGAGGCTAGGGAGCATCCTCGCGATACGTCTCCGGTGAAAACCCTGATCTTTCCCGGGATACTGGCACCACCCCCGGCCGGGTGGTGCCGGTACACCGCACTGCACCCGATCGATCGACGTCCGATGAACGGTGATCAACCGTATGCTCGGCGGCACCATCGGTCCGGTGGTCGGGCGCCCCGACAGCCCGGCCACCCGGGAGGAGCCCGCGATGTTCTCGCCCGTGTTCCCGGTCCCCCTGATCCCGCCCCAGCCCGCTCGGCCGGGCCCCGCGGTCCCGCTTCCGCGCGACCCGCCCGGCGCCGACCTCGTGATCGACCGTGATCTCGCCGGTGACCTCGACGACTACGGCACCCCGCTCGCCGTCGCGATCGAGGACCGGGGCGAGGTGTACGTCGTCCTCGTCGACGGTGAGGTCGACCTCGCGACGGCGCCCCTCCTGGCTCGCGCGCTGGAGGCCGGGCTGGCCGGCGGCCGGCCGACGCTGCTGGTCGACCTGCGGCGCGTCTCGTTCGTCGACTGCACCGGGATCGGGCTGCTGACCCAGGCCCGCTGCCGGGCACAACGGGAGGGCACCCGCATGCGGATCCTCGCCGGGCGCGCCGTCGCCCGGACGGCCGCGCTGCTCGACCTCACCGCCGCCCTCGGCCTGCACGAGCGCGCCTGATCACCTGCCGTCGAGCAGCTCTCGCGGCGCCGAACCCGCCCGGCGAACCGCACGTCCGTCGACCCGGCTCCGAACGCTGTCAGTCGACCTCGGCCGCCCCGGTCCCGAGAAGGTGTCCCAGCTCCTGGAGCCGGCTGCGCAGGTTGCCCTCGGGCTGGTCCGCCGCCGCGGCCAGGGTCATGGTCGAGAGCCGGCGCATCAGGTCGCCGACCACGCCGTCGTCCGGGGCGTCGCTCTCCAGCTCGCCGCGCAGCTCGGCCAGCGCGGCCCCGATCTCCTCGATCGCCGGTGCGTCGGTGCCGTCGATGCGCTCCTGCCAGCGGCGGATCTCGACGAGTGCGCCGGGAATCCCGAGGGCGGCGGGACCGTCCTTCAGGGCGCTGACGGTGAGCTCGAGGTCGTGCTCGGCCGGGTCGGGCGGTGCGGGCACGGGCGAGGCCGGGTCGGTCATATGCCCTGTCTACCCGACGTCTACCCGACACCGCTGGGCGACGCCGTCCGCAGCAGTCGTGCACACTGCAGCGCCCTCGTGCACAGGGTGGGAGGTGTGCACGACCGGGTCGGGGTGTGCACCGCACCTCGGGGCGGGGGTCACTCCCGGCCGGTGACCGCCGCACCTGCCGACCGCGGCAGGCCGACGACCTGCGCGAGCGGCAGCAGGAGCAGCGCCGCCAGCAGCACGAACGCGACCCGGAACGGGCTCGTGGCGTCGTCGGGCAGTCCCGCGACCGCGGTCACCGGCGCGCCCAGGCGCAGCAGCAGCGCCCCCACCGCGACGCCCAGCCCCGCGCCGAGCTCCTGCACGGTGGTCATCAGCGTGTTCGCCGGGGTCATGCGCGCGGGCTCGACGTCGGCGAAGGCGAGGCTGTTGTAGGCGGAGAAGCCGATGGATCGGAAGACCCCGCTGAGCGCGAGCAGCACGAGCAGCAGCGGCAGCGGGGTGGTCGGCGTCAGGGCGGCCATCCCCAGCAGGCACACGAGGCCCGCGGGGATCGACCCGAGCAGGACCGTCCGCAACCCGAAGCGGCGCATGAGCGGCGTCGTCACCGGCTTGATCCCCACGTTCCCGGCGAACAGCGCGATGATCACCAGCCCGGCCTGCGCGGCGTTCCAGCCGAACCCGAGCTGGAACATCAGCGGCAGCAGGAACGGGATCGCGACGATCACCATCCGGTACACCGACCCGCCCGCAGCCGTGACCCGGAAGCTCGTGATCCGCAGGATGCGCAGGTCGAGCAGCGGTGCGGACGCGCGCAGCAGGTGGACCACCGCCACGGTGAGCAGCGCGGCCGCCAGCACCGCTCCCCCGGCGACGAACGGCACCTCGATCGCCCCGCCGCCCACGTTCTCCACGGCGACCATCAGCGCCGCGATCCCGGCCGCCACCAGCACGAACCCGCGCCGGTCCAGCCGCGGCGGCGGACCGTCGGCGCGCAGGTCTGGCACCAGACGGCGCACGAGCAGCAGCCCCGCGAGGCCCAGCGGCAGGTTGATCACGAAGATCCAGCGCCACGAGGCGTACTCGCTGAGCACCCCGCCGATCGCGGGCGCGAGCACGGGGGCGAGCAGCGCGGGCCAGGTCAGGTAGGCGATCGCCCGGATCAGGTCGGCCTTGGCCGTGGCGCGCAGCACCGCCAGCCGCCCGACGGGCACCATGAGCGCACCACCGACACCCTGCAACACCCGGGTCGCGGTGAGCGTCGTCAGGTCCGGGGCGAGCGCGCAGCCCGCCGAGGCCAGCGTGAACAGCGCGATCGCGACGGCGAAGACCCGCCGCGCGCCGAACCGGTCGGCGGCCCACCCGCTGATCGGGATGAGCACCGCGACGGTCACCAGGTAGCCCGAGATCGCGACGTTGACGTCAACGGCGCGGATGCCCAGGTCGGCGGCGATGAGCGGGGCTGCGGGGGCGATGACGGTGCCGTCGAGGATCTCCATGAAGAACGCGCCGGCGACGAGCAGCGCCAGCCCGCGCGGCAGCCCTCCCGACTCCGCCTGCCCGTGCCGCTTCCCGATCACCCGGGCAGTATCGGCGCCGACACTCACGCAGCGCCGGGTCTTCCCGCGCAGTGCCAACTCCGGGGGCCGCGGTGTCCGAGAACGGGGCGCGAGGTCGGGCACCCGGCGCGCAGCCGAGACGCCCGCGACCCGAGGCTCCGACGTGCGGGCCGCCCGCGCGGTCGTACGGTGTAGGGATGAACGCCCCGGAGACCGACGGCGCGGGCGCGGCGCCCACGCTGCGCACCGCGGGGCATCCGTCGTGAACGACGGCCCGGAGGAGGTCACATCACGGGAGGCGCCGGCGGAGTCGGGCGTCGAGCTCGACGGCCGCGACGTGTACTGGTTCGTCGGCGGCCCGCTCGACGGCCGGGTGCACACCCGCGCGCCGGACGACCCGCCCCCGCCGGTGGTGCGCCACACCCACCTGCACGAGGGCCCCAAGATCGTCCACTTCTACGACCTGCACGAGGTCGCCGGCCACGGCGGCGAGTACCGCCTCCGCGACGCCTGACAGTGAGGATGTAGAGGAGCCCCGCAGCGGGCCTACTGCCGCCACCTGGGTCGCCGGGGCTGGGCGCGGTCGCGGAAGCTGATCTGCGCCTCGGCCGACCGGGCCGACTCCGCCGCCGAGCGGCTGCTGGTGCGCATCCTGTGCGACGGCGGCGTGACCGGCTGGGTGTTGGGCCATCCCTTCGGCCCCTGGCGGATCGACCTGGCGTTCCCGGAGAGAAGGGTGGCCGTCGAGGTCGACGGCTGGGCCTGACACCCTCGCCACGGCGGCATGATCACCGCGAAAAGTGCGCAAACCGTACGGCTGCGGCTTGC
>CAVRHG010000020.1:0-45801 GCA_963720845.1 uncultured Actinomycetota bacterium | reverse complement strand
TCAGCGACTCGCCCGCCGCACCGTCGGCAAGCGGTGCCCCCGCCGCACCCTCGGCGAGCGGTGGTTCGGACGCACCCGCGGAGGGCGGTGTACGCACCGGGTCGCCCCAGGCCGAACCGGACGCGGTCGCAAGCACCCCCGAAGCCCTCAGCACCCCTGACACTCACGACATCGCTGACACCCTCAGCACCGCTGACACCCTCAGCACCGCTGACACCCTCAGCACGCCTGACACCGCAGACGCCCACGACACCGCAGACGCCCAGGACACCGCAGACCCGGCCGCGGCGCCGCTCGACGGGGCGCAGGCTCCGTCGACGGGGGCGGCCCAACCGTCCACCGAGCGTCCGGCCGTGCCCGAGGGCCCGGAGGCGGGCCGCCAGGACGACCGGAGCGACGAGCAGGAAGCCGTCGAGGCCGCGGCGCAGGCGGTGGCCGGGCCGGCGCCGGACGCCGCCGCAGACGACGGCCCACCATGGCCGGCCGGTGATGACGGCCGGATCCGGGGTCCCGGGGTCCGACCCCGGCCCACCCCCCGGCCGGTCCCTGCGACCGGACCGACGGGCACGTATCGCGACCTGCCTGCCCCGGGCGCTCCCCACGAGACGCAGCCCGACGGAACCGGGCAGAACGGCTGGTCACACGGCGCCGTCCCGGCTACGCCGGCAGCCGCTGCGTCACCACAGACCGCCTCACCACAGACTGCCTCACCACAGGCCGGGCCGACCACGACACCGCTGCCCATCGTCGCGGAGTTCGCCGGCCCGAGCGACGACCGCGCCCGAGACGACCGCGCCCGAGACGACAGGGTCCGAGACGACAGGGTTGCGGCCTACACCACCGATCAGGACGACGTGGCGTCCTTCGGCCTCGACGAGCCGGCCCCGGTCGGCCCGAGCACCGCAGGCGAGGATCTGTTCGCCGCGAGTGTGCCCGTGATCTCCGAACCGGAAGGTCTGCCGCGGTCGCGGCGGCCGCTCGCGGAGGCCCGGCGCGGTCCGGCCGACATGACCGAGACCACGCCGATCTTCGCCGAGATCGCGTCCGCCTGGTTCGCCTCGGACCGTCCGGTCCCGGTGGACTGGGAACTGGGCGAACGGCCCGGCGACGACCTGCTCCCGGTGAGCGCGCCGGTCCCGCCGGCACGACCCGGGCCGCTCGACGGTCCGGAGCGGGCGGCACCAGCGCCGATGCCGGCACCGGCACCGGTGCCAGCGCAGGCGCCAGCACCGGTGCCCGTGACGGACCCGGCGGGCCACTCTTTCGCGACCGTCGCGGACGAGGGATGGCGGGCTGCGAGTGGCGCGTCCGCCGAGCGTCCGGACGAGCTGACCGCGGCCGGCCTGCCGAAGCGACGCCCGCGTGCCCGCCTCGTCCCGGGCAGTGCAGGATCTGCGGTGCTGGCCGCCCCGGCCTCGCCGACCCGCAGCGCCGAGAGCGTCCGCGGGCGGCTCGCCAGCTACCAGCAAGGAGTACGGCAGGGCCGGGAGATCCGGCTCCGCCGCGACCCCGTGCGTTCCGGCTCCCAGCCGGATTCGCCCGGGGACGACACCGCCGGTCCGGGGAACGGCGGGCACGACGAGGAATCCCGATGACCGGGCCCCTGGGTCCGGTCCACACCGCACCGGCGGGCGGCAGCCCGGCCCGGTGCAGCAAGGAGGGGGCGTGACGGCACCGCAGACCCAGCCGAGCCGGTTCGGTTGGCTGGTCTCGAACTTCGCCGAGCGGGTACCGGGGGTGGCGCACGCCATCGTCGTCTCGGCGGACGGTCTCCTGCTCACGAGCTCGGACCGCTTGCCCCGTGACCGAGCCGACCAGCTCGCCGCTGTCGCATCCGGGCTGGTGAGCCTCACGCAGGGGGCAGCACGGTGCTTCGACGCGGGTGGCGTGGTGCAGACCGTGGTGGAGATGGACCGTGGCATCGTCCTACTCATGTCCATCAGCGACGGTTCCTGCCTCTCGGTGCTCGCATCCCCGAGCTGCGACATCGGTCTGATCGGTTACGAGATGACGCTGCTGGTCGACCGGGTCGGCCAGCTGCTGACCCCCGAGCTGCGGTCGGAGCTGCAGGGCTCCTTCGGTCCCTGATGAGATGACCGCCGCCGTGCACCCCAGCAGCAGGCGCAGTGACCGATCCGGCCACGACGCGTCCACCCCGCACTCCGTGCGGGGCGGCCGCCCCGCGCCGGATCATCAAGGCAGGTGAGGTTCGGTGACCACCGGTCCCGACGGTGAGCGTCGGCAGGAGCCGACGTTCGCCGACGTGATGAACGGCTTCGGTCTCGACTCCGGCCGCCCGGTCCGCCGCAGGTTGTTCGGGCGGTGGCGAGGCAGCGGTGTGGGCGAGGCCGATCAGCGCGAGACGGCGCGCCCGGCCGGCCCGCCCGCTCCGGTCGGTACAGCGGTGCCGTTCGACCGCTACGGCGAACTGGCACCCATGGGTGCCGGCGGGCCACCGGAGACCGGGCCGGACGCCTACGACGCCGCGGGCGCGGCCGCGTCCGTTCGCCCGTACACGTGGACGCGTGGCCGGACGAAGTCCGGGTTCGACCTCGCGATCGAGACGTTGGTGTCCACCAGCCCTCGCGGACGGGCGCAGGCCGCGACGTTGCAGGTGGAGCACCGGGCCGTCGCGGAGCTGTGCGAGCAGACCCGCTCGGTGGCCGAGGTCGCCGCGCTGCTGTCGCTGCCGCTCGGGGTAGCGCGGGTCGTGCTCGGCGACATGGCCGGGCTGGGTGTGGTGACCGTGCACCAGACCGCGAGCAGTGCCGGCAGTGGGCCGGACCTCGCATTGATGGAAAGGGTGTTGAGTGGACTCCGTCGGCTCTAGTTACCTGTCCGCAGGTCCGGGGCGTCCCGAACCCGCGGGCTTCCGCGGGGCCGCCAGCGGACCGCATCGGATCGCCACCGCGGCGACGGTCTCGGCCAAGATCGTGGTGGCCGGGGGCTTCGGCGTCGGCAAGACCACGTTCGTCGGATCGGTGTCGGAGATCATGCCGCTGACCACCGAGGCCGTGATGACCGCGGCGAGCGTCGGGCACGACGACCTGTCGGCCACCCCCAACAAGGTCACCACCACCGTCGCGATGGACTTCGGGCGGGTGTCGCTGGACTCCGACCTGATCCTCTACCTGTTCGGCACGCCCGGCCAACACCGCTTCTGGTTCATGTGGGACGACCTGGTGCGCGGCGCGATCGGCGCCGTCGTGCTCGTCGACACCCGCAGGCTCGCCGACTCGTTCGCGGCCATCGACTTCTTCGAAGACCGCGGGCTGCCCTACGTCGTCGGGATCAACTGCTTCGACGGTCGGCTCATGCATCGGCCCGAGGACGTCCGCGAGGCGATGTCGATCGATCCCGCAATCCCGATGGTCAGCTGCGACGCCCGGGACCGCGAATCGGTGAAACAGACCCTCATCGCGCTCGTCGAGCACGCGATGCGGCACCGGATGACGGCCAGCGCGATGTAGGCGCCGGCACTCCGCAGGGCAGTCGGGGGGCGCGAGACACCGACGGGGCGTCAGTCCTCGACGAACGCGATCGAGGTGATCCGGTGCAGCGGGACGCGGTGCAGGCCGCCGTCCACGCTGTCGCGGCCCTCGACGACCCCGCCGCCGACGCTCGTCGGCTCGAGCACCTGCTCCCCCGCAACCCCGTGCCCGTCGACGAACCCGATCCACACACTGCGCCGCTCCCGTGCAGCTGCACGGAGGGTCTCGACGGTCGCTCCACCCGGCCTGCGGCTGCCCGGCCCGTGGCTGTCCGTGCTGCGGCGCAGGCCGATCAGCGCGTCGCCGGCGCGCATCCGCGACACGAGCCGGTGCAGCTGCTCGGGATCCGGCTCCCCGGCCCGCGGTGCCCCGGCGCGCCGACGCGGCGGGATCCGCCGGCCGCGGTCGGTCAGGTCGAGCACCGCCCCGCCCTGATCCTCGGCCGCGGGGGTGAAACCGGCGCTGCGCAGCCCGTCCATCAGTTCGGCCAAGGGCAGCGGCGACACCGCCACGGTCGGCGCGATCCGGCGCAGCTCCAGCTGCCCGGCGGCCGCTGAGGCGAGCACCTCGGCGATCAGCACCTCGTCGTCGCTGCGGAGGAACGACGCCGCCGCGCCGCCACGCAACCGCCCGTGCTTGCGGGCGACGTCGTCGACCAGGTAGGTCAGCCCCTGGGGCACCGGTGTGGCCGACCGCATGGCGAACAGATCGTGCAGCTCGGCCGCGGTGCGCCCGGCGTCCAGCGCGCGGCGGATGGTGGCCTCGGTGAACCGGTAGACGGTCGCCCCGCCGGCCGACTCGATCTCGCCGACGAGGCCCAGATCCCGCTCCAGGGCGGGCTCGAGCGGCCCGGGCGCGACGGCGGTCAGGTCGGCCTGCAGGAGGATGTGCCCGATCGGGTCCGGCAGCGCCGCGCGCAGCGCCGCCGCCGCGCGCGCCGGGTCCACGAGCAGTGTCCGCCCGGGGGTCGACAGCGCGTCCAGCGCCACGAGGCCCAGCACCGTCGCCTCGGCGAGCGTCCACCGCACGACCTCGTCGCGCAGCCGCCCTCCCCGTCGCGGTGCGCGCCACGCGAGCAGGTCGGCGAGTGCCTCAGAGGGTCCCGAGACACCGGGTTCCGGGCCCTGGCCCGCCTGCCGGTGTCTCGGGACCCCTTCCGCCGCGCCCACGGCGGTTCCCGGCGGCAGCTCCGCGAGCCCGGCGAGCACGCGACGGCGGTCGCGCGGAGCCGTCGGCCGGCGTGGTCCGTCGGCGAGTGCCGCGATCGGCCGCCCGGCGTCGTCGCGGGTGCCGACAATGCCCGGCACCCGCGGGAGCTCGAGCCAGGCACGGGCGACCCTGGACCACTTCTGCTCGGGACCGGCGGCCGCCCAGACGTCGGCCGCGGTGGTGGGCACCCATTCGGGACTGACGCCGTCGCTCTCCGCCACGAGGTCTGCCGCGACCGCGAGCTCGACGAGCAGCGCGGCCGTGGTCTCGTCGGCGTCGACCTCGCGGGCCACCCGGCGCAGCTCGCGCACGCCGAGCCCGCCCGAGCGCAGGGCCGGCGGCGGCGCGGCGCCCCAGAAAGCGACGAGCTGCTCGACCTGACGCAGCGCCCGCAGCGCGGCGACCGCGGCGGTGCCGTCGACGGTGTCGACGCCGCGGTCGACCGTCACGAGGTCCGGCGGGTCCAGCGAAAGGGTGCCGAGCGGCCGGTCGCCGCGCAGCGCTAGCCCGACCTGGCGGGGCAGCTCGACGGTCTCCGCGTCGACCCGCACGAGCAATCCGCGGGCCAGAAGCCGGGAGACGGGGTTCGTCGGGTCCGCGCCGCCGCGGCTGCGCCCGACCGGCGGACCGGCCGCCAGCGTCTCGAGCACCCGCCGCTCGTCGGGCTCGACGGCCGCGAGCAGCTCCGGGAGGGCCGACGATGCGACAACTCCTGCAGCGGGGCGGCCGAGCCCGCCGGGGAAGCGGGAGATCACGTCCCGTACGGCCGGGACGAGCGCCAGGTCCCTACGCATGTCCTCGGTGAGATCCCTACTCATGTCCTCGGTGAGATGCCTTCGCATGTCCGAGGAGTCGACGCCGCCAGGCGGGGGCTCCTCGGTGAGATGCCTACGCATGTCCGAGGAGTCGACGCCGCCAGGCGGGGGCTCCTCGGTGAGATGACTGCCGGAGTCCCACACGAGCGCACGGGCGCGCAGGGCCGCCAGCGCGGCGTCGAGAACCGCGCCGGGCAGGGTGGGACCGAGCAGCCTCGCGACCTCGTCGAGCGGCGCCGGTTCGACGTCGGCGTCCGCCACGACGAGCGCCTCCAGGACGTTCAGGGCGATCGTGTCGAGGTCGTCGCACGCCCGATGCACCGACGCGCGGATGCCGGCGCGCGTGGCCAGCACGGTCAGGTCCGCGGGCGGGGGCACGGCGAGGTCTGGCCGGAGCCGGAGCAGGTCGGCCAGCGTGCCGTCGTCCTGGGCACGCAGCCAGTCGACCAGGGGGGTGCGCATCGAGCTCCAGGCTAGGCCGTGTCCCGTGGATCACCGGCTATGGGATCCGTGATCCAGATGGTTCCTGGCAAGGCGGAGGTCGGCACTCGTACCGCGGGCGTACTCGGAGCCGACCGACAACGCGGCCAGGGGCAGTCTGGGCGCGGACACCGCGTTCGCTGATCCGCGGGACGCGGCCTGGGCCGGGACGCGGCCTGGTCGCCGGTGCGGGGCCCCCGCGCAGGGTCGGCATACGCGATACTGCCGCCGACACGCTGATTCGGACACCGGAGGAGACAGTGGCCAAGCCCATTCCCGAAGATCGGCGCGACCCGGCGTGGCCAGAGCTGCCGGAGGGCGAGCACCCGGTCACGGAGCTGACCTGCGAGGTCCAGGGCGGCCTGTCCCCCTTCGGGGAGCTGGAGTTCCCGGTGGACGAGATCCCGTACGTTCACCCCGTCACCGAGGTGAACCGCTAGGCCGTGTCCCCTGCGGGGCTCCTGCTGGCTGCAGGCGCCGGGCGCAGGATGGGCCTGCCGAAGGCGCTCGTCGAGCTCGACGGGGAGCCGCTGGTCCGTCGCGCGCTACGCACCCTTGTCGAGGGCGGTGCGGCGCCGGTGATCGTCGTGGTCGGCGCCCGCGCGGACGACGTCCGCGCGGTGCTGCCGGCGGACGTGGCGGCGGTGGAGGCGGCCGACTGGCGCGACGGCATGGGCGCGTCGCTGCGCGCCGGGCTCGCCGCTCTGGAGAGCACGGACGCCACCGCGGCCGTCGTGCACCTGGTGGACCTGCCCGGGGTCTCGGCAGCCGTCGTCTCCCGGCTGAGGGCCGCGGCAGGGCGGGATGTGCTCGCGCGGGCGGCGTACGGGGGCCGCCCGGGGCATCCGGTGCTGCTCGGACGCGCGCACTGGCCGGGGGTGCGGGACGCGGCGGTGGGCGACGCGGGCGCGCGCGGCTACCTCGCCGGGCGCCCGGACGTGGTGCTCGTGGAGTGCGCCGACCTGGCTGACCCGGAGGACGTCGACACCCCGGAGCAGCTGGCCGCGTTCCGCAGCCGTCCCGCTCCGGGGTTGCCCTGACGCGCGGGCTCAGGCCAGGCGGATGAGGTGGCCGACCGAGATGACGTTCGGGTTGTCGAGATCGGGGTTGAGCTCGTGCAGCCGTCCCCAGCCGCCGTCCACGCCGTTGGTCGCGGCGATCTTCGCGAGCGTGTCGCCGGGCTTGACCGCGACCGTGCGCCCGCCACCGGAGGCGATGACCTTCTTGGGCGTGGCCGGGGCCGCCTGCGGCGCAACCGTGATCGATTCCGGCTTGCCGTGCAACCCGAGCTTGCGCGAGCAGGCGGGCCAGGCGCCCCAGCCCTGCTTGGCCAGCACCCGCTCGGCGACGATGATCTGCTGCTCGCGCGACGCGTGGTGGGCGACGCCCGCGCCGCCGAAGGCCTTCCAGCTGGCAGGGGTGAACTGGAGGCCGCCGCTGAAGCCGTTGCCGGTGTTGATCGCCCAGTTGCCGGTGCTCTCGCACTGCGCGAGCTTGTCCCAGACGGTGCCGCCGGTCTCGGCCTGGGCAGCGGGGGCGGCCGCCAGCGGGGCGCCGACCACCGCGCCGGCGATTGCTGTGCGCGCGAGTGTCCGACCGGTGTTCGTCGGTGCTCGGTGACGACCGCGGTAGCGCGCCATGGCAGACCTCCGGCACGGCGCCCGCGGACCTCGCCCGGGGAGGGGGGCGATGGGCGCCGCCACTGCGGCGCACCGGTCCGTTCCTGTCCCGTACTCATGTCGGGGTCGGGGAGCCGGAACCACCGGACAGGAAGGGAGCGCTGCGGTTCCGGGATCCTCAGGTGGGGAGACCTTTCGGATCGCGGGCACGCTACGACGATCACGGGCCTGAGCGAAACCTGGGCGTGACCGTGTCGAGACCGGGTGACGGCAGCGCGGGCCGACCGAGTTGACCATCCGTGCTGGTCACGCCCCGTGATGCACAACCGGATCGGGTGACACCCCGTTGCGTGAGTGTGACGAGGATCACTCCGCGCGGGTCTCCTGCAGTGGGTGACGCGCGGGGCGTGAGGCCGGGGCCTCTCGCTCGGGCCGGACGGACCTGCGGGGTACCCCCGGCCTCACGCCTCCGGTAGTCGTAGGGTCGTTGCGTGGAGCTGACCCACGTCGACGGGGCCGGTGCCGCGCGCATGGTGGACGTCTCCGGCAAGGAGGCCACGGCACGCACCGCGGTCGCCACGGGCGTCCTGCGCACCACCGCGGAGGTGATCGCGCTGCTGCGCCGGGACGGCCTGCCGAAGGGCGACGCGCTGGCGACCGCCCGCATCGCGGGGATCATGGGCGCCAAGCGGACGCCGGAGCTGGTCCCGCTGTGCCACCCGATTGCCCTCGCCGGGGTCACCGTCGAGCTGGAGCCCGGCGAGGCGGAGGTGCGCATCCGGGCCACGGTCAGCACCACGGACCGGACCGGTGTGGAGATGGAGGCGCTGACCGCCGTCGCCGTCGCCGGGCTGACCCTGCACGACATGGTCAAGGCGGTCGACCCCGCCGCCGAACTCGACGCGGTGCGCGTCGAGCGCAAGGAGGGCGGCAAGACCGGCACCTGGACGCGCCCCGAGGGGCGGGCATGAACGCCCGCGCGGCCCGGGTGATCACCGCATCTCACCGCGCCGCCGCCGGCGTCTACGCGGACCGCAGCGGACCCGTGATCGTCACCTGGCTTCGCGAGCGGGGGTACGAGTGCCCGGACCCCGCAGTGGTCCCGGACGGCGATCCGGTCGGCGAGGCGCTGCGCGCCGCGGTGGCCGACGGCGTCGACGTGGTGATCACGACCGGCGGTACCGGCATCTCACCCACCGACGCCACGCCGGAGGTCACCCGGGCGCTGCTCGACTACGAGGTTCCCGGCCTCGCCGACGCGATCCGCGCGGCAGGCGCGCCGGCAGTGCCGACAGCAGTGCTCTCACGCGGCCTCTCGGGCGTCGTGGGCCGCACCCTGGTGGTCAACCTGCCCGGGTCGACCGGAGGCGTCCGGGACGGGCTGACGGTCCTCGGCGGCGTGCTGGACCACGCCGTCGACCAACTGCGAGGAGGCGACCACCGTTGACCGAGCGGGCCATCCGCCCTGCCGTCGTGCGCCGGGCCGCGGTGGGCACCGAGCCGCTCGACGTCGCCGAGCACGCCGAGCTCGTGGACGAACCGGCCGCCGGTGCCGTCGTGACCTTCGCCGGCGTCGTGCGCGACCACGACGGCGGTCGCGCCGTGCGTGGGCTGGAGTACAGCGCCCACCCCACCGCCGCCGCCGTGGTGGCGAAGGTGGCCGCCGAGATCGCCGCCCGCGCACCGGGCGTGCGCGCGTTGGCGGTGAGCCACCGGGTGGGCGCCCTGGACATCGGCGAGGTGGCGCTGGCCTGCGCCGTCGCCGCAGATCACCGGCAGGCGGCCTTCGAGACCTGCGCGGAGCTGGTGGACGAGGTCAAGCGCGCGCTGCCGGTGTGGAAGCACCAGATGTTCGCCGACGGCACCGACGAGTGGGTCAACTCGACCTGATCCCGGCCGGGTTCAGACCTTCAGGCCCTTGCCGACCTTGAGCACGTGCGCGTTCTTCAGGCCGTTGGCGGCGACGAGTGCCTTCACCGACGTGCCGCGCGCCTTGGCGATCTTGCTGAGGGTGTCGCCGCGCTTGACGACGTAGTTGCCGCCGGTCGACTTCGTGGCCTTCGCGGGGGCCGAGGCCTTCTTCGCCGTCGGGGCGGCGGTGTTGTCGGGGTCCGCGGCGTGTCCACGCAGGCCCATCTTGCGGGAGCAGGCCGGCCAGGCGTTCCAGCCCTGGGCGGCGAGGGTGCGCTCGGCGACGGCGATCTGCTCGGACCTGCTCGCCTGGTGGGGAAGGCCCTCTCCACCGAAAGCGTGCCAGGTGGAGGCATTGAACTGGATGCCACCGTAATAGCCGTTACCGCTGTTGATGCTCCAGTTGCCGCCGCTCTCGCACTGGGCGAGCTTGTCCCAGGCGGACTCGGGGGCGGCACTGGCGGTGCCGGCCAGCGCGAGGGGGACGCCGGTTGCGACGGCGCCCACAACCGCCAGCCGCAGGAGACTTCGACCGTGGGCTCGTGACATCGATGAAGAGCGGGTCATCTCGGATCTCTCCTTGTCTGCATCGAGGTTTATCGCTCCGTGATCCGAGGGGATCGGCGGATCGGATGCGTTTCGGAACGGCCACCTCGCTACGACGAGTCGGGTTTCGGGACGTCCCGTCGGGAACGACCGACTTGAACGGTACGGTTGGACACCGAGAAGCCGTCAAACATTCGCGTACGTGACCGTGATCACGGTAACGAGCGCATTACGTGAACGATATGACCGTTGCCGCAGGTCATCGCGGTTCAATCACAGCCCGATCACGTCGAAACGATTATTCTCAAACCGGAAATGTTTCCGACTTCGTCACAGCTCGAATCGACGCTCCGTGACGGCAATACGACGCTCCGCATCCCTGGCACCCGAAGCCGAGGAAGGTCATGCTGGAGTTCGTGGACGATCGCACCGGCTCCCCGACGGCACTCGCCGCCGCGCTGCGCTCCACCGGCTACCTCGCAGACGACGGCCTGGCGACCGCGGCGTTCCTCGCGCTGGCGATGCACCGCCCGTTGTTCTGCGAGGGCGAGCCGGGGACCGGCAAGACCGCGCTCGCGCAGGCACTGGCGACCGTGCTGGACGCCGAGCTGATCCGGCTGCAGTGCTACGAGGGCATCGACGCCTCCCAGGCGCTCTACGACTGGGACTTCCCGCGGCAGCTGCTGCACCTGCGCGCGCTGGAGGCGACGGGCGGCGCCGGCCGCACGGACGACGTCGAGGCCTCCCTCTACGACCGGCGCTTCCTGCTCGCCCGGCCGATCCTGCGGGCGCTGCAGAGCCCCCGCGCCGTGCTGCTCGTCGACGAGATCGACCGGGCGGACGACGAGTTCGAGGCCTTCCTGCTCGAGGTGCTCACCGAGCACGCCGTGTCGATCCCCGAGCTGGGCGAGGTGCGCGCCGCCGTCCCGCCGGTCGTCGTGCTCACCTCGAACCGCACGCGTGAGGTGCACGACGCCCTCAAGCGCCGCTGCCTCTACCTCTGGCTCGACCATCCGGACGTCGCGCGCGAGATCGAGATCCTGCACGCGCGGATCCCGGGGCTCCCTGAGCGGCTGGCCGCCGAGGTCGCCACCGCCGCCCACCGGTTGCGCGCGGCCGACCTGCTCAAGCCGCCCGGCGTCGCGGAGTCGCTCGACTGGGCGCGCGCCCTGCAGCTCGTCGGCGCCCGCCACCTCGACATCGACAGCGCCGCCGCCACGCTGGGCGCGGTGCTCAAGTACCGGGAGGACGCCGACCGCGTCCGTACCCGGCTCGACTCCCTGCTGGCGTCATAGCCGTGACCGAGCTTGCGAGGTCACCGTCGGACGGAGCAGTCGAGCAGCCCGACCCCGTGCGGGGACTCGTCGGGTTCACCGCCGTGCTGCGCCACGCCGGGCTGCCCGTCACGACCGAGCGGGTCACGGCGTTCCTCACCGCCGTCGACGCCCTGGGCACCGGCCGTGAGCAGGTCTACCGAGCCGGGCTGCACACCCTGTGCGGTGACCCCGACGACCTGCCGCGCTACGAACGCGCCTTCGTCGACTGGTTCGACGCCGGCCCCCGGCCTCCGAGGTCCCCACAGCCGGTCCGGACCCCGCGACCGTCCACGCTGCTGCCGTCGGGGACCGCGGACGGCATCGAGGGGGGCGACAGCGGCCCGCAGATCCGGGCGAGCGCCTCGGGCACCGAGGTGCTCCGCCACCACGACCTCGGCGAGCTGTCGATCACCGAGCGTGCGCACCTGCGTGCGCTGCTCGCGCTGCTGCGCCCCGACCCGCCGACCCGCCCGTCGCGACGCCGGTCCCCCGCCCGCCGCGGAGCCGCGGACCCCCGGCGGACGCTGCGCGCGGCGCTGCGCACCGACGGCGAGCTGTGCGTGCTCGCCCGCCGCGACCGGTCCCCGCGGCCCCGCAAGGTCGTGCTGCTGATCGACGTGTCCGGCTCTATGGAGCCCTACGCCGACGCGCTGCTGCGGTTCGCGCACGTCGTCGTGCGGCGGGCGCCCGCGGCGACGGAGGTGTTCACCCTCGGCACCCGCCTGACCCGGGTGACGCGCGAGCTGCGGCTGCGCGACCCCGAGCACGCGCTCGCGGCGGCGGGCCGGGCCATCCCGGACTGGTCGGGCGGCACCCGGCTCGGCGAGGCGCTGGCGGCGTTCGTCGACCGCTGGGGGCGGCGCGGAGCGGCCCGGCAGGCGGTCGTCGTCGTCTTCTCCGACGGTTGGGAGCGCGGCGACACCACGCTGCTGGGTACCCAGCTCGCGGGGCTACGCCGGCTCGCCCACCGGTTGATCTGGGTGAACCCGCACGTCGGCAAGGCCGGATACGCACCGGTGCAGGGCGGGATCGTCGCCGCCCTGCCGCACCTGGACGACCTGCTGGCCGGGCACAGCCTGGCCACACTGGAAGATGTGCTCGAGGTGATGGCACGTGCGTGACGTGGTGGAGAAGCTCGCCCGCTGGTGGGCCGACGGCAAGACGGTGGCGCTGGCGACCGTGGTCGGCACCTACCGTTCGGCCCCCCGCCAGCCCGGCGCGTCGATGCTGGTGGGCCCGGACGGCGAGGCGGTCGGCAGCGTGTCGGGCGGCTGCGTCGAGGGCGCGGTCTACGAGCTCGGGCAGCAGGTCCGCGCGGACGGCCGCCCGGTGCTGCAGCGGTACGGCGTCTCCGACGACGACGCGTTCGCCGTCGGCCTGACCTGCGGCGGGATCATCGACCTGTTCGTCGAGAAGGTGGACCGGGAGATGTTCCCGCAGCTCGGGGAGATCGCCGAGGCGATCGGGAAGGAGCAGCCGGTCGCGGTCGCCACGGTGATCTGCGGGCCGCCGCAGCGCCTCGGCACCCGGCTCGTCGTGTGGCCGGACCGGGTCGAGGGCAGCACCGGCTCGCGGCGGCTGGACGACGCGGTGCGCGACGACGTGCGCGGCCTGCTCGACGCGGGCCGCAACGCGATCCTGCACTACGGCGTCGACGGCCAGCGCCGCGGCGAGGGGCTCGACGTGTTCGTCGAGTCGTTCGCCCCGCCCCCGCGGATGATCGTGTTCGGCGCGATCGACTTCGCCGCGGCCGTCGCCAAGATCGGTTCGTTCCTCGGCTTCCGAGTCACCGTGTGTGACGCCCGGCCGGTCTTCGCCACCACGTCCCGGTTCCCGGGCGCGCACGAGGTCGTCGTCGAGTGGCCGCACCGCTACCTCGCCGCGGAGGCGGAGGCCGGGCGGATCGACTCGCGCACCGCGCTCTGCGTGCTGACCCACGATCCCAAGTTCGACGTCCCCCTGCTGGAGGTCGCGCTGCGGCTGCCGGAGGTCGCCTACATCGGGGCGATGGGGTCCCGACGGACGCACGACGACCGGCGGGCGCGGCTGGTCGAGCGCGGGCTGACCGAGGCGGAGCTGGCCCGGATGAGCAGCCCCATCGGGCTCGACCTGGGCGCGCGCACTCCCGAGGAGACGGCCGTGTCGATCGCCGCCGAGCTGATCGCGACGCACTGGGGCGGCGCCGGAGTGCGCCTGGCGGACCGCGACGGCCCCATCCACGCCCATTGAGCCCGGCCCGTTCCGGGCGAGAGCGAGGGGCACGTCCAACTTTGCCGACACCCGCCTCCGCACGGATCCGACGCCCGCGGGTGGCGCGGCCCACCCGTTCGGGCAGGTCGTTCCCGTCCGCGTGACGGGCCCGTCCCGGCGCCGCCCCGGCTACCGTTCCCCCCGGTGAGGGGAGGACGGATGCCATCTCCGACCTCGCGCTGCCGATCTCTGCGGAGCCGCTCGACCCGATTCCGTACCCGTTCAGGGCACCCGCGCTGTTGTAGCGTGGGTTACACCGTCCGGGGCCACGACCCTTCCCGGGCGTTCTCGGACGACGCGGTACGGGAGGGCACTGTGGTCCTCATCGACGATGTCCGGCGCCTCGGCGCACCGGTCCCCACCGCCGTCCGCCGGGCGGGCGACTCCGTCCTCCTGCTCGGCGCCCGGGAGGCGGCGGAGCCGCCGTTCCCCTCGGCGCCACCGGTGCGCCTGTCCAAGTTCCACGCCCCCGAGATCGTGTTCGGGCCGGACTCGGTGCAGGAGGCCGCGCACGCGGCCGTCCGCATGGGCGCGCGCCGCCCGCTGGTCGTCACGGACCCCGGATTGCTCGAGGCCGGGTGGCCCAGCGAGCTGCTGACCCACCTGAGCGCGACGGGCCTGCTCCCGCAGCTGTGGTTCGACGTCACCCCGAACCCCAAGGATCACGAGATCGAGGCCGGGTTCGCCCGGTACGTCGAGGGCGGCTGCGACGTCGTGCTCGGCATCGGCGGCGGCTCCGTGATGGACGCGGCGAAGGGCATCGCCCTGCTCGCGGCCAACGGCGGGGGGATCCTCGACTACGAGGGCGTCGACCGGATCGAGCACCCGATCCCGCCTATGATCATGTTGCCGTCGACGTCGGGAACGGGCGCGGACGTCTCGCAGTTCTGCATCGTCACGGACACCGAGCGACACACCAAGATCACGATCATGGGCCGGGCACTCGTCCCGGACGTCTCGGTGATCGACCCGCGGCTGCTCACGACCATGCCGGACGATCTCAACGCCGCGACCGGGCTGGACGCGCTGACGCACGGCATCGAGGCGTTCGTCTCCCTGGCCCACGGCCCGCTGACCGACCACCACGCGCTGCAGGCGATCTCGCTGGTGCACGCCAACCTGATCCGTACGATGATGCGCCCGCGCGACGCCGCCGCCCGCAGCGCGATGGCGCAGGCCGCGCTGGAGGCCGGGCTGGCGTTCACCAACGCGATCCTCGGGGCGACGCACGCGATGAGCCACCAGGCGGGCGGCATGCTCGACCTGCCGCACGGCGTGGTCAACGGCGTGCTGCTGCCGCACGTCATCCGGTTCAACGGGGCCACGGTGCCCGAGCGGTTCGTCCCGATCGCCCAGGCCATGGGTCTGGCAGACCTGGCGGGCGCGCCCGCGGAGGAATCCGTCGAGCGGGTGGCGGAGGAGGTGCGCCGCCTCGGCGACGAGGTCGGCGTGCCGAAGGGACTCGGCGACCTCGGTGTGACGGACGCGGACATCCCCCGGCTGGCCCAGCTGACACTGGGCGACGCCTGCCTGGCCACGAACCCGCGCCCGGCGTCGGTGACGGACGTGGCGGCGCTGTTCCGGGCAGCCCTGTAGTGACCACCCCTTCCCCCGCCTCACCCTCCCGGTCCGCGCCGTGGCCCCCCCGACGCGTGCGTTCCCGCCCGCAGCCCGACCTCGACGCCCTCACCGGGCTGCGCTCCGGCAAGCCGCACTACTTCCCGGAGCACCGCACCTACGCGGAGCGGCTGCGCCGGGTGATCCTGGCGCTGGAGCGGATCTCGGCCGCGCTGATGCACACCACCGAGGGCTCCGAGGCACTGGTGCGGGCCGTCGTCGAGGCCGCCGCGGAGCACCTGTGCGCAGACTGGGTGGTGTTCGCCCTGGTCGACGGTGAGCTCACCGAGTCCCGCCCGCGGCACCTGGTGCGGGGGCCCGACGGCGCGGAGTGGCCGGACGTGGGGGCGGTGCCGGCGATGGTCCGGGAGCACCTGCTCGCGGTCCTGCACTGCGCGGCCGACGACGACCACGACCACGAGTCCCACCGCCGGCACCTGCACGTCCCGGTGCGGCTCGACGGCCGCGTGGTCGGGGGGTTCGTCGCATGGACGCCGCTGAACCGGGAGGTCGACGAGACCGACGGCTCCGTGCTCGGCATCCTCGCCGGCCAGACCGCCGCGGCCCTGCAGAACTGCGCGTTGCTGGACCACTCGGCCCGTCTGCTCGCCCGCACCACCCGCCAGGCCGACGACCTGGCCAAACGGCACGCCGAGCTGCAGGCCACCCAGGCCGAGCTGGGCGCGGCGAGGCAGCGCGAGGTGCTCGACTCCGAACGCCACCGCATCGCCCGCGAGCTCCACGACAGCGTCACCCAGTACGCGCTCTCCGCTGGCATGCACATCGAGCTGGCGCGCACGGAGGTCGAGGATCCCCGGCTGCGCATCCACCTCGACACCGCCAAGGACCTCACGCGCCGCGCCGTCGAGCAGCTGCGGTCGGCGATCTACGCACTGCACCACGGCGAGGGCGAGGCGGACGAGGACCTGCCGTCGATGCTCCGGCGGCTCTCCGGTGTCCACATGCCCGACGAGCTGCGGGTCGACGTGCGGATCGGTGGCAAGCCGGTGCCGCTGTCCCCGGACTGCGAGCAGTCACTCTTCCGGATCGCGGGCGAGGCGCTGTTCAACACCGCCGTGCACGCCGACGCGAGCCGGGCCGTCGTGCGGCTGGCGTACGGCGGCGGGCGGGTCCGGCTGACGATCTCCGACGACGGTTCGGGCCGGCCCGAGGAGGTGCGCCGCAGCCTGCGGGCGGCGAGCGTCGCGTGCCGGTCGGGCGAGCACCGCGGGTTGGTGAACATGGCGGCGCGGGCCCGGGAGCTGGACGGGACGCTGACCTTCCGGCGCGCGCGGCTGGGCGGGCTGCAGGTGCAGGTGGACATCCCGACGCCGTGCGCCACGAGCGCGGCGCGGCGGGCGGCGGCCGGGACGAGGGTGGCAGGACGATGAGGACGACGGCCGTGAAGGCGACCGGACCGGTCAAGGCGGGGGCGACCGCAGGGTCGCCGACGGGGCCGCGCCCCCGGCCGATGCCTACGCGGATCGTGCTCGTCGACGACCACGCGATCATGCGGCAGGGCCTGCGGGCGGTACTGGAACGCGAGGCCGATCTGCACGTCGTCGGCGAGGCCGGCTCGCCCGCGGAGGCCGTGGCCGCGGTCGCGGCGTCGCGCCCGCACGTCGTCCTGCTCGACCTCAAGCTCACCGCGGGCCCGCAGACCGACGGCCTGGAGGTGTGCCGCCGGCTGTGCGCGACCCACCCGGGCATCGGCGTGCTGGTGCTGACGACCTTCGCCGAAGACCGGCTGGTGGTGGAGGCGGTGCAGGCGGGCGCCCGCGGCTACGTCGTGAAGGACGTCGACACGACGGAGCTGGTGCGGGCGGTGCGCGCGGTGTCGCGCGGGGAGAGCGCGTTCGACGCGCACAGCGCGTCGGCGATGGTGCGGTCGCTCGCGGGCGGGGTGCCGGAGCGCGAGGGCCTGACCGACCGCGAGCTGGACGTACTGCGACTGCTTGCGCGCGGGCTGTCGAACCGGGCGATCGGGGCGGAGCTGTTCATCTCGGAGACGACGGTGAAGTTCCACGTCGGCAACCTCATGCGCAAGCTGATGGTCTCCCGCCGCGCGGAGGCGGTGTACGCGGCGACGAAGCTGGGCCTGCTGTAGGCGCACCCGTGGCGGAGCGGGCGGGCTGTCGGTGCGGCCCTACGCTGCGGCCTCATGCGGATGTACGCCGAGCGGCCCGGCCGCGCGCTGCTGCAGTTGCTCGCCGACGTCGCGGTGCTCGTCTGGATCGTGTTCGTCGTGCAGGTCGCGCACGCTGCGCGCGACGTCGTGCTCCAGCTCCAGGGTCCTGCCCGCCAGCTGACCGGCGCCGGTGACGCGATCCGTAGCACTTTCGACAACGCCGCCGCCACCGCGTCCGGAGTGCCGTTCGTCGGGGACGACCTCGCCCGAGCGCTGGGCACCGGCAGCTTCGCGGGCGATTCGCTGTCGTCGTCCGGGCGGGAGATCGCAGCGACCGCCGCCACCGCCGGAGTGGCCGTCGCGGCGGCGATCCTGCTGCTCGGTGTGCTGCCGGTCGTCGCCGTCTGGCTCACGCTGCGGGTGCGTTGGGTCCGCCTCGCCGCCTCCGCGCGGGCCGCGCGGGCCGCCGATCCCGACCTGCTCGCCTTGCAGGCGCTGACCCGCCGCTCGACCCGGCGGCTGCTCGCGGTGTCGCCCGAGCCCGGCGCAGCCTGGCGGCACGCCGACCCGGAGGCACTCGCCGCACTCGCCGCTCTCGAACTCGGCGCGCTCGGGCTGCGCGCGCACCGACTCAGGAGGTAGCCGAGATCACGGTGACCCGGCGGGTGTCGGTCATGACCGCGCGCCCGGCGCCGGCGGACGGGTCGTCCTCGGCGACGCGGATCTCGTAGTCGCCCGGCGGCAGCTCGACCGAGAAGGTGTACGGCGCGAACCGCTGACCCTCCGCGGTCGTCGTGCTGCCGGACCGCACCACCGATCCGTTCTGCCGTATCTCCCACAGTAGCGTCGCCTCGAACACCGCCGCCTCCCCCGAGATCCGCACCGGGGAGCGCACGGACGCTCCGTCCGCGGGATCGTCGATGCCGACCAGGACCCGGATCCCAAGGGGATCGGCCCGGGCCACGGGCCGGGAGGTGTCGACCCCGTCGCTCCACAGGCGGGTGACCTGCTTCCCGGCGACGAGCACCTGCACCGGGTCCGTGGTGCCCAACGCTCCGGTGACGGTGTAGACAAGCTGCTGGACGGCGAGGATCGGGTCGGCCGGGGTGGTGTCGACGGCCCGGGCGGTCAGGTCGACGGTGACGACGCCGTCGACGTGCGTGACGGGCGCCGCGAGCGCACTGCCGGCGGGCCAGGTGTTGCGGTGGTCCGACACCGCGCCCGTCGGGGCGCCGAACAGGGCCGTGACGGCAGCGGTCCCCGGGTCGGTGTCGACCGGCACCCGGCGGAACTCGCGGGCGAGCCGCGGGCCTGCCGGGGTGTCGGTGACGTAGTAGAGAGGTACCGCCCGCTCGGTCGCCGCCTCGTCGGGCGTCGCAGGCGCGGTCGCGGACGGGCCGGCCGACGGCACGACCGGAGCCCCGGTGCCGACTGTCGAGGCCGCACATCCGGCGAGCAGAGCGGAGCCGAGCACCACCCCGAGCCAGGCCCTCTGCCGGGTCCCGAGCAACGCTGCCATCGCGACCACCTCCGCGTTCAGCGTGCCCGACCCGGCAAGGCCCGACGGCGGACGCGCCGCACCCGCCCGGGCAATCCCTCGTCCGCGGCAGGGTAGGGCGCCGCTCATCCAGGGTGACGCTGCGCGTGGCCGATCGCACCCCGTCCGCGCCCTCGCACATCGCGCCGGGCCGGCGCACCTGCCGTACACGCTGTGACAGCCGCACCAGCCGTGTCACGCCCCACGCAGAGTGCGCCCCCGGGCGGGCGGGAATCATCGAGCTCCACAACAAGTTGCTTGTACGTAGCAATCTTCCGAGAGTATGGTTGTACTATGCATCTAGTTGAGGAGCGCGCCACCGCGGAGGACACCGCGGACGCGCTCGGCGACGCCGTCGTCGCATTGGTCCGTGCCTACCGGCATGCGATCCACCACCCCGTGGCCAGCGCTCTCCCCGCCCTCGAGCTGGCTCTCCTGCTCGGCGAGGGTGAGCTGCGACTCGGTGAGCTGGCGGCCCGGCGCGGCGTCTGCCAATCCGTCGTCAGCCGGCAGGTCGGCGAGCTGGAGGCGCGCGGACTCGTAGTCCGCCGGCCCGATCCGGCCGACCGCCGTGCCGGCCTCGTCCGGCTCACCCCGGCCGGTCGCGAGTTGCTCGCCGAGGCCGCCGACACCCGCCGCCGATGGCTGCACGACGCGCTCGCGCGGCATCCGGACGACGACGTGCGCGCCGCGACCCGCCTCGTGCGGGCACTCGCCGACGAGCTCGACCACCGCACGGCCCAGCACGGCACCGCCGCGCTCGAGGAGGGTTTGGTCCGATGACCCTCCTCCACCAGCAGAAACCTGACGTCCACAAGGAATCGACCATGACCACGACCGCCGTCGACCGCCCGGCCCTGGCCGCGGCACCAGCCGGGGACGCGACGCGGAGCAAGCGCGAGGTCCTGGAGGCGCTGAGCGGCCTCCTGCTCGCCATGTTCGTTTCGATCCTGTCCGCGACGATCGTCTCCAACGCCCTGCCCACGATCATCGCGGACCTGCACGGGTCGCAGACGCAGTACACGTGGGTGGTCACGGCGACCCTGCTGACCACCACGGCGTCCACCCCGATCTGGGGCAAGCTCGCCGACCTGTTCGACAAGAAGCTGCTGGTCCAGATCGCGATCGTGATCTTCGTCGTAAGCTCCGCGATGGCCGGGTTGGCGCAGTCGATGGGCTGGCTCATCGGCTGGCGGGCCGTGCAGGGCATCGGCGCGGGTGGGCTGCAGGCGCTGGCCCAGGTCGTGATCGCGGCGCTGATCCCGCCCCGTGAGCGCGGCCGCTACTCCGGCTACCTCGGCGCCGTGCTCGCCACCGCGACCGTGTCCGGTCCGCTGATCGGCGGCCTGCTCGTCGACACGTCCTGGCTGGGCTGGCGCTGGTGCTTCTACGTGGGCGTCCCGATCGGCGTGATCGCCCTGATCGTGCTGCAGCGCACGCTGCACGTGCCGACGGTCAAGCGCGACGTGAAGCTCGACTACCTCGGTGCCACCCTCATCGCCGGCGGTGTGTCCACGCTGCTGATCTGGATCTCGCTGGCAGGCTCGCAGTTCGCGTGGGGCTCGGCGACCTCGCTGACGCTGGGCGGCCTCGGGATCGCCGCGCTGGTCGCGGCCGTGATCGTGGAGCTGCGCGTGCCGGAGCCGGTGGTGCCGATGGACCTGTTCCGCAACCGGACGGTCGTGCTCGCGGTGCTGGGCAGCATCGTGCTCGGCCTGGTGATGTTCGGCGGGTCGGTGTTCCTCGGGCAGTACTTCCAGGTCGCCCGCGGCTACGCGCCGACCGAGGCGGGCCTGCTGACCCTGCCGCTGGTCGGCGGATTGATGATCGCGTCCACGGTGTCGGGTCAGCTGATCAGCCGGTACGGGCGGTGGAAGGGCTTCCTGGTGGCCGGCGCGATCCTGACGACGGCGGGGCTCGCCCTTCTCTCGACGATGGACCACACCACGTCGATCCCGCTGCTGGGCGTGTACCTGGGAGTGCTCGGCCTGGGGGTCGGCATGTCGATGCAGAACCTCGTTCTCGCTGTGCAGAACACCGTCGACGTCACCGAGGTCGGCTCCGCCAGCTCGCTGGTGGCGTTCCTGCGGTCGATGGGCGGCACGATCGGTGTGACGGTGCTGGGGATCGTGCTCAGCCACCGGGTGAGCGCGCTGCTGGGCGTGCCGGCGTCGGGGCCGTCGTCGGGCACCTCGGACCTGTCGCAGCTCGACGGTGCCGCGGCCGCCGCGGTGCGCGCCGCGTACGGCGACGCGATCGGGCGGGTGTTCCTCATCGCGGCGATCGGCTCGATCCTGACGCTGGTGGCCGTGGTGTTCATCAAGGAGGTCCCGCTCCGGACGACGGTCGGCCGCTCCCCCGAGGCGGCCCACAGCTGACCCACGCGCACACAGGAAGCCGGGCCCGTACACAGGGCAGGGCCTGCGTGTGACCCACCGATCTCGTGTGCGGACGGCGGCGCCTACGTGGCCCGGCGGGGCGTCAGGCGTCCAGGTCCGGTGACGACGCCTGCGCCCAGTACCGCCTCGGGATCCGACCGGCGCCCCGCGCAGCCCGCCCCGCCTCCACCGCCAGCCGCATCGCGCGCGCCATGAGCTCCGGGTCGCCCGCGCGGGTCACCGCCGTCGCGAGCAGCACGGCATCGCAGCCCAGCTCCATCGCCTGCGCCGCCTCCGACGCCGTCCCGATCCCGGCGTCGAGCACCACCGGCACCCCCGCCTGCTCGACGATCATCGCGATGTTGTGCGGGTTGCGGATGCCCAGCCCGGTGCCGATCGGGGCGCCCAGCGGCATCACGGCCGCGCAGCCCACCTGCTCCAGCCGCCGGGCGAGGACGGGGTCGTCGTTCGTGTAGGGCAGCACGGTGAAGCCGTCGTCGACGAGCTGCTCCGCGGCGTCGAGGAGTTCGATCGGGTCGGGCAGCAGCGTCCGTTCGTCCGCGACGACCTCCAGCTTGACGAGATCGGTCTCCAACGCCTCCCGGGCGAGGCGCGCCGTCAGCACCGCCTCGGCCGCCGTCCGGCAGCCTGCGGTGTTCGGCAGCACCTCGATCTCCAAGCGACGCAGCAGGTCGAGCACCCCGGTGCCGGCCGCGGCGTCCACCCGACGCATCGCCACCGTCGTCAACGCCGTACCGGAGGCGATCAGCGCCCGCTCGAGGATCTCCAGGTTCGTCGCACCGCCGGTGCCCATGATCAGCCGGGAGGCGATCGGGCGGCCGGCGACGACCAGCGCGTCCTGCTCCAGACTCTGGAGGGCGCCCTGCCCCGTCTGATCTGTGAGCGTCACATCAGCCTCCCTGCACCGCGGTCAGGACCTCCACACGCGCACCGTCGGCGAGCGCCGTCACCGCCCACTGCGCCCTCGGGACGACCTCGCCGTCCACCGCCACCGCCACGCCGGTCCGCGGCAGGCCCAGCGCGCCGAGCGCGTCGAGCACCCCGGCGTCCGACGCCAGCTCCCGGCGTTCCCCGTTGATCCAGACGACCACGCGCTACCTCCTCGGAGCGGCCGGTACGGGCGACTCCACTTGTGGATCACCGTCTTGCGCCGCTGCGGCGTTCATCCACCGGACATGCCGGAGACGAGCAGGATCGGCCGCACGGACCGGCCCGGCCAGCGAGGAGCCGCGCAGCAGGCCGGCGACCGCGTCCGCGGTGACGGGCGCGAGCAGCATCCCGTTGCGGTGGTGGCCGGTGGCGACCATCAGGCCGTCGGGGCCGAGCGCGCCGATCAGCGGCAGGTTGTCCGGGCTGCCCGGCCGCAGGCCCGCCGCGGATTCGACCAGCGCGTACTCCGCGATCCCGGGAAGGATGCGTTCGGCGTCACGCAGCAGGTCGCGCACCCCGCCGACGGTGACGGTGGTGTCGAAGCCGACCTCGGACTGGGTGGCGCCCAGCACGATCCCGTCCGCGCGGGGCACCAGGTAGAGCGGCCGGCCGTCGACCAGCGCACGCACCGTCCGCCGGGGCATCGGGAAGGCGCCGGGACGCAGCGCGAGGCGCAGGATCTCGCCCTTCACCGGCCGGACCAGACCGTGCAGCGCCGGGTGCAGCCCCGCGGAGTGTGCTCCCGCGGTGACGAGGACGGTGCCCGCCGCACGCTCGGTCCCGTCGGCGAGGCGGACGCCGACGACGCGCGACCCGTCGTCCAGCACGGCCGCCACGGCGGCGTCGACGAACAGCGCACCCGCCCGCTCGGCCGCGATTCGCAGGGCAGTGAGCAGGGCCCGGTTGTCGACGGCCAGGTCGTCGGGCACCGACAGCCCGCCGCGGACCTCCGGACCGAGCCCGGGCTCCAGCCGGCGCAACTCGCGGCCGGTCAGCCGGTCCACGGGGCGGCCCAGCCGGGCCAGGTGCGCCGCGAGCGTGTCGAGCTCGGCGCGGTCGCCGGACCCTGTAGCGGCGACGATCGTACCGTCCGTGCGGAGCCCGGCGGGGCGTCCGGCGGCGTCCGTGAGTTCGGCGGCGAAGGCAGGCCAGCGACCGACCGACGCGACGCCGAGCTCCAGCAGGTCCTCCTCACCCGGCCACGCCTCGGTGACCGGGGCGAGCATGCCGCCGGCCACCCAGGAGGCCCCGGACGCGGGCGCCGGGTCGAGGACGGTGACCCGGCGGCCGTCCTGCGCGGCCCGCCAGGCGCAGCTCAGGCCGATGACGCCGGCGCCCACCACCAGCAGCTCTGTCGCGTTCTCGTTCACCATCTCGCTCCCTGCGCCGGCATGACCCGGATCAGGTTCGACGGTCGGGATCCCCGGATCCCCTCTCAGCCCCCGGTCGGGGCTCCCGTGCTTCACCTGTGTCGCACCCTACGCCAGACCGGCGACTATCGTGGGGCGTCGTGCCCGGACTCGACGCCGACTCCCTGCGTGCCCGCCTCGCCGACGCGCGGCTCTACCTCTGCACCGACGCCCGCCGCAGCCGTGGCGACCTCGCCGAGTTCGCCGACGCCGCCCTCGCCGGTGGCGTCGACATCGTCCAGCTCCGCGACAAGGGGCCCGACGGGCCGCTTGAGGCGCGCGAAGAGCTGGCGGCCCTCGAGGTGCTGGCCGACGCCTGCGCCCGGCACGGTGCGCTGCTCGCGGTGAACGACCGCGCCGACATCGCACTCGCCTCCGGCGCGGACGTGCTGCACCTCGGCCAGGACGACCTGCCGGTGGCGTGGGCACGGAAGGTCGTCGGCGACGAGGTGATCATCGGGCGGTCCGCGCACAGCGCCGCCGAGACCGCGACCGCCGCGGACGAGCCGGGCGTCGACTACTTCTGCGCCGGCCCCTGCTGGCCGACCCCGACGAAGCCGGGCCGCCCGGCCCCGGGGTTGGAACTGGTCCGCACCGTGGCGGGTAGGGCCCCGACGCGGCCCTGGTTCGCGATCGGCGGGATCGACGGCGACCGGCTCGGCGACGTGGCGACGGCGGGAGCCGAGCGGGTGGTCGTCGTGCGGGCGATCACGGATGCTGACGACCCGCAGGCGGCGGCCGCGGCGCTGGCCGCCCGGTTGCGCGCCTGACGACTTGCCGCTCCCCGGCCTCGAACACGACCGTGGCCCGGACGCACCGAGTGCACCCGAGCCACGTGTCGGTTGAACTCCGCGAGGAGGGCGGCTCTCCTAGTTGGCCGGGGCGGCGCCGCCACCCGGCTGCGGGGCCGCACCGCCGCCGCTCTGGCCGCTCTGATCGTTCGCGCCGCTGCCGGACGTCGGGGTCGGAGTCGGAGTCACCCGGGTGCTGCTCGTGGACGTCGACCCCTGCTGGTCCGCACCGAAGCCGGTGCCGGGCACCGCGGAGCTGTTCTCGTCGGTCGACTTCTTCGAGGTCGTCGCCTCGGTCGTCGGCTCCTCGGACGTCGTCTTGGACGTCGTCGTGCTCTTCGTCGACGTCTCCGTGCTCGCGCTGTTCGAGCCGCCGAGCACGCTGCCCAGCGACGTGCCGCCGGGGCGCTGCGACGTGGAGCTGCTGCTCGTGTTCAGCGGCGAGCCCTTGACCAGCTCGATGCCGGTGATCGCCAGCATGCCGATCGCGAACACCGCGGCGGTGAACCCGGCCATCACCAGCAGCCGGCGCCGGGACTTCGGCGGGCTCGCGTCGACCGCGGGCACCGCGGAAATGACCTCGGTCGCCTGATCACCGGGCGTGACGAACACCCGCGTCGTGGACCCGTCCCCGGCCGCCCGCGGCGCCGGCACCTCGGTCGTGCTCGCCACGTTGACGGTGCGCCCACTGGGAAGCTTGACGCGGGCCTTGACCGTGTCGCGGGTCTTGTCGAGCGAGTGCTGGTACAGCCAGGTCACGATGGCGCTGAACACCGACCCCAGCGCCGCACCGCCGACCGTGCCCGCCGCTCCGAAGAACGACCCCAGCACCGCGCTGGTGGCCGCCGCACCGGCGCCGGCGACGAGCTTGTTGACGGTGAGGTCGCGCTTCTTCTGCTCCGGCGCCGCGGTGAGCGTGGTCGCCGCAGGGGCCGCGAATGCCTGTGTCGGGCCTGCCGGACCCACCGGTCGTCCGGGCGGAATCGGCGCGGCGCCCGGCGGGTACGCCGGCAGCGGGACGGCCGGCCCGTAACCGGGCGCCGCCCATCCGCCTGGCGCGCCGGCGCCGGGAGGCAGACCCGGACCGCGGCCTGCCGGCCCGTAGCCCCCCGAGGTGGAGGTGGACACCCCACCGTGCACCTGCGTCGGACCCGCGGCGTATCCCGGCCGCGGCGCGTAGCCGCGCGGTCCCGGGGTGCCTGCGGGCGGCGTGGAACGGCCCGTCTGCTGCGACGGGGTCCCTCGCGTCGACTCGGGCGTCGACGAGGGCGGTGTGGGCTGGTCCGGCTGGGGGCTCTGCGGCGGTGGCTGCTGGGGCATGGCTCCTTGCACGTTCCTGGTTTGCGCGTTCCGGGCTGAGGTCTCGGCTGTCCTCCTTCTGGAACGTCCGAGCCTCCCGGACCGATCCAGATGATCACTCTTCGTGACCGGCCCCACTGTACGGTGGTCCCCCCGCCTGCCCTGGCACCCGGGGGTGGAGCAACCCGGGATGGCCCGGTGGGAGCGCCCGCCGCAGCACCGGCCACGACAGCGCGATGCACGCCACGACCAGCGGCCAGGTCAGCGCCACCCTCGCGATCCCGAGCGCGTAGACGGCCCCGGTCAGGTAGAGCGGCACGAAGACCGCGAGCCGCACCACGTACTGCGCCACCCAGACCCCACTCGCGCGCCGATAGCCGCGCAGCAGATCCGGGTCGCGCCGCCAGCGCGTCCGCTGCCCCAGAGCCGTGCCCACGACCAGGCCGAGCAACGGCCAGCGCACGACGATCGACACCGCCCAGGCCAGCGCGCTCGCGGCGTTCGAGGCGATCTGCAGGAGGAAGAAGTCGACCGCTCGGCCCGTGTAGAGGGTGACGAGCACCGCGAGCGCCACACCGAGCAACCCGGCCAGCACCGCGGCGGGGCGCTTGCCGCGCGCGAGCCGGACGGCCCCCGTCGCCAGCCCGGCGCCCAGCGCGGCGGCCCCGCCCCAGAGCAGGGCGGACGGGCTGTGGGCTGCGTCGGCGATCCCGAACCCGACGACGAACGCGACGGGGGCGGCCGACGCGTCGAGCGCGCCGCCGCGACCACCGAGGATCTCCGCGAGGGACGGCCCCGCAGCCGGGGGCGCCGGGTCGGGGCGCCGCGAGGACATGAGGCAAGGGTGCCCTATCCCCGTGCGGAGCGCAGGCACCGGCCGGGATGACCACGCTCGGCGAGTTGCGCGTCTGCGCTCGGCGAGTTGCGCGTCTGCGCTCGGCGAGTTGCGCGTCTGCGCACTTCCGGGCGCCTGCGGGAACCGGTGTACTGAGCCCGTGGACGCCGTCCCCCGTCCGGCCGGTCCCGGCCGGGTGCGCCGCAGCCCCGTCCTGGTCGGCCGCGGCGCCGAGCTCGCGACCGCCCGCGGGCTCGTCGACGCCGTCGCCGCCGGGCGCGGTGGCGCGCTGCTCGTCGCCGGGGAGGCCGGGATCGGGAAGACCCGAGTGCTCGACGAGGTCGCCGAGCGGGCCGCGGGGCGCGGGTTGCCGGTGCTGTCCGGGCGGGCGGTGCAGGGCGGGGGGACGTTCCGGGCGGTCGCCGGCGCGGTGATCGGCCTCCTCGACGACCCGGCGCGGGCGGCGGTGGCGCTGCTGCTGCGGCTGGCCCGGCGCGACGCCGCCCGCGGCGCGCTGCGCAGCGCGGAGCGCCTGCTGGCGACGGCGGCCGGGGCGGGGACAGCGCCGGCCCCCGCGGTGATAGCCGAGCAGGTCACGGTGCTGACCCTCGTCGGCCGATCCGCCGACGCCCTCGCGCTGGGCGCCGCGGAGCTGGACGGCCTGCACGGTGACGCCCACGCCGAGCTGTGCCTGCAGCTCGCCCGCACGGCCGTCGCCGCCGGGGCCTGGGCCGATGCGGAGGCCTACGTCGCGCGCGCCGGACGGCCGGGCGACCCACGCTCGCTGGTCCTGCGCGCCGACGCCGCGTTCGGCGCGGGCCGGGCCACCGATGCCGGCGAGTTCGCCGCGGCGGCGATCGCCCGGGCCGAGGAGGTCGCCGACGAGCACCTGGCGCGCGGCGCGTCCGGCACGGACGAGGGAGCCGTCCAGGCCGCCGGAGCGCTCTGCGAGGCGCTCGGCGTCGCGGCACGGTTGGCGTGGGGCACGGACCTGGACGTCACCGAGGCCCTTGCCCGCCGGGCCGCCCAGGTCGCGGGTGAGCACGGCTTGGTGCCCTGGCGCGTCACCGCACTGTTCCAGCTCGGGATGATGGCCACCCTGCGCGCCCACGACACCGCCCCGCTCTTGCAGGCGCGGGAGCTGGCCCTCGACGCCGGCATGCTCGGGCAGGTCGCTGCCATCGACTACGTCCGCGCCGATTACACCTGGTGGGCCGACGGTCCGGCCGCGGCCCTGCCGTCCGCCCACGCCGCCCACGCGCTCACCCGCGTGCTGCACCTCCCCTCGCGGGCCTTCAACACCCGCTCGATGGTCGAGATCCTGGAGGCCGCCGCCGAGCTGGTCGCCGGTACGGCAACACCTTCCGAGGCGCGCAGGCGCGCCGCCGGCATCAGCACGCAGGGGGGCAGCGGCCCGCGCCTGGATCAGGTGCTGCGCATCGTCATCGCGCTCGTCGAGCACGACCTGCCCCGCGCGGCCGACGAGCTGGCGGCCGGCGGACGCCACCTGCTGGAGCACGACGCGGTCCTGCCGCCGCTGCCCTACGTCGGAGCCTCCGCGCTGGTCCACGCCGCGGTCGGCCGGGAGGACGCCGGCGCGCAGCGCACCCTCGCCGTCACCCAGGTGCCGGCCAACCGTGGCGTCTTCGCCTGGGCCGACGCCATCACGCACGGTCGCGCGGGCCGGCGCCAGAAGGCCGCCGCGCTGCTCGCCGACGGCGAGGAGGCGCTCGCGGGCCTGCCGTGGTGGCGCCGGCTGCTGCACACCGTCGTGCTGGACTCCGCGGTCGGCGACGGCTGGGGCGATCCGGTGCCCACCCTGCGCGCCGACCTCGCCGTCCACGAGCAGAGGGGCGACGTCCTGCTCGCCCGCACCTGCCGCGACCTGCTCCGCCGCGCCGGGGCACCGGCCCCCCGCAGCAGGGGCGGCACCGCGGTGTCCCCCAGGCTGCGCGCCCGCGGGATCACGGCGCGGGAGGCCGAGGTGCTCGGGCTGGTCGCGGAGGGCCTGACGAACGTGCAGGTCGCCGAGCGGCTGTTCCTCTCCCCGCGCACGGTCGACACCCACGTCGCGAACCTGCTGGCCAAGGCGGGCGTCCCGTCACGGACCCAGCTACGGGCCTGGGCGGGGGAATCTCGGTAGCCGGCACGGATCCCAGGAGGGCGCCGGCCCGGCGACCCTTCCGGGCATGTCCACCCCTGTTGACGTGCTCGTCGTCGGCGCCGGCCCCGGCGGGCTCGCCACTGCTCTGTCCGCGGCCCGCCACGGCGCGCGCGTGCTCGTCGTCGACCGCAGGCCCGGGACCTCGGGCCTCCCCCGCGCCACCGGGATCAACGTGCGCACCATGGAGATCCTGCGCACCTGGGGCATCGCCCGCGCCGTGCGGGCCCACCGCATCCCCGTCGGGCCCGACACCGCCTCGGCGGCCACGCTGGTCGCGCCGCCACACTCGATCGGGCGGGTCGGCGGCTACCCGTCGTTGCGCGAGATCCTCGACGCCAGCCCCGTCCTGCCGCTGGCCTGCCCCCAGGACCGCCTCGAACCGGTCCTCGTCGACGCCGTGCGCCGGGCTGGCGGGGAGATCCGGTTCGCGACCCCGCTCGTCGCCCTGCACGTCCGGCCCGACGGCGTCCGTGCCGATCTCCACTCCGGGCACGAACTCCACTCCGGGCACGAACTCCACTCCGGGCACGAACTCCACTCCGGGCACGAACTCCACTCCGGGCACGAACTCCGCTCCGGGCACGAGCTCGGCACGGGCACCCGGGTGCACGCCCGGTTCGTCGTCGGGGCCGACGGCACGCGCAGCACCGTTCGCGCGGCGCTCGGCATCGACACCGTGCACCTGGGCACCTGGGCGCACGCCGTCCAGGTGCTGTTCCGGCCGCACACCGCGCTGCCCGAGCCGCACCGCGTCCTCACCTTCGTCGACGAACCGCATCCCGCGGCGCTGTGCCCGATGGGCGAGGGCCGCTGGACCTACGTCGGCATGCGGTTCGACAGAACGCGGCCGACCGTCCCCACCGACTGGACGCCGACGTTGCGGGCCGCCATCGGGCTTCCCGGCCTGAACCCCGAGGTCCTCGACGTGCAGTTGGTCACGCTGGCGGCCGAGGTCGCGACGGCCTACCGCGCCGGACCCGGGTTCCTCGTCGGCGACGCGGCACACCGCACGACACCGGTCGGCGGGATCGGGCTCAACACCGCGATCCACGACGGCCACGAGCTGGGCTGGAAGCTCGCATGGGTCGTCCGCGGCGTGGCCGGGGAGGCGCTGCTCGCGAGCCACGACGCCGAGCGCGGTCCGGCCGGACTGGCCGCTGCGGCGCGTTCGCTGGACATGCAGGGCCGGCCGGCCGACGGGCTGGCGAGCAGCCTCGGCCACACGCACCGCTCGACGGTGATCGCCGGCACCGACCCGGCGCCGGACCTGCGCATCGACCTCGCCGCGCGGCCGGGCGAACGCGCCCCGCACTCGTGGGTCGACCACGCGGGGCGCCACCGCTCGACACTCGACCTGTTCGACGGCGGCCTCACCCTGCTCACCGGCGCGGACGGCCGACCGTGGGCTCGTGCCGCCGCCCCGGTCCGCGGTGTTCCGCTCCAGGTGCTCGTGGACGGCCGCGACGTCCACGGCGCCACGCTCGCGCCGCGCTACGCGCTGTGTCCCAGCTCCGCGGTGCTCGTGCGGCCCGACGGGCGCGTCGCCTGGCGACACGACGGTGCCTGCGCCGACCGGATCGGTGCCCTGAAGGATGCGGTCGCCACCGCGCTCGGCACCGGCCAGTCTTCCGCACGCCGGAGCCGTACCGCTGCCTGAACCCGGTGGCGCCGCCTGAACCCGACCGTGCTGCCTGACCCGACCGTGTGCCGGGTCAGAACCGACGCTGCAGCACCAGCAGCGACCGCGCCGGGATGCGCAGCCGGCCACCGGGCTTGGCGTCGCGCTCCTTGCGCGTCGCGCGGGCGCGTAGCGGGTCCGCGGTGTCCACGACCACCTGCCACATCCGCCCGTACGCCTCGGTGGGCAGCGTGAACGTCGTCGCGTGGTGGTGGGCGTTGAACAGCAGCAGGAACGAGTCGTCGACGACCCGCGCGCCCAGCGGGTCGCGTTCCGGGATGCCCTCGCCGTTGAGGTAGACCGCGAGCGTCCGGGCGTAGCCCTTGTGCCAGTCGTGCTCGGTCATCGGCTCGCCGTCGGGCCGCAGCCAGACGATGTCGTCGATGTTGCTGCCCTGGATCGGCCGGCCCTGGAAGAACCGGCGCCTGCGGAACACGGGGTGCTCCGCCCGCAGCTTCGCGACCTCACCGGTGAACTCGGTGAGCACCGAGTACTCGCGGGCGGCCTTCCAGTCCACCCAGCTCGTCTCGTTGTCCTGGCAGTAGACGTTGTTGTTGCCGTGCTGCGTCCGCCCGAGCTCGTCGCCGTGCGAGATCATCGGCACGCCCTGGCTGAGCAGCAGCGTCGCGATGAAGTTGCGCTTCTGGCGCTCGCGCAGCGCGTGAATCTCGCCGTCGTCGCTCGGCCCTTCCACGCCGTGGTTCCACGACCGGTTGTGGCTCTCCCCGTCGCGGTTGTCCTCGCCGTTGGCGTAGTTGTGCTTGTCGTTGTACGAGACGAGATCGTGCAGCGTGAACCCGTCGTGCGCCGTCACGAAATTGATGGACGCGATGGGGCGCCGGTTGTCCTTCTCGTAGAGGTCGCTGCTGCCGGTGAACCGCGACGCGAACTCGCCCAGCCCGGCGGGCTCACCCCGCCAGAAGTCGCGAACCGTGTCGCGGTACTTGCCGTTCCACTCCGTCCACAGGGCCGGGAAGCCGCCGACCTGGTAGCCGCCCTCGCCGACGTCCCACGGCTCGGCGATGAGCTTGACCTGGCTGACCACCGGGTCCTGGTTGACCAGGTCGAAGAACGCGGCCAGCCGGTCCACGGAATGGAACTCCCTGGCCAGGGCCGCGGCCAGGTCGAACCGGAACCCGTCGACGTGCATGTCCAGGACCCAGTACCGCAGCGAGTCCATGATGAGCCGCAGCGACTCGTGCTGGCGGACGTTGAAACTGTTCCCGGTGCCGGTGGTGTCGTAGTAGTGGTAGAGGTCGTTGGGGACGAGCCGGTAGTACCCGGCGTTGTCGATCCCGCGGAACGACAGCGTCGGGCCCATGTGGTTGCCCTCGGCGGTGTGGTTGTAGACGACGTCGAGAATCACCTCGATGCCCGCCCGGTGGAACTGCTTGACCATCGACTTGAACTCCTGGACCTGCTGGCCCAGGGTGCCGAACGAGGCGTAGTCGTTGTGGGGGGCGAAGAAACCGATCGTGTTGTAGCCCCAGTAGTTGTTCAGATCGCGGTCGACGAGCACGTGGTCGTGGACGAACTGGTGCACCGGCATCAGTTCCACGGCCGTGGCGCCCAGTCTTCTGAAATGGTCGATCATCACGGGGTGCACGAGGCCCATGTAGGTGCCGCGGATATCGGGCGGGATGCCGGGGTGGCGCATCGTCATCGCCCGCACGTGCGCCTCGTAGATCACGGTCTCGTGGTACGGGATCCGCAACGGCCGGTCGTTGGCCCAGTCGAAGAACGGGTTGGCGACTACCGAGCGCTGGGTGTAGGGCGCCGAGTCGACGTCGTTGAACGCGCCGTGGTCCGAGAACCGGTAGGAGTAGAGCGCCTCGTTCCAGGCGATCTGGCCGTCGATCGCCTTGGCGTAGGGGTCGAGGAGCAGCTTGGCGGGGTTGCACCGGTGGCCGCGGCCGGGGTCGTACGGTCCGTGCACGCGGTAGCCGTAGCGCTGCCCGGGCACGATCCGCGGCAGGTAGCCGTGCCAGACCAGGGCCTCGCGCTCGGGCAGGTCGCAGCGCGTCTCCTTGCCGTCGTCGTCGAACAGGCACAGCTCGACGCGCTCGCCCGCCTCCGAGAAGATCGCGAAGTTCGTCCCACCACCGTCGTAGGTCGCGCCGAGCGGGTAGGGCCCTCCGGGCCACATGTCCAGTGAGCTCATTTCACCCTGTCGTTCTCATCGGACCGCACACGCCGGGTCAACCGGCAAGGTCGAAACGGGCTCAGGGTGTGCTCCCGCCGTCAGGGCCCGCGGGGTTCGCGCGCCGTTGGGCAACGTTGTTACCGTTTCACGCCGACCGGGACAACTCGGACGGCCCCGTTCCGCTCGGCGTCGCGCAGCGTAGTGGCTCCACAATGCTCGTGTGCCCACCCATGTCGCCCTGCTGCGGGGGATCAACCTCGGCCCGCACAAGCGCGTGGCCATGCCGGCGCTGCGCGCGCTCGTCGAAGGGCTCGGGCACTCCGACGTCGCCACCTACATCGCGAGCGGCAACGTCGTGTTCAGCACGGGCGCGGCCGATGCGACCCTGGCAGACGACCTGGAGAAGGCGATCGCGGACGAGCTGGGCGTCACCTGCCGCGTCGTCACGCTGTCCCGCGAGGAGCTGGCCCGGGTCGTCGCGGACAACCCGTATCCCGACGAACCGGACCCCAAGCGCGTGCATGCGATCTTCCTGACCGGTGCCGCAGGTCAGGCGGCCGGGAAGCGGCTGGCCGAGGTGCGGGACCGGCTCGGGGAGAAGGTCGGCCGGGACGAGGCCCACATCATCGGCCGAACGCTCTACCTGCACACCCCCGACGGCTTCGGCCGCAGCGAGCTCGCCAAGGTGCTCAGCCGCCCCGGCGGTCCGGCGGAGGGCACCGCCCGCAACTGGGCGACGGTGACGAAACTGCTGGCGATGTGCGAGGCGAGTGGTACGGTCGGTTCATGAGTGGGACGTATGCGGTAGTGATGGGAGACCGGGGCCGCCTGGTCGTTCCCGCAGAGCTCCGTGAACGGCTCAACCTGGCGCCGGGGACCCCGCTGGTGCTCTTCGAAACCTCCGCCGGGGTGGTGCTGACGACGCGCGAGCAGCTGAAGAAGCTCGTCCGCGACCGCCTTGCCGACCGCGACCTCGTCTCGGAACTGCTCACCGAGCGCCGGCGCGAGGCTGCTGCCGACGACGTTGCATGAACCTCTTCGACTCGTCCGCCCTGCTGTGCTTCCTGCGGGGCGAGAACGGAGCGGACGTCGTCGAACGTGAACTGTTGGCCGGTGGGGCGTGCAGCGCGGCCAACTGGTCCGAAGTCGCGCAGAAGGTCGCCGAACGAGAGCCCGACTGGCGACCGGCGCGGGCTCTGCTGCTCAGCTACGGACTCGTCGTGGAACCGGTGATCACCATCGATGCCGAGAGGGCGGCGCAACTGTGGCGCCGGGGCAGCGGCTTGTCACTGGGTGACCGGCTGTGCCTGGCGACGGCGAGCCGGCTCGAAGCGGTCGTGTGGACCGCGGAGACGGCATGGGGTACGGCAGACCCCGTGCGCCAGGTGCGCTGAAAGGGAGACGCCGTGATCAGGAACCAGACCGCCGCCGACGAGTACCGCGAGATCGCCGGCCGCTTCACCGCACTCGTCGAGGGGGTGCCGGACGACGCGACCTGGAACCGGCCGTCGCCCGTCTCGGAATGGACCGCCCGCGACGTCGTCCGCCACCTCGTCGACTGGATCCCCGGATTCCTCGCCGGCGGCGCCGGCGTCACCCTCCCGCAGGGTCCCGACGTCGACGACGACCCGGCCGCCGCCTGGCGCGTCGCGAGCGACGGCGTGCAGGCCGTCCTCGACGATCCCGCCGCGGCGGAGCGGACGCTGGTCAACCCGCACATCGGCGAGGTCCCGCTGCCCGAGGCGATCAGCCGGTTCTGCACCGCGGACGTCTTCATGCACACCTGGGACTTCGCCCGCGCCACCGGGCAGGACGAGACCCTCGACCCGGAGCGCTGCGCGGTGCTGCTCGACGGAATGCGGCCGCTCGACGAGCTGCTGCGCTCCAGCGGTCAGTTCGGCCCGAAGGTCGAGGTCCCCGCCGACGCCGACGTGCAGGCCAGGATGCTCGCCTTCATCGGCCGCGATCCACGCTGACCGCAGGCCGGTCTGCTGGCGGAGGCGGACGGGAATCGAACCCGCCTGACCGAGATCCTCGGCCACGTCGGTTTTGAAGACCGCGGGGGCCACCAGACACCCAGACGCCTCCCTACCGACCATCCTGCCTGCCCGGGCCGGTGAGTCCCGGCCCGGGGGGCCGCTGCCGTCAGGTGTCGTCCTTCGCCTTCTCGCCGACCGGGGTGACCGCGGCCCACTCGCCGCCGCCGATGCCCTGCCCGGTGGTCGCGCCCGGCTGCGGGTCGCCGCTGTAGCGGTAGACGGGCCAGCCGTTCAGCGTCAGCTGGATCGTGCCGTCCGCGCGGTTGATCGTGCCGACGGCCTCCTGCTCGACGCCCTCGACCGTCAGCGGGGCGCCGGGCGTGGCGAGCACCGGCGGCCACTTCTGGGCGCAGTCGCCGGAGCAGTTCGAGGTCGGCGGCTTCGCGCTGTCCTTGTCGAACCGGTAGAGGGTGAATCCCTGACCGTCGACGACGACGGTGCCGAGCTGTGCCGTGCTGTTGGCGGTGAGGATCGTGCCGACCTGTGGCGTGGCCGCAACCGGGTCCGCGGGTGCGGGTGTGCCGCCGTAACCGTCGGAGCCGCCGCCGCTGCAGGCGGTGAGGCCGACGACGACCGCCGCGGTGGTCGCGGCGAGCACGGGCAGGCGGGAACGGAGGGGGGTCATCGGGGGACCTCCGGTGGGGAGAGATTCACGGGGAGCCGGGCCGGGGAGCGGGCCCGCATGAGATGAAGTTGTGGGTTCCTACGTTCTACACGGCCCGGTTCACCGGATCGCGATGCCCTGCGCCGACCGGCCGCTGTGCGTCGGCGTGTGTACCGTGAGGCGGTGGGCAGGCTGACGGTGCGCCGTCCGGTCGTGCGACGAGCGGCGGGGCGACCCGCCACCCGCCGGCCGGATGCGCTGGCCGTCGAGGAGCCGATGGAGCTGCGGGTCGACGGCCGCGCACTCGCGGTCACGATGCGCACCCCCGGGCACGACGTCGAGCTGGCCCACGGGTTCCTGCTCACCGAGGGCGTGATCACCGCAGCGGACCAGCTCGTGTCCGCACGCTACTGCGACTCGGTCGACGACACCGGGACGAACACTTACAACGTCCTGGACGTCGCGCTCGCCCCGGGCGTCGACCCGCCGGATACGGGCGTCGAGCGGAACTTCTACACCACGTCGTCGTGCGGGGTCTGCGGCAAGGCGAGCCTGGACGCCGTGCGACTGCGCAGCCGGTTCCCCCCGGAGGGCGACACCGCCCGGATCGAGGCCGCCACGATCTACGGCCTGCCCGACGCGCTGCGCGCCGCCCAGCGGGTGTTCGAGTCGACCGGCGGCCTGCACGGCGCGGGCCTGTTCACCGCCGACGGCGCCCCGCTCGTGGTCCGCGAGGACGTGGGACGGCACAACGCCGTCGACAAGGTGCTCGGCTGGGCGCTGCTGAACCGGCGTGTCCCGGTGGCGGGCTGCGTGCTGATGGTCTCCGGGCGCGCGTCGTTCGAGCTCGTGCAGAAGGCGTTGATGGCCGGGGTGCCGGTGCTCGCCGCGGTGTCGGCGCCGTCGTCGCTCGCGGTGGAGCTGGCCGTCGAGGCGGGGATGACCCTCATCGGGTTCCTGCGGGGGTCGACCATGAACGTCTACGCCGGGGACGAGCGGATCATTGACCCGGCGATTGTCGGAGGCCGGGCGTAGGCTTCGCCCGGCGCCAAGGCGGTAGTCGCCAAGGGGGTAGTCATGGGCATGCGTACGTGGCTGGATTCCTGGCCGGTCGTCCGGCAGCTGACGGGGCCGGATCCGCTCGGCCGCGGCGCGGCGGCGCAGTCGCCGCACTCGAAAGCGCTCGAGCCCCGGACGGCGACCGCGGACCGGACGGCGCACTCCGTCTGCCCGTACTGCGCGGTCGGCTGTGCGCAGCGGGTGTACGTGAAAGACGAGAAGGTGGTGCAGGTCGAGGGCAACCCGGCCTCCCCGATCTCCCGCGGCCGGCTGTGTCCCAAGGGCTCGGCGAGCCTGGGCCTGGTCACCGGCCCGCACCGCGAGACCACCGTCAAGTACCGGGCGCCGTACGCCACGGAGTGGACCGAGCTCGGCCTGCACGAGGCCATGGAGATGGTGGCGGACCGGGTGCTCGACGCCCGCGAGCGTGGCTGGCAGGAGCACGACCGCAGCGGCGCCCGGCTGCGGCGCACGATGGGCCTGGCGAGCCTGGGCGGCGCGGCGCTGGACAACGAGGAGAACTACCTCATCAAGAAGTTGTTCACCGCGCTGGGCGCCATCCAGATCGAGAACCAGGCCCGTATTTGACACTCCGCCACCGTTCCCGGTCTGGGAACCAGCTTCGGTCGCGGCGGGGCGACGGACTACCAGCAGGACCTCACGAACTCCGACTGCATCATCATCATGGGCTCGAACATGGCCGAGGCCCATCCGGTCGGGTTCCAGTGGGTGATGGAGGCGAAGTCGCGCGGAGCGCGGCTGATCCACATCGACCCGCGGTTCACGCGCACGAGCGCGGTCGCCGACACCTATGTGCCGATCCGCGCCGGTAGCGACATCGCGTTCCTGGGCGGGGTGATCAACTACATCCTGTCGAACGGCCTCGAGTTCCGGGAGTACGTCGAGGCGTACACGAACGCCGCGTTCCTCGTCTCCGAGGAGTTCGGAGACGCGGAAGACCTGGACGGGCTGTTCAGCGGCTACGACGCCGACACGGCGTCCTACGACCGCACGTCCTGGCAGTACCAGAGCGCCGAGCAGGTGGACCCCGACTCGGGCGACTCGGCCGAGCTCAAGGAGGAGACCCGACCGCTGCAGACGGGAGCGGCCGGTGCCCCGCTCGTCGGGGTGGTCGACGGCATCGCGCACGACCCGACGCTGCAGCACCCGCGCTGCGTCTACCAGATCCTCAAGCGGCACTTCGCCCGCTACACCCCGGAGATGGTCGAGCGGGTGTGCGGCACGCCGCCCGAGCAGTTCCGCGCCGTCTGCGAGGCGTGGACGGCGAACTCGAACCGGGAACGCACCACCGCGCTGGTGTACAGCGTCGGCTGGACGCAGCACAGCGTGGGCGCGCAGTACATCCGCGGCGGCGCGATCATCCAGCTGCTGCTGGGCAACATCGGCCGTCCGGGCGGCGGAGTGTTCGCACTGCGCGGGCACGCCAGCATCCAGGGCTCCACGGACATTCCCACGCTGTTCAACCTGCTGCCGGGCTACCTGCCGATGCCCAGCGCCGGCAAGCACACCGACCTCGCGAGCTACCTCGACACCGTGCGGAGCCACACACAGAAGGGCTTCTGGTCGGCCGCCGACACCTACATGGTGTCGCTGCTCAAGGAGTACTTCGGCGAGCACGCCACGGCGGAGAACGACTTCGGCTTCCACCTGCTGCCGAAGATCAGCGGCGACCACGGCACGTACCGCCAGGTCATGGACATGGTGGACGGCGACAAGATCTTCGGCTACTTCCTGCTGGGCCAGAACCCTGCGGTCGGCTCGGCGCACGGCAAGCTGCAGCGGCTGGGGATGGCGAACCTGGACTGGGTGGTCGTCCGCGACCTCGCGATGATCGAGAGCGCCACGTTCTGGAAGGACGCTCCCGAGATCGAGACGGGCGAGATCGTCACCGAGAAGTGCCGCACGGAGGTGTTCTTCTTCCCGGCCGCGTCGCACGTGGAGAAGGACGGCACGTTCACCCAGACCCAGCGCATGGTCCAGTGGCGGGAGAAGGCCGTCGACCCGACCGGCGACCAGCGCTCGGAGCTGTGGTTCTTCTACCACCTGGGCCGGATGATCAAGGAGCGTCTCGCGGGCTCGACGGACCCGCGCGACGAACCCGTGCAGAAGCTGGACTGGAGCTACCACCTCGAGGGCCCTGCAGGATCCTCTGGCGACGAGTGGGCCGAGCCGTCGGCGGAAGACGTGCTCAGGCGGATCAACGGCTACGACACCACCACCGGCAAGCCGGTCAACAGCTTCCTCGAGCTCAAGGCAGACGGGTCGACGGCCAGCGGCTGCTGGATCTACGCGGGCGTCTTCGCGGACGGGGTGAACCAGGCCGCGCGCCGCAAGCCGCACTGGGAGCAGAGCCCGTACGACGCCGAGTGGGGCTGGACGTGGCCGGCGAACCGTCGCGTGCTCTACAACCGCGCCTCGGCCGATCCGGACGGCAAACCGTGGAGTGAGCGCAAGAAGCTCGTCTGGTGGGACGCGGACAAGGGCGAGTGGACGGGCCACGACGTCCCGGACTTCCCGAAGACCACGGCACCCGGGCACGTGCCGCCGAAGGGCTCGACCGGCGCCAATGGCCTGCGCGGAGACGACGCGTTCATCATGCAGGCGGACGGCAAGGCCTGGCTGTTCGCGCCGAACGGCGTGCTGGACGGGCCGCTGCCCACGCACTACGAGGCCCACGAGTCGCCGGTGGGCAACCCGCTCTACGGCCAGCAGGGCAACCCGACGGCCAAGATCTACGGGCGGGCGGACAACCCGTCGAACCCGAACCCCCGCGAGCCCGGCCACACCGGGGTGTTCCCGTTCGTGCTCACCACCGCCCGGCTGACCGAGCACCACACGGCCGGGGGGATGAGCCGGCAGCTGCCGTACCTGTCCGAGCTGCAGCCCGAGCTGTTCGTCGAGGTCTCGCCCGAGCTGGCGCGCCTGCGCGAGCTGACGCACCTGGGGGTCTGCCACGTGGTCACCAGTCGCGCGGTCGTGCAGGCGCGGGTCACCGTGACGGACCGGATGGCCCCGCTGCGGGTGGACGGGCACGTCGTGCACCAGGTGTGGATGCCCTACCACTGGGGCGGGAACGGCATCGTGACCGGGGACGTCGTGAACGACCTGTTCGGCGTCGTCGCAGACCCGAACGTCTTCATCCAGGAGAGCAAGGTCGCGACGTGTGACGTCCGGCCGGGCCCGCGTCCCCGCGGCGCGGCGGTGACGGCGCTGCTGAACGACGTGCGCGCGCGGGCCGGGATCACGGTCGAGACGGGCACGGTGATGTCGACGGCGGCCGGGGCCCCGCACCCCGCCCACGTCGAGAAGCCGGCGAACGGTACGGCGCCGCACCAGCCTGCCCGGATCGAGACGCCCCGTGGCGGCGAGGAGATGTCATGAAGGGCCGCAACAGCCTGTCCGGGCCGCTGGCGGACCCTGCCGGCGACGCCGGGTACGCCGACGAGCACCCGGAGCGCGTCGGGTTCTTCACCGACACCTCGGTGTGCATCGGCTGCAAGGCGTGCGAGGTGGCGTGCAAGACGTGGAACGCCGTGCCCGAAGACGGGCTGGATCTGCTCGGCATGTCGTTCGACAACACCGGGTCGCTGGGCGCGAACTCGTGGCGGCACGTCGCGTTCATCGAGCAGCCCCGGACGACCGGCCGCCAGGACCCGGGCCTCGCCGGGCTGCCGACGGGCCCGACCGGCACGGGTCTGTCGGCCGAGGTCGTCACGCCCCTGCTGCGCGGCGCCGAGCGCGGCGGCGGCGAGCTGGGCACGAGTCCGCTGCCCACCGCCCAGGAGTCGGCGTCGCGGGTCTCGCCCGTGGGAGACGGCCTGGTCGAGAACCTGGGCATGCCCGCGTTCACCCGGCCCGGCGCCGGCCACGGCGCCGAGGGCCGCACGGCGTTCCGCTGGCTGATGGCCTCGGACGTGTGCAAGCACTGCACGCACGCCGGCTGCCTGGACGTCTGCCCCACCGGCGCGCTGTTCCGCACCGAGTTCGGCACGGTCGTGGTGCAGCAGGACATCTGCAACGGCTGCGGCTACTGCGTCTCCGGCTGCCCGTACGGGGTCATCGACCGCAGGCCCGGCGACGGGCGGGCCCAGAAGTGCACGCTCTGCTACGACCGGCTGCACGACGGCATGGAGCCCGCCTGCGCGCAGGCCTGCCCGACCGACTCGATCCAGTTCGGGACGCTGGACGAGCTGCGCGAACGGGCGGACCAGCGGCTCGCCCAGCTGCACGACCTCGGCGTCACCGAGGCCCGGCTCTACGGGCGTGACCCCGACGACGGCGTCGGCGGGGACGGCGCGTTCTTCCTGCTGCTGGACGAGCCCGAGGTGTACGGGCTGCCGCCCGACCCGCACGTGCCCACCCGCGACGCAAAGTCCATGTGGCGCCGGGCCGCGGCCGCGGCCGGCGCGTTCGCCCTGGCCGGGATCGGGGCGTTCGTCTCCGCGGCGGTCGCGGGGCGGCGATGACCGGGCCGGGCCCGCGCGGCGGCGGGCCGAGCAGAGGAGAGCGATGACCAGCACGAACGGTCACCATCAGGAGCGTGGCGACGCCGACGCGCAGGCGCAGCACGCCCAGATGTTCCAGGGCATCCAGGGCGGCAGGCCGGCGGGCGAGCGCGGCGGCGGGCAGCTCCGATGGAGGAACGGCCGCCGCAACGGGCGCGGCGGCGAGCCGACCGTGGTGCCCGAGGCGGAGTTCCGCTCCTACTACGGCCGGCCGGTGCTCAAGCCGCCGGTGTGGAAGCACGAGATCCCGGCGTACCTGTTCACCGGGGGTCTGGCGGCCGGCACCGCGGTGCTCGCGGCGGGCGCGGACCTCACGGGGCGCGCGGCGCTGCGCCGTGCGAGCTGGCTCGGATCGCTCGGCGCGCTGGTCGCGAGCATGTGGTTCCTGATCGCCGACCTCGGCCGCCCCGACCGGTTCCACCACATGTTGCGGGTGTTCAAGCCGACCTCGCCGATGAGCGTCGGCACGTGGGTCCTCAGCGCGTTCGGGCCCGGGGTCGGGGCCGCCGCGCTGAACGAGCTGGTGCCGCCGCGGTGGCAGCGCACATGGCCGGCCCGCCTGCTCGGCCAGGTGGCCCGGCCGCTCGGGCTCTCAGCCGCGGTGACCGCGCCCGCCGTCGCGTCCTACACGGCGGTGCTCCTGTCGCACACCGCGGTGCCGGGCTGGAACGAAGTCCGCGACGAGCTGCCGTTCGTCTTCACCGGATCGGCCGCGGCGAGCGGTGGCGGGTTCGGGATGCTCACCGCACCGCTCGAGGAGAACGGTCCGGCCCGGGTGTTCGCCGCCGTCGGCACCGTCCAGGAGCTGGTCGCCTCGCACGTGATGGAGTACCGGATGGGGTTGGTCCGTGAGGCCTACGAGCACGGCCAGGCCGCGCGCCTGGGCCGCGCCGCCGAGGTGCTGAACGTCGCCGGGCTGCTCGGCACGGTGTTCCTCGCCGGCCGGAGCCGCACGGGCGCCGCCGCGTCGGGCCTGGCCCTGCTGGCGGGCAGCGCGCTGCAGCGCTTCCGCGTCTTCGACGCGGGCGTCGAGTCGACCAAGGACCCGAAGTACGTCGTGGTTCCCCAGCGCGAGCGCCTCAATGCTCGCGCCGCCACCACCACCTGACCGCCTACCGGAACGAGGACCGAGCCGTCAGGCGGGAACGGCGTCCGCCGCTCGCTCCACCTCGGCGATGACGATCTTGTGCTGCTGCATCATCGCCTGCATCGCCCGCTGGGCCCGCGCCGTGTCCGGATCTCTGAGCAGCTCGTAGAGCCGGGTCGGGACGACCTGCCACGAGACGCCGAACCGGTCCTTGAGCCACCCGCACGGCCCCTCCTCGCCGCCGTCGGACAGCCGGGACCAGTAGCGGTCGACCTCGTCCTGGTCGCCACACATGATCTGGAAGGAGATCGCCTCGCTGAACGTGAACTGCGGGCCGCCGTTCAGGCCGACGTAGGGCTGCCCGTCGAGGCGGAACTCCACGGTCATGACCGCCCCTTCCTCGCCGGGCGTGTCGGGTCCGTACCGGGTGATCCGGTCGATCCCGGAGTTCGGGAAGATCGCGATGTAGTGCTGCGCCGCCTGCTCGGCCTGGCCGTCGAACCACAGGCAGGGAATCTGCTTCGGCATCGGTCCGTCCCTTCCGTCACGTCAACCGTCGAGAAGAAGGACGGCGGCACCGCTCGGAACTCATCGGTCAGGAACAGAACGTGTCGGTAGCGACCGCGATGAAGCCCTGCGAGTCGTCGCCGAAGGAGCGCTTGACCGCGGCGAGCTCGTCGCTGGTGAGCGTCGCCGCGCGGCGCTCCGTGTAGGTCCGGCTGTCCCGTCGCTGGCAGATCTTGCGCGCCGCCGACACCACCAGCGCCTCGTCCCATCCCGCGGCGACGGCGTGTCCGTGGCCGCGGATCTCCGCGAGGAAGTGCTGGTCCACCGCGACCCGCGGTGGTGCCGCGACACCCGCGGCGGACACCCCGAGCACCGCGCCGACGGAGGCGACGAACACGACGGCCGCCCGCCGCAGCCGCGGCCCCCACGGTGGTCTCGCCCGGTGCCGTCCTCGTTTCCTGCGTGCGCCCATCGCTCCCCCCGGTGCGGTACGGGAGCAGGTGACACCGCTCCTTCAGCCGTCCCGAGTCCTGATCTACCCCGGTACCGACCTTCGGAGCACCACTCATCCGGGTGGTACAGGGCCGAACGGCGCAACCACCGAGGGTTTCAGGCGTTGGCGCGGCCTACCTGGGGCAGTAGGTGTCGAGCGCGAGTGCGGTGAATTCGCGGGTCTTCGCGCCGAAGGCGGCGCCGACCGCGGCGAGCTCCTGGCTGGTCAGCGCCGTGGACCGGCGCTCCCGGATCGTGTCGTGAGTGAACTTGCGGTCACAGATCTTGCGGGCGGCCGAGAGCACCAGCATCTGCTGCTCACCCGGGGCGATGGCGTGCCCGTGCGACTGCGCCTCTTCGATGAACCGCCGGTTCGCGCCGTCGAGCGACGGGACGACCCAGGCGAAGGCGCTCACGGCGAGGGCGACCACTCCGACCGCGACGAGAGCGATGACGCCTCGTCGCAGATGCGGGCCGAGTCGCCGCGGGGCGGACCCGAACTGCTCCGCTCCGACGAGCACGGCCGCGGCATCGGCGGCGTCGGGCTCCTCCGTCGTCTCACTGATATTGACGAGGGCGGGGCCGTCGTCCTCGACGTCGGCGCTTTCGCCGGGAGCCTCGTCGGGTACCGCCTCGTCGACGTCATCGGTCGCGGCGTCATCAGTCGCGGCGTCATCAGTGTCGACGTCGGTCGGGTCGGCCGGCACTGCCATTGCCGACCCAGCCGCTGCCGGTTCTTCCTCAGCGGTGGACGGCGCGGCGTCCCCCGACTGCTCCGCGCCGTCCCCCGTGGCACCGTCCCACACCGCGACGGCGGCGGACTGCTGCTCCTCGTCCCCGTCCACGAACCGGTCTACCCCCGTTGCACTGAGCCAATTCGCTCGTTCGGACTACTGGCTCATCCAACGATCGGTGTAGGTCACGGACGGGTGAAGACGGGAACGCATTCGAGAACCGGTTCGTCCCGGCGCCACCGACCGGACCAGTCACGCGCGGTCGCGGGTGACCCGGTCAGGGGCACGGTCGTCATCGCGTTGCCGTTCCGACGCATCGGCGAGACCTGGAGCGGGAACTCTCCGTCACCACCGATTCGAGGAGGCCATCATCACCGGCATCATCGCCGCAGTGCTGTTCGTGATCGCACTGCTGCTGCACCTGTCCGGACTGTCGCTCGACCCGCTCGACGTCACGTTCTTCGAGCTGGCCGGCCTCGTGGCCGTCGCCCTGCACCTCGCGGGCGTCGGCGCCTCGTACCGGGGGCGCGTGCGGCGCTGATCCGACGAACGGCACTGACCGGGGCCTATCCGACGAACGTGCCGTTCGTTCCGCCGACAGCGTCGGCCGGCGGCGCCGTCGTGTCCCGCAGCACCAGCTCGGTCGCCAGCATGTGGTGCCGGGCTGGTGCCGCGTCGCCCACGCGCCGCGCTCGGATCGCCGCCACCAGCTCCGCCGCCGCCGTGCTCCCCTTCGCGACCGCGTCCTGGCGCACCGTGGTCAGCGCCGGGATGAGGCGGCGCGCGAGCGGGGAGTCGTCGAAGCCGATGACCGACACGTCCGCGGGCACCCGCAGGCGGAGATCGGCCGCGGCGTGCAGGACGTCCGCGGCGAGGGCGTCGGAGAAGGCGAGCACCGCCGTGGGCCGGTCGGGCGCGGCGAGCAGCTCGCGGGCGGCGGCGTAGGCCGCATCTCCGCCCGACCGCTCGACGTACCGCGGCACCGGCGTGATGCCGGCCGGGCCGAGCGCGTCGCGCCAGCCGCGCAGGCGCTCGCGGGGGACGTACCGGTCGTCCGGAGCATCGGGGGCAGCCGTGAGCAGCGCGATCCGCCGGTGCCCGAACTCGACGAGATGCGTGGCCGCCGCGCAGGCGCCCGCGCGGTCGGCGACGTTGACGCTCGGAAAGCGGTCGTCGGGCGGCTGGTCGACGAGCACGAGCGGGAGGTGCCGGCGGCGTAACCACTCGACGTGCTCGTCGACCGGGCTGCAGGAGTAGACGATCGCGCCGTCCATCGCGACGTCGCGCACCGGCTCCACGTCCCGCGTGCCGAGGTTGGGCAGCAGGGTCAGCGCGAGCCCGCCGCGGCCCAGCTCCTCGGCGACGACCGCGAGGAAGAGGGCGACGAGGCCGTCGGACAGGGCGTGGCGGGGCGTGCCGTGGAAGAGGATGCCCACGGTGCCGGTCGACCCGCGGGCGAGCGTGCGGGCCGCCGGATCGGGGCCTGCGTAGCCCAGCTCGGTCGCGGCGGCGAGGATCTTCTCGCGCAGCGAGGCCGAGAGCTGGTCCGGGCGGGAGAACGCGTTGGAGACGGTCATCGGGCTGACCCCGACCAACCGGGCCACGGTCCTGAGCGTCACCCTCGCCACCGGTCGAGCCTAGGCGCGTTGCACCCCGCTCAGGTCACAAGACGCTGCGGTAGAACGCGCGGGCCCGGTCCAACACCGCGATCAGGTCGCCGAGCTGCCGCTCTCGTTGCCCGGGATCGAACCGGCCGTGTTCGGCGGCCAGCTCCTCGACACCGTCGAGCAGCCGCAGGCACCATCGCGCCGACGCCGCCCGCCCGACCCCCTGCCCGTCCACGTCGACGTACACGGCCGTCGACGGCGACAACGAGGTCGCGATCGGCCGTCGAGTGGAGCACGACGTCGATCTGCGCCGTCGTGCCGGGGACCACCGGCCCAGTCGCCGGACGCGGCGAACTCGTCGAAAGCCGGGCCGAGGCGAGCGAAGCGCGCCCACCGGAACATGTCCGGGAACGCCTCCTCGCCCCAGCCGACGCCCTGCTCGGCACGCATCCGCCGGTAGCGGGCGACCATCTCGATCACTGCGGGCGGCAGGTCCAGCGCGGCGTCGTCGTGGCAGCACATGGCGGACAGCCTGGCATCGCCGCGGGCACCGCTCACGCCGGCGGGCGGCGGCGAGCT
>CAVRHG010000019.1:0-20571 GCA_963720845.1 uncultured Actinomycetota bacterium | reverse complement strand
TCGGCTCCAGCTTCTTGTGCGTGGGCGTGCCGGCCTCGAACCCGGCCGCGATGACGGTGACCCGCACCTCGTCGCCGAGCGAGTCGTCGATCACCGTGCCGAAGATGATGTTGGCCTCGGGGTGCGCGGCCTCCTGGACCAGCGACGCCGCCTCGTTGATCTCGAACAGGCCGAGGTCCGAGCCGCCCGCGATCGACAGCAGCACGCCCTGCGCGCCGTCCATCGACGCCTCCAGCAGCGGGGAGTTGATCGCCTTCCCGGCCGCCTGCACGGCCCGGCCCTCCCCGCGCGACGACCCGATGCCCATCAGCGCGCTGCCCGCACCCGACATGACCGACTTGACGTCTGCGAAGTCCAGGTTGATCAGGCCGGGTGTCGTGATCAGGTTCGTGATGCCCTGCACACCGGAGAGGAGCACCTCGTCCGCGGAGCGGAACGCGTCCATCAGCGAGACGCCCACGTCGCCCAGCTGCAGCAGCCGGTCGTTGGGGATCACGATCAGCGTGTCGCACTCGTTGCGCAGCGAGGTGATGCCGTCTTCGGCCTGACCCGCGCGGCGGCGCCCCTCGAACGTGAACGGCCGGGTGACGACACCGATCGTCAGTGCTCCGAGCTTGCGCGCTATCGAGGCGACGACCGGTGCACCACCCGTCCCCGTGCCACCGCCCTCGCCCGCCGTGACGAAGACCATGTCGGCCCCCTTGATGACCTCCTCGATCTCCTCGCGGTGGTCCTCGGCGGCCTTGCGGCCCACCTCGGGGTTCGCGCCCGCACCCAGGCCACGGGTCAGCTCGCGGCCGATGTCGAGCTTGACGTCCGCGTCCGACATCAGCAGGGCCTGGGCGTCGGTGTTCACCGCGATGAACTCGACGCCCTTGAGCCCGACCTCGATCATCCGGTTGACGGCGTTGACGCCGCCGCCACCGATGCCGACGACCTTTATCACGGCCAGGTAGTTGTGCGGGGGTGTCATGCGCGGCACCTTCCAGTCGGGCTCGGGTTGGGCCTGTCCAGCTCGGTCGTTCCGGGCCGTCGCCTGGGCACGGTAGGTGGACGATGCACACCGGTCCAGCAGGCGCGCCGCGTGGCGGCAACCCCCCGACAAGGTGGTGTGCACGCAAGAGGGCACGCAGTGTCGCAGGTCACGGACGCACAGTGGGCAGGTCCGGGCTGGAGACGTCGTAGACCGAGCCCGGCTGGCCGAGCAGCGGCCCGAGCACGGCGATCTTGTCGACCGACCGCTCGGGGTCGCCCCACCGTACCGAACGGTCGTCGACGAGCCCGAGGGTGACCTGGGTGCCGGCGACGGCGACGGTGGCCACCTGGGCGCGCAGTGGCTCAGTGAGGTCGCGGAGCACGGCGATCGCCGCGGCCGTCGCGGGGTCCTGCGGCGCGACGCCGGCGAAGGTCAGGCGGGGCAGCGCGGGCGGCGGGTCGGGCGCGCGCCGGTACGACAGCCCGGTGGTGTCGACCTCGTACAGGCCCGCTGCGGTCTGCCACAACGCGACCGGGACGCGCTCGGTGACCTCGACCTCGATGGTGTGCGGCCACGCCCGCCGCACCTCCACCGCGGCGACGCCCTCGAGGGCCGCGACGCGGGACGCGATGCCCGCCGTGTCCACGGAGATGAGCGGACCTCCGGGGGTCACGGCCGCGGCGTCGCGGACGGCCTGCTCGGGAACCGTGGTCAGCCCGGTGACCGTGAGGTCTTCGACGTTCGCGAACCCCGCGTCGTAGAGCAGCACGCGCGTACCGAGGACCACCACGACGAGCAGCACGACCACCCCGATCGACGCCGCGGCCAGCCGCCGGCGCCGGTAGCGGGACGCGAGCGGTCGCCCGGACACCTGCGGCCGCCCGCGCGACGGGCGACGACCGGGCGCCTGCTCCGGTCGGCGCGGCACCGGAACCGCACCGGACGGGACCGCGCTGGACGGGACGGGCTTACCGGCGCGCGTGGGGCCCTTCGGCGTCGAACGGTCACCGCGCCGGCTGCCGCGATCGGCGCTGCCCTCGCGACCGGCCTTGCCCTCGCGCGCGGCCTTGCCCTCGCGCGCGGCGCGGTCCCAGTCCGACCCGACATCGTCGCCCCCGCGCACCCGGGCCCGCCGGCCGGAGGCGGGGCGGCGCGCGGGCGGCGTCACCGGACGACCCGCGGCGCGCCGTTCCCGGCCGTGACGACCCGCGCGGTCACGGCCGCGACTCCTCGGGGCGGGCTGCCCGGTCGAGCTCGCGCAGCACCTCCGGACCGAGGACCGTCACATCGCCCGCGCCCATGGTGAGCACCAGGTCGCCCGGGCGGGCCAGACCTGCCAGCACGGCCGGCACCTCCGCCCACCGCGGCACGAAGTGCACCTGCGTCGCCGGCAGCGGCACCGCTGCGGCGACGAGCGCCCCGCTGACGCCGGGCTCCGGGTCCTCCCGGGCGCCGTAGACGTCGAGGACCACGACCTCGTCGGCCAGCCCCAGAGCGGCACCGAAGGCGTCGGCGAACGTGCGAGTACGGGAGTAGAGGTGCGGCTGGAAGGCGACGACGACCCGGCCCCCGCCGACCACCTCGCGGGCAGCGCGCAGCGTGGCGGCGACCTCGGTGGGGTGGTGCGCGTAGTCGTCGTACACGGCGACACCGCCGACCCGGCCCTTGTACTCGAACCGCCGCCGCACCCCGTCGAACGCCGCGAGGCCCTCGGTCAGGCAGTCGCGGTGCGCGCCCATCTCGACGGCGGCCAGTGCGGCACCCAGCGCGTTGAGGGCCATGTGCTCGCCGGGTACCGCCAGCCGCAGCACCACCTCGTCGCCACCGAGCCGGGCCCGTACCCGGGCCCCCGCACCGGCCGGGGTGAACTCGAGCAGCACGGCGTCGGCCGGCTCGGCGTGCCCGTAGCAGCGGACGGTGAGCCCCCGGTCGCGGGCCTGGGCGACGAGCGGGGCGACGCCCGGGTCGTCCGTGCAGGCGATCAGCGTGCCGTCCGGCCGGATCCGGTCGACGAACTGCGCGAACACGGCGCGGTAGGCCTCCTCGGTGCCGTGGTGGTCGAGGTGGTCCGGCTCGACGTTGGTGATCACCGCGACGTCCGGGGTGAAGGCCGTGAAGGAGCCGTCGCTCTCGTCCGCCTCGACGACGAACGCGTCGCCCGCGCCGTGGTGCGCCCCCGCTCCCGTCGTGGTCAGGTCCCCCCCGATGGCGAACGACGGGTCGAGCCCGCAGTGCTGCAGCACGACGGTGAGCATCGACGTGGTCGAGGTCTTGCCGTGCGTGCCCGCCACGGCGGCGACCCTGCGGCCGACCGTCAGCGCGGCGAGCGCCTGGGCCCGGTGCACCACCGGCAGGCCCCGCTCGCGGGCGGCGACCAGCTCGGGATTGGTCGGGCGGATCGCGGTGGAGACGACGACGGTGGCGTCGGCGGGCAGGTGGGCGGCGTCGTGGCCGAGCTCCACCCGCGCGCCGAGCGCCCGCAGGGCGAGCACCGCACGGGAGTCCTTGGCGTCCGACCCGGAGACCGACACCCCACGGGCGAGCAGGATGCGGGCGATGCCGCTCATCCCCGCACCGCCGATGCCGATGAGATGGACCCGCTCCCCGAGCCCCGGCACGCTGTGGCTCGGCGGTGCCGTCACGACCGGGCCTCCACGACGTCCAGCACGAGGCGCGCGAGGCGCTCGTCCGCATCGGCATGGCCGGAGGCCCGTGCCGCCTTGCCGGCCGCCTCCAGCCGGGCCGCGTCGCCGAGCAGCGGTACCAGCTCCGCCAGCACCCGATCCGCGGTCAGCTCGGCGTCGGGGACCAGGACGCCGCCCCCGGCCGCGACGACCGGCTCGGCGTTGAGAGCCTGCTCGCCGTTGCCGTGCGGGAGGGGGACGTACACCGCAGGCAGGCCGACGGCCGACACCTCGGCGACGGTCATCGCCCCCGCCCGGCACAGCACCGCGTCGGCGGCGGCGTAGGCCAGGTGCATGTCCTCGATGTAGGGCAGCGGCCGGTAGTGGTCCCGCTCGGCGTCGGATGAGGGCTCGGCCGGCGTGCCGGACGCACCGTGGGCGTGCAGCACCGCGATCCCCGCCTCCACGAGCCCGGGCAACGCCGCGGCGACGACGGCGTTCAGCGTCCGGGCGCCCTGGGAGCCGCCGAAGACCAGCAACACCGGGCCGTCGGCGGGCAGCCCGAAGTGCGCGCGGGCGGCCGGGCGCAGGGCCTCGCGGTCCAACGTGGTCACCGACCGCCGCAGCGGGATCCCGAGCACCTGCGCGTTCGGCAACCCGCTGCCGGGCACCGCCGCGGCGACCCGGGCCGCGAACCGGGCGCCGACCTTGTTCGCCAGCCCGGCCCGGGCATTGGCCTCGTGCACGACGATCGGGGTGCGGCCGCGCGCGGCGAGGTAGGCGGGCAGCGCGACGTAGCCGCCGAAGCCGACGACGACGTCCGCGTCGGTCCTGCGCAGCACCTCGCGGACCGCGGACACCGCCGACCACACCTTCCCCGGCAGCCGCAGCAGGTCGCCGCTCGGCTTGCGCGGCAGCGGCACCGGCGGGATCAGCTCCAGCGGGTAGCCGCGCGCCGGGATGAGGCGGGTGTCGAGGCCCTTCTCGGTGCCCAGGGCGGTGACGACGGCGTCCGGGCGCAGGCGGCGGATCGCGTCGGCGAACGCCAGTGCCGGCTCGATGTGCCCGGCGGTGCCCCCGCCCGCGACGACGACCGAGAGCTGTGACGCCGATCCGCTCGCCGACTCGTTCATCGGACGCGTCCCGCACCCGTGGGGAACCGGCCGGCCGGAGCCCGGTAGGGCTGGGGCGGCGGGATCCGCAGGAGGCGGCCGACGGCGTTGGCCGGCCGGGCACCGCGGCCGCCGCGGGTCAACGCCGCGATGGCCTCCGGCTCGTGGCGGGCCGCGTTGGCCAGCACCCCGAAGACGAACATGGTGACCACGAGCGAGGTTCCTCCCGAGGAGATCAGCGGCAGCTGCAGCCCGGTCACCGGCAGCAGCCCCACGACGTAGCCCATGTTGATGGCGGCCTGGGCGACCAGCCAGGTCGTCGACGTGGCGACGACGATACGCAGCCACGGGTCGACGCAGCGCGCGGCGATCCGCAGGCCCGTGTAGGCCAGCGTGGCGAACAGCGCGAGCACCGCGAACGCCCCGAGGAAGCCCAGCTCCTCGCCGATGATCGCGAAGATGAAGTCGTTGTGGGCGTTCGGCAGGTAGCTCCACTTGGCCCGACCCTGGCCGAGCCCCACACCGAACAGGCCGCCGTCGGCGAGCGAGTACAGCGCCTGGGTGGCCTGGTAGCCGGGGCCCAGCGGGTCCGCCGTCGCCGGCGAGAGGAACGCGGCGATGCGCGCCTGCCGGTAGCCCGCGGTCAGGCCGAGGATCACCGCACCGGCCAGGCCGCCGACGGTCACCGCGGCCATCAGCCGCATGGGCGCGCCCGCGAAGAACAGTAGGGCGACGAGCACCATGCCCATCGAGACGGTCATGCCGAGGTCGGGCTGCAGGATCAGCAGTACGAAGATCAGCAGGGAGACGGGCACGACGGGCGAGAGCGCGTGCTTCCACCGGTGCAGCACGTTACGGCGCAGGGCCAGCACGTGCGCACCCCACAGGGTCAGCGCGACCTTGACGCCCTCCGAGGGCTGCAGCGAGAGCGGCCCGAACACGAACCACGCCCGCGAGCCGCCACGCAGCGCACCGAGCCCGGGGATGAGGACGGCGACGAGCAGCACGATGCCGATCAGCAGCAGCGGCGTGGCCAACAACCGCAGCTTCTGCGGCGGGACGCGCATCCCGACCCAGAACAGGACGAGCCCGAGCGCGCAGAACATCAGCTGCTTGACGAACACCGAGTACGACGAGCCGCCCGTCGCGTAGCTCTCCACCGACGACGCCGAGAGCACCATGACCAGCCCGAACAGGGTCAGCAGGCCGAAGACGCCGAGGATGAGGTGCAGCGAGGTCAGCGGGCGGCGCAGCCACTGGGCGAGCGCGGCCACGCCGCGGCGCAGCGACACGGCGCCCGGGCTGGCGAGCAGGCCCGGGGCCTGCGCGGGGCGGCGCGCCGCGGCTCCGGCCTGGCGCGGCACCCGCGCGGCCCGGTCCGTCGTTCCCGACGCCTGACCGCGGGCCGCGCTGCTCACCGCGCTCCCTCGCTACGCTCGGTCGGCCCAGAGGGTTTCAACACTGTGCGCACGCGCTGTGTCCTCGGTTCGCTCGCACGCTCGCTCACCGCGCTCCCTCGCTACGCTCGGTCGGCCCAGAGGGTTTCAACACTGTGCGCACGCGCTGTGTCCTCGGTTCGCTCGCACGCTCGCTCACGGGCGCCCCCTCGCCCGGCACCCCGGCCGCCGCGACTGCACCGAGCCCGGCGACCGCCGCCGCGAACGCCCGGCCGCGCTCCGCGTAGTCGCGGAACTGGTCCATCGACGCCGCGGCGGGGGCGAGCAGGACGACGTCGCCCGGGCGGGCCAGCGCGGTGGCCCGGCGGACCGCCGCGTCCATCACGCCGCCGGGCGGCTCCGAGGTGAGCGCGGGGATCATCGGGCCATCGTGACGCCCCTCGACCTCCACGACGGGGACGTCCGGCGCGTGTCGCGCCAGCGCGGCGACGATCGCCCGTCGGTCCGTGCCGATCACCACCGCCGCCCGCAGGCGCCCGGCGTGCGCGGCGACCAGCTCGTCGACCGACGCCCCTTTCAGCAGGCCGCCCACAACCCAGACCACCGGGGACGGGGCCTGCGCGGCCAGCGATGCGGCCGCGGCGTGCGGGTTCGTCGCCTTGGAGTCGTCGACGTAGCGCACCCCGGCGACCGTCGCCACCAGGTCCGCGCGGTGCCGGCCGGGCCGGAACCCGGCGAGCCCGGCCGCCACGTGCCGGGGTGCGACGCCCGCGGCACGGGCCAGCGCGGCGGCGGCGAGCGCGTCGGTGAGCCCGGGCGGCCCGCCGGGGTGCACGTCGGCGACACGCGCGAGCTCCACCACCTCGCCGGTCGCCGCGTCCACGAGTACACCGCCGGAGATTCCGAGCTGGCCCGGTGCGGGCACGCCCAGCGTCACCCCGACCCGCCGCGCCGCCGGGGCCGCGGCGAGCAGTGCGGCCGCCGCCGGGTCGTCCACTCCCGCGACGGCCACCGGGCCGCGCAGCGCCCGCGCTTTGGCGGCCGCGTAGGCGGCCATGGAGCCGTGCCAGTCGAGATGGTCTTCGGCGACGTTGAGCACGCACCCCGCGGCGGGCACCACCGACGGCGACCAGTGCAGCTGGAAGCTCGACAGCTCCACCGCGAGCACCCGACGCCCCGCCCGGACCGCGTCCACCACCGGGTAGCCGATGTTCCCGCAGGCCACGGCGTCCAACCCGGCCGCGCGCAGGATGCCCTCGAGCATGCCGGTGGTGGTGGTCTTGCCGTTGGTACCGGTCACGACCAGCCAGATGGGGGGCTCTCCGGAGGACGCAGGGGACGCCGCCCCGATCCACCACGCCAGCTCCGGCTCGCCGACCACCGGCACCCCGGCCGCCGCTGCGGCGGCGACGAGCGGATGGTCCGGGCGGCGGCCCGGTCCGGTGACGACGAGCCGGGTGCCGGCCGGCAGGTCCTCCCCCGCACCCGCCACCGCGCCGTCGGGCAGGTCGCCCAGCGCCGCAGGGTTCGCGTCGACGACCGTCACCCGCGCGCCCAGCTCGACCAGCGCCGCCGCGGCGGCGAGCCCGGAGATCCCGGCCCCGGCGACGAGCACCGGCGCGTCGACCAGCTCGGCGAGCTTCACGAGGCGGGCTCCTTCACGAGGCGATGCCCGACGACGCCGTCAGCCACTCGCTGTAGAACAGCCCCAGCCCGAGTGCCGCGCACATGGCGGCGAGCAGCCAGAACCGGATGATCACCGTCGTCTCGGCCCAGCCCGCCAGCTCGAAATGGTGGTGGAACGGCGCCATCCGGAACAGCCGTCGCCGGGTGGTCCGGAACACGATGATCTGCAGCGCCACCGACAGCGTCTCCACCACGAACACCCCGCCTATCACGACGAGCAGCAGCTCGGTGCGGGTGACGATGGACAGCCCGGCGATGAGGCCACCCAGCGCCAGCGAGCCGGTGTCGCCCATGAAGATGCGGGCCGGCGCGGCGTTCCACCAGAGGAATCCGATGCACCCGCCCATGGCGGCGGCGGCGACCAGCGCGACGTCCAGCGGGTCCCGCACCTGGTAGCAGCCCGCCACCCCGTTGATCGCGCAGGCGTTGCGGAACTGCCAGAACCCGATGATCACGTACGTGGCGAGCACCATCGCGGCGGTGCCTGCGGCGAGCCCGTCGAGGCCGTCGGTGAGGTTGACCGCGTTGGACCAGGCTGCGATGACGAAGTACCCGAAGATCACGAAGCCGACGACCCCGAACGAGATCACCGTGATGTCGCGGACGAAGGACAGGTTCGTCGAGGCGGGGCTGAGCCCCTCGGCGTTGACGAACCGCGCCGCGAGGATCCCGAAGACCAGCGCCGTGACCAGCTGCCCGACCAGCTTGCTGGTCTTGTTCAGCCCGAGGTTGCGCTGGCGGCGCAGCTTGATGAAGTCGTCGAGGAAGCCGACGACCCCGAGCGCCGTGGTCAGGAACAGCACGAGAATCGCCGAGGCCGTGATCGGCTCCCCGGTGAGCCCGTGTGAGACGAGGTAGCCCACCCAGATGGCGATCATGATCGCCACGCCGCCCATCGTCGGCGTGCCGCGCTTGGCCTTATGGCTCTGCGGGCCCTCGTCACGGATCTCCTGGCCGAAGCCCTGCCGCGCGAAGAACCGGATCAGGTACGGGGTGAGCAGGATCGAGACCGCGAGCGCCACACCCGCGGCGATGAACACACCTCTCACGCGACGGGCTCCCGCTCCTGCACCAGCGCGTCGGCGAGCCGGTCCAGGCCGACGGCCCGCGACGCCTTGACCAGCACGACGTCGCCGGGCGCCAGTTCCGCCCGCAGCAGGTCGAGTGCTGCGGGGACGTCTGCGACGGCGCGCCCGCGCCCGTACTCCGTGGGGCCGACCGTCACGAGGTGGTCCACGCCCAGCTCGGCGGCGGTCGCGGCGACCTCCGCGTGGGCGGCGGCGGAGGCGTCGCCCAGCTCCGCGATCCGGCCCAGCACCGCCCAGGTGCGCCGCGTGCCGCTCCCGAGCGCGGCCAACGCCTGCAGCGCCGCGCGCATCGACTCGGGGTTCGCGTTGTAGGCGTCGTTGACCACCGTGACGCCGTCCGCGCGGTCGACGACCTCCATCCGCCACCGCGAGGCCGGGCCGGCCGCCGACAGTGCGGCGGCGACGCCCTCCGCGGTGGCCCCGCACTCCAGCGCCACCGCGGCGGCGGACAGGGCGTTGCCGACGTGGTGCGCCCCGACCAGCCGCAGCGCCACCTCCGCCGAGCCCCGCGAGGCGACCAGCCGGAACCGCGGGCGGCCTGCCGCGAGCGTCAGGTCCTCGGCGCGCACGGTCGCGTCCGGTGACCGGCCCACGGTCACGACGCGCGCCCGCGTCCGCGTCGCCATGGCGGCGACGGCCGGGTCGTCCGCGTTGAGCACGGCCACCCCGTCGGCCGGCAACGCCTCCACCAGCTCGCCCTTCGCCTCGGCGATCGCCTCCGGCGAGCCGAACTCGCCCAGGTGCGCACGCCCGACGTTGAGCACCACCCCGATCCGCGGCTGCGCGACGTGGCACAGCGCGGCGATGTGCCCGCGCCCGCGGGCGGAGAGCTCCAGCACCAGGTGGCGGGTGGCCGCGTCCGCGCGTAGTGCGGTCCAGGGCAGGCCCAGCTCGTTGTTGAACGACCCGGGCGGGGCGACGGTCGGGCCGAGCGGGGCCAGGACCGCGGCCAGCAGGTCCTTCGTCGAGGTCTTGCCGGAACTGCCGGTGACCCCGACGACGGTGAGGCCGGCCTCGCTCAGCACGGCGACGTTGTGTGCGGCGAGCCGGGCCAGCGCGGCGAGGACCGCGGCCCCCGAGCCGTCGGGGTCGGTGGCGGCCAGGTAGCTGCCCGTCGTGACCGCGCCGATCCCATCGGGGCCGTCCGGCGCGGCGGGCACGAGAACCGCAGGGACGTCGACCTCGCGCGCGGCCAGCACCGCGACAGCACCGGCCGCGACCGCCGCGGCGGCGAAGTCGTGCCCGTCCACCCGCTCGCCCGGCAGGGCCAGGAACAGCCCGCCCGGGCCGACCTTGCGCGAGTCGAACTCCACGGCGGTGACCCGTTCGGTACCGGTGGCACGGTGCAGCCGCCCCCCGGTCACCCTGGCGACCTCGGCCAGGCTCATCTCGATCATCCGGGCACCCGGCCCGGGTTCGGGGTTCCCACGCTCGGCCTCTCGCCTGTGGTCTCGCCAGTGGTGGTCTCGCCAGTGGTGGTCTCGCCGGGGGTGCTCACGCCGGCCGCGATCGCGGCCGCAAGCTCCTCGGCGTCGTCGAAGGGGAGCATGGCGTCGCCGATCTTCTGCCCGGTCTCGTGGCCCTTCCCGGCGACGACGACCGCGTCGCCCGGCCGGGCCGCGGCGACGGCGGCGGCGATGGCCTCCGCACGGTCGCCGATCTCCCGCACCTCCCCGCGGCGGGGTTCGGCGCGGGCACCGGCCAGCAGCTCCGCCCGGATGGCCGCGGGGTGCTCGGAGCGCGGGTTGTCGTCGGTGACGACGACCAGCTCGGCCCGCGCTGCTGCGGCGGCGCCCATCAGGGGGCGCTTGGCCCGGTCGCGGTCGCCCCCCGCACCGAGCACGACCAGCAGCCGCCCCGCCACCTGAGGGCGAAGGGCGTCGAGCAGCGCCGCGACGGCGGCCGGCTTGTGGGCGTAGTCGACGACCGCCAGGAACGGCTGTCCGCGCTCGATCCGTTGCATGCGACCGGGTACCGCAACCCGCGCCAGGCCCTCGACGGCCACGGACGGCGGCACGCCCGCCGCGTCCAGGCAGGCGAGCGCGACCAGCGCGTTCGCGACGTTGAACGGCCCCGGCAGGAGCAGCCGGACCGGAACCGGGCCGTGCGGGGTGACGGCGGTGAAGGCTTGCGTGCCGTCGGCGGTGGCGACGACGTCCCGGACGCACCAGTCGGCGCGGCCGCGAGCGGAGACGGTCACCGCCCCCGGAATGCGGGCCGCCAGGCGCGCGCCCCACTCGTCGTCCGCACAGACCACCGCGTGCTCGGTCCGCCCCGGCGCGAACAGGGAGGCCTTCGCGGCGAAGTAGTCGTCCATGTCGGCGTGGAAGTCGAGGTGGTCCCGCGACAGGTTCGTGAAGGCGCCGACGGTGAAGCGGGTGCCGGCGACCCGGCCGAGCGCCAGCGCGTGACTGGACACCTCCATCGCCACGTCCGTGACGCCCTCCTCCAGCATCACCGCGAACAGGGCCTGCAGGTCCGGGGCTTCGGGGGTGGTGAACGCGCTGGGAAGGTTGGCGCCGGCGACGCGGGTGCCGACGGTGCCGACCAGCCCCGTCGTCCGGCCCGCCGCGGCCAGGCCCGCCTCGAGCAGGTGCGCGACGGTGGTCTTGCCGCTGGTCCCGGTCACGCCGAGGACCCGCAGGCGCTGCGTGGGGTCGCCGTAGACGGTCGCGGCGGCGGTGCCGAGCACCGCCCGCGGCTGCGGGTGCACCAGAACGGGCACCCCGGCGGCGCGGGCCCGCTCGAGGCCCGTGGGGTCGGTGAGGACGGCGACCGACCCCGCCGAACGCGCCTGCCCGACGAAGTCCGCGCCATGGGCCTGGGCGCCGGGCAGGGCGGCGAAGAGGTCGCCGGGCCGGACCTCGGCGGCCCGCAACGTCACCCCCGTGACGAACCCGCCGGGCTCGCGGCCGTCGGCTGCGGCGACGAGGGCGCTGTCGATGGCGGCGGCGAGGACGTGCAGGTCCACGCGTCGCGAGGCCCGGGGCCGAGGCGGCCGGGCGGCCGCGGCGACGGCAGAGGTGCGGACGGGCGGCACGTCGGAAGGCTACCGGCGCGCATGATCGCGCCCGACCGCCGCCCCACACCCCCGCGGGCGCCCCGCGCCGACTACCCGACGCCGGGCGGGAACGCTCGACTCGCCGAGCGGAAACACGCAACTCGCCGAGCAGGAACGCGCAACTCGCGCCGGCGTTTCGGAGTGACTCAGCGAGGTGGAGCGGGGTTCGGGGCGCCGGATGGCGCCGGCGCCTCCCCGTCGACGGGAGCGGCGGTGGCGGGCGCGGCCGCCAGGGCCGCGGGTGCCACCGGGGGCGCATGGGACACCAGGGTCTGGATCGGCTGCGGGTCCGGGCTCACCGGCAGCTTCTCGCGCTGGGCCAGGTACGAGCCGATGTCGTGGAACAGCGGCGCGGCGCTCGTCCCGCCCTGCGGGGCGTCCAGCATGATCGCGACGACGTACCGCGGGTCCTGCGCGGGGAGCATGCCCGCGAACGTGATCCAGTACGTCGACGAGGCGTAGCAGCCGCACGACGGGTCGACCTGTTGCGCGGTGCCGGTCTTCCCCGCCACCTGGTAGCCCGGGATCGCCGCGGTGTAGCCGGTGCCCCGGGAGTCGGAGGTGTGGCCGTCCTGCGTCACCGCGGTGAGCATCGTCCGCAGCGTCCGCGCGGACTCCGGCGAGATGACCCGCACCGCCTCGGGTGCGGGCATCGGGGTGCGGACGCCGTCCGGCCCGACCGTCGCCTCCACGATCCGCGGCGGGATGCGCACCCCGTCGTTGGCGACCGCCTGGTACATGCCGGCCATCTGCAGCGCGGTCACCGAGAGGCCCTGCCCGATGGGCAGGTTGCCGAAGGTCGAGCCCGACCAGGTCTCGCGTGCCGGCACCCGCCCGGGGCTCTCGCCGGGCAGCCCGACGCCCGTGCGCTTGCCCAGGCCGAAGCGGGCGAGCATGTCCGCGAAGCGGTCCTCACCGACCTCCCGGGCAGCCATGATCGTGCCGACGTTCGACGACTTCGCCAGTATCCCGGTCAGCGTGTAGGGCTCGGTGCCGTGGCTCCAGGCGTCGCTGACGGTGCGGTCGGCGACCCGGATGCTGCCGGGGACGGCGAACACACGGTCCGGGGCCGCCGTGCGGTACTCCAGCGCCGCGGCCATCGTGACGACCTTGTTCACCGATCCCGGCTCGTACGGGCTGGACACCGCGGGGTTGCCGAGGGACGTCTCGTCGGCCGAGGAGAAGGCGCGCGGGTCGAACGTCCGCGCGTTCGCCATCGCGAGGACCTCGGCCGTCTTCGCGTCGAGCACGACGGCCGAACCGCCCTTGGCGCCCTTCGCGGCGGCGTACTCGGCGAGCTGGCGCTGCATCGTGTACTGCAGATCCGAGTCGAGCGTCAGCTGCAGGTCCGACCCCGGGGTCGCGGGCCGCTCGAACCGGGTGCTGCCGGGGATGACGGCCGAGCTGCCCTCGGCCGTGTCGACCACCCGCAGTCCGTCCTGCCCGGCCAGCAGGTTGTCCTGCGAGCTCTCCAGGCCCATCAGCCCGGTGAGCTTGCGGTCCGTGGCGTTCCACGACGCGACGCCGACGACGTTCGCGGCGAGCGCCCCGCCCGGGTACTGCCGCGACTCGCGCTTCTCCTCCGCGATCTCCGGATACTTGTCGCGCAGCGTGCGGGCGACGTCCGGATCGACCAGCGGGACGAGCACGACGTAGCCCTTGTCGCTCTCCAGCGCCGTGCGGAGGGCGGTCGCGTCGGCGCCGGTCGCCTGGGCGATCGTCGCGGCCATCTCCGTGACGTAGGCGGCGGTGCCGGCGCCCTTGGTCGTGGCGATCAGCCGGGGGTTGGTGACGAGCGCGCGGGCCTCGACGCTGAACGCCAGCGGCGCGCCCGCGCGGTCGAGGACGCGGCCGCGCTCGGCGGGTAGCGCGATCTCGCTGGTGCGCTGGCGGGCCGAGCCGGCCTGCAGCGTGCCGGCCTGCGGACCCTGCACGACGACGAGTTTGACGGTGGCCACCACCAGCGCGACGACGAGCACGATCTGCCCCACCCGCAGGCGATGGCGTGGGTCGGGCGTGCGCGTGGTGGGCCGGCCGCCGCGCCCCCCGGGTCGGGGAGCAGAGGGCGAGCTGCGGGCGGCGCCTGCCGGGCGGGTGCGGGGCGGGGCCGCGGGCATCAGCCGGTGCCCGTTGTCGTCCGGGAGGTGCGCCCCGTGGTGCCGGTCGTGTCCGCGGCGGCCCGTGAGGTGCGCGTTCCGCTGTCGGTCGCGCTGTCGGTCGCGCTGTCGTCGCCGGAGCGCGCGGCGGCCCGCGAGGTGCCGGTCGCGGAGGCGTCGCGCCCGGTACGCGCGGTGCCGTCGGACTCGCTGCTCGTCGAGGACGTCGACCGCGAGTCGGCGTCGGAGCTGGTGTCACCCGTCGCGTCGGGGCCGTCGCCCTCCGCGGCCTGCGTCGCCGCCTCGGCGGCCTCCGCCTCCTTGGCCACCGGCTTCACCGCCGCGACCGCCGCAGCCAGCACCGCCTGGGGCGCGGCCACGACGGACATGCTGGACGGCGCCTCGGGCGCGGGAGGCGTCACGCCGCCGAGCCCGGGCGGGATGGCGGCGGCCGGCGGCGCGACGGCCGCGGCAGGCTTGCCCACCACCGTCGTCGTCCCGTCCGCGGCGACGACCAGCCGGGCAGGGTCCTTGGCGGGCACCATGCCCAGTTCCGTCGCGCGCTGAGCGAGCGCGGGGGGCGACTGCAGGGCGGCGACATCGCGGTGCAGCCGCTCGCTGCGCTCGCTGAGGTCCCGGGCCGCGGCCCGGGCGTCCTGCAAGCGGTACGAGTCGGCCGCCGCAGCCGTCGACAGCCACAGCGTCGCGACGAGCCCCATGCCGAGCAGCACCATCACGGTCAGCACGAACTGGGCCCGTCCCGGGGCGACCGCCCGTGCCACGGTCCGGGTCACCGGGCGCGCCCGGTTGCCGTCGCGGTGCGGGCGGGGCCGCCCGGTGGCGACGGGCTGCGCCGTCGGCCGGGTGGCGGTACGGGTCGCGGCCGGGGCGGTACGGGTGCCGCCCGCCCGCGGACGCTCGATGACCGGCGCGCTCATCGCTCTCCCTCGCTTCGCTCGGTCGGCGCTGCCGGGCGCAGTGCTGACGGCGCGCTCGCGAGCTCGCGCGCAGGGCGCAAGCGCTGTGACACTGATTCGCTCGCACGCTCGCTCATCGCTGTCCCTCGCTTCGCTCGGTCGGCGCTTCGCGCGGGCGCTGTGACTCTGGTTCGCTCGCTGCGCTCGCTCACGTGCCCTCCCCAGGGACGCTGACGGTGCTCGACGACCCGGCGGTGCTTGCCGACCCGGTGCTGCTCGACGACCCGGTGCTCACGCTGCGGCCTCCTCGATCCGTTCGGCGGCCCGCAGCCGCACCGAGGCGGCGCGCGGGTTGTCGGCGATCTCGTCGTCTCCCGCTGTCTCGGCGCCGCGCGTCAGGAGCCGCAGCTCCGGACCGTGCCCGGGCAGCTCGACGGGCAGGCCCTCGGGTGTGCGCGACCGGGCTCGTTCGACCAGCTCGCGCTTGACGATCCGGTCTTCGAGCGAGTGGTAGGCCAGCATGACGACCCGCCCGCCCACGGCGAGCGCGCCGATCGCGGCCGGCACCGCCGCCGCCAGGGCCTCCAGCTCGCCGTTGACCTCGATCCGCAGCGCCTGGAACGTCCGCTTCGCCGGGTGACCGCCGGTGCGCCGGGACGCGGCCGGAACCGCCTCGTAGAGCAGCTCGACGAGCTCGGCACTGCGGCGCAGCGGGCTGCGGGCCCGGCGCCGGGCGATCGCGGAGGCGATCCGGGAGGCGAACCGCTCCTCGCCGTACTCGCGCAGCACCCGCGCCAGCTCCGGCACGGGATAGGTGTTGAGCACGTCCGCCGCGGTCGGCCCGCGGCCCGGGTCCATCCGCATGTCGAGGTCGGCGTCGCGGGCGTAGGAGAAGCCCCGCTCGGTCGCGTCCAGCTGCAGCGACGACACGCCGAGGTCGAACAGCACGCCGTCGACCCGGGGAAGCCCCAGTCCCCCCAGGACGTCGGCGATACGGTCGTACACGGCGTGCACGAGGTGGATCCGGTCGGCGAAGGCCACGAGCCGCCGGCCGGCCAGGGCGAGCGCCTGGGGGTCGCGGTCGAGACCGACGAGCGTCAGGCGCGGATGGGCGGCGAGCAGGGCGGCGGCATGGCCGCCGAGCCCCAGGGTGGCGTCCACGAGGACGGCCGGTCGGTCGCGGAGTGCCGGCTCGAGGAGCTCGGCGACACGGGGCAGGAGGACGGGGACGTGCCTGGCCCCAGCCGGCCCGCCCGCCGCATCCGCGTCGGGGTGTTGCCCCACCGCTCACCTCCCGCCCCGCGCCGTTCCCGAACGTCCGCCGACGACAACCGGAGTAGTTCCGCGCCGTGACTTCTTCCAGTCACGGCGCCGTCCCCGCCAGGACGGCGCTCAACTACCCCGTCCGCTGCCGTCACCGCCCGGTCGGGCCACCGCCGCGCACCCTCCCGGAGGCCGTGCGGGTACGACGACGAACCTGGCACCGGGGAAGGTGTGTCAGGGCCGCCGGGCGTTGTCGCACGGCATCCGGGAGGGCGCACGGGCGGTGTGGTCTTCACCGCGTCGCCCCGCCGGCTCTAGAAGAGGCCGGGGAGTACCTCCTCCTGAGCCTTGGCGTACTCGTCCTCATGCTCTTCCTGGTAGCGCTGCCAGAGCTGCGCGTCCCAGATCTCGGCGCGGGTGAAGGCGCCGAGCACCACGCAGTCCTTTGTGAGGCCCGCGTAGCGGCGCAGTTCCGGGATGATCGCGATCCGGCCCTGCGCGTCGGGGTTCTGTTCGTCGGTGCCGGAGAACAGGTTGCGCTGGAACGCACGCGCCGACTCGCTCGTCAGCGGCGCCGATGCCACTTTCCGGGCCATCTCCGCGAAGGTCTCGCGGGGGAACACGTACAGGCAGTGGTCCTGCCCCTTCGTGATCATCAGCCCGCCTCGCAGCTCGTCCCGGAACTTCGCCGGCAACGTCAGCCGACCCTTGTCGTCCAGCTTGGGGGTGTAGGTGCCGAGGAACACGACCCCACCTCCGCCTGTGGCCCCCGTCGTGCTCCAGCGATCACCACACTACCCCACTTTCCTCCACCGTCAATCGCAACAGTCGATCGCCACGACCGTGTCGATGTTCGTTCGTGCAGGTGAACAAGGGTGGCGCCAAGTGGGGGAAGTCGGCGCCCCACTCGTTGGAGGGACGTGTCGCACCCCCAAGATCAAGACAATCTGTAGCCGATGTGGATACAGAGAGTGAGTTTCGGTCACCGAGGGACGCAGTGGTGGGGGGTGGTGGGGGGCTGCGGCCCCCACGGTGGGGAGCGGGCCCGCAGACCTCGCGGAACGGTCAGGGCGGGCCGACCACCCGGCGCGCCCGTCCCGGCTCCGGACATTTGACAGACTGGGTGGAGCCCCGGTGCGCGGGGCGGCGAGGAGGGGCCGGGTGACGACGACGGGCAGCTGGCCGACGCCCGCGGCGCGGGCCGACCGCGGGAACGGCGGAGCGCCCCGGCCCCCTGCGGGCCTTCCCGACGTCGCGGAGCTCGCCCACCGCATCGGCGCGAACGTCCAGCACGTGCTCGTGGGCAAGCCGGACGTCGTGCGCATCGCACTCGTCACGCTGCTCGCCGAAGGGCACCTGCTGGTCGAGGACGTGCCGGGCGTGGGGAAGACGTCGCTGGCCAAGGCGCTGGCGGTCTCGATCGACTGCTCGGTGAGCCGGGTCCAGTTCACCCCGGACCTGCTGCCCGGCGACATCACCGGCATGTCGATCTACAACCGGCGCACCGAGGAGTTCGAGTTCCGGCCCGGGCCGGTGTTCGCGAACGTGGTCATCGCGGACGAGATCAACCGTGCCTCGCCCAAGACCCAGTCCGCCCTGCTGGAGTGCATGGCCGAGCACCAGGTCACTGTGGACGGCGTCACCTACGGCCTGGCGAGCCCGTTCCTCGTCGTCGCCACGCAGAACCCGATCGAGATGGACGGCACCTACCCGCTGCCCGAGGCGCAGCGCGACCGCTTCACCGCACGGGTCAGCATCGGCTACCCCGACCCGGCCGCCGAGCTGACCATGCTCGACGAGCACTCCGCCGCGGAGCCGCTGGAGCAGCTGCGCCCGGTCGCGGATGCGCCGACGGTGCAGGCGGTGATCGAGGCCGTGCGCCGGATCCGGGTCGGGCCGGAGGTCCGGCAGTACTGCGTGGACCTCGTCACCGCCACCCGGCGGCTGCCCGACCTCCGGCTGGGCGCTTCCCCCCGGGCGACGCTGCAGCTGGTGCGTACCGCCCGGGCGCAGGCGGCGCTGCAGGGGCGCGGGTTCGTCACCCCGGACGACGTGCGCGCTGTCGCCGTGCCCGTGCTGGCCCACCGGCTGTTGCTCGCCCCCGACGCCCGTGCCGCCCGGCGCTCGACCGTCGAGCTGGTGCACGGCCTGCTCACGCGGGTGCCGGTACCGGCACCCGCCCGAACCTGAGCGTGCAGGCGGACCCACCGGACCGGCCGCGCCCAGCCGCCGAGCCGGACGAGGCAAGCAGCTCCGCCCTCGGCGCGGCCGGCCGCGGGGCGGACCGCACCGTGCTGAGCACCCGAGGGCGCTGCCTGCTCGCCGCCGGTGTGGCCACCGCCGCGTGCGCGGTCCCGCTCGCCGAGCGCGACCTGCTCCGGGTCGGTGCCTTCGCCGCACTCCTGCCGCTGGTCGCCCTCCTGCTCGCGCTGGCCACCCGGCGCACCGTGCGCGTGCACCGGACGTTGGCGCCGCACCGGCTCCCGGTCGGCGCACCCGCCACGATGACGCTACAGGTCACCGGGGGTGCCGTGGCCGGCCCGCTGGAGCTCGTCGACACCGCGCCGGACGCCGCAGGCGCCACCGCCCCACCCCGCTTCCGGGTGTCGCAGGGGACCCGCGACGCGGGTGCGCAGTACACGCTGCGACCCGTGCGGCGGGGCGTGCACCGCATCGGCCCGCTCGTCGCGTACGGCACGGACCCCCTGGGGCTGGCCGAGTTCGCCCGCACGATCCCGGGGACCGAACGGCTGCTCGTGCTGCCGCGGACCGTGCCGCTGCACGGGATACCGCACGCGCTCGGCTCGTCCGACGGGGCGCACGGCGCGGGCGCGGCGGGCTCCGGCCAAGGCCGCTCGGACGTGCTCGTGCGGCCCTACCGCAGCGGCGACGAGCTGCGGCGGGTGCACTGGCGCAGCACGGCCCGTCACGACGAGCTGATGGTCCGGCTCGAGGAGCGCCCGTGGCGGGGCGGCGTCACCGTTCTGCTCGACCGGCGGGCCGGCGCACACCGCGGACACGGTACGACGGCGAGCCTGGAGTGGGCCGTCACCTTCGCCGCCAGCGCCTGCGTGCACCTGATCGACCGGGGCGAACCCGTGGAACTCGTCACCGAGGACGGCGGGTGCCCGGTCCCACCCGGCGCCTCCGGTGGTGCGGACGGAGTGCTCGACGCGCTCGCGACCCTGCGTCCGTCGGCGCACACCGACCTCGGCGGCCCCGCGCTGCCGGGCTCCGGGGACGTCCTCGCGATCCTCGGCTCGACCGCGCTCGACGAGCTCCCGGCGCTGCTCGCGCGGTGCTCCGGCCAGGGCCACGCCGTGCTGCTGGACGTCGGGGGCTGGGGTTCGGCGACGGCACCGGTCTTCACGGCCGCAGGGTCGCCGGCAACGGTCGAGGCGACAGCCGCCGCGCTGCGCGGGTTCGGCTGGGCGGTCACCCTCGCCACCCGCGGTGCCCGGCCCGAGGACGTGTGGGACGAGCTGGTGTCCTGCCCGGCGCCGCAGGCGGGTGTCTCATGATCGGCCTCGTCCCACCCCCCCGTGCCCCCCGCCCCGCCGCCGCACCCCAGGGCACGGTCCTGGGCGCGCCCGGTCTGGGCCGGGATCGCGCTGCTTCTCGCCGGGTCGCCGGTGGCCGCCGTCGTGCAGGGCACGTCGTGGTGGGGGTACGCCGCGGGCGCCATCGCGCTCGTCGTCGCCGTCGGCCTGCTCGATGCGCTGCGCCCGACCTCACCTGCGCTGATCGCCGTCGCGCAGCTCGCGGCCCTCGCCGGGCTCGTCACGGCCCTGTTCACGGACTCCGGCGTGCTGCGCGTGCTGCCCGGCCCGGCAGCCGCGAGCGAGCTCGGTGCGCTCGTCGGGGACGCCGCGACCCAGATCCGCACCGAGGCGGCCCCGGTGCCGGCGACCCCGGCGATGCACCTGCTCGTCACCCTCGCCTTCGGGGTGACGGCGGTCGCGGTCCACGCCGTCACGGTCGGCGCCGCCGCACCCGCCGCGGCCGGCGTGCTGATGCTGGCGGTGTTCGCCGTCCCCACCGCACTCGCCGACGACCTGCTCCCCAGCTGGATGCTCGTCGCGGCCGCCGCCGGTTTCGGGCTGCTGCTCTTCGCCCGGCCCGGGCCGCCGGCCGGGCGCCGCCAGTGGCGGCCGGGCGCCGGCGGTGCGGCGCTCGTGGCGGCGGCGATCGTCCTTGCCCTGGCGGCGGGGGTCGTGGCCGAGGGTGTCGGTACGGCGGGGCGGTTCCCGAGCTCCGGCGGCGCGGGCGCGGCCGGGGCACCGAGATCGGGCTCAGCCCGTTCACCGCACTGCGTGGGGAGCTGCAGGAGGCCACCCCTACGGGCCGTACG
>CAVRHG010000018.1:0-93451 GCA_963720845.1 uncultured Actinomycetota bacterium | reverse complement strand
CTGAATCACCTGCTGACGGCCGGAGATCCCCAGCCGCCAGGGTGCAATTACTCGTCTCTGCCAGACACCGCACTCAGGTTGCGCGCCGCTCATTAGGGTCCGCCTCGTGGGCGACCAGTGGCCGAGCCTCCGAGGCAGACGCATGCGAGGCATCCTCGAACGCCTGTGCGGCCCTCCCATTAGATTAGGCAGAACGGTTCGCACTGCATCTTCGTCAGCCCGAAGACGAACAGGCAGTTCCTCTACGGCTACCACGACAACCGAGAGATCCGCGGAGCACCTCGAGCACCCACTGGCACCGGGGGCGTACGTCCGCACCGCCGTCGACCACCGTATGCTCGACCGTGACGCGACAGCGCGACTGATGCGCACGTCACTACAGGTCATCGACCAGTGGCGGGACTTCCAGAACAAGGTGCCGGCAGCGGCAACCGGCGACACGGTCATGATCGCTTGCGTCCCGGATGACCGACTGGGCTGGATCATCGAGCAGATGAGCGAGCACGATGCCGTGGGCATCTGTGCGCCCGGACCCGCGGCCGACGGAAGGCAGCTGATTTGGTGGTCGTTCATCATGGGCCTGCACGCCGCTGATGCTGCATCGGACGGTGTTGAGACCCTCGCCGCCGCCGGGCTGAGTATCGACTCGACGGTTTCGGAGTTCATGCGAACGATCGCAAGCTCGACCGGGCGCCAGCTCGCTGGCGCTGCGTGAACTCCGACCGCGGCGTCGATCCCGGCCGTCGACGCCGGCGACGACCGGGCGCCGCGGCGCCCGGCCTCGGCCACAGCGAACTCGAGCGCGCCCGCGAGCCGTCTGACCCGTCGATCCCGACGACGACCTTCTCCCGTGTACTCATCTCTCCCGACTCCCGTCGCACCACGTCGTGATCCGATTTGCGCCGGTTCCTGACCGGCAGGTCCACGGTCCCGCAGGCGGGCGGCCGGGCGACAGCGGTTAAGGTCCACTCCTGCCCGCCACCCGACCCGTTCACGGCGACGACGCAGGTCAGGCCCGGACGATCATGACCGGGCAATGGGAGCGGTGCAGCACCGCGTGGCTCACGGAGCCGAGCAGAAGGGCCCCGACCCCGCCTCGGCCGTGCGAGCCGAGGACGACGAGCTGCGCGGTCACCGACTGCTCGACCAGCGCCCGCGCGGGTGGGTCGCGGACGACCACCCGCCGGACGCGCACGTCGGGGTACTTGCCGGACCAGCCGGCGAGCCGCTCGGCGAGCTCCGCGCGACCCTGCTGCTCGACCACGGCCCACTCGCGCAGGGCGAGCGTGGGGTCGAGCAGGAGGTCCCGCCATGCGTACACCGCCACGAGCGGCACCGCCCGGGCCGACGCCGCTTCGAACGCCGCCGCCAGCGCGGGCTCGCTCAGCGGCGAGCCGTCGATTCCGACGACCACGGGTCCCTCCGGCGGCTCGATGCCCCGCACGACCACCACCGGGCAGGCCCCGCGGGCGGCGAGCGTGGCGGCCACCGACCCGAGGAGCAGCCCGACGACCCCGCCCCGGCCCCGGTCGCCGACCACGACGAGCTGGGCCGTGGCGGCCTCGTCGATCAGCCGCGGCACCGGGAACCCGTCGAGGACCTGCTGCTCGACGACGACGTCCGGGGCCGCGCCCGCGGCCACCTTCGCCGCAGCCGCGACCTCCTCCCGGGCCGCGCCCACCAGTGCCACACGCGGGTCGGGCCCGAACGACCGATCCGTGTACTGGTGCAACGGCGGGGCCCAGCCGACCGCCTGCACCACCCGCACCGGAACGTGCCGCCGCTGCGCCTCATGCGCCGCCCAGCGCACGGCGCGCTCCGCCGCCTTCGATCCGTCCACGCCGACCACGACCGGTCGATGCGCCTTCTGCACGTCCATCGGACCCTCCTCGGTCCACCCCTCCCCGGTTCCCCTCCGAGGGTGACGCCGAGGCGCGACCGGCGACAGCGGCGGACGACCCCTCTTGCGGGGGCCTGCGGCCCGAACACGTCGACGGCCCGGGTCCGACGTGAGGTCGGGACCCGGGCCGTCGCGATGCGTGGATCAGGCGTTGGTCGCCCCGGCGGTGGCGGCCGCCGATCCCGCAGCCGACGGCCAACCCACCCGCGGCCGCGAGTAGCGCCAGGCCCAGGGGTGCCCGCCACAGCCCACGCGGGACCAGCCGGCGGCCTCGAGCTGGGCGCACAGCTGCGTGAGGGCCTCCGACATGTCGACCGGCCAGGTGTGGCGGCGCTCGGCCGTGTCGGACCGGGGGGCCACGCGCGGGAAGGCTGCGCTGGGGACCTCATAGGTGGGCCATCGCGGGTCGACGCTCGTGGCATGGCCGACGAACCGGCTGGTGGGGGCGGCGTGGTGAGGCAGCCGGGCGACGAACGCCTCGCGCAGGGACGCGGCGTGCACGTCCTCGAGCTGGATGCAAAGGGTGTCCTGGCCCTCGACGACCGGCAGCCACTTCCCGCTCGCCTCGTCGAGCCACTGCTGACCATCGGCCGAGTACTGCCCGGGACCCTGCGGCGGACCGGCGTGGTGACGGTGAGGGTGCAGGGTGATCATGACGGGGTTCCTCTCTCTACCTCGAGCCCGAAGCGCCTTCAGCATCGATCACTCCGCGCAGCCGAGGCAGGGCACATGGGCCCGGGTCGGTGGGCCCAAGGGAACCCGTTGGGCCCGGGGCGTGTCCGATGGCACAGTGGACGTGCGCGCGATCAGGGAGGGAGCGGCCATGTGGGCTGACGTGGTGTCCGTGGTCCTGCGTCCCACGTTCTTCATGCTCGTCGCGTTCGTCGTGACATTCCTCGTCACCCGGATCGTGACCCACATGATCCGCACGGGACGAGGCCCGTTCCGCGACAACACCGTCGGCGGGCTGCACATCCACCACGAGGTGTACGGGATCTTCCTGCTGCTCGGAGCGGGCGCCCTGGAGTTCGCCTACCGTCCCGAGCCGCCCGGCGCGCAGGTGCTCGCCGCGCTGTTCGGCGCGGGTGCCGCACTGACTCTCGACGAGTTCGCGCTGTGGCTGCACCTCGACGACGTCTACTGGGGCCCCGAGGGGCGGCGGTCGGTCGACGCCGTGCTGGTCGCGGTGGTCGTCGGCACGCTGCTCCTGATCGAGGCTGCGCCGTGGGACATCGACGCGTCCGACGGCGCGGCCGTGGTGGCCGTCGCGATCGCGGTGAACCTGCTGTTCATCGTGATCGCGCTGTTCAAGGGCCGGATGGTCCTCGGCGTCCTCGGCATGCTGATGCCGCTGCTGGCCTACGTCGCGGCGGTGCGGCTCGCGCGACCCCGCTCGCCGTGGGCTCGGCGGTTCTACCGCCCCGGCTCCCGTCGCCTGGCCCGGTCGCAGCGCCGGTTCCCCGCCGGGCGCCCCAGCCGGTGGGATCCGTTGATCAACCTGTTCGCCGACTGCACGGCGCCCGCCACGCCCGTGACGGGAACGGCGGCGGCACCTGCCGCGGCACCGGCCATCGGGCCGAACCTGGCCGGCGAGAGCGCAGCCGGTCCGAACCCGTCCGACGAGAGCGCCGCCCGTCGGTGACGGCCGCGGTGGTGGCAGGCTGCCGTCATGGCCGACCCACCACCGCACCGCCGGCTCGTGCTCCTCCGGCACGCGAAGTCTGCCTGGCCCGTCGGCGTGCCGGACCCGCAGCGCCCGCTCAATGAACGGGGACGGCGGGACGCGCCGGCCGCCGGGCGATGGCTGCGCGAGTACGTCGACGTCCTCGGCGCCGTCGTCTGCTCGCCCGCACGGCGGACCCGGGAGACCTGGGCGCTGGTGGCCGCCGAGCTCGACGACCCGCCCGCGCCGACCGTCGACGAGCGCATCTACGCCGCGCCACCCGACGCCCTGCTGACCGTCGTCCGCGATCTTCCCGACGACGCTGCAACGGCCCTGCTGATCGGTCACAACCCCGGCGTCGCCGAGCTGGTGGACCTGCTCAGCGGGGAGGACCGGGAGATGCGCACCGCATCGATCGCGGTGCTCTCGTGGGACGGCCGGTGGGCCGACGCCGCCGCGGCCGTCGCCGAGCTCAGTGATCACGTCACCCCGCGCGGCTAGAGATCCGACCTGTGCGTGGGCCTCACCGTCCGGTCAGGGCGATCCGAGGTAGTTCCGCAGGTCTTCCAGCGCCGCGTCGAGCAGGTCGTGCAGGGCGAGGTCGGGGTGGTCGAGCCAATGCGTGTAGGCCGACAGCGTCAGCGCCAGGCTCACCTGACCGACCGTGGACGGCAGCAGGTCGTCGGGCCGCAGGTCGAGCCGCAGCGCGACGTGCTCGGCGATCACCTGGCGCCACTCCCCGTACCGCAGCACCGAGTGTGCCTGCAGCGTCGGTGTCCTGAGGATCAGCTGCATCCGCTCCCGATGCGAGGGGTGCGCGTCGAGATCGAAGTGGTTGAAGGCCAGCACAGCGGCGTGCACGGCCTCGTACAGCGGCAGGTCGGCGGGTGTCGCGGCCAGCGTCGCGCGGAAGCCGTCGAGGGTCTCGGCGAACCGGCCCCACGGGATGTCGTTCTTGGAGTCGTAGTAGCGCAGCAGCGTGCGGCGGGAGATGCCGACCTCGCCGGCGATGGCATCGAGCGTCGTGCCGTCGAAGCCGCGGCGCGCGAACAGCCGGAACGCCGCCCGCTCGATCTCGGCATGGCTGGTGGCGGGCGGGCGCCCGAGCAGGGAGGCGCCGTGCGGGATGGCCATCACCCTGGAGGTTAGCAACTGCCCTTCTTTTCGTCCCTCGGTGCCATTACTGTGCGACGAAGCACATCCCCACCCGAGGAGGCGACGATGCCCCGTTCCAGCTGGCTCTCCAACCCCTGGGCACTGAACCCGTGGTTCGAGACGGTCGCCGTCGCTCAGAGGCGCGCGAAGAAGCGGCTGCCGTCGTCGGTCTACGGCGCGCTCGTCGCCGGATCCGAGCGCGGCCTGTCCGCCGACGACAACACCGCGGCCTTCGCCGAGCTCGGCTTCGCCCCGCACATCGTAGGCCACAAGCCCGAGCGCGACATGACGACCACGGTGATGGGCCTGCCCGTCTCCCTGCCCGTGGTCATCGCGCCCACCGGCGTGCAGGCCGTGCACCCCCAGGGCGAGGTCGCCGTCGCCCGCGCCGCCGCCGCCCGCGGCACCGTGACGTGCCTGAGCAACTTCGCCAGCAAGTCCATCGAGGAGGTCGTCGAGGCCAACCCGAACACGCTGTTCCAGATGTACTGGACCGGCGACCGCGACGTCATGGTCCAGCGCATGGAGCGCGCCCGCGCCGCCGGCGCGAAGGGCCTGATCGCCACGCTCGACTGGTCGTTCTCCATCGGCCGCGACTGGGGCAGCCCGGAGATCCCGGAGCAGATCGACCTGAAGGCGATGATCCGGCTCGCGCCGCAGGTGATCACGAAGCCGCGGTGGATGTGGGAGTTCGGCCGGGTCGGGCACATCCCCGACCTCACCGCCCCGAACCTGGCCCCGCCCGGCGGCAAGGCCCCCACCTTCTTCCACGCCTACTACGAGTGGATGACCACCCCGGCGCCCACGTGGGACGACGTCGAGTGGATGCGCAAGGAGTGGGGCGGCCCGTTCATGGTCAAGGGCGTGTGCCGGGTCGACGACGCCAAGCGCGCGGTCGACGCGGGCGTCACCGCGATCTCGGTGTCCAACCACGGCGGCAACAACCTCGACGGCACCCCCGCCGCGATCCGCATGCTGAAGCCGATCGCCGATGCCGTCGGCGATCAGGTCGAGGTCGTCATGGACGGCGGCGTCCGGCGTGGGTCGGACGTCGTCAAGGCCCTCGCGCTCGGCGCCCGCGCAGTGCTCATCGGGCGCGCCTACCTGTGGGGGCTGGCCGTGAACGGCCAGACCGGCGTCGAGAACGTCCTCGACATCCTGCGCGGCGGCATCGACTCGACCATGCGCGGGCTGGAACTGTCCTCGGTCGACCAGCTCACCGCGGACCACCTCGTGATCCCGGACGGCTTCCACCGCGCCCTGGGCGTCTGATCCGCAGCGTCTGATTCTGCAGCGTCTGATCCTGCAGCGGTGATCGCCGCGAGCGTCGCCCAGGGGTGGTGATCACCACCGTGCGGCGACGCCCGCGGCGATCACGCGCCGGTCGCCCGGGCCACCGCGTCCGCGGAACGGGCGGTGACCTCGGCCCAGTCGCCGGCTTCACGCCTCCGCCCGTGCACACCCGAGTCGGGACCGCCTGCGCAGGTGCTGACCGAGCCGAAGGAGGCGCGGACGCGGCAGTTCCTGCACCGGATCCTCGACCCGATCTAGGGCGCCCGAGGTTCCTTCGTAGGCTTGCCGCATGTCGAAGGTCCTCAGCGAGCTCCCGGTCGGCCAGCGGATCGGGATCGCGTTCTCGGGGGGCCTGGACACTTCCGTCGCGGTCGCCTGGATGCGCGAGCACGGTGCCGTCCCCTACGCCTACACCGCGGACGTCGCGCAGTACGACGAACCGGACCTCGGCGCCGTCCCCGACCGCGGGCTTGCCTACGGGGCGGAGCAGGCGCGGGTGGTCGACTGCCGGGACGCCCTGGTCGAGGAAGGCCTGGCCGCTCTCGCCTGCGGCGCCTTCCACATCCGCTCGGCCGGGCAGACCTATTTCAACACCACCCCGCTCGGCCGGGCCGTGGTCGGCACGTTGCTGGTCCGTGCGATGCGCGACGACGACGTGTCCATCTGGGGCGACGGGTCGACGTTCAAGGGCAACGACATCGAGCGGTTCTACCGCTACGGCCTGCTCGCCAACCCTGGCCTGCGGATCTACAAGCCCTGGCTGGACCGGAAGTTCGTCGCGGAGCTCGGGGGCCGCCACGAGATGTCGGTCTGGCTGGAGCAGCGCGACCTGCCCTACCGCGACTCCGCCGAGAAGGCCTACTCGACCGACGCGAACATCTGGGGCGCCACGCACGAGGCCAAGCGCCTCGAGCTGCTCGACACGTCCATGGAGATCGTCTCCCCGATCATGGGCGTCGCGTTCTGGGATCCGGCGGTCGCGATCGAGACCGAGGACGTCACCGTCGAGTTCGCCCACGGGCGGCCGGTGCGGATCAACGGCCGGGACTTCCCGACCGCGGTCGACCTGGTCCACGAGGCGAACACCGTCGGCGGCCGGCACGGGCTGGGCATGTCGGACCAGATCGAGAACCGGATCATCGAGGCGAAGAGCCGGGGCATCTACGAGGCTCCGGGGATGGCGCTGCTGCACGTCGCCTACGAGCGCCTGCTCAACGCGATCCACAACGAGGACACGGTCGCGATGTACCACGTGGAGGGCCGCCGGCTCGGGCGGCTGCTCTACGAGGGCCGGTGGTTCGACCCGCAGGCGCTCATGCTCCGCGAGAGCCTGCACCGGTGGATCGGCTACCCGATCACCGGGAGCGTCACCCTGCGGCTGCGCCGCGGCCAGGACTGCTCGGTGCTCGACACGCGCGGCCCGCTGCTCAGCTACCACCCCGAGAAGCTGTCGATGGAGCGCAGCCAGGACCCGGCGTTCAGTCCGGACGACCGGATCGGTCAGCTCACGATGCGCAACCTCGACATCGCGGACTCGCGCAGCAAACTCGAGCTGTACGCCGCGCACGACCAGCTCGCCCCGGTGCGCGCGCTCATCGGCGAGCTGCCGGCGGCAGGCGCCGCCGCGATCTCCGCCACCGACGGCACGGAGGCGGTGCAGCCCGACGCACTCGATCGGGCCGCCATGGAGTCGGGCACCGACTGACCGCGCCGCTAGCTGTATCACCGCGGTACATGTTGGTATAGCCATGACGATCCGTCTGCCCGTCGAGCTTGACGCCGAGCTTCGCGCTGCCGCAGAGGAAGATCGGCGCAGCCTGCACCAGACGATCGTGCTGGCCATCGAGACCTTCCTCGCCCTTCGCGAGACGGCCGAGGTGAAGGCCGACGCCGACGCGCTGCGGGCACTCGCCGAAGCGCGGGAGGCGGTTGCCGCAGGCGACGTGGTGTACGGGACGGACTCGGTGCGCGCGCTGATAGCCCAGCGCCGCGCTTCGTGACGGCCGCGTACGAGCTGGGAACCGCGCCACCCGCTCGGCGCGCCCTCACCGAGAAGTTGCCGGTCGATGTCGCGGCAGCCGCAGCCGAATTCATCACCGGTCCGCTTCTCGCCCACCCACGTCGGGTCGGCAAACCGCTCGGTCAGGAGCTCGCCGGCATCTACAGGCTCGCCTGGCTCGGGACTGGCGCGTGCTCCACGAGATCGACGACGCTCGGCAGGTCGTGATCGTGCTCGACATCCGCCCTCGTTCCACGGCCTACCGTCCACGGTGACCACGAGCAGTTGAGTGCTGGTCGGCGCATGACCGGAGTCAGGGACCGGATGTCCGAACGCGGGGGCCTATAGACTATGATTCTGGTCTATGATGACCGTGCCACTATCCGAGGCGAAGGCTCGTCTGTCCGAGATCGCCGACGAGGTGGGCCGGACGCACGAACGTGTCCACATCACGCGTAATGGCCGGGAGTACGTCGTGCTCATCTCGGCCGAGGACCTCGAGTCCATTGAGGCGACGATGGAACTGCTCACCGATCAGGCCGCGCAAGAGCGCGTCCGGCGGGCGGAAGACGAGGTGGCGCGCGGTGACGTCCTCGACGAGCACGACATCCGCGCCCTGCTGCCGCAGCGGCGCCGAGCCGAGTGACCCACCGGGTCCGGGTTGCCCGGTCCGCCGCGCGGCAGCTCGCCGAGCAGCTTCCCGAGTCAGCCGCCTCGGCTTGCGTCGAGTTCCTCTACGGACCGCTCGCCGAGAACCCTCACCGGGTCGGAGCGCCCCTGCGAAAACCGTTTGAGGGGCACTGGCGGGCCCGCCGCGGCGAGTACCGGGTCCGCTACACGATCGACGACGAAGCAGCAGTCGTCACGGTCCTCGACATTTCCCATCGGCGAGACGCCTACCGATGACCCCGACCTGATCGGGGACGGGGGCTGTCCCCCATGCCCGGTCGGGGCCGCCCCATCGTGGCGCGCGGCGAGAGACCGTTCGATGACGACGTCCGGGACGCAGCGACGTCCCCGAAGAACGGAGTCGTCGTGGCCGAGAAGTCGAGCCGTTCCGCAGGCCACGTCACCGACAACCGCGGCTGGTTCCGGCGCGCCCTCGCTGCCGTCGCCACCGCCGGCATCGTGTTCGGCGTCCTGGCCAGCGCCTGCTGACCGGTCAGCGCGCCTTCCGCCACGTGGCGCTGGAAGTGGCCGACCTCGACGGCACCTACGACCAGCTGTTGGGAAGGGCGCGACGTCCATGCTGCCGCCGGGGCCCGGCGCCGGTACCGGGCCGGATAGCCTGGGTGACCGGCCCGAGGGCAACCTGATCGAGCTTGTGAACGACCGACGTCCCCGGATCCGAGGTCGAGGTGCGCGCGGGCCCGGGTCGCGCCGTCGTCGCCACCGATCCTGACGGTCACCTGCTCCTGGCCGGGGGTGACCCGCCGCCGACCGCGCTGCACGCCTGTTGCCGAGCCGACGATCACAGCGTGGACCACCGTGATCGCCGACATCGCCGCCCAGTTCGCAGCCCGGCACGCCCTGCTCGCCGCCCTCGACGGCCGCCCGCTCGACCGTTTCCCCGGCCCGGCACTGGCCCGCCACGTCCAGGTCCGGGATCGCACCTGCAGCCACCCGGGCTGTCGCCGCCCGGCGCGCCGCTGCGACCTGGACCACACGGGCGACCACGCCCGCGGTCGTCTTACCATGCGGGCCAACCTCGGTCCCAGCTGCAATCGCCACCATCCGCTCAAGCACGGTCGCGGATGGCGGCTCGCCCAGCCCACGCCGGGCTTGTTCGAGTGGACGAGCCCGCACCCTTCTGATCCGGGCTCAACCGAGCACCGAGGCCATTCGGACGTGACCGATCCTACGAATCCGTATCGGCCTCGCGCAGCAAAGCTCGCACGGGTCGGCGGCCGCGGCCGTCTGCGGTCCGACCAGCTCCTGCAGCATCTGCAGGTGTCCGCCGCCGCCGGCGCATCGACCGCATCCACGCCCGCTCCGCGCAGCAGGCCGACGGGGCCGGCGGTCCGATGGGCGACGCGTCTGGCACCCTACCCGTGTGAGCCCGACCAGCCGTGGGCGCCGTCCGAAGAGGAAGGCCGCCGGACCGCGCAACCGCCGCCGCGACGAGGACGCGCCGCTCGCCGCGATGCTGCGCGAGATCGGTCACGACCTCGCGGATGCCGCGGACGCCCTCGATGCCGAGCTGATCGTTTCCGTGCTCGCGGGGTCGTGGTGGGACCTCGAGCTCGGCGACGCCGACCCGGAGGTCGAGTTCGGCGAGCGGCTCGTCACGTACGCGGCGGGACGCCGGAACAGCCGCCCGGCCCTGGCACTGCTGCGCGTGATGGCCGAGCTCGGAACTCCGGCGCAGCGGGAGGCCGCCGCCGCGGGCGCCGCCGCTCTCGCCGCGGCCGATGTGCCCGACCCGACGTGGGCGGGCGACCTGCGCACGGTGCGACACACCGGGAGCTGGGCGTACGGCGACGTCTTCGGCGACCAGACGACCGTCCTGCTCGGCTTCGACCGCCCAGGGCGCCCGCACGGCGTGGTGGTGCTGGTCGACCACACCCTCGGCGGCATCGCGAAGGACGCCTTCGTCGTCGACGACCCGGGCGAGACACTCGTCGACATGCGGGCGATGGCCGATGAGACGGCGTGGGTCCGCGAGCTCGCCGCCGGCGAGGCCGCGGCGCTGCTCGTCCCGGCCTTCGCCGCCACGGACGCCGGCCGGGAGCTCCCGCTCGGTGAGGACTTCCGCGACACCCGCACGCTCGCCGTCGCCCGGCTGCGGCTGCTGCCGGAACCGCCCGCGGTCCTGCCGCGCCGACCGGAGGATCCCGATCCGCTCGCCGAGGCGTTCCTCACCTCCGACGCCCGGCCGCGCGACCTCGACGCCGACGCCGTCGCCGACTGTGCCCGGCTCGTGGCCCGGCTGATGGCGGAGATCGACGGGCAGCCGGGGCGGGTGAGCCCCGCGAAGCTCGAGCTCCTGCTGGACGAGCACCTCCCGGAAGTCCTCGACGAGGACGACCCCGAGTGGGAGGTCCTGCCGACCGTCCTTCGGGCCTGGGTCGGGTGGGCGGCCGACCGCGCGGGGCTCTCGTCGTCGGCGCGCGCGGTGCTCGACGAGGCCACGGACGTGTTCCTCGAGGGCTTGGCCGCCGACGTGCCGGAAGAGCTCCTCGAGGCGCTGCTCGACGACGTGCCGGATGACATCACGCCCGAGGAGATGAGCGAGATCCTGGCCCGGCGCACCTTCGCCGTCGGCGGCCCCTTGATCCTCGACGACGACGGGGAGCTGACGATCGACCCCGCGGACCCGGACCAGCGCGCGCTGGCCATCCACCGGGAGCACCCCGAGTACGCCGAGGCGCTCGCCGACCCCGTCGGGGATGCACTGGTGGACGGAACCAACCCCCGGCTGCACCTCGCGCTCCACGAGATCGTCGCCAACCAGCTCTGGGACGCCGAGCCTCCGGGTGTCTGGCCGGCCGCGCTGCGCCTGTTCGCGTCCGGCATGGACCGCCACGACGTGCTGCATGCCCTCGGCGAGGTCGCCACCCGTCACGTGTACGCGGCGCTGCAGGAGCGGCGCCCATACGATGCCGCGGCCTACGGCGCCGATCTCGAGGCGCTCGGCCGGGGAGCCGCACGGCGGCGCTGACGGGCCAACCCGAGATTGCTGGCGTGGGCGAAGGAGGGCTCGGCGGCCTGCCGCTCGAAGGTCGAGGTGCGGCCGTTCCAGGGCGAATGACGCCCACGATCGAGCGGATCTTCCCTGGTCGCCCTCGAGCGCTGGCCGGTCGACGGGGTGCCGCCCAACCCGGGCGGCTGGCTGACCACCACCGCGGCCCGTCGCGCCCTCGACCGGATCCGCCGCGAGCAGCAGCGCGACGCCAAGCACCGGGCGGCCCTGATGATCCACGACGACACACCCCACGTGCAGACCGGCGCCGTCGACGACGACCGGCTCCGGCTGATCTTCACCTGCTGCCACCCGGCGCTGGCGCCCGAGGTCCGGGTGGCGCTCACCCTTCGGCTGCTCGGCGGCCTGACCGTCGCCGAGATCGCGGCGGCGTTCCTCGTCCCCGAGACGACCATGGCCCAGCGCATCACCCGGGCCAAGGCCAAGATCAAGGGTGCCCGGAGGAGCCGGAGGTCGCGGGCCTGCTCGCGCTGATGCTGCTCACCGCCGCCCGCCGGCACAGCCGCGTGGCGGGCGGCGAGCTGGTGCCGTTGCCGGAGCAGGACCGGGCCGGGTGGGACCGCGCGCTGATCACCGAGGGCCACGCGTTGGTCCGCGAGTGCCTCGACCGGGCCCGCCGCACAGGTCGCGGGCCCGGGCGCTACCAGCTGCTGGCGGCGGTCAACGCCGTCCACACACGCGCCGTCGTGGGCCGACACCGACTGGCGCCAGATCGCGGCGCTCTACGACCAGCTCCCCGGCGTCGATCCCGGCCCGGTGGTCGCGCTCAACCGGGCCGTGGCGGTCGCGGAGCTCGACGGGCCGGCGCCGGGGGCAGCTGTCCGGGTGACGGTCGGATGGCCCGTCAGCGTCCGTCAGTGGTGGAAGCTCGCCGGCCCGGTCCGGCCCGCCGCCTCGGGATCGGTCACCAACCGCTGCGTGACGGCGCGGAGGTTGTGGAAGAAGAGCTCGGCGAGGTCGTGGGAGAAGCCGTTGCGACACACGATCCGCAGCACGGCGAGGTCGATGCGGTCGTCAGGAAAGGTGTAGGCGGGCACCTGCCAGCCGTGCTCGCGCAGCCCCCGCGAGACGGCGAACACATCCCAGCCGGAGACGTCGTCCCGTGGTGAACGCGAAGACCGGCAGCTCGTCGCCGCGGCTGATCAACCGGTACTCGGCCATCTCGCCGATCTTGGCGGCCAGGGCAGTGGCGACGTCGCGGCTGGCCTGCTGCACCGCCTGCATGCCGGCGAAGCCGAGCCGCAGGAACGTGTAGTACTGGGCGACGACCTGCGCACCGGGGCGGGAGAAGTTGAGGGCGAACGTCGGCATCTCGCCACCCAGGTAGTTGACCTTGAAGACCAGCTCCTCGGGCAGGGCGGCGGCATCCCGCCAGATCGCCCAGCCGACGCCCGGGTAGACCAGCACCGCTCGCCCTCCATCGGCACCAGGCGCGGCTCGACCTCCCAGTAGGTGCAGAACTTCTCCCAGCACACCTGGACGTTCGCGCCCATCACGAGGTTGGGCCGCCGCCCGAGATCGTGGCCGGTGCGCTGCTGCCACCGGCGCTTGAGAGCCATCCCGGCGAGCATGCAGGCCTCGCTGGAGCCGGTGGTCGAGCAGCCGGTGGCCACGCCGCGGTCCGGGGTGTGCCACAGGTCGGCGAGGATGGCCACGCAGCGGTTCTCGATCTCGGCCGTCTGCGGGTACTCGTCCTTGTCGATCATGTTCTTGGCGACGGCCTCGCCCATGAGCGTCTGCGCCTGCGGCTCCATCCAGGTCGTGACGAACGTCGCCAGGTTGAGCCGTGCGCTGCCGTCGATCAGCAACTCGTCGTGGATCAGCTAAACCGGGTGGCCGTGCAGCGCCATGCCGGCACTCTGCCACAACGCACCCGGTCCGGACCGGCGTCACGCTCGACCGCGCGCCGGACCACCCTCGATCGGGTCGGCGGGCCCCGCGTCGCCCGGGACGGGACGTCCGCACCGCCAGCACCGGTCCGGCTGCCCGGGGCTCGGCATCGCCCCGCAGGCCGGGCACAGCTCGTGCAGCCAGCAGACCGCGTCGCCGACGGGTCCGTCGACGTCCTCCTGCTCCACGGTCATCCCACCTCCGCCAGCGCGACCGAACCGCCGCGATCGCCGCCAGTGTGCGCCGCACTCGGTGCCGCCGGCACGGGTAGCCTGCGGCCGACGGCGCACGGAAGGTGGGACGTGGACGACGTTCGGCAGGCCCCGGAGCTCGAGTCGGCGTTGCTCACGCGGTCGCTCGACGACCCCGAGCTGGCCGCGGCGACGGCCTCGGCGCCCGGATACCGGATCCTCCCCGACGCGCACGTCCTCAAGATCGGCGGCCAGAGCCTCATGGACCGGGGCCGGGCGGCGGTGTACCCGGTCGTCGAGGAGCTTGCGCGGGCCAAGTCGCAGCACCAGTTGCTGATCGGCACGGGCGGTGGCACGCGGGCGCGGCACGTGTACTCGGTGGCCGCCGGGCTCGGGCTGCCGACCGGCGTGCTCACCGACGTCGGCTCCGCCGTCGCCGGGCAGAACGCCCAGATGCTCGGCTACCTCATGGCCCGCTACGGGGTACCGGTGGTCGGCGGCGCCGCCTTCGCCGCGCTGCCGCTCTACCTGGCCGCGTCCGGCGCGGCGATCTTCGCCGGGATGCCGCCCTATGACATGTGGCAGCCCGTGCCGTCCGAGGGCGTCATCCCGCCCTACCGCACCGACGCGGGGTGCTACCTGGTCGCCGAGGCGTACGGCTGCCGCAGCATGATCTTCGTCAAGGACGAGGACGGCCTCTACACCGCCAACCCCAAGACCGACCCGTCGGCGACGCTGATCCCGCGGATCACCGTGGACGAGCTGATCGCCCTCGACCTGCCCGACGTGATCGTCGAGCGCCCGCTGCTCGACCTGATGCGCCGCGCGCGGTACGTCACCGAGATCCAGGTGATCAACGGGCTCCGGCCAGGGCTGATCACGCGCGCGCTGGCGGGCGAGCACGTCGGCACGATCATCTCGGCCGCCTGACGAGGAGGATCCATGACCGGCCCGTCGGACACCCCTCTGACCGCGAGGGACGTGCCGTCCGCGCTGATGCGCCAGACCCTGCTCGACCGCGACCTCGTGCGCCCGGTGGAGGCACGACCGGTGATCCGGCTCCTGCCCTGGCTCGACATCGTGGTGATCGGCGGCCGGTCGATCATGGACCGGGGTCGCGACGCGATCCTGCCGGTCGTCGACGAACTGCGCGCCGCGTTCGACGACCACAAGCTGCTGATCCTCACCGGCGCCGGCGTGCGCGCCCGCCACGTGCTGGGCGTCGGGCTCGACCTCGGCCTGCCGACCGGCGCGCTCGCAGGCCTCGCCGCCACGGAGGCCGAGCAGAACGGCCACCTGCTCGCCGCGTTGCTGGCCGAGCACGGTGTCTCGTACCTGCCGCACCACACCGTCGGCCACCAGCTCGCGGCCCACCTCGCCGCGAGCCCCGCGGTGGTGTCGAACGGCTACCCGCCGTTCGGCGTCTTCGAGCTGCCCCCTGCGGCCGGCCGGATCCCGCCGCACCGCACCGACGCCGGCGCCTTCCTCATCGCCGACGCGTACGGTGCCCGCCGCACGATCTACGTCAAGGACGTCGACGGCGTCTCCACGGCCGATCCCCACGGAGCAGGCCGCGCGGGCTCCGAGCTGCGCGACAAGGTCAGCGCCTCCGAGCTGCTCCGCGCCGGGACGAGCCTGCCGATCGACCGGGTGGTGCTCGAGCTGATGGGCCACGCCAAGCACGTCACCGAGATCCAAATCGTCAACGGCCTCGCCCCGGGCGCCCTGACCCGCGCGCTGCGCGGGGAACCCGTCGGCACCGTCGTGCATGCGGGATAGAACACGTGCCGGCGGCAGCGTCGGTCGCATCGCCGCAGGCAGTCGCACAGCAAGTAGGGCTGTCACACCCCGCCCGGCAGCTGTGCCAGCCCTACCAGGTGTGTGACGCAACGGCTGCCGCCGCCTCGGCGACGATGCCGGCACGCGGGACGGAGTTGGACCCGCTACGGCCGACCGACATCTGGCAGGGTTGCTGGCGGAGCTGGGCGGTGCGGTCGGCCAGGATGAGCCCGGGGGGATCGCCCTGGAACGGGGTGAGGCCGCTGCCAGGGGCCAGCGCGATCGCCTGCCCGGTCGGGTTGGTCACGGTCAGCAGGGCCATGAGATAGTGGGTGATCCGGCCGGCTGCACCGGCACCTGAACCGGCAGCATCCCGTCGATCAGCACGGCCAGCTCGGTGGTCTCCTCCGGCGGGGCGGGGAACACCGCGGTCACCGTGAGCGTGCCGCCCGGGGGCACGTCGTCGCCGTTGTTCTCGCTGAGCCGACCACTGAGGCCCTGCGCGGTCAGCATCTCGTACGTGGTGCCCCGGGGAAGGTCGACCAGCATCATGATCCGCTCGACCTGGTCGATGCCCAGCGTGTCCGGCGAGATCGGCTGCTCGGTGTCGTTCGCGAACTCGAACTGCAGAGCGAGCTCGTCCGTCCCGACCCGGACCAGGCGCACGTCACGCGCCCGCACCGGCAGGGCGCTGGACCGCGGCCGCGCGGTGATGCCGGTTCTGGGTGGCGCGGGCGCCGAGGAAGGGGGGCCCCGGGTTCACGGTGGCGGCGCTGCCGGTGCCGGCGTCCGGGCTCGAACACCCGCCCAGCGCACCGGCCAGCAGCACGACGGTGACCAGGCTCCGCGCCGCGCGCATGCACGCTTCCCCGACCGAGTGAGGCGGCAACGTAGCAGGTCAGCAGAGGTGGCCGGCCCGCACGGCCGCACCCGGTGTGCGAGACGCCGACGGGGGGCGACCACGCGGGCCCAGGCTCACGCGGGGAACGCCGTCCACCGGGCCGCCGCCCACATGCTCCCGAGGAGCAGCAGCACCGCGAGGCCCGCCGGCCACACGCTCACCTCGACGTTGCGGTGCTGGGTCTGCACCGTGTGCGGGAGGTCGGCCAGCACCCGCTGCAGCCGGTCGGCGTCCGCCGCCGCGAAGTACTGGCCGCCGGTGACGTCGGCGACCTGCTGCAGGGTGGCCTCGTCCGCGACGAGGTAGTTTCGGCCGCTCAGGCCCCCGCCGACGTAGCCGCCGCGGCCCTCGAAGCCCCGCCCGCCGAGCTGTGCCGCCGTGCACACCATCGACGTCGGGTTCCGCGTCCCGAAGCCGATCGGGTACACCCGCACGCCCCGCTGGGCGGCGATCTGCGCCGCGTCGACCGGCTCGATGCCCCGGGTGTTGGCGCCGTCGGTGAGCAGCACGACGATCTCCGGTGCGTAGCTGCCGGCGGCCCGCGGTGGTGCGGCGCCCGGCGCGCCACCGCCCGGATCGGCGGGGGCGACGTCCGGATTGATCTCGGCGATGGCGTCGACGGACTTGAGGATCGCGGCGCCGATCGTGGTGCCCCGGCCCGTGGTCAGCGTGTCGATCGCCCGGAGCAGCGCTGCGTGGTCCGTCGTCGGTGCCACGGCCACCTGCGCGAACCCGGCGAAGAGCACCAGGCCGATGCGCGTGTCGCCGTCCTGCACCTCGACGAAGTCGCGCACCGCCGCCTGGGCAGCGGTGAGCCGGTTGGGCTCGACGTCCGTGGCGCACATCGACCCCGAGACGTCGAGCGCGAGGATCAGGGCCGCCTCCGAGACCGGCACGTCCACGCTCAGTCGGGGCCGGGCAGCGGCCAACCCGAGCGCGGCGAGGGCGGCCAGCAGCAGCGCGACGGGGACATGCCGTTTCCATGCCGCGCGCCGCGGGGCCGCCGCCCGGATCAGCGCGACGCTCGAGTACCGCACCGCCCGCCGGCGCTTCCGGCGCAGCTGCCACACGTACGCGCCGGCGAGCAGCGGCACGGCGAGCAGCGCCAGGAGCGCGACGGGCCAGGTGAGGGTCACAGCACCCGCCCGAACCAGAGCAGGGAGAGCCCGGCGCCGACGAGGACGAGCAGCCCGGCCGCGGCCGCGAGCAGGCCGGTGACCTCGATGTGCTCGGTCTCGATCTTCCACTCCAGGTCGATGGCGTCGGCCACCCCGGCCAGCGCCGCCGCGTCGGCGGCCGCGACGTAGCGGCCGTCGGTGTGCTCCGCGATCGTGCGCAGCGTGGGCTCGTCCAGTGCGGTCGCGAGCTGGAAGCCGTCGACCTCGATCACGGCGCCGCGCGGCGACCCGATCCCCACCGGGTAGACGCGCACGCCCGCGCTGGACGCGAGATCGGCGACCTCGACCGGGTCCGGCTCGGTCGTGTTCTCCCCGTCGGAGAACAGGACGACGGCCGCGGAGCCGTGGTAGCCGAGGTCCGGGCCCTGCGCCTCGACTCCGTTCGAGGTGCCCGGGCTGCCCGGCCCGTCGACCAGCACCGTCTTCCCGGTGATCGCGTTCAGGCACGTCTGCAGCCCGCCGCCCAGCGCCGTCCCCCCGCCCGGCTGCAACCGGTCGATCGCGGCCAGCACGCTCGCCCGGTCCGGGGTCGGCTGCTGGGTGACGAGCCCGTCGGTGCCGAACGCGACGACGCCCACCCGCACGGTAGGAGGTTGGCGCTCGACGACGGCGCGCGCCGCGGCCTTCGCGACGTCCATCCGCGTCGGCGCGAGGTCGGTGGCGGTCATGCTCGACGACACGTCGAACGCCAGCATCACGGTGCCCTCCCGGCGCGGCAGGGGCACGCCGACGTCGGGCCGGGCGAGTGCCAGCAGGAGCAACGCGAGGGCAGCGAGCAGCAGCGCGGCCGGCAGCGTGCTCCGCCGGGTCGGAGCGGGCCCGGCCAGGCCGAGTGCGGCCAGCTCGGCGCGGCGGGCCGCCCGGGCGCGCAGCAGCCGCCGGTACCAGACCACGACGAGCGGGACGACCGCGAGCGTCAGGAGCAGCCACGGCCACGCGAACGTCAACATCGGGGCACCCCCGATCTCGCACGGCGGCGCAGGTGGGCGAGGCGGAACAGGGCGCGCACGAGGTCGTCGTCCGTGGCGACCGAGTGCAGGTCGAGCCCGGTGGATGCCAGATCGGCGACGAGGGCCGCCTGCCGCTCGTCGGCCGCGACCGCCAGCCGCTGCCGGAACCCGGGGTCGTCGGTGTCGACGAAAATCACTTCCCCGGTCTCGGCGTCCTCGACGTAGATCATCCCGGCGGCGGGCAGGTCGAACTCGCGCCGGTCCACCACCTGGATGGCCACCACGTCGTGCCGGCGCGCGAGCTGGCCCAGGAGCCCCTGCCAGCCCGGCTCGGACAGGAAGTCCGAGATGATCACCACGAGCGACCGGCGCCGCAGGATCCCGAGGGCGGCGCGCAGTGCAGCGCCCAGGTCGGTCGTCCCCGGTGCCGGGGCGGCGGGCCGCAGCAGCCGCGAGAGGATCCGGAGCACCTGGTTGCGGCCCGACGCGGGCGGGATCGTCTCCCGCACCCCGGCGTCGAACAGCAGGGCGCCGACCCGGTTCCCGCCGCGCGAGAGCAGCTGCGCCACCGTGGCCGCGACCTCGGTGAGCACGACGTGCTTGTGCCGCTGCACCGGCCCGAAGTCCATCGACGCGGACAGGTCGAGCAGCAGCCAGGCGGTGACCTCGCGGTCTTCGGTGTACTCGCGCACGTGCGCGATGTCGGTGCGCGCGGTGACGTTCCAGTCGACGTGGCGCAGGTCGTCGCCGAACTGGTACTCGCGCAGGTCCGCGACGTCGACGCCGGTCCCGCGGAACACCGTCCGGTAGTCGCCCTGCAGGCGCCCGTCCAGCCGTCGCAGCACCCGCCACTCCAGGCGGCGCAGCACGCGTTCGGGCGTGAGCGCCGCCAGTTCCGTCACGACCGGCGCGCGGAGGCGCCGCGCCCGGGGTGGTCGAGCCCGGCCCGGTCGAGCCCTGTGTGGTCGAGCTCGGGCAGGGGGACCGCGGCCAGCAGTGGGCCGAGCACGTCGTCGGGCGAGACGTCGTCGGCGAGTGCCTCGTAGGACAGGACGACCCGGTGGCGCAGCACGTCCCGGGCCAGCTCGCGGACGTCCGCGGGCAGCGCGTAGTCACGGCCGCGCAGGAACGCGAGCGCCTTGGCGCCGAGCACCATGTTGATCGACGCCCGCGGGCTGGCCCCGAACGTCACGTACCGCGCGAGGTCCGGCGAGCCGACCGCGGCCGGGTCGCGGGTCGCGGTGCTCAGCCGCACGGCGTACTCGATGATCTGCGGGTCGACGTACACGGCGTCCGCGCCGCGCTGGTAACCGAGCAGGGTCTCGACGTCGACCACCGGTTCCGGCGACTCGTGCGCCGTGGTCATCCGCTCGACGACGACGAACTCCTGCGTCGCCGTGGGGTAGCCGACCAGCACCTTGAACATGAACCGGTCGAGCTGGGCCTCCGGCAGAGGGTAGGTGCCCTCCGACTCGATGGGGTTCTGCGTCGCCATCACCAGGAACGGGTCCGGCGCCGGGAACGTGTCGCGCCCGATCGTCACCTGCCGCTCCTGCATGACCTCCAGCAGCGCGCCCTGCACCTTCGCCGGGGCCCGGTTGATCTCGTCCGCGAGCAGGAGGTTCGTGAAGACCGGCCCGATGCAGACCTGGAACTCCCCCGCGCGCTGGTTGTAGATGCGCGTGCCGACGACGTCCGCGGGCACCAGATCCGAGGTGAACTGGATCCGCTGGAACCGGCCGCCGATCACCTGCGCGAGGGTCTTGACCGCCATCGTCTTGGCGAGCCCGGGGACGCCCTCGACGAGCAGGTGCCCGCGGGCCAGCAGTGCGACCAGCATGCGCTCCAGCAGGCCGTCCTGGCCCACGATCGTCTTCTTGACCTGGTAGAGCGTGGCCTCGAGGGGCAACCGGGCGTCGGCGTCGTGGTCCATGCGTCTCCCGATTGCCTCGATCGGTCTACTGCTGGGGCCCGCCGGCCGCGCCGCCGGCGGTCGCGATCGGGACGGCGAACCCGACCCCGACGAAGAAGTCCTGGTTGGCCGGGTTGGCCAGGGCGGTGACGATGCCGACCACCTGACCCGCCCGGTTGAGCAGTGGGCCGCCGCTGTTGCCGGGGTTGACCGCCGCGTCGAACTGGATCAGGCCACCGAGCGCCGGGCCGCGGGGCGCGGTGATCGTGCGGTCGACGGCCGAGACCACGCCCGCCGTCAGGCTGCGCTGCAGGCCGAGAGGGTTGCCGACGGCGAACACGGCGTCGCCGATCGGGGGCGGCCCGGCCAGGACCGCGGGCACGACGACATCCGGGAGCCGGCCGACGGCCAGCACCGCGATGTCGTGCTCGGGCCGGCTGACCGTGACCGTGGCGGACGCCCGCGTACCATCGGCGAACTCGACCTGGATCCGGTCGGCGCCGTCGACGACGTGCAGGGCCGTGAGCACGGAGCCGGCCGCGTTGACCACCACCCCGCTGCCCAGACCGGTCTCGACCGTCCCGCCTCCGGGGCGCTCCGTGGTCCCGCCTCCGGGGCGTTCCGTGGTCACCGTGACCAGTGACGGCGTGATCGTCCGGTACGCGGTGGTGGCCTCGGGCGGGACGTTGCGCTCGGCCTCCTGAGCCTGCTCGATCCCCCGCTGTACGGCCCGATCCACGTCCGCGGCGGTCGGCGGGGCGGGCGCGGACGACGAGACCCACCAGAGCCCGCCCGCGAGGGCGACGGCGACCGCCAGGGCCACGATCACGATCCACCGCGGGCGCCGCCGGGGTCTCTCCGGCGGCGCCCCGCCGGGCTCGCCGACCGACGTCGCCCCGACCGGTCGCATGGCCGCAACGCTACGCCGGAAACCCCGTAAATCGAGGTGAGTAGGGGAGTGACCTGCTACGCGCCGAGGCGGGCGCGGCGTCGGCGCTTCTGCTCGTACATCGCCCGGTCGGCCGCCGCCCACGCGCCGGGGAAGCCGCTGACGACGCCGTACGGAGCGAACCCGAACGAGCCCGCGACCCCGGACAACCGCATGGCCCGATCGGCCCGCAGCACCATGTCGTTCGCCTGCTCCGGCGTGGCCCCCACGGCGACGATGCCGAACTCGTCGCCACCGAGGCGGGCGAGCACGTCGCCCTGGCGGACCACCTCGGCCAGCACCTGCGCCGCGCGCTGGATGTAGCGGTCGCCCGCCTCGTGCCCCCGGGTGTCGTTGACGATCTTCAGGTGGTCGAGGTCGAGAACGACGACGCAGGCGAGGTCGCCGAACTTGCGGAACCGCTCCTCCTCCACCTGGATGTACCGGTCCCAGCCACGGCGGTTGAGCAGCCCGGTCAGCACGTCGAGGTCGGCCTCGCGCCGGGCCAGCTCGAGCTCGCGCGCCGCGGCCGTGGCGTGCAGGTCACCGGCCAGGACCGCGGACAGCAGGCTCGACAGGAGATCGAGCAGGGGCTGGAGCTCGGTCATCTCCTCCGGCTGCGCGTGCGGGTCGAGCCCGCAGACCGTGCCGAACAGCTCGCCGTCGGGCATGGCGATCGGCGTGCCGACGTAGGCTCCGACGGCGATCGGGACGGCCGCCGCCAGATCGGCGTAGCCGGGGGTGTGGGCGACGTCCGGGGCGATCCGCGGCGCGGCGCCCGACACCATGCGGCTGCACAGCGACGCGGCGAAGGGGAACGCGTCGCCGACGCCGACCGGGTACGTGTCGCCGGACGAGACGAGGACGAGCTGGTTGCCCTCGGTGATCCGGGTCACCGCCCACAGGCCCATGGGCGCGACCTCGGACAAGTAGCTGATCACCAGTGCGCACGCGGCGTCGAACGACCGCACCGGCATGAGGTGCGGCGCGACCTGCGGTGGAGTGCCGTCCACATCCGGCGTGGTCACCCGTCGATCCTGCCGACGCCCGGCGGGATCGCCTACCCGTCCCGCAGACACGTCCGGGTGAACGTCGTCGGTGAACGGACGCACCGCGCGTCGCACGTCTGGTGGCCACCCTCGTGCGCACCGCGGCGGAGCGCGGCGGCGCGGTGCCGGGCCTGGTGACGGACGACCTGGCGGCGGTCGGCGCCGACGGCACCCTGGTCCCGCTCGTCGGACGGCACGTCCGCATCCCGACACCTCAGGTCTTCGCGGCGGCACCGCTGCTGGAGGCCTACGACCACGCGGCCGAGGCGGGGTTCGAGGGCACCAACACCCGCGGAATGCCTCGAGCGCTTCTCGGCGCTGACCGTGGCCCACGTCGCCGGCGAGGAGCAGAATTTCCAGATCACCCACCCGCACGACTTGCTGATCGCCGACGAGCTCCTCCGGCCGCCGGGACACCCGCGACTGACGCGTTGACCGGTGGCGTGTGACATGCCACGCTCCGCTCACGCAAGGGAGGCACCCGATGAAGCGGCTCCCGGAGACCGCCAGCGTCAACTCGCAGGTCCTGTCGTCACTGCGGGCGGCCGTGATCACTGGCGAGCTCGCCCCCGGCAGCCTATACTCCGTCCAGACCCTGGCCGGCCAGCTCGGGGTGTCGCGAACCCCGGTCCGCGAGGCGCTGATCAAGCTCGCGCAGCAGGACATGGTGCGCTTCGAGCGCAACCGGGGCGTCCGCGTTCTGCTCACCTCGCTGCACGACCTGGAGGAGGTCTTCGCGCTGCGGCTGCTGCTCGAGCCGCCCGCGGTGCGGCGCGCGGTGACCCGGCTCGACGCCGCGCACCGACGCGAGCTGCGCCGCATGTTCACCCACATGGAGAAGGCCGCGAAGGCCGACGACGAGTTCACGATGTTCGAACACGACCGGCGCTTCCACCGGGCCCTACTGGAGGCCGCGGGCAATGCGCGGCTGGCATCGTTCGTCGACGGGCTGCGCGACATGGTGCTGCGCCGCGGCGTCTCCACCGCTCGGGAATCGCGCAGCCTCGACGACATCGTCGGCGAGCACCGGGCGATCCTGAAGCTGGCCGAGGGGGGCGACGCCGAGGGCGCCGCGGAGGCGATGCGCGCGCACATCCACCACACAGCGGAGCTGCTGATCGCGCAGGAGGCCGGCACGGACAGTGCGCTCGTCGTCGACCTCTCGTGGACCGAAGGTCGGGCGACGACCCGTTGACGAGTGGCATGCTACATGCCACGGTCGTGGCAGTCCTCCTGTGACGCACGCAACCCTCCAGTGTCGAAGGGACCTCGATGGCCACCGCGACGAAGCTGAGCGTCATCCCGTGCGGGGCGATGACGACCGACCTGACCTGGCTCCTGCTCAAGCCCGGCCGGTCCATCACCGACCGCAACCACCGCGACTCACCGGCGCCGTGGGTCGACTGCCCCACGCACTGCGTGCTGGTCGAGACGCCCGAGGGCCGGCTGCTGTGGGACACCAGCTGCCCGCGCGACTGGGAGGAGCGCTGGGGGCCGACGGGGCTGCACGACTTCTTCCCCTATGACAAGGTCACCGAGGAGGAGTACCTCGACTCGCGGCTGCAGCAGCTGGGCGTCGGGCTCGACGAGATCGACTACGTCATCCTGTCGCACCTGCACTTCGACCACGCCGGAAACGTGAAGATGTTCGAGGGCACGAACGCCAAGCTCGTCTGCCACCAGCGCGAGAAGGACTTCGCCTTCAACTTCGAGGGTCTGTTCACCGGCGCGCATCTGAAGACGGACTACGAGGGCCTCGAGTTCGAGACGGTCTCCGGCGACACGGAGATCCTGCCCGGCGTCACGCTGCTGGAGACCCCGGGCCACACCACCGGCTGCATGTCGATGCAGGTCGAGCTGCCCGACAGCGGCACCATGATCTTCACGTCGGACGCGGTCTACATGGGCGACAGCTGGGGCCCGCCGTCCACGCCCGCCGCCATCGTCAACAACCTGGAGCAGTGGTACTCGTCGGTGGAAAAGCTGCGGGGGATCCAGGAGCGCACGAACGCGACGATGGTCTTCGGGCACGACGCCGACCAGATCCACCGGCTGCGGGTGGCGCCGAAGGAGTTCTACTCGTGACTGAGCCGCAACTGCACGATGAGACGATCTTCACCTGGGGGGCACCGCCGCTGAAGTTCGGCGCGGGCGCCGCGGACGAGATCGGGTTCGACCTGGCCGGCTACGGCGTACGCCGCGTGCTCGTGGTCACCGACCCCGGGGTGAGCGCACTCGGAGCGCCGTCCCGGATCGCGGACGCCCTCAAGCGCTACGACATCGAGGCCGAAATCTTCGACGGAGTGCACGTCGAACCGACCGACGACTCGATGAACAAGGCCGTCGAGTACGCCCGCGCCCAGGGCGACTGGGACGGGTTCGTCGCCGTCGGAGGCGGGTCGGCGATCGATACCGCCAAGGCGATCAACCTGCTGACGACCTACCCCGGCGAGCTGATGGACTACATCAACAAGCCGATCGGCAACGCGAAGACTCCCCCGGGCCAGCTCAAGCCGCTGGTCGCCGTGCCGACGACGGCGGGTACCGGCTCCGAGTCCACGGCGATGTGCGTGCTCGACATCCTGTCGATGAAGGTCAAGACGGGCATCAGCCACTGGCGGCTGCGCCCGACCCTGGCCGTGATCGACCCGCTTCTGACACTGAGCCTGCCGCCCGAGGTCACCGCGTCCGCCGGCATGGACATCGTCTGTCACGCGGTGGAGTCCTACACCGCCCGCTGGTACGCCACCTTCGACCGGAAGAAGCCGGAGGAGCGCGTCACCTACTGCGGCTCGAACCCGGTGTCGGACCTCTGGTGCGAGAAGTCGATGGCGCTCATCGCGAAGTCGTTCCGCAACGCCGTGCACCGCGGCGCGGACGACGTCGAGTCCCGCGCGGACATGATGATGGCGGCGACGTTCGCGGGGATGGGTTTCGGCAACTCCGGCGTGCACATCCCGCATGCGAACGCCTACCCGATCGCCGGGATGGTCAGGGACTACCGGCCGGCGGGCTACCCGCAGGACGAGCCGATGGTCCCGCACGGCCAGTCGGTGTCGCTGACGGCACCCGAGGCGTTCCGGTTCTCGTTCGAGAGCGCGCCGGAGCGGCACCTGCGGGCGGCGGAGATGCTGGACCCGCGGGCGGACCGGGCGAACGACCAGCGCGAGCAGTTGCCGTCCGCGCTGGTCTCGCTGATGCGTGACATTGGGATCCCGAACGGGATCGGCGGCGTCGGCTACACCGAGGCGGACGTGCCGGACCTGGTCCCGGGCACGATGAAGCAGCAGCGGCTGCTGGCGACCTGCCCGAAGACGCCGACCGAGGACGATATCGCCGACATCCTCACGAAGTCCGTCGAGAACTGGTGACCAGCTGAAATGCCGATCTACGTCTACCGGTGCGGGTGCGGGGTGCGCTTCGAGCACCTCGCCGCCATGACCGACACCGCCGCGCCGGGCTGCCCTATGTGCGGCGGGGATACCCGCAAAGTGCCGGCAGGGTTCTCGCTCGGCGGCCAGGCGAGCCCCGGCCTGTCGAAGAACGAGATGCCGCAGACGTGGCGCGGGGTCTACGACGGCAGCCCCGAGTACGTCGACCGGATGCGCCGCACCTGGGAGCAGCGGCAGAAGCTGGAGGAACGCCACCCGGAGATCGCCGGCGACCGGCGGCCGATCCTGGCGCACGAGGGCCGCTACGAGCGGGCGCCGCTGCGGCTCGGCGACCCGGTGCTCCGAACGGGTCACGGCGAGGGACACGGACACACGCACGGGCCGCCGTCGGGCAGCGGTGCGGCGGCGCCCGGGACGTGACCGCTCAGCGCGGCACCGCGAGCAGCCCGGACCTGCGGGCCGACCTTCTGCGCACCGTCGACGGCCCGGTGCGCTTCGACACCGCCTCCCGGGCGATGTGGTCGGCCGACGCGTCGAACTACCGTCGGGTGCCGATCGGGGTCGTCGCCCCGCGGGACGTCGGGGACGTCGAGGCGGCCCTATCGGTGTGCCGGGCGCACGACGTTCCGGTGCTGCCGGTGGGCGCGCGGACCTCGATCGCGGGCCAGTCGGTGAACACGGCTGTCGTTCTGGACTTCATCCACCTGAACCGGATCCTGGAGATCGACCCGGACGCCCGCACAGCCCGGGTCGAGCCCGGCGTGGTCTGCGATGCGGTGCGCGACGCCGCCGCACCCCACGGGCTCACCTTCGGCCCGGACCCATCCACGCACAACCGCTGCACGCTCGGCGGCATGATCGGAAACAACGCGTGCGGGTCGCACTCGGTCGCGTGGGGCAAGACGGTCGACAACGTCGTCGGGCTCGACGTGCTCACCTACCGGGGCGAGCGGCTGTCGCTGGAGACGGACGGGACCGGCGCGATTCCCGATGCGCTGCGTGCGCTGGGCGAACGGGCCGCCGACGACGTCCGCGCCGGGTTCCCCGACCTCACCCGGCGCGTCTCGGGTTACAACCTGGACCAGCTGCTGCCCGGTCGGGTCGATCTCGCTAAGGCGCTGGTCGGCACGGAGGGCACGTGCGCGGTGCTGACCGGGGCGACGGTCCGGCTGGTCGAGTCGCCCCCCGCGCGGGCGCTCGCGGTGCTCGGCTTCCCCGACGCCTACACCGCGGCCGACCACGTGATGGTCGTCCGCGCGCTGAACCCGCTGACGATCGAGGGGATGGACGCCGGGCTGATCGCCGCGCTGCGCGCGTCGAATCCGGTGGAGACCGCCTCACGGGCTCTGCCCGAGGGCGGCGGCTGGCTCTACGTCGAGACCGGCGGGGCCACCCGGGCCGAGGCGCACGCCGCCGCGGAGTCGGTCGCCGCCGCGATGGCGCCGTACGCGATCTCCTCGGTGGTGGTGAGCGAGCCGGCGCGGATGAAGGCGTTGTGGCGGATCCGCGAGGACGGCGCCGGGATCCTCACGCGCTCGCCGGACGGCGGCGAGGCCTGGCCGGGCTGGGAGGACGCCGCGGTGCCGCCGGAGCGGTTCGGCGCGTACCTGCGCGAGTTCGACACCGTCCTCTCCCAGCACGGTCGGCGGGGCGTCTACTACGGGCACTTCGGCGACGGCTGCCTGCACGTGCGGATCGACTTCGACCTGGCGTCACGGGCCGGGATCGCGAACTTCCGGGCGTTCCTGGAGGACGCGGCCGACCTCGCCGTCGCGCACGGCGGGTCGCTGTCGGGCGAGCACGGCGACGGCGCCGCCCGCGCCGAGCTGCTGCCCCGGATGTACCCGCCGCCGATCATCCGGGCGTTCGAGGAGTTCAAGGGCATCTGGGATCCCGACGGCCGGCTCAACCCGGACCGCGTGGTGCGGCCCGCGAAGCTGGACGACGACCTGCGCGTGTTCGTCGGGCTGCCGACGATCCGCGACGCCCCGGAGCTCGCGTTCGCCCACGACCGGGGCAGTTTCGCCCGCGCCACCCGCCGCTGCCTGGGCGTCGGCAAGTGCGTCACCGCGCACGGCGGGGTCATGTGCCCGAGCTGGCGGGCCACCGGCGAGGAGATGCACTCGACCCGCGGCCGTGCCCGGCTGCTGTTCGAGATGGCGAACGGGCAGGTGATCGGGGACGGGTGGCGGTCGGCCGAGGTCGCCGAGGCGCTGGACCTGTGCCTGTCGTGCAAGGGCTGCAAGCGCGACTGCCCGGTCGGCGTGGACATGGCGGCCTACAAGACCGAGTTCCTCGCCCAGCGGTACCGCGGGCGCCTGCGCCCGGCGGCGCACTACTCGATGGGCGCCCTGCCCCGGTGGCTACACGTCGTGGGCCGCCTGCCGGCGCGGCTGGTCGACACGCTGAACGGGGCCGCCCGCGGCCCGCTGGGGGCGGTGGCGAAGCGGCTGGGAGGGATCGCCCCGGAGCGGGCGATCCCTCCGGTCGCGAGGCGCCCGTTCACCCGCTCGTCCCGTCCCGCGGCGCGCGCGACGCGCATTGACGACCCTCGCCCCCGCCTGTTGCTCTGGCCCGACACCTTCACCAACCACTTCGACCCCGACGTCGCCGCCGACGCCGTCGCCGTGCTCGAAACCCTCGGTTACGCCGTCGAGCTGCCGCCCCGCACCGTCTGCTGCGGGCTCACCTGGACCACGACCGGCCAGGTCGCCGCCGCCCGCCGGGTGCTGCGCCGGAGCCTGCGCACCATCCAGCCGTGGCTCGCCGCCGGAGTCCCGGTCGTCGGCCTGGAGCCGTCGTGCACCGCCGCCCTGCGCGCCGACGGGCCTGAGCTGCTGCCCGACGAGCCGCTCGCCGCCCGGCTCGCTCAGGGTGTCCGCACCTTCGCCGAGGTGCTCGCCGAGCATGCCGACGCCCTGCGCGCGGCCGTCGTCGCCCCCGGGCAACGCGCGCTGGTCCAGGTGCACTGCCACCAGCACGCGGAGCTCGGCACCGAGGCCGACCACGCGGCCCTGGCCGCCCTCGGGATCGAGGCCGAGGTGCTCGACTCCGGATGTTGCGGCCTCGCCGGCAACTTCGGCTTCGAGCAGGGCCACTACGCGGTGTCGATGGCGTGCGCCGAGCGGGTGCTGCTGCCGGCCGTCCGGGCCGCGGACCCGGACGTGGCCGTGCTGGCCGACGGCTTCTCCTGCCGCACCCAGCTGCGTCAGGCCGGCACCCGCGAGCCCGTGCACCTGGCCCGGCTCGCGGCCCGCGCGCTCGGGCTGCCGTAACCCTCAGGCCGGCTCGGATCGGGTCGCCGGCGCGAGGTCGTCGGCGAGGGGCTCGTGCCCATTGCGGTTCGCGGGCGGCGCGAGCGGCAGCGCACGTGGTGAGGCACTCTCCGGCGCGGCCGCAGGCGTAGCCCGTTCCAGGAACCGCAGCAGCTCCACCGGGAAGGGCAGCACGAGGGTGGAGTTCTTCTCGGCGGCGACCTCGACGACGGTCTGCAGCAGGCGCAGCTGCAGCGCCGCCGGGTGTTCGGCCATGATCTGGGCGGCCTCGGCCAGCGTGCGCGACGCCTGCAGTTCGCCGTCCGCGGTGATGATGCGGGAGCGGCGCTCCCGCTCGGCCCCGGCCTGCCGCGACATCGACCGCTTCATCGTCCCGGGCAGCGCGACATCCTTGATCTCCACGCGGTCGATCGCGTCCACCTTGACGGTGACGTTGTCCCGGGTGATGCCGTCCTGCGCGGGCACCGGCATCGTGACCACCTGCATGTTGACCTTGTGCAGGCGGTCCGCGATCGGTGCGATAGGGGTGTGAGCCCTGGCCCGCGCGGGGCCTCAAGGAGCTGGCCGAAGCGCAGCACGATCCCGCGCTGGTACTGGTTGATCACGCGGACACTGGATCCCAGCACCAGCACGATCACACCCATGATGACGATCAAGGCCCACAGGAGGGTCATGGCGTCCCCGTCCCGAGCCGGGAGGCCTCCTGGCTCGACCGTCGTGTGCCGACGGAGACACCTCATCGTAGGCCGCCACCTGCGCTCCGGCGAGGAAGGCACCCGGCGGCTTGCCCGTGTGATCCGCACGACAGAGACTGGACGCCGACGAGCGACAGCGAGGAGGACTCGTGACCACTCCGAACGGGCTCGAGCGGTTCCAGAACTACATTGCGGGGAAGTTCGTCGACGCCCCCGACGGGCGCACGTTCGGCTCCCTGGACCCGTACGCGGGCGCCCCCTGGGCGGCGATCCCCGAGGGCAGTCCCGACGACATCGACCACGCCGTCGCCGCCGCTCGCGCCGCCCTCGACGGCGAATGGGGCGCGATGACGGGCTTCCAGCGCGCCGCGTTGATGCACAAGCTCGCCGACCTGATCACCGCGAACGCCGAGCGGCTCGCCCGGGTCGAGGTGCGCGACAACGGCAAGCTCTACCGCGAGATGATCGGCCAGCTGCAGGGGCTGGGTGCCTGGTACCGCTACTTCGCCGGGCACGCCGACAAGATCGAGGGGCGGGTCATCCCGACCGACAAGCCCAACTACTTCGTCTTCACGCGGCGCGAGCCGGTCGGCGTGGTCGGGGCGATCACCCCGTGGAACTCCCCGCTGCTGCTGATGACCTTCAAGCTCGCCCCCGGGCTGGCGGCGGGCTGCACGTTCGTCGTCAAACCCTCCGAGCACTCCCCCGCGTCCACGCTCGCGTTCGCCCAGGTGCTGCACGAGGCGGGCTTCCCGGACGGCGTGTTCAATGTCGTCGCGGGTTCGAGCCGCGACCTGGGCGCCGCCCTGGCCTCGCACAAGGGAGTGGACAAGGTCGCGTTCACCGGCTCGACCGCCACCGGGCGGGCGGTCGCGCACGCCGCCGCGGACAACCTCAACCGGGTGACCCTGGAGCTGGGCGGCAAGTCGCCGCAGATCGTCTTCGAGGACGCGGACCTGCCCGCGGCGGCCAACGGCATCATCGCCGGCGTTTTCGCGGCCACCGGCCAGACCTGCATGGCCGGCTCCCGGGTGATCGTCCACGAGAGCGTGCACGACGAGCTGGTTCGGCTGGTCGCCGAGCGCGCGAACCAGATCAAGCTGGGCGACCCGAACGACCCCGAAACCGAGATGGGCCCGATCGCGAACCAGCCGCAGTTCGAGAAGGTGGTCGGCTACCTCGAGAAGGCCAAGGCCGAGGGCGCGACGGCGGCGTGCGGCGGTGAGGCGGCCGGCGACCTGGGCGGGTTCTTCGTGCGGCCCACGCTGTTCACCGGGGTCAAGCTCGACGACACCGTGGTGCGCGAGGAGGTCTTCGGCCCGGTCACCGCTGCCCTGACGTTCCGCACCGAGGACGAGGCGCTCAAGCTCGCGAACGACACCCAGTACGGCCTGGCCGGCTCGGTGTGGACCCGCGACGTGCAGCGCGCGCACCGGGTGGCCGCGAAGCTGCGGGCCGGCACCGTGTGGATCAATGCCTACCGGGTGCTCGGGCCGTACGCCCCCTTCGGGGGCTTCGGCAACAGCGGCCTCGGCCGTGAGAACGGCGCCGACGCCCTCAACGAGTACACCGAGGTCAAGTCCGTGTGGGTGGAGCTCACCGGGGCGACTCGCGACCCGTTCACGCTCGGCTGACTGGAGGCCCCTATGAGCATCGACTTCCACCCGACCGCACCCCGCCCGGTCGAGGAGACCGAGCCGCTGCGCGACAGCCGCGACAGCGCGCGGACGCGCTGGGCTTCGAGGCCCTCGTGCCGATCGCCCGTTGGAAGGGCTTCGGCGGCACCACCAACTTCAACGGCAACTGCTTCGAGACCTACACCTGGGCGGCGGTCGCCCTGTCGGGGTCTGCCGGCTCGTTCGAGCACGCCCGGGAATTCCAGGAGCGCTTCGTCGCCAGCTGGGGCGGCTACCCACGGGTCGGCACCCCCGAGCAGGTCGTCGAGGGGCTGGGCCAGCTCAACGAGGCCGGGATGGACTGCATGATCATGGGGCTCCTGGATTTCAACGAGGAGATGAAGTACTTCGGCGAGAAGGTCATGCCGCTGATGGTGCAGGCCGGCCTGCGTCAGTAGCTCCAGAAGGGGTTCGGGTGGACAACGAGGTCATGATCGTCGAGGTCAGCCCGCGCGACGGGCTGCAGAACGAGGGCACGATCCTCTCGACGGACGCCAAGGTCGAGCTGATCACGCGGCTGGTCGACGCCGGTGCGCGCCGGATCGAGGCCGTCTCGTTCGCGCACCCGCGGCTGGTTCCGACGATGGCCGACGCCGAGGCGGTCATGGAGCGGGTCCCCCGGCGCGACGACGTCTCGTACGCCGGGCTGATCCTCAACCGCAAGGGGCTGGACCGGGCCGTCGGCACCGGCGTGGACGAGGTCAACGTCGTGGTGTGCGTAAGCGACACGTTCAGCGGCCGCAACCAGAACGTCACAGCGGACAAGGCGATGGCGATGGCGGCGGACGTCGTCGACGCCGCGCGGGCCCGGGGGCTCTACACCACGATCACGCTCGCGACGGCGTTCGGCTGCCCGTTCGAGGGCGAGGTCGACCCGGCGCGGGTCGCGGCGTTCGCCCGCCGGTGCGCCGACTCGGGGGTGCAGGAGCTGTGCCTGGCCGACACCGTCGGCGTCGGGGCGCCGAGCCAGGTCACGGACCTGACGGCCCGGGTACGCGACCTGGTCGGCGACACTGCGGAGAACGGGCCGCAGCTGCGGTTCCACTTCCACAACACCCGCAACACCGGCTTCGCCAACGCCTACGCCGCGGTGACCGAGGGCGTGGACGTGCTGGACGCGAGTGCGGGCGGGATCGGCGGCTGCCCGTTCGCCCCGAAGGCCACGGGCAACATCGCCACGGACGACCTCGTCTACATGCTCGAACGCATGGGCCGCCCCACGGGCATCGACCTGAGGGCCCTGATCCCGACCGCCGGGTTCCTCGGCGAGCAGCTCGGCCACGAGGTCCCCGCCCTCCTTCCGCGGGCCGGCCTCTTCCCGTGAGCAGCGATCCCGTGACCCCCGAGAACCTCACCCGCAAACTGCTGCGCGCGCACCTGCGCTCCGGTGAGCTGGTCGCGGGCGACGACGTCAGCGTGGCCGTCGACCAGGTCCTCATCGAGGACGCGACCGGGACGATGTGCGCGATGCAGTTCGAGATGCTCGGCACGGACGAGATCGCGGTTCCGCGGGCGGTCATGTACGTCGACCACAACGTCCTGCAGATCGACGACAAGAACATGCAGGACCACCGCTACCTGCGGTCGTTCTCCCAGGCCTACGGGCTGCTGTTCTCCCCGCCCGGCCGCGGGATCTCGCACTTCGTGCACCTGGAGCGCTTCGCCCGGCCGGGCGCCCTGCTGCTGGGCGCGGACTCGCACAGCACGATGGCGGGCGCGGTCGGGATGTTCGCCACCGGCGCGGGCGGGCTGGAGGTCGCGGTCGGGATGGCCGGCTACGGCTTCGACCTGCCGTGCCCCCGCGTCGTGGGGGTGGAGCTGACGGGCCGCCTGAGTCCCGGCGTCGAGGCCAAGGACGTGATCCTGGAGCAGCTGCGCCGCCACGGGGTGCGCGGCGGTCGGGGGGCGGTGTTCGAGTTCTTCGGCGAGGGCGTCGCGACGATCCCGACGACGGGCCGGGCCACCATCTGCAACATGGTCGTCGAGACCGGCGCCACCGCGGGGGTCTTCCCGGCGGACGCGGAGACCCGGCGCTGGCTCGCGACGCAGGGCCGCGAGGAGGAGTTCACGCCGCTGGCGGCGGACCCCGGCGCGGAGTACGACGAGGTCGAGCGGATCGACCTGTCCACGCTTGTGCCGCTGGTCGCGCTGCCGCCGTCGCCCGGGAACGTCGTCCCGGTCGCCGAGGCGGCGGGGACGGCCGTCGTGCAGGTGTGCGTCGGGTCGTCGGTGAACAGCTCCTACGAGGACCTCGTGACGGTCGCGGCCGTGCTGCGCGACCGCAGCGTCGCTCCCGGTGTCGTGCACTCGGTCATCGGCGACGACGACCTGGCCGCGACGGCGCTCGGGCAGCGCTGGCGGATCCCGGACCTGGGCCACGCCGTGCGCTCCGGCGCGGACGCGGTCACCATCACGGTCGACGGCGGCCGCGGGATCGCACTGGGGCTACCGCTGTCCCCCGGCGAGCGGACCGTGCTCGCCGCGGGCGGCCTGCTCGCCCACGTCCGTGCCGGCGGCCGCCCGCGGGTGGGGTTCCCCGACCTCGCCCGCACCTGACCCATCCCGCACTCCGAAGGAGACCGACATGTCCGAGCACATCTACCGCATCGCCGAGATCGTGGGCACCTCGCCGAACGGCGTGGACGACGCGATCCGCAACGCCGTCACGCGGGCGAACCAGACCCTGCGCAACATGGACTGGTTCGAGATGACCGAGGTCCGCGGCCACCTCGCGGACGGCCAGGTGGCGGACTGGCAGGTCACCGTCAAGATCGGCTTCCGGCTCGAGGACGGGGAGTAGCGCAGCCTCCCGCCGGTCCCACCACCCCGACACACGACCGAGAGGTTCCGATGACGACCGACACCGGTGCGGGCCCCGACACCGCATCCGACAGGCTGGCCGCCGAGGCCGCCAAGGCCGACGCGGCCATGGGGCGCCTGCAGGAGGCCCTGCGCCGCCTCGACGACGGCGACCTGCAACCGCGCGCACCGCGGCGGCGGCTGGGTCGCAGCACTCACCTACCGAGGAGGCCCGATGACCGCCGCGAGCACGAACGTCCCAGCCTCCGCACCGGCCGACCACACCCGCGCCGCGCACACGCAGCTGGCCTATGACGCCGTCCGCGAACGGATGAGGGCGTCGTCGAGCTCGTGCACAACCGGGGGGCCCGGGTCGTCGACTGGACTCCGGACGACATCGACGAGGCCTACCGGCTGCGTGCGCTGATCGAGGGGTAGGGGCGGGGCTCGCGGCCAGGCGGGCGGACGCGGCGTGTGTCGCCGGGCTGCGCACGCTGCAGGACCGCTACGAGCGCGCGCTGGCCTCGGACGGCTCCGCAGCGACGCCGGCGCAGTGCAACGACGACTTCCACGCCGCGGTGCTCGCCGCCTCGGGGAGCACCCGGCTCTCCGCGCTGCTGTCCGCGGTCTCGAGCGCGCCGCTCGTCCGCCGCGTCCTGCAGGGCTATGACGTCGAGGAGGCGCGCGACGCCGTCACCGACGTCTACCTGCCCCATGCCCTGCGCGCCGAGACGGCATTGCGGATGGAGCTCAACGCGGCCCGGCAGAGGCGGTTCACCCTGGCTTCCTGGCCTACGGCGCGCAGGCCGAGCTGTGCATGCCGGCCACCGAGACGACCTACCACATCAACCTCACCACCAGCGGCCGCACGTTCGCCGAGCGCGGCGACGGGACACGGGCGGTGACCCAGGCCCCGCGCAGCGGCGTCGTGCTACTCCCCGACCAGCTCAACACGGTGCGCTGGACCCCCGACGCCGAGCAGCTGATCCTCAAGATCCCCCGGACCCGGCTGGAGTCGCACCTCGTCGGCCACCCGATCACCGGCCCGATCGACTTCGACTTCGACTTCAGCACGCAGTCGTCACGCGGTCGCAGCCTGCTGGCGTCCGTGGAGTTCCTGGCGCGCGAGCTGGACCGGGACGGCGGCATCACCGAGACACCGCTGGCGCAGGAGCAGCTGGAGGCGTTCGTGATGACGCAGGTCCTCCTCGCGGTGCGCAACTCCTACACCGACGTGCTCGCCGGGTACGTGACGCGCGCCCAGCCCTCCCGCCTGCAGCCGGTGCTGTCGCACATGGAGAACCACGCCGACCAGCCGCTCACCCCCGGGGAGCTGGCCCGCCTGGGCTGCATGAGCGTCCGGGCGATGCACGCGACCTTCCAGAACGAGCGGGGCGTGTCCCCGATGGCGCACCTGCGCCGGATCCGGCTGGACCGCGTTCACGCCGAGCTGCTGCGCAGCACGGGACCGGTGCGCATCAGCGACGTCGCGGCGCGGTGGGGGTTCTTCCACCCCAGCAGGTTCGCGCGGCAGTACCACGAGCGATTCGGCGAGCTGCCCTCCGACACCGCTCGCCGGCACAGCTGCTGACACCCTCCCGGTCCTCCGGCTTGATCAACCGGCGGCGTCGCACATCGCCCGCACCGATCGCTCCGTCAACACCCGCCCGCGGGCCACTCCCCGACGCTCCGGCGCGACCGTTCGGCCACTTCGCCGCCTCATTACAGTGTCGTGATTTGACGAATTAACCTAGGCATCACATTTTGACGAGTTTGTCTAAGCGGCGGCGGGTCACGGCCGTGGCGACTACGTTTCCCTTCAGCTCGTAGAGATGCAGCGCCCCGGACGTAGCGGCAACCGCCTCGTCACCTCGGCGGGAGGCCTCGAGCACGTGGGACAAATCGAGGAGAGCATACGCCCGGTCGTTGACGAAGTCAGTCGCTTCGGCGATCGCCAATGCCTCGCGCGCGAGTGCCTCCGCCGCCCGGATCTCTGTCCGCCGCGCGAGCACCCGTGCGCGCACGCAGCGCCAGCGGATCTGAGTCGTCAGGTCGCCGCTCGCAGCGAGCTGGGCGCTGAGCCTGGCAAAGTCCTCGGCCTCCTCGTCACGTCCCTGTTCGAGGATTATCCGCGCGAGGGATGCGGCCATTGTCGAGCGGAATGCACGCTCGCCCATCCCCTCGAGCGCGCGATAGGCCGCGCGCGCGCTCCTCTCGGCCGCAGCGGGGTTCCCGGCGAGCAGCTCGACGACGGCTTCGTGCTCGGAGGACGCCAGGTAGAGCGTGAGACCGAGGTCGGCGTAGGTGGCGTTGCTTGTCGCGATCAGCTCGCGAGCAAGCGCGAAGCGGCCGACAATCGCGTTGAGACATGCGAGCTGGCGGAGGATCGCCGCCTCGGACTCGGGGCTTTCGCGCACCTCTTCGCGCATCGCCTCGCAACGGCGGATGCCCTCGGCGGCCGGCGTAGGCCCGAACCAGAGCATTGACGCGATCCACCTGAGAACCTCGTAATACTCATGCCAATGCCCTGCCCGCCGTGCGTGCGCGGCCGCGCGTTCCCATGCCGCGGCAGCCGCTTCGGCACGGGCGTCATTCAGAAAAACCCACGCCTCGAGCCGCCGCGCGTGACACAGGCCAAGTTCGTCCCCGAGGCGCTCGAAGACCGGTATCACCCGGGACGTCGCCCGCACTGCCTCCTCCAACCCGCCCTCCTCGCCGTGGAGGGACCGGAGGAACTGCCGCTGGACGAGCACATGCGCTATCAAGCGCTGGTTGTCTGCAGCCGCAGCCAGAAGCTCGCCCTCGTCGAGCACACGCCCAGCCTCTGCCAGCCGGCCGCTTTCGATCATCACAGCGCCCAGCTCTACGAGCAGCGCGATCCGCCGTGCATCGTCGGTGGGGAGTAGCCGCGATACCCGCTCGAGCAGGCCGATCGCCGCGTGCATGTCGCCGCGGGCAAGCGCCCGCCGTCCCGCCGCCTCGAGCAGTTCGGACGCCCGGTCGGCGAGCGAGGCGGCGCGCGCGTCGCGAGGGCCGAGGGCGACGCGGTTCCGGAATGCCTGCTCGAGGTGATAACCGAGGATCTCCTCGTACTCGCGCAGACGGTCCGCGGCCTTCAGCGCGAGCCAAGCGGCGAAGCGCTCGTGCAGGTCGGCGCGCGCGTTCTTCGGTAGAGAGCGGTAGGCGGCGTCGCGGATCAGAATGTGACGGAAGCCGTAGGCGTTCTCTCCGGCGAACGCCGCCATTTCCGGGCGAATCAGATCCCGGCCGAAGAGTGCAGCCAAGCCATCTTCGAGTCCGTCGAGCACAGGGCCGGCGAGCTCGCGAACGGCGCCGCGATGAAATACTGCCCCCTCGACGGCTGCTACCGTCAGGATCGCGCGCTCGACGGCTGGAAGGCCCTCGAGACGGGCGGCGAGAAGCGCGTTGACGGTCGAGGGAGTGGATAGTTCGGCCAGGTCCGACACCGCCACCCAGCGATCGGGCTCTCGCGTGAGCAACTGGTCCTCGATGAGCATCGCCACGAGCTCCTCGGCGAAGAGCGCGTTGCCCCCGGCCGCGCCGGCGATCCTCGACTCGGCCGTGTCCGCGAGGGGCGCGCGGTCGAGCAGGTTCGAGATCAGTTCGCGACACTCCGTGTCGCTGAGGGGCTCGAGAAGGATCGACGTCGCGGCGCGCTTGCCGGCCCCCCAGCCAGGACGCGTGTCGACGAGCTCTGGCCGCGCCATGCAGACGAGCAGGATCGGAAAATCACGCGAGAAGTCCGCGATGTGGTCTATCAGGTCGAGGAACGTCGGCTCGGCCCAGTGCACGTCGTCCACCACGATGACGAGCGGTCCCGCTTGCGCGAGGAACTCGAACAGCCTCCGGACGGCCCAGGCAGTCTCCTCGCTCGTCCTTCGTCCCCCACCACCGAGCCCGAGCGCCTCGGTCACGCGCTCAGCGATCAGGGCGGCCTTCTCGGCCCCGGCGATCCGCGCCGCGATCCTCGCCGCCAGATGCTCGCCAGGGTCCAGTCCCCCTGAACGCGTCATCTCCCGGACAATCTCAGCCAGCGGCCAATAGGTGATGCCCTCGCCATAGGGCAGGCAGCGGCCGCGCAGGACCGTGACATCCCCGGCAAGTCCGTTCGTGAACTCCCGTACGAGCCGGGACTTTCCCATGCCCGCGTCGCCGAGAATGGTGAACAAGTGGCAGGTCCTGTCACGAACCACATTGCGGAAAACGGTTTCGAGCAAGGCACGTTGGCGTTCGCGCCCGACGAAGGGCGAGTCGAAGCGGCGCGCAAGGCCGGGGACGTGGGCGAGGACCTCTGTCACGACGAGGGCGCGGATGATCTCGCCGTGCTTGAGCGCGCGCGGCCCGCTCGGCTCGACGACGACCGCGTCGCGCACGAGCCTGTGCGTCGGTTCCGCGATCAGGATCTCATTCGCCGTCGCCGCCTCCTCGAGGCGCTTTGCAACATTGACCGCCCTTCCGGCGACCGACAAACATCCCGGTGTGTTGTCGGCGGCGATCACCTCGCCGGTGTTGACGCCGATCCGGTTTGCAAGCTGTACACCCCAACCTGCTTCGAGCTCGCTGTTGAGTGTGGCAAGTGTTTCGCGCATCTCGACTGCCGCCCGCACCGCCCGCAGCGCGTCATCTTCGTGGACGATCGGCACGCCGAACACAGCCATTATCGCGTCTCCGATGTACTTCTCGACGACACCGCCATGCCGTCGGACAACGGCGCTCAGCTCGCCGAAGTAGCGGGCGAGCAGGCCACGGAGCGCTTCCGGATCGAGGGCGAGGCTCAGGCGCGACGAATCAACGATGTCGGCGAAAAGGATTGTGACCGTCTTGCGAGCGTCCGGAGTCAACTCCCACGCCTCCGGCGCTCCCAGCGTGGGCCGAGCCGAGAGGTCCGCGTCCGGTCTCCGCTTCGGTTTCAACCGGAGACGGTCATCGAATCCGGCCATGTCGACGGCCAGGGGCAGGTCACCCGCCACTGCGAGCGGCTCGATCTCGGCCGTCCGGCCGGTGAACGCCCGCGATCGCGCCGGGATGTTCCAGCCCCGGCCTACCGGGGGGCCCGCCGACCGGGGCCATGGAAGTGCGATGAGCGCGTGGAGCAGCGCGGCCTCCAGTTCGCCCGGTGAGGTGAACACCGAGGTGATCATTTCTGCGCTGCGAATGCGTTCTCGGAACGCCTGCTGCCGGGCGCTGTACTCTCGGTCCACGAACAGCGCGGCCGGTCCTTGAGCTTCGTCACCCAGGAGGAATACCAGCCGCGGAAGGCCGCGTTCTGTAGCCGTCTCGAGCTCCAGTTCGGCGTAGGACAGCTCGAGCCGGTCCCGCACCGGCGAGCCGTACCGGAATCCGGCGATCAGGACGTACTGGTCGGCCGCCTGCACCGCTTCCCGGCACGCCTGCGACGGCAGCTCGTCCCGCGCGGTGAAGTACGCCATGTCGGTGACGGCGTCCCCGGCCCGCGCGACGGCACCCTCCGCCGCGGCCACGAACGAGCATCCGGCCGGAAACCGCCGGAGCTCCGACGTGTGGCTCAGGAACACACGCCGCCGAGGCAGCTGGTCGCCGGACACGACCACAGCATTCCAGTAATCCGACGAGAACCAACGCCACTACCTGAATTGTGGTGCTCGAGGGGTGCGGAGGCCGGCATGTCGGCCGTCGGGCACGGAGACAGGTGAGCTGGTCGATGCCGCTGCCGCCTTGCCCGGGGTGGAGGCGTCGGTCGTCGGCCAGCGGTGGCCACCTCACCATCCCGAACCCGAGCCCGGCGACACGATCGACGTTCGGCCGGACATTCCCGCCGGCGCCCAGCAGGCGTTGCCGCAAAAGGCCCAGCGACTGCCGCCACCGAGCGTATCCACGAGTCGCCAGAACCGCTTGTCGCCGCAAGGATCTTACCGCCCGATATGATCTTCGTAATTCTACGGGAAGTGTGAGATAGTCTGCCTTGACGTAGTCCTCGTCCAAGATCGGCATTGGTGAGCTGTCACGTCCCGAGAGGTGGTTGCCGTATGCCTGTGAATTTTGACGACGCGATTCCGTTCTTCGGCAACTCGGTAGCCGCAATGGGCCCCGAGCATCCCAAGGAGAAGATCCGCGAGATCTGTGTCTGGATATACCAGCCTCGGCCGGACGGCAAGGGTGATGTGGCAGCGACCGAGATGACGACGACGCACGACGAAGGCCAGCATCCGCACTTCGTGCGGGTCGATGGAACAGACGGCAAGCCGGGGCGATGGCTGCTTCCCCTGAAGAAGGTCAGCGATCCCGGTCCCCATTTCAAGGAAGGAAGGGCGTTTGCGATCGCTGTTGCACTGGTCGAAGAAGAGGATGTCGAACGCGTGAAGAAGCAGCGGGTGGCGTGGTGGAGCCAGCAGGTCGAGCTCCAGTCGGACGAGGCCCGGGTGAAGTCTGCGGATAAAGCAGCGGAGGGCGCAGCAAGTTCCGATCCAAGGACCAGAGAACAGGCCGACAAAGTGTTGAGGAAGGATGGCGCTCTCGCGGAACCACTGGCATTCAGGGGCCTTTGAGTCAATCACCGATTCGAGAATCTCGGCCTCAAGGGCCGCCGTCACGATCACATTTCATCCGCGTCGATCCGGCAGAATGCCCGGGGCATCTGGTCGTTCCGACGGAGTCCCTCGGTTGGCCCTAGGTCGAGGATGATGGGTGGTGGCAAGCTCCGTGTGGGCAAGGATGATTGCAGCCGGCGCGGCGCTCATGCTCGCGCTCAGCGCCTGCCAGACAAGAGATCAGGACGAAGCAGCCGCCGATCGAATTACCGCAGGGATCCACAACCCCTCCGATAAGACCGGCGGCACGATTCGCATGGCCAACTCCGGCGACTGGGACTCCCTCGACCCGGCCGACACCTACTACGCCTACGCCTGGAACTTCGTCCGCCTCTACGGGCGCTCGCTGGTGATGTTCAAATCCGCGCCCGGCGCCGAGGGCGCCACCCTCGTCCCGGACCTCGCCCAGAACCTCGGCTCGCACAACTCCGACTCCACGCAGTGGACCTACACCCTGCGCCCAGGCGTCAAGTTCGAGGACGGCACCCCGGTCACCAGCAAGGACGTCAAGTACGCCGTCGAGCGGTCGCTGGACAAGACCACCTTCCCCAACGGGCCCACCTACTTCAACGACTTCCTCGACCTGCAGGGCTACACCTCGCCCTACCAGGACACGAGCCCGGACAAGCTGGGCCTGGCCGCGATCGACACCCCCGACGACCGCACGATCGTGTTCAAGCTGGCCAAGCCGTTCAGCGGGTTCGACTACTTCGCCCAGCTCCCGGCGACGATCCCGGTGCCCCAGGCCAAGGACACCGGCACCAAGTACAAGGAGCACGTGGTCTCCACGGGCCCCTACCTGTTCCAGACCAACGACCTGGGCAAGAGCTTCGTGCTGGCGCGCAACCCCAACTGGGACCCGGCCACCGACCCCAACCGCAAGCCGCTGCCGGACCGGATCGAGGTCGCGCTCAACGTCAACTCCGACGACATCGACAACCGGCTGATCTCCGGCGACCTCGACGTCGCCGTCGAAGGAGCCGGCGTGCAGTCTGCAGCCCAAGGGCGGATCCTCACCGATCAGACGCTGCGCGCGAACACCGACTCCCCTCTTGCCGCACGTCTGTTCTACGTGGTGCTCAACACCGATGTGCCACCGCTGAACGACGTGCACTGCCGAAAAGCGATCCTGTACGCCGCCGACCGCGTCGCCTATCAGCGGGCCAACGGCGGTGAGACGGGAGGGGAGATCGCGACCAACCTTCTGCCGCCGGTGATTCCCGGCGCGGTGCGGTTCGACCTTTACCCCTCGGCGGATGGCACAGGCGACCTGGCCAAGGCGCGCGACGAGCTCGCGGCGTGTGGCGTGCCCGCCGGGTTCGGCACGCACGTCTCCTACCGGGCCGAGGTTCCGCGCGAGCGCGCGACCGCCGAAGCCCTGCAGCAGTCGCTCGGCCGTATCGGGATCAGGCTCGAGCTCGCCCCGTTCCCCCTCGCGGACTACTACACGCTCTACGCGGGCAAGCCGGACAACGCCCGCGACAACGATCTCGGATTGATGATCACGGGGTGGTCGGCGGACTGGCCCGACGGGTACGGGTTCCTCGCGCAGATCGTCGACAGCCGCACCATCCGCCCGTCCGGCGGCAACGCGAACCTCGGCGTCAAGGATCCCCGCGTCGACATGCTCCTCGACGACGCCCTGCGCACGACGGACCCCGTCGCTCGCGAGCAGCGGTGGGCCGACATCGACCGGCTCGTCATGGAGGAGGCACGGGTGCTGCCGGGGATCTGGGCAAAAGGGCTGTTCTATCGACCGCCCTACCTGACGAACATGTTCATCACCAACGGGTTCCAGATGTACGACTACCTCGCGATCGGCACGACCCGCCGTTAGAGGCAAGCCGTATAGCGTCGGCGGCCACATCGGGCGCTCCGCCTCCGCCCACCGCGCCCCGATCATCTCGTCGCGAACCTCGCCCAGCAGCAGATCAGAGGCGGAAGACCCTGCAGGATCCGCCACGGCGACGGGGGCTATGAGCTGGCCTCGATCCTTCGTAGCGATCATGCGTCAAGTCCGGCGACGCGAACCCCGTGTATACCCGTTCGGCGGAACTGCGCGCTCAGCCCTCGCCGGCCGCCTGCACCACCAGAAGCACCGCGTCCTTCGCGACCGTCGCGCCCGGGCGGGCCCGCAGCTCGCGCACGGTGCCGTCGACCGGCGCGGTGAGCACATGCTCCATCTTCATTGCCTCGACGGCCACGAGCTTCTGGCCCGCCGCCACCCGCTCACCCTCGACGACCTCCACCACGGTCACGGTGCCCGGCATCGGCGAGAGCACCGGTCCGCCGACGCCGGTGGCCTCCTCGGCGGCCGCCTCCAGCGCCTCCTGCTCCCGGATCGCCCAGCTGCGGCCGTCCCGCGACACCCACAGCACCCCGTCGTCGCCGCGGGCGATCGCGTACCGGCGCGTGACCCCGTCCTGGGTGTGGAGGTGGTCGGCGGTGGTGCGGGTCCGGACGGGTGGGCCGCCGGCGATGACCAGCTCGGCGTCGGCGGCACGGCCCCGGGAACGGACCTCCACCGGCTCGTGCCCGTGAGCGACGGCCCGTCGGGTGGTCCAGGCCGCCTCGCCGAGGCGCCACCCGCCCGGCACGGCGAACGGGTCGACGATCGGCCCCCGCGGCTCCAGGTCGAGCAGCGCGACGCCGGTGGCGACGCCCACGACGTCGGCGGGCAGGTCGGTCGCGGCCAGCTCAGCGATCCGACGGCCGACCAGGCCGGTGTCGAGGTTCCCGGCCCGCACGTCCGGGTCGGCCAGCAGCGCCCGCAGGAACCCGACGTTCGTGCCGAGTCCGAGCAGGACCGTCCGGCCGAACGCGGCGTCCAGTCGCTGCAGCGCCTCGGCCCGGTCCGCGCCGTACGCGATGATCTTCGACAGCAGGGGGTCGTAGTCCGAGCCGACGACCGTGCCCTCGGCGATCCCGGAGTCCACCCGGATCCCGGGGAGGCCCCGCGGCTCGCGCAGGGCCAGGACGCGCCCACCGGTGGGCAGGAAGCCGGTGGCCGGATCTTCGGCGTAGACGCGAACCTCGACCGCGTGCCCGCGCAGCGACACGTCGTCCTGCACGAGCGGCAGCGGCTCCCCGGCGGCCACCCGTAGCTGCAACTCCACGAGGTCGAGCCCGGTGACCTCCTCGGTGACGGGGTGCTCGACCTGCAGGCGGGTGTTCATCTCCATGAAGAACCAGTCGAGTCCTTCCCCACCCACCCCGGAGCCCCCCGCGACGATGAACTCGACGGTGCCCGCACCCGTGTAGCCGCAGGCCCGGGCGGCGTCGCAGGCGGCAGCCCCCATGGCCGCCCGTTGGTGCGGGGTGAGCAGCGGCGACGGCGCCTCCTCGACGATCTTCTGGTGCCGGCGCTGCAGCGAGCACTCCCGCTCCCCGAGGTGGATCACCGAGCCGTGGGTGTCGGCCAGGACCTGGATCTCGATGTGCCGCGGGGTGGTGACGAGGCGCTCGACGAGCAGGGTGTCGTCGCCGAACGCGCCTCGCGCCTCGCGCCGCGCCGATACAAGGGCGTCGGCGAGGTCGTCGGGACGGTGGACCTCCCGCATGCCCTTCCCGCCCCCGCCCGCCGAGGGTTTGAGGAGCACCGGGTAGCCGATCCACGCGACGGCCCGCGCCAACTCGGCGTCCGTGAGCCCGGCGCCGTCCGACCCGGGTACGACCGGCACGCCGGCCGCGGCCACCGTCCGTTTGGCGCGGATCTTGTCGCCCATCGCCTCCATCGCCTCGACGGGCGGCCCGACGAAGGTGATCTCGGCCTTCGCGCAGGCCTCGGCGAACGCGGCGTTCTCGCTCAGGAAACCGTAGCCGGGGTGGATCGCCTGCGCGCCCGTCGCCCGCGCCGCCGCGACCACCCGGTCGATCGACAGGTAGCTCTGCGCCGCAGGTGCCGGCCCGAGCCGGACCGCGACGTCCGCCGCGCCCACGTGGGGCGCATCCACGTCGGCGTCGGAGTACACCGCGACCGACGCGATCCCGAGGGAGCGCAGCGTCCGGATCACCCGGAGCGCGATCTCCCCGCGGTTGGCGACGAGCACGGTGCTGAACATCCCGTCACATCCGGAACAGGCCGAACGCCGGGTCGGCGAGCGGCGCGTTCGCGGCGGCGGACAGGGCCAGGCCCAGCACGGTGCGGGTGTCGGCGGGGTCGATCACTCCGTCGTCCCACAACCGCGCCGTCGAGTACGAGGGATGGCCCTGGGTCTCGTACTGCGCCCGGATCCGCTGCCGGAACTCCTCGTCCGGCTCGGGGTCGTCCGGGCTGCGCACCGTCGACAGCACCGTCGCCGCCTGCTCCCCACCCATCACCGAGATCCGCGCGTTCGGCCACAGGAACAGGAGCCGTGGCGAGTAGGCCCGCCCGCACATCGAGTAGTTCCCCGCCCCGAACGACCCGCCGATCACGACCGTCAGCTTCGGCACCCGCGTCGTCGCCACCGCCGTCACCATCTTGGCGCCGTGCTTGGCGATCCCGCCGGCCTCGTACTCCCGGCCGACCATGAACCCGGTGATGTTCTGCAGGAACACCAGCGGCACGGCCCGCTGGTCGCACAGCTCCACGAAGTGCGCACCCTTGAGCGCCGACTCCGAGAACAGGATGCCGTTGTTCGCCACGATGCCGACGGGATGGCCATGGACGCGGGCGAAGCCGGTGACCAGCGTCGGCCCGTACAGGGGCTTGAACTCGTGGAACCGCGACCCGTCGACGATCCGGGCGATCACCTCGCGCACGTCGTACGAGATCCGCGGGTCGGTGGGCACCACCCCGTACAGCTCGGTCGGATCCACGACCGGCTCGACGGTCGGCGTGACGTCCCACGACCTACACGCCCGCGGCCCGAGGGTCCCGACGATCGACCGGACGATGCGCAGCGCGTGCGCGTCGTCGTCGGCCAGGTGGTCCGTGACCCCGGAGACGCGCGCGTGGAGGTCTCCCCCGCCCAGCTCCTCGGCGGTCACGACCTCGCCCGTGGCAGCCTTCACCAGCGGCGGACCGCCGAGGAAGATCGTCCCCTGGTTGCGGACGATCACCGCCTCGTCGCTCATCGCCGGGACATAGGCCCCGCCCGCCGTGCACGACCCCAGCACTGCGGCGATCTGCGCGATGCCGGCCGCGGACATCTGCGCCTGGTTGTAGAAGATCCGCCCGAAGTGCTCGCGGTCCGGGAACACCTCGTCCTGCATCGGCAGGTACGCGCCACCGGAGTCGACGAGGTAGATGCACGGCAGCCGGTTCTGGAGCGCCACCTCCTGCGCCCGCAGGTGCTTTTTCACCGTCAACGGGTAGTAGGTGCCGCCCTTCACCGTCGCGTCGTTCGCGACGATCACGCACTCGCGCCCCGCGACCCGGCCGATCCCGGTGAGGATCCCCGCGGCCGGGGCCTCGTCCCCGTAGAGCCCATTCGCCGCCAGCGGCGACAGCTCGAGGAACGGCGACGACGGGTCGACCAGCGCGTCGACCCGCTCCCGCGGCAGCAGCTTCCCCCGCTCGACGTGCCGCGCCCGCGCACGCGCCGGACCACCGAGCCGGGCCGTGGCCAGCTGCGCGTTCAGGTCCGCGACCAGCGCCCGGTGCGCCTGCGCGTTCCGCACGAACCCGGCGCCGTGCGGGTCGACGGCGCTGTGCAGCTGCGGCGCGTCACTCGTCGCGGTTTCGGCCACGATCGTCCTCTCCGGGGCTCGGCCGGGCGGTGCGCGACGACCGGTCTCGCCGACGTCCACGGCGACACGGCAGCCCGAAGTCTAGAGCGGCTGTCGCACTCCTGATCGGCCGTCACACAGGTGGTGTGGCTGTCGCGCCTGTTGTACGAGGTGTGACGGTCGCGAGCGCTGTGCGACGGCGATCTGGATCAGCGATCGGCCGGATCGCGCGGCGTTCGAAGTACGATCCGTGAATACGCCTGGCGCACCTTCGTCGAGCGGGCCCGGTCGGAACCGCTGTGGGGCATGTGCGACTCGCTGAGCACGCCCCGCCCGCTCGGCCCGCTGCGCGACGTCGCGGACGAGCTGGGGCCGGCGGTGCCCGCACTGCTGCGCGGCACCGCGGCCCAGCACGAGATCTTCGCGGCGGTGCTCGACGCCCTGCGTTCCCGCCCGCGCGTGTTCGTGGTGAAGGCCTGCACTGGGCCGACAGCCGGACGCCCCGATGCCCGCGAGCGTCCGGGACGCCGTGCTCGCCCGCACCGCCGGGCTGGCGCCCGAGGTGCGACGTTGCCTCGAGCTGCTCTCCTGCACACCCGAACCGGTCGGTCCCGGGCTGTTGGACACGCTCGGCGTGTCGACGGCGACCGTCGGCCTGCTGGCCGTCACCGGCCTGATCGACAGGCACGGCCCGGCCGTCGCGTTCCGCCACGAGATCGCGCGGTCCGCGATCCTCGGCGCCGCCGAACCCGGTTCCGAGCCGGCGCTGCACGCCGCGATGATCGAGGCGCTGGAGGCGGTCGGCGGCGACCCGAGCGTGCTGGCCCACCACGCCGCGGCCGCGGGCGATGTGCACCGGGTGCTCCGGTACGCGCCCGCCGCTGCGGCCGAGGCCTCCCGCTCCGGGGCGCACCGGGAGGCCGTCGCGTTCTCCGAGGCGGCGCTGCGGCACGTGGGGGACGACGCCGCCACCGGCGCCGCCCTGCTTGAGGCCATTTCCCCACGGCCTGCCCGAGGGCGACGGCGTCAGCCGGCCTTGCGGGCGGTGAGCAGCAGGCTCGACCGCTGCTCAGGTACGGGTCGATGCCCGGGACGTGCCGCGCAGGCGGGCGGCGAGCCGGTACGTGCTGTCCCGACGACCCCACGCGACCACGGCGGCCACGACACCGACGGTCGCCGGGATCGCGACGAGCGCTCCTCCCCCGATCATCCACGTCAGTGTCACCGCGCCGATCATCAGCGCGACGAAGCACGTCGCGGCGAGCCCGGTCAGCGCGGGAATGAACATCGCGATCGCTCCGGCGAGCTCCAGCATCCCGATGATGTACATGCCGGGAGCGCCCAGGCCCATCGCCTCGAACCCGGCGACGTTCTGGGCCTCGGCCGTGAGCTTGCCGAACGCCGAGAAGGCGTAGACGGCGGCGAGGAGCACCTGCAGCGTCCACAGGCCGATACCGGCGGCGCGGGACGTGGTGCGGGTGGTGGGGGTGGCGGTGGTCGTGGTCATCGGAGGCTCCGTCCGTGCCGGGGATGCGGTCGTCAATTGAGACGGCCGGCGTCGGCGGAACTCGTCGCTACCTGTCCGCGCGGCGCCGAGCGGAGGAACGGCGCCGCCACGCCTTCTCCGCGCTCACCACGGGGATCACCACGGCGCCGGCCGCGGCGGCGAGGAGCCAGTCCGTCGCGGTCAGGTCGGCGGTGCGGAACAGCGCCTGCATGACGGGCAGGTGCACGAAGCCCACCTGGAGCACCAGCAGCACACCGATCCCGCCGAACACGTACGGGTTCGACGTCCAGCCGATGCTGCGCAGCGGCGCGGTCAGCGTACGACACACCAGCAGGTAGAAGACCTGGAAGAAGGCCACCGACGTGACGGCGAGCGTCTGCGCCTGCGCCAGTTCCGGTGACCCGCCCGTGGCCCCGGACGGGGCGACGAACAGGAAGAGCACGACGGCGACCGCCGCCATCAGCGCGCCGACATAGATCGTGCGGGCGATGACGAACCCCGACAGCAGCCGCTCGTTCGGGTCCCGCGGGTGGCGGCGCATCAGGCCCGGTTCGTGCGCCTCGAAGGCCAGCGGCAGGGCCAGCGACACCGTCGCGACGAGGTTGATCCACAGGATCTGCACCGGCTCGATCGGCAGGATCGGTCGGCCGTCCACGACGGGGAACGCCAGCACGGCCACCAGCACGATCAGCGCCTCGCCGACGTTCGTGGGCAGCGCGAAGGCCAGCGCCTTGACCAGGTTGTCGTAGACGCGGCGGCCCTCCTCGATCGCGGCGCGGATGGTGGCGAAGTTGTCGTCGCCGAGCACGATGTCGGCGGCCTCTTTGGCCGCCGCGGTGCCGGCCAGCCCCATCGCGACGCCGATATCGGCCTGCCGTAGCGCCGGCGCGTCGTTGACCCCGTCGCCGGTCATCGCGGTGACCGCGCCGCCGGCCTGCAGCGCGCGCACCAGCCGCAGCTTGTGCTCGGGGGCGACGCGGGCGAACACGTCCGTGACCAGCACGCGGGCGCGGAGCTCCTCGTCGGAGCTGGCGGCGATCTCGGTGCCGGTCATCGGCGGTGCCTGCCCGACGATGCCGAGCTCGCGGCCGATGGCCGCCGCGGTGGCAGCGTGGTCACCGGTGATCATCTTGACCGCGACGCCGGCCCGGTGGCAGGTGTCGACGGCCTCGACCACCTCCTCACGGGGCGGGTCGATCAGGCCGACGAGCCCGAGGAGTCGGAGGTCGTGGTCGAGCGGCGCGTCGACGGCACGACCGGGCCGCTCGGCGACCGCGAGCACGCGTAGCGCGGCGGTGGCGTACCGGTCGAGGACGGTGTGGGCGGCCGCCGCCACGTAGGGGTCGACGTGGCCGAGCAGGACCTCCGGGGCGCCCTTCAGGTACGTCGGTCCGGTCGCCCCGTCGGCCGACACCGGCGCGCTCGCCATGTACTGGCGGACGGAGTCGAAGGGCAGCACAGCGCCGGGCGGATGGCGGTCGAACAAGTCCGTGAGGTCGATGCCGGCTCGCTCGGCCGCGACCAGCAGCGCTCCGTCGGTCGGGTCGCCCAGCACGCTACGGGCGTCCCCACCGTCGAGCTGTGCCTCGTTGGCGAGCGCGCCGGCCCTCAGCAGCCTTCGGAGCGCGCCGTCACCACCGTCACCGGCCCGGATGACCACGCGACCCGCCGCGGCGTAACCGATGCCCTCGAACTCCGCCTCGTCGCCCTGCGCGGTCCAGGCGCGGCGCAGCACCATCTCGTTGCGGGTGAGCGTGCCGGTCTTATCGGTGCACACCACGGACGTGGAGCCCAGCGTCTCCACCGCGGGTAGCTCGCGCACGACCGCGTGTCGCCGGGCCATCCGCTGCACGCCGATGGCGAGCGCGATGGTGACGATCGCGGGCAGCCCCTCCGGGATCGCGGCCACCGCCAGCGTGATGGCGGCCAGGGCGGCGTCGGCGAGCGGATAGCCGCGCAGCAGTGCCACGCCGAGCAGCACCACCGCGACCGCCCCGATGACCTTGGTGAGCGTCGACCCGAGCCGGCCAATGTTGCGGGTCAGCGGGGTCTGCGTCGGCTCGACGGTGCCGAGCAGACCGGAGATGCGGCCGAGCTCGGTGCGGTCGCCGGTCGCCACCACGACGGCCTCGGCCGTCCCGGCGGTCACGAGGGTACCGCCGTGCAACAGCGACCGGCGCTCGGCGAGTTCCGCGGCGGCGTCGACCGGATCCGCGGCCTTGTCCACCGGCACGGACTCCCCGGTCAGCGCCGCCTCGTCCGCGCGCAACCCGCGGGCCTGCAGGATCCGTAGGTCCGCGACGACCCGGGCCCCGGCGTCGAGCGACACGACGTCCCCGGGAACGAGTGCCTCCGCGTCGGCCTGCGTCCACCGCCCGTCGCGGCGCACCCTCGCCGGCTCGGACACGAGCTGCGCCAGCGCCTGGATCGCCTTGCCGGCCCGGTACTCCTGGGCGAACCCGATGAGCGCGTTGAGCACCACGACCGCGAGCACGACCGTCCCGTCTGGGACGTCGCCCAGCGCGAACGCGACCGCCGCCGAGGCGAGAAGCGCGTAGATCAGCGGGCTCGTGCACTGGCGGAGCAGAACCTGCCACGCCGACGGCCCGCGCTGCCGGGTGAGCGCGTTCGGGCCATGCTCGCCGAGCCGCCGCTCGGCCTCGACCGTGGTCAACCCGCCGGGACGGCTCTCCAACCGGGTGAGGACCTCGTCGGCCGGTGTGGCGTGCCACGCCACACCGGCCGGCACACGCACCGGACTGCGCCCCGCCCGGCCCGTGTTCAGCCCGCTCATGCCCGGTCGACGGTCACCCGCGCCGGTCGCCGCGTGCGTTGTTCACTGCGCACCCGCTCCGACGTCGGGACGGACGATGGCCACCGGGCAGTCGGCGCGGTGCAGCACGGCATGGCCGATCGACCCCAGGACGAGACCGGCCAGGCCCCCGTGACCGTGCGAGCCGACGACGACCAGCTGGGCATGGGCCGACTGCTCGACCAGCACCCGCGCGGGCGGTCCCGCACGACGAGGCGCTGCACGTCGACGTCCGGATACTTCTGCTGCCACCCCGCCAGCCGCTCGCCGAGCTCCGCCTGCTCCTCCTGCTCGACCACCGCCCAGTCCAGCGACGGCATCGTCACGGGGTCGATCAGCAGTTCGCGCCACGCGTGCACGGCGAGCAGCGGCGCGCGGCGCGACCCGGCAGCCTCGTAGGCGAAGGCCAGTGCCGCCTCGCTGACTGGCGAGCCGTCGACGCCGACGACCACCGGTCCGCCGGTCGCGTCCCACCGGCCGCGCACGACCACCACCGGGCAGCCCCCGTGCGCCGCCAGGCCGACCGCCACGGAACCGACCAGCAGGCCGGGCACCCCGCCCATGCCGCGGTCGCCGATCACCACGAGCTGGGCCGCGCGCGACTCGTCCGCCAGGCGCACGACGGGAAATCCGTCGAGCACCTCCAGCTCCGGCTTCGGCCCCGACGCAGCGGCTGCGGCAGCCTGCGCAGCCTCCCCGAGATCGACCCGCGCCTGGCGCAGCAGCACCTCCCGGAGGTCCGGACCCGTCCTGGGATCGCCGTACTGGTGAGGTGCGGTCACCCAACCGACGGCGGCGACGAGGCGCAGCGGCGCCCGTCGCCGGGCCGCCTCCCGGGCCGCCCACCGCACGGCCTGCAGCGACCGCTCGGAGCCGTCCACCCCGGCCACCACCGCTCGTCCCACACGCCGGTCGTCCATGCCCGTCCTCTCTCGTATGCCGGTACGAGCGTGGCCGCCCGTCGCCGCTGTCAGCGATTCCGACCGCTCCACTCGGTTTCGACCCGGGCCCACTCGCGACCCCAGTCAGCGGAGTTGCGGCCGTCGAGCCACCGTCGCAGACCCAGCCAGACCGCGCTCATGCCCAATAACCGGCACATCGGAACCATGGGCTCGCACGATCGTGACCGGGCACGGCGCGTGCTGGGCACACTGGTGGCTGACCGAGCCGAGCAGGAGTCCGGCGAAGCCGCCGTGACCCCGAGATCCGACGACGAGCATGTCTGCGCCGCGGGCCTGCTCGACCAGTACCCGGGCGGGCTGCCCTGTGGCCACCACCCGCTCGATCACTGCAGCACCATCCGCCTCGATCTTGTCCACCGCCGCGTCCAACGCGGCACGGGTGCTCTCCTCGAGCGCCGTCGAGCCCCGTCCGACCCATCGATACCGACGACCACAGTCGCCATCTGTTCCTCCTCGGTCGTGACGTCGCTCAGGGGCCCTCACTGGTGCGCGAGGCTCAGCGGTCTCCGACAGCGTCTCGTCGAGCGTGTGCTGACCCACCACCTTCCGCAGCGTGGTCTGGGCGATCTGATCGGTGATGGGTCCCGATGGTGCCGGTGAGGGTCACCAGGCCCTGAGGCCCCGCCGTGACCGTGATGTGGTCTCCGTGCAGTCGTGGGTCCGCGCGAGCGCCGCACCGACCGCCGCCTCGACGTCCAGCGCCTCCCGACGCTGATCACGCCGCGCCGTGGGGTCGTAGCGGGAGTCCGGTCTCATGACCCCACAGTGTGCGCCCGCACAGCATCGAAGCAGGGCACAACGGCCCAAGACGTCGCCGCAGAATGCCCGGCCACCGGCCTATCACGCAGTAGGCAGCGCGTGGTTCGCGGTAGTCGCGATGAGATCGCCGGAGGTGATGATCAGCCGTCCGAGTGGGCCCGGGACTGCCGGAGCACGTCGAGCCGGTCGCGGTACTCCTGCTCAGTGATGTCCCCGCGCGCGAACCGCTCGGCGAGCAGGTCCTCGGCAGTGGGCCGCGGCACCCCCGCCTCTCGCCGACTGAGGTGGCGGAGCAGGGCGATCACCCCGACGACGATCAAGGCCCACACGAGCAGGTTGCCGATGGTCATCAGCCCGAAGCCCCAGCCGCTCATACCGTTGCCGTACTGCCACATCATCTCGGCACCTCTTCCCGGCGTCACCTTCCCGGCGTCACCTTCCCGGCGTCACCTTCCCGGCGTCACCGACGACACCACGGTTGCGCCGCGCCGGTCTCGCGGACAGTGGCCACTCGGCACGATGCCCACGGCGAAGGTCCCGCCCGGCCTCCTCGACCGTGCGGGGTGTCGGTCACGGGTCCAACGACCCCTGCGGACCGGTCGGCCGCCTCTGCCACGCCCGCCGGCCCGATATCATGGTGGGGCCAGGACCCGTGGAAGAACGTGCGATGACCGCCCGTGGCTCCTGCAGGCCCGGCGCGCAGCCGACGAACAGTCTCGTCGAGTGCGGCGTGGAGGACGACATGGACAAGCAGCGTCCGGCACCGGTGGTGGTCGGGGTGGACGGGTCCGAGACGGCTCTGCGTGCCGTGAGCTGGGCGAGCCGGGAGGCCCGTCGACGCGGCGCGCCTCTCCGGATCGTGCACGCAGCCCCTTACGCCGACGGGGACGCCACCTGCGAGCGCCAGGCGGGCTCGATCCTCACGTTGGCGCACACGGTCGCCGGCCGGGCCGCGCCCGGCCTCCCCACCCTCACCGAGCGTCTCAGCGGGCCGATGCCGCGGTCCCTGGCCGACGCCGGCGCGGGGGCGCAGCTGCTCGTCGTCGGTATGACCGGGGGGAGCCGGCTCGACGACGTGCTGCTGCATGCCGCCGCGCTGAAGGTCTGCGAGCTCGCGCCCTGCCCGGTGGCCGTCGTCCGCTACCGGCACGGCCTCGTGCCCGCCGACTACGGGCCGGTCGTGCTGGGCCTGGAGGACCTCGTGGCGGGTGCCCGCGCGGTCACCGCCGCTTTCGCCGACGCGCAGCGCCACGCGAGCCACCTGGTCGTCGTGCACGCCGGAGGCAGCACGGGGAGCTCCCACCCGCGGTACCACCGGGATGGCGCCGCGTTCGAGCACGCCCTCCGCGAGGGGCTGGGGCCGTGGCGGGTGCGCCATCCGTCCGTGCCGGTCCACCTGAAGCTGGTGTCCGGCGCGGCAGCCGCCCGTCTGTTGGAGGCCTCGATGACGGCGCGCCTGCTGGTTCTCGGCACTCGCGCCCGCAAGACCCGCCTACGCCTGGTCGTCGGCTCGACGAGCCGCACGGTCCTGCGCAGCTCGTCCTGCCCGGTACTCCTGGTCCGCCGCGACGCCGTCCTGGCCGAGTCGGTGGAGCCGCAAGCGGATCCGACGGCTCCCGCACCGGGTCCCGAGTGGTGGGCCCGGCACCCGCAGGGCTCTGCCTGATCAGGCCATCAGGACCGCGGCGCCGGTGATCCTGTCCGCGGCCAGGTCGGCGAGGGCGACGTCCGCCTCGCCGAGCGGCCGGGGGTCGATCGTCGGCCGGACGGCGAGCGCGGCGGCGAGGTGCAGGAACTCCTCGCCGTCGGCCCGCGTGTTGGCGGTGACGCTGCGCAGCTGTTTCTCCCGGAACAGCTCGTCGGCATACACGAGGCCGGGGACATCGGTGAGGTGGATGCCGGCGACGGCGAGCGTGCCGCCCTGGTCGAGCGCCCGCAGCGCGACCGGGACCAGCTCCCCCGCCGGCGCGAACAGGATCGCGGCGTCGAGCGGCTCGGGCGGCGCGGCGTCCGCAGGCCCGGCCGAGGCCGCGCCCAGCCGCAGCGCGAGCTCGCGGGCCTTCCCCGAGCGGGTCAGCACATGCACGGTGGCCCCCTGGGCGAGCGCGACCTGCGCCACGACGTGCGCGGACGCGCCGAACCCGTAGATCCCGAGTCGGCCACCCGGAGGCAGCTCGGCCCGCTTCAGCGCGCGGTAACCGACGATGCCGGCACACAGCAGCGGAGCCGCCTCGCCGTCGCCGAGCGCCGCGGGCAGCCGATAGGCGAACGTCTCGGGGACGACCGCGTACTCCGCATAGCCGCCGTCGGCGTCCCAGCCGGTGAACCGGGCATCCGGGCACAGGTTCTCCCGACCGCTGCGGCACCACCGGCAGCGGCCGCAGGTGCCGCGCAGCCACGCGATGCCGATCCGGTCGCCGAGCGCGAACCGCGTGGCGCCCGGGCCGAGGACGTCGACCGTGCCGACGACCTCGTGGCCGGGCACGGTCGCCGGACGCCGGGGCGGCAGGTCGCCCTCGGCCAGGTGCAGGTCGGTGCGGCACACACCGCACGCCGCGACGCGCACCCGCACCTCCCCCGGGCCCGGCTGCGGCTCCGGCCGCTCCACAGCTCGCAGGGGCCCGGTGGCGATCGGTCCCGGGTGATCGACGACCCACGCACGCATGACAAGAGACGATGCGCCGGCCCGCCCACGCGGACAAGGCCAATCAGCCTGGCGCATGCGGACGATCGACGGCTTGGGCCCTCCGCCTCCGACCGGGAGTCCGGTCGGCCCCTGTCGCTGCCTGATCTTGAGGAGCAGCGTGGCCGCATGAGCAGGACACAACAGCGATCCGCCCGGCCCGACACGGTCGTCGAGCTGCGGGGCGGTGTGGCGGAGGACCTCGTGGACTACGCGCGCAGGAAGGTCGCGGGCGTCCTGGCCCACACCGGCCGACCCGTGCTGCACTCCCGAGTCCGGGTGACCCGCCACGGCGACCCGGCTCGGGAGCGGCCGGTCGTCGCCCAGGTCAACATCGACCTCAACGGCCGGCCGGTGCGCGTGCAGGTCGAGGCCACCACCCCCCGCGAGGCCGTGGATCTCCTCGTCGACCGGCTGGCCCACCGCCTCGAGCGGGTCACCGGGAGCTGGGAGGCGCGGCACGCCCGGAGGTTCGAGGACGAGCCGCACGAGCGGCGCCACGACTCCCACTCGACGACGAGCCGCAGCTACTACGACCGTCCGCCGGACGAGCGCCGTATTGTCCAGCACAAGACGGTCAGCCCGGCGGCGTGCTCGGTGGACGAGGCGGTCGTCGAGATGGGCGACCTCGACCACGACTTCCACCTGTTCGTCGAGGTCGGCCGGGGCGTCGACAGCCTCGTCTACCGGGCCGGTTCCACGGGGATCCGGCTCGCCCAGGTCGACGGCCGGGCCGGCGAGGTGGTTCCCGGCGACGTGCGGGTGACGGTGAGCACCGTGTCCCCGCCACTGCTCGACACGATCGAGGCGGTGGACCGACTGCGGCTCACCGGCATGCCGTTCCTGTTCTACCTCGACGGCGACCACGGACGGGGCTGCGTGCTTTACCACCGCTACGACGGTCACTACGGCCTGATCGCCGCGCAGGCCGAGGCGACGGTCGCGGGCCCGCACTGAGATCGTCGTGCCGGGTAAGCTGGCCGAGCTGTGACCCTCTCAACAGGCCTGTTCGAGGCGGAGGTGTGGTTCACTGACGCGACGGAAGGCACCCCCACGTCGCCGTACGCGACAGCGGGGTGGTCGTTGTCAAGCGTCAAAGGGGGCGCCGGTGCTCGACGACCGGGTCGGGTCCGACGCCGGGCTCGCCGGATCCGGTGAGCACCCTGACGGCCGGGACCTGACCTTCCCGGACCTGCCGCGGCTGGAGCTCGATCAGCTGCTGACGCAGCTGGTCGAGCGCGCACAGGAGGTCCTCGCCACCCAGGGGCGGCTGCGGGGTCTCCTGCGCGCAAATCACATGATCACGGGCGGGCTGGCCCTGCCCGAGGTGCTGCACCGGATCGTGGAGGCGGCCCGGGAGCTCGTCGGCGCCCGCTACGCCGCGCTCGGCGTGCTCGCCCCGGACGGCGGGCTGGCCGAGTTCGTCCACGTCGGTTTCCCGCCTCCCCTCGTCGACCGGGTCGGGCACCTTCCGGTCGGCAAGGGTCTGCTCGGCGCCCTGATCGACGAGCCACACCCGATCCGGCTCCGGAACCTCGCCGACGACCCCCGCTCGTCCGGCTTTCCCGAGGGCCATCCGCCGATGGGCAGCTTCCTCGGCGTCCCGATCCGCATCCGCGACGAGGTGTTCGGCAACCTCTACCTCACCGAGAGCACGCGCGGCGAGTTCAGCGCCGAGGACGAGGAACTCACGACGGCCCTCGCCGCCACCGCCGCTGCCGTGATCGACAACTCCCACCTGTACGGGGCCGCCCGCCTGCGGGGAGAGTGGCTGCAGGCCACCGCCGCGATCACTCGAGGGATCCTGGCAGCCGCCCCCGACGACGCCGTCGGCTCGTTGCGCCTCATCGCCGACCGCAGCCGGGAGGTCGCCGACGCCGACGTCGTCACCATCGCACTCCCCGACAGCAGCCAGAGCGCGGACCTGCGGGTCTCCGTGGCCGTCGGAACCAGCGCCGACGGCCTCATGGACCTCACCGTCCCGCTGAACGCGTCGCTCTCCGGGCGGGCGTTCACGAGCGGGAAGCCGTTCCGGCTGACGTCACCGGAGGAGTCGCCCTCGATGCCGTACGCCGCGTCGGCGGTGGTGGACGCCGGTCCGATCATGGTCGTGCCGCTTCGCGGCTCCGGCCGCGTGCACGGCGTGCTCAACCTCATCCGGCTGCGCGGTCGGGCCGCGTTCAGCGCGGAGGACCTGGACCTGGCGACCGGCTTCGCGAACCAGGCCGCCGTCGCCCTCGAACTCGGTCAAGCTCGCGCGGACCAGCAACGCGCCGCCCTGCTCGACGAGCGCGAACGCATCGCCGCGGACCTGCACGACCACGTCATCCAGCGTCTCTTCGCCGCCGGACTGTCCCTGCAGGCACTCGCCGCCACCGTCGGCCCCGGCCGCATCACCGACCGCGTCATGTCGACCGTCAGCGATCTCGACTCCACCATCAGCCAGATCCGCACCGCCATCTTCCAGCTCCAGCAGACCTCGCAGACCAGCCCGCGAGCCCTGCGAGGCCGCGTGCTCGACCTGGTCGGCGAGCTCGCCCCCGCCCTCGGTTTCGACCCCGCCGTCCGCTTCTCCGGCCTGCTCGACACCATTGCCGACCGCCTGTGCGACGATCTGCTCGCCGTCGTGCGCGAGGCCCTGAGCAACATCGCCCGGCACGCCCACGCGCACGCCGCGGAGATCGACCTGACCGCCCACGACGACCAGGTCACCCTCGTCATCCGGGACGACGGCGTCGGGCTCAGCGACACCACCCGCAGCAGCGGCCTGGCCAACATGCGCCGCCGCGCCCAGCACCACGGCGGCAGCTTCCTGCTCGAACCCGGCCCCGGCGGCGGCACCCTGCTCACCTGGACCGCGCTGCTGGACTGCTGACGCCGGTGGGCCGCCGGGTCGTCGATCAGGCCAGCTCGGAGACCCGAAGGTGCGCGAGTGCCAACTGCAACTCGTCGACCTCGAGAACCTCGCCGTCCACGTGCTCGCGCACCCCGACAGCGAGCGTGCGAGTGGTGCGCATCGCCTGATAGCTGTCGAAGGTCACCGACGACACCACGTGGCCCGACGGCCGGTCGAGAAGTACGCTGGCGCTGCAGAACCCCGTGAACTCCACGATCTTCGGCAGCAGCACCATCCGATAGAGATCGGCCAGCCGGTCGACCTGCTCCGGCTCGACGTGCACCCAGCTGACGCGTACCCAGGCACCCGGGCCCGAGGTGTGGTCACGGTGCAGGACCCCGATCTCCCAGTCCTCAACCTCCGGCATCGCGGCTCCGGTCGTGGCCCGGTCGACGAGGGGCTGCAGGCGCCCATCTGCGGTCATGGCCTTCTCGGTCAGCCATGCGGTCGTGACGATGCAGCGGCCCGACGTGCGGTTGACGAGCATGGACAGGCCGAGGCATCCCTCTGTCGCCGGCACGACCGGCATCACGTCGTCGCGGACGCGGGCCACCGCCGCGTCGATCGACGACGGGCCCACCTGAACCGTCGTGGAACGTGCGTACACGATCCACCCCCTCTCCGATCAGGGTGGCGCCCGGCGGGCGCCGACGGTCCTCACCACCCTCCTCCGCGGCACCGGACCGCACAAGGCCGCCATCGGAGGCGCCGGGGCGGTGGCGACAGAACTCGCCGACGAGAACGACCTCGACGACTCGCTCTACGCCTCGGGCCGTCGGTCGCGTCCTCGGAGTCGGGAATCATCTTCGCCCGATCGGCTAAGCCGCGAACACCCGCCTTGACGACAATCAGAGGAGCGAGGATCGTCCCTGGCCCGAGGCGCGCGAGAGGAGAGCCCAGAATAGCCACTATCGAGTCCAAAATCATGGACAAGCCGGACGAGACGCGCACTCCCGACAAGATCACAGTGAGCGTGGTACACCTCCGGCCTGCCACCGGCGCGAGGTTGCAGGTGGAGCCGGGATAGCGGTGGTCCGAATTCATCAAGCCGTGTTCGAGAGCAGGACCGCCGCGACCTACGCGAAAAGCTGACGGACCGTCACGAGGACAGCACCCCGCCGGCGACTGGGTCGACGGTCCGAGTCGGGCACGGCGGTAGCGCACCACGTACGGCCGCACCACTGCCAGCAGCCGCCCCACCGATCAGCACCGCCACCGCCGTGCGGACCACGACATGCCCCGACGGCAGCGCGAGCACCAAGACGGCGACACGGCATAGGCCACGGACCGGGCCACGAGCTCGCCGGCGGTCGGTGGATCGGGGAGACCGAGGCGGACGAGGGTCTCGGCGACGCCGAAGGCGACGGCCGCGAGCCAGGCCGGGCGCGTCCGACGGCTGTCATCCGGCCGGTGTCAGAGCCACCTCCCGAGCGCGGATGTCGGCCAACCGAAGCGCCACAGCCGCCCGCTGCGCGTCGGTCCTGGCCGTGCGCTGGGCCAGGAGCGCGGCCGATCGGTCGGCCTCGATATCGCCCGTTGAGCGGGGCAAACCCCAATTGTCGATGAACACCACGGGCCTCTTCCAGTCATCGCCGCCAACAGCGGCCACCTCATCGTCCTCTCCGATGACACCGCGGTCTACCCGCCAAGGTCGGCTGCCCCAGACAGTCGGCGTACACTGGGGGCCGACCTGGGCATTTCGAGTGCCTGCTGCCATGCGGGCGCCGTCCGGGGCGCACGACCAGCCCGGCGGTGGTGATGCGCCGGAGGCGGGAGCGCCGAAAGTGCGGTCGGTCCTCAAGAACGACGGGGCGGGTGTCGATTCCCCGCAGTGGTCGCAGCATCCGTTGCCATGGCGGAACACGCCGTCCACCGGTGAGAACCATGTGACCGACGCGAACGGCCGGCGTGTCTACGACGGCTTGGACAGTGCCGAGATGTTCCGGCTCTACGCCGGTGCGGCCCAGTCGGCTGCTCTGCTCGATGCGGACCGGACCGGGCGGGAACAGCGGGTCGGTGTGGCGGCCCGGCTCCGCCGGTTGCTGCACCGCCGGTAGGCGGAGTTCGTGCGGGACGCGCGCCCTGCAGCCGAGGTCGGCGACAATTCTCGAGCGGGCACGAGAGCCTCCGCCGCGTCGTGTCCTGAAGAGAGCAAATGCCCAGTGGGAATCACGCGAGACTGGCCGGCGAATGAGCAGGTGCGGTGAAACGGGAGTAGGGTGATTCCGCTGAAGGTATCCCGAGCGTCGGCGGCCATGTCTGCGTCGTCGTCAGCGCACAGCGGTTCCGGTCTCCTTGTGGACCCGGAGGCAGGAGTGCGACATCATCTTGGTCCTCGATCCTCGACATGGCATTTCACACGTTGGCGCGTCAGCCGAACAGCCCCCTGCGCGGCTGGAGTTTTGGCCTTCACCAACCACTGACGACGTCATGAATGGCGGGTGGTGGCCGCGGAGCCGAGATCCGGCGGCGGAGCTGCCCGCCCTGGCCACCGCGGTAGCCGAACGGCTGGGCGTGGTGTGTCGAATCGCGTTGAACACGGACGCTTGGACGTCTTGGCCCCACCAACTCGTGATCGGCGGCGCGAAGATCCGACTGGACTGGTGCACCGGAGACGCGCACACGATCAGGCTGACCGGCAGCGACGCCTCGCACCTGGATCTGCTGGCGATTCCCCCCGACACCCCCACGATCCTCGCCCTGACCTGTCTGGCGAGAGCAGGCCGCGCGATATCCCCGGCCCCTGACATCTCTGACGGTCGGCCCGGTCCGTGGGCCCGGTCGGTGGGCCGAGTACCGACTCGGCCCACCGACCACTCACGGCGTCCTCAGTAGTCCATGCCGCCCATCCCGCCGGACGGGTCGCCGGCCGGGTGCTTCTCCGGCTTGTCAACGATGACGACTGCCGTGGTGAGGAACAGCGCCGCGATCGACGCGGCGTTCTGCAGCGCCGAGCGGGTGACCTTGGCCGGGTCGATGATCCCGGCCTTGATCAGGTCCTTGTACTCGCCGGTGGCCGCGTCCAGGCCCTCGCCCGGGCCCAGGTTGCGGACCTTCTCCGCGACGACACCGCCCTCGAGGCCGGCGTTGATCGCGATCTGCTTGAGCGGAGCCTCCAACGCGACCTTGACGATGTTCGCGCCGGTGGCCTCGTCACCATCGAGGCCCAGACCCTCGAACAGCCCGGCCCCGGCCTGGATCAGCGCGACCCCGCCACCGGCGACGATGCCCTCCTCGACGGCCGCCTTCGCGTTGCGCACGGCGTCCTCGATGCGGTGCTTGCGCTCCTTGAGCTCGACCTCGGTCGCCGCCCCGGCCTTGATCACCGCAACCCCGCCGGCCAGCTTGGCCAGCCGCTCCTGCAGCTTCTCCCGGTCGTAGTCGGAGTCGGTCCGCTCGATCTCGGCGCGGATCTGGTTGACCCGCCCCGCGATCTGGTCCGCGTCCCCGGCACCGTCGACGATGGTGGTCTCGTCCTTGGTGACCACCACCTTACGAGCCCGGCCCAACAGCGCCAGATCGGCGTTCTCCAGCTTGAGCCCGACCTTCTCCGAGATCACCTCGCCACCGGTGAGGATGGCCATGTCGGCCAGCATCGCCTCGCGCCGGTCCCCGAACCCGGGGGCCTTGACCGCGACCGACTTGAACGTGCCCCGGATCTTGTTGACGACCAGGGTGGCCAGGGCCTCGCCCTCGACGTCCTCGGCGATCACCGCGAGCGGCTTGCCGCCCTGCATGACCTTCTCCAGCAGCGGCAGCAGGTCCTTCACCGTCGAGATCTTGGAGGACACCAGCAGGATGTAGGGGTCCTCCAGCTCGGCCTCCATCCGCTCGGCGTCGGTCACGAAGTAGGGCGAGATGTAGCCCTTGTCGAAGCGCATGCCCTCGGTGAGCTCCAGCTCCAACCCGAAGGTGTTGCTCTCCTCGACGGTGATGACACCTTCCTTGCCGACCTTGTCCATCGCCTCGGCGATCAACTCGCCGATGGTCGGGTCGGCCGCGGAGATCGAGGCGGTGGCCGCGATCTGCTCCTTGGTCTCGACCTCCTTGGCGGTCTTGAGCAGCTGCTGGGACACGGCCTCGACGGCCTTCTCGATGCCCCGCTTGAGCGCCATCGGGTTCGCACCCGCGGCCACGTTGCGCAGACCCTCACGGACCAACGCCTGAGCCAGCACCGTGGCCGTCGTGGTCCCGTCACCGGCGATGTCGTCGGTCTTCTTCGCCACTTCCTTGACCAGCTCGGCCCCGATCTTCTCCCACGGGTCCTCGAGCTCGATCTCCTTGGCGATCGACACACCATCATTGGTGATGGTGGGCGCGCCCCACTTCTTCTCCAGGACGACGTTGCGCCCGCGTGGGCCCAGCGTCACCTTGACGGCGTCGGCGAGGGTGTTCATGCCGCGCTCGAGCCCGCGGCGCGCCTCCTCGTCGAACGCGATCATCTTCGCCATGCGGTGTTGTCCTTCCAGCTGCTCGTGCAGCGAGTAGTCGGTATCCGCAACGGGCGGGCCCCGACCGGAGCCCGGCTCATCACCGGCGCCGATCACTGCGATTAGCACTCACATGTCGCGAGTGCTAATCGCTAGCGTACACCAAAGTTGCGTACGCGCAGTTATGCGTGCACGCAACTTTTTCCGTACCATGGGGGCATGGGCACCACCGACGGCGGCATGCGCGAGCGCAAGAAGCTCGCGACCAGGAGGGCCCTGAGTGCCGCCGCGCTGCGCCTGGCCCGCGAACACGGACCGCAGAACGTTCGCGTCGACGACATCGCCGAGGCCGCCGGGGTCTCCCCGCGCACGTACAACAACTACTTCTCCAGCCGTGAGCAGGCGATCGTCGTCGCCCTCGCCGCGGAACGCGGTCACGGAGTCGCAGCCGCGTTGCGCAAGCGCCCCGCGGACGAGCCGCTCGAGCACGCCGTCGTCGGCGCGCTCATCGAGCAGTACTCCGACGACGGCGAACCCGACCGCGACACACTCGCGCTGATCACGTCCGCACCCGCCCTGCAAGCAGAGTTCCTCGACACCATCGCCGCGATCGAGCGCCCCCTCGCTGAGGCGATCGCGGCCCGCACCGGCGCAGGCGATCAGGGCGAACTGAGGACCGAGGTGCTCGCCGCCGCCGTATCCGGCGCGGCCCGAGTGGCGGCCGAGCGCTGGCTACGACCCGAACCAGACGTCGGATTCTCGGTCATGCTGCACGAGGCCCTCACGTGGATCGTCCCCGCCCTGCGGGCAGCCGACCGGTGACCTCACCGCCCGGACCGACGACGCGGAGCTCCCGGTCCTTGCGGCGCACGATGACGTCACGTTCGGCCTCCGAAAGCCCGCCCCACACCCCGTAGGGCTCGTGCACCGCCAAGGCGTGCGCGCGGCACTGCTCCAGCACCGGGCAGCCCGCGCAGATCTGCTTCGCCTGGGCCTCCCGACCGGACCGGGCCGCGCTCCCCCTCGGGATGGAAGAACAGCGCGCTGTCCATCCCGCGGCACGCGCCGCGCATCTGCCAGTCCCAGATGTCGGTGACCGGGATCGGGAGCCTGCGAGTGTCTGCCATGTCCACCACTTCGCCTGTCGTGCACCACGTGCTCGAATGAACCGGGGCGGTTCGAGACCTGATGCTAAGGGCTCGGGTAAAAATTAGTCCTGTTCATTCGGGCGTGTCGCTGCCGGGTCGGACGCCGCCTTGATCACATAGTTCCAGTTGCCGTGGAACTCGTGTCGTTGCACATGCCGAGCCTCGAAAGCCTTCATCTCCTTGTCGGAGATCTTGATGCCCCGCTGGTAGGTGTTGGTGTCCAGCATCGCCTGGACCGTCAGTCCAGTCCTGGTGGTGGTCGCCGCGATCGTCTCGACGACCACCTCGTGGGTTTCCAGGGGCCGGCCACGCCAGTTCATGGTGATCGCGGAGAACATCCGATGTTCTATTTTGTTCCATTTCGATGTGCCCGGCGGCAGGTGCACCACGGTGATCTCGAGCCCGGTCTCGTGGGCCAACTGGGCCAACTGGGTCTTCCACAGCCGTAACCGGGCACCGTTGGACCCGCCACCATCCGCGGTGATCAGCAGCCTGGTCGCCTCCGGGTAGGCAATAACCCCGATCTTGGCCCACCAGCGGCGGATCGACTCCACCGCGAACTCACCGGTGTCAGCGTCGGTCCCGACGTTCACCCACCCCGCGTTCGCCGCCACGTCGTACACCCCGTACGGCACCGCCTTGCCCAACTCCCCGATGAAGTCGTAGGTGTTGGTCTTCTCCGGCTCGCCCTTGCGTTGGTACTCGGCGCCGCCGTTGGCGTACCGGCCCACGTTCTCCTTTTTCTTGGTGTCGACCGAGATGACCGGCTGCCCGGCCGCGAGGAACACGGTGACCTGCTCGTTGATGTAGCAGAACTGGGCGTCGCGGTCGGGATGCTGCCTGCCTTCGATCGTCCTGGTGTTGGCCTGCAAGCTGTAGTCGTGGTCTTTCAACAACCGGGCCACTGTCTTGGGTCCCACCCGATGCCCCTGCGCGCTGAGCTCATCAGCCAGCTTCACCGTCGACTTCGTCGTCCACCGCAACGGCGACATCGGATCGCCCCGCGTCACCGGATCCACCAGCTTCTCCAGGGCCGGCCACACTCCTGGATCCTTGTCCTGCACCGCCGGGCGGCCCGCACCCTTGGCCCGCACCCGCCCGTCGGCCACAAGCCCCGCCTCCACCTCCGCGGCCCCACGGCCCACCGTGTCCGCCGACGCCCCTGCCGCCGCCGCGATCAGCTTGATGCCGCCCCGCCCCAACTGGCGCGCGCCGGCACCCATCAACACCCGACGCTGCCGCTCATCCAAGATCGGAGCGGCCTCGGCCAGCATCCTCGCCACCGCAGACGCGAAGGCCTCCGCACCCGCCCGCTCCCAGAGTTCCGCCATACCACAAGACTAAAGATCAAACACGCCAAAACCTAGATCGCGCCAAACGTTGTTCACAAGCGCCCGAGGGCCCCGCTACAACCGGGTCGGGTTGCCTGACCTGTCGGGGCACCGCACGATGAGGCGTGCAGCCCCCGACGCCGGCCGCCGAGTCCGTGCAGGGGCCTCGGCCGCCGCCCGGCCCCGTGCCCACCCGGATCGTGAACGTCACCACCGAGCACAGGGCCGACATGCCCCGACTCCACGTGGCTGCAGCGGCACGCCGAATCGGGGTCGCTCCTTCCACGCTGCGCACCTGGGATCGCCGCTACGGCATCGGCCCGACCGACCACACCCCCGGACGTCACCGGCGTTACTCCCCCGACGACCTTGCCCGCCTCGATCTCATGCAGCGCGCTCTGATCCAGGGCGCCACCCCCGCCGACGCCGCCGCCCATGCCCTCGCCGCGCTGCCGGCTCACCCCGACGCCACACGACCGCCGCCGGCCACCAACGGGCACCGTCCTGGCGCCGAACCCGGCGCGGGGGACATTCCCGCCGGTGCCGGACCCGGGGAGCAGCAACCCGCGGGCGCGGGCGGGAGCGAGCGGCTCCGTGCCCGCACCGGTGGGACGGCACTGCGCCTGCCCGGCGCCGGACGGCGGGCCCGCGCCCTGGGGCGGGTCGCGCTCGCCCTCGACGCGGACACCGCCCGCGGGCTGCTGGCCGACTCGATCGCGGAGACCGGCGTACAGGCCACCTGGGACGACGTGATCCGGCCCGTGCTGGCGGCAGTGGCGCAGCGCTGGGTCGACACCGGCACGGGCATCGAGATCGAGCACCTGCTCAGCGACTGCGTGACCGCCGTGTTCAGTGCGGTGGCAGCCACCGCCGCACCCGCGCGTACCGCGCGACCGGTCCTGCTCGCAGGGATGGCGGGCGATCAGCACCGGCTGCCCCTGGTCGTCCTCGCCACGACACTCGCGCAGCGGGGCGTGTCCTGCAGGTCGCTGGGCGCCGACCTGCCTCCGACGGCGCTTGCGACGGCGATCCGGCGTACCGCACCGGCCGCCGTGCTGCTGTGGTCCCAGCTGAGATCCACCGCCGACCTGCAGGTCCTGCGATCGCTACCGCGCATACGCCCCGGATATCGCAGCTTCGTCGCAGGCCCCGGCTGGGCGGAGATGGAGCTCCCGGCTCAGGTCGGACGGCTCGGGTCGCTCGTGGAGGCCACCGACGCGCTCAGCGCCGCCGCCACGGCGTGACCGTCTCCCCCGCGCACGAGGCACGAGGAGATCCACCCACGAGCCGGCTCCCCTGGCTCTGGGCGCCGGTCACGAGCGGCGTTCCCATCCGTCGATCCCGCAGCGATGTCGGGGGCGCCTTCCTGATCGAGGCCGCGGTGGGCGACCGTGCATCGCCTACCGTGGAGGATCGTGATCCCGGGATTGCGGGCAGCCGTGCTCCGTGGGCGATCCTGGTTCGGCCAGGTCGCCGGGCTCTCGCGGGCCCCGATGCTCACGGTCGCTCTCACCGTCGTGACCGGCACCGTCAGCGTGGCGGGCCTGATCTCGCCCGCCGTACCCGCAACGCTGGAACGCACCCCGGCCGCCCTCCATGGCGAGACGTGGCGCTGGGCGTCCTCGCTGCTCGTCCAGGACGGAGGCGTCCTCGGCACCGCCTCGAACCTGATCTTCCTCGCCCTTCTCGGCGCCACCGCGGAGCAGGTCGTCGGCCGGACGACGATGACGGCCTGCTATCTGACAGCAGGACTGACCGGACAGGTCGTCGGGGTGTTCTGGCAACCGGTCGGCGCGGGGAACTCCGTGGCCGTGTGCGGGCTGGCCGGGCTGGTGGCGTGGTCGCTAGCCGTCCTCAGCGCGGGATCTCGCGATTGGAGTAATGGGGGTTGGCGAACGGGAACGACTCCACCACCCAGCGCTGCAGCGCCCGGTAGAGCGTCACGTAGTGGCCGCGGTCGTAGGCCGCGGGCGTGACCCACCAGCTCACGTCGACGTCGTGGGCGAGCATCTGCTCGGTGAGCGGGGTGCGCCTGCCCACCGGATAGAGATAACAACAGCCCACGTAGCCGTCAGAGTCGTAGACGGCGTAGGAGAACGAGTAGCCCTCCCGGAACTCCAGCTCGTGCCACACGAGGTCGACGTAGTCGATCTCCTCGGTCACCGGCTCGGTCGGCCATCCGCCGCCGCGGGTCCGTCGGATGAGCTCGAGGCTGTCGTTGACACCGCGCACATCGGCCTCCAGGTCCGCGCGGCTGAGCACGGTGGCCCGCAGGTCGTCGTGGACGAGCTCGGGCGGCGGGCGAAAGCCCGCAGGCAGCACGAGGCTCTTCACCAGCCCCTGATAAGTCATCTCCGCCTCGCTTCGGTCTGGCCTGTCCTCACGGCCGCTCTGGTGGGATGCTTTCTGGCCACGGTTCGCGGGTCACGGCGTCGGGAGTCGATGCTCCAGGATCGATGATCCCGATGTCGAGCCCGGCCGCCACGGACAAGGCGATCGCCACGATGAGGCGTTATGGAGGGTGCACCCGCATGATCATGCTGATCCGGCATGCGGAGAAGCCTCTGCACCCCACCAGCAGCCCGCACGGCGTCAACCCCGACGGCCAGGAGGATCCGCACAGCCTTACCGTCAAAGGCTGGATCCGCGCAGGTGCACTTGTCGAGTTGTTCGCCCCCTCCCGCGGCGACTCACCCGCGGAGCTGAGACGCCCCGACACCATCTACGCCTCCGCGCACCCAGGCGGCCACAGCAAACGCTCACTGCAGACCGTCGGTCCGCTGGCCGCCCGTCTCGGCCTGGAGGTCGTCAAACGCTACGCCGCGGGCGACGAGGCCCACCTCGCAAGAGAGATCAAGAACCGCCCCGGCGCCACCCTCGTCGCCTGGCACCACGAAGCCCTCCACACGATCGTCCACCACCTGGGCGAGGTGCACCCAAGACCGCCCGACTACTGGCCTCCCGACCGGTTCGACCTCATCTGGACCTTCACCGCGGTCAACCACGGGTGGCACTTCGCCCAAATCCCGCAACTCCTGCTGCCCGGCGACCTGCCGTACCCCATCGCTGCTCGTCCGTCCCCGGCCAAGAGCTGACCATCGGCATCATGCGCTGACCTCGTCGGCCCGACGGGTCACACACCCTGCCGGGCCTCATCGCCGTTGCGGCCGCCGAAGCTCCTTCCTGCCTCCGTCTCGCCACGGGCGGCCGGGTCCGAGCCCGGCGCCGGCGCGGCGCCGTCCTCCGCGCGGTGGTGCATCTTCTGCTGTGGCGGCTCGATCACGCCCTGCCCCGGACGCAGCCGCACGTCGACGAGCATGTGGCCGTGGACCAGGTCGATCTCGGTGATCTCCTGGTAGGCCACTCGCCCACCGAGCTTGCGCTCGAGCTCTGCAACCAACGCCGCCTCGTTCGTGAACACCCCGTCGAGGTGAACGTCCATGCGCTGGGAGCGGTCGCGCAACAACTTGCCGTCGATGGCGAACATGACCAGCAACAAGACGACGTTCATCGCCACGACCAACCAGGGGTCCGGCACACCCAGCCCGTTGACCAGGCCCAGAACCAGCGCAATGAAGTAGTACGCCACCTCCTGCTGGGTCACGGCGCTCGACCGCAGCCGAATGATCGAGAGGATCGCGAACAGGCCGAAGCCCACCGCGAGGTCCACCCGCACCTGGGTGAGCAGCGACATCGTCACGAAGATGCCGATGTTCAGTGCGACGTAGGACAGGAGCAGGTCCGCGCGCCAATGGCGGCGGAAGTACAGGACGTAGGTCATCAAGAAGATGACCACGAGGTCGAGACCGAGGTAGGTGGCGATGCCGCCGTATCTGTTCAGTAGATCAGTGAGCTGCACTGTCGACTCCCGAGGTTAGGGTCTCTCGTGATGTCCTGCTCCAAATCTCGGAGTACCGCGTCAAGCACGTGGTCGCGCCCGTCGACGACCCTGGCCGGTCCCTGGTCATCGCGCGGGGCGACACGCACCCACCCCACCGCGAACTGCCGTTCGCGGTGACCCGGGGCTCAGGCACGGGCCAGGAACACCCAGGCGCCGAGGAGACCCGACTTCGTCGCGGCGACGTTGTTGGCGACGCGTTGCACGAACGGCGCACCGAAGATGACGGCGTTGCTGACCGGCCCCTGCGGCGGCGGGCCGAGGGTTGCCGATGTGCGGTCCTCCTCGTCCTCGACCTCGAACCCGGCCGCCTCGAGGTGGGCACGATAATCCGCGACGGTCTCGACGAAGGATGAGCGCTCGTCCTCGGCCCACGGCAGCGGGTAGGGCAGGTCACCCTCGCCTGTTCGCACCTGCTCGTAGATTCCGAACCTGCCGCTGGGCCGGAGCACGCGGTGCACCTCGGCGAACACGACCGACTTGTCCGGAACATTCATGCCGACATGGACCATGACGGCCGCGTCGAACGCTCCCTCGTCGAGCGACGTGGACTCACCGGCCCTGACCAGGAACTCGGTGCGATCCCCCAGGCCGACCCCGTCGCTGAGCTTGCGGGCGGTCTCGACGAACTCGGGTGTGAGGTCGATCCCGGTCACCGCGGCACCGGCCATGGCCGCCATCCGCGAGGCACCGCCGATCCCGCACCCGACGTCGATAAGCCGCACGCCGGGCGCAACACCCAGACGGTCAAGGACGTGCTTGCTCGCCGACGCGCCTCCCGCGTGCAGCTGGTCGACCGGGAACAGGTCCGCAGCCGTCAGGTGGTCGGTGTCGACCCCGGCACCGGAAAGCGCTCGAAGGATGGTGGTCGCGAGATCCGCGGCCGCTCCGTAATGGCCGGTGACGAGATCGCGAACGTCCACGCACCACAAGCTAGGGCCAGGTCGGGGTTCATGTCGATGAGCGCATCGGATGGTCCCCAGCGCAAAACGAGCAGGCGAGGCCAGCGTCGCGGATGGGCCCGGGTAGCGTCCACATCAGCCAGTTCCCGTTCACCACACCGGGCGGCACGCGCATGGAGGGGCCGTGCCGCGATTACCGACTTCCTGGAGACCGTGTTCCGCACGTTCCGCAGTCTCCCGCTCCAATACACAGAGTACGACACGATCGCCGTACGCCAGGTGAACCGGACGACGCTGGTGGTCGAGCAGGAAGCTCGGCATCAACACACGGACGGGTGCGCGGTTCGCGCTCCCCAACATCGCGGTGGTCCGAGTCGATCCCGATGGGCTGATCGTGAGCTACGCCAATCCCCGCCGTCGATGGGCGCCGAATTCGTCAGCCGCCGACCGGTTCTGCTAGATAGTCACTCACGAGCGTGACGCGGTCCTCCTCCGAGGTGGCGAGTTTGCCTGCGCTGCGCGAAATATGCATAATCGGAGGCGACAGGACGCGGCACGACTGAAACGGAAGCATGCATGGCGCAGCAAGTGAACGTGAAGTTCGTCGATGACCTCGACGGGTCGGATGCGACGGGCACGGTTTTGTTCGCAATCGACGGCCGGGCGTATGAGATCGACCTGTCCGAGGACAACGCCGCTCGGCTGCGCGAGTCGCTGGCGTCGTTTGTCGCCGCCGCCCGCAAGAGCGGCGGAGCCGCAGCGGCTGGTCGCCGGACACCGAAGATGACCGCGAGCTCGGCCAAGCGGCCGCAGCCGTTGGACCGGGAACAGACCGCCGCGATCCGGGCGTGGGCCCGGCAGAACGGCCACCAGGTCTCCGAACGCGGCCGGATTTCGAAGACGGTAGTGGACGCCTTCCAGGCCGCCCACTGACCCGAACGACACCGCGCGAGAGAGGGGCCGGAGCTTCCCGCTCCGGCCCCTCCTCGTTGCTACCGGGCCGCGCGGTGCTCCGCGATGTCAGAACCGCTCGAAGTCAGTGCTCCTGCCCACGTGCTCCCAGGCCTCCGAGCGTGGTGTTCACCGGGCCCAGCACGCGTTGCGGCAGGGTCTCCGTCACGGTGCGGGCCCACCGGTCCTTCCCGCCGGTGACCTTGCGCATCAGCTCGCCGAGGTCGAGGGCGGTGGTTCGTGAAGCGCTACCTCACGCGGCAGCTCGCCCTCGCGGTAGGACGTGCGCTCCCGTTCGGGATCGGGGTGGTCATCGGTGGCGTCGGGAACGTCGTCGCCGCCCGCACGGTGATCGCGGCGGCCGAGCGGGCGTTCGGGCCCCCGCCCGCCCGCTGGCCTGAGGAACCGGTCCTCCCGGCTCCGCAGGGCACGTGCGGCGTTACCTCGATCCCCGGCGCCCGATGTCGCGGTTGGGAATAATGTCGCGATGAGCAGCATGCTCGTGACCGGTGGCCAGCTGCTGGACGTCGCCTCCGGCGAACTGAACGAGCACGACGTCCTCGCGGTGGAGGGGAGGATCGTCGAGGTCGGTCGAACGTCCGCGCCCCCGACGACGCCGAGGTGATCGACGCCCGAGGGCTGGTCGTCATGCCGGGCTGATCGACGCCCATGTGCACGTCACCGCGGCCACCGCCGACCTGTCGGCCATCAGCACCTGGCCGGTCAGCTACGTCACCGCGCACGCCGCAACCATCCTGCGCGACATGCTGCACCGGGGCTTCACCACGGTGCAGGACGCCTCCGGCGCGGACTTCGGGCTCGCGAGGGCGCAGCGCGAAGACCTACTGGCCGGACCGCGGATCGCGTTCTGTGGCAAGGCTTTGAGCCAGACCGGCGGGCACGGGGACGGGCGCGGCCCCAGGCCAGACGGCCATGGAGGACACCCACTACTGCGCCGGCCTCGCCCGCATCGCCGACGGGGTCGACGCAGTCCGCACGGCCGCCCGCGACGAGCTGCGCAAGGGAGCCCACCACATCAAGGTGATGGCGTCGGGCGGAGTTGCCTCGCCCACCGACCGGATCGACTCCACCCAGTACTCCGACGCCGAGCTCATCGCCGCAGTCGAGGAAGCCCGGGCCGCCAACCGCTACGTCGCCGCCCACGCGTACACCGCCCGCGCGGTCAACAAAGCCCTGCACGCCGGCGTCCGGTCGATCGAGCACGGCAACCTCATCGACGACGAGAGCGTGGCGCTGCTCCGCGAGCACGACGCCTTCCTCGTCCCGACGCTGGTGACCTTACTGGGCGCTCAAGGAGGAGGGCATCTCCCACGGACTGCCTGAGTCAAGCTGGACGAAGGTGGACGCGGTCCTCGACGCGGGGCTCACAGCACTCGAACGGGCCCACGCCGGCGGAGTCAAGATCGCCTACGGCTCGGACCTGCTCGGCGGCATGCACCGCCACCAGTCGCGAGCGCTCTCGGTCATCCTCGACGGTTCACCGCAGCCGCGCGGGTGCATGGTCACCACCGCCGCGATCGAGGCTCCGCCCGACGACGAGGAGACCACGGCGTTCGCCCGCGCGGTGCTCACCGAGCAGCGGACGTTGCTGCGAGCAGCGATCGAGGCCGGCCGCCGCACGGGCGACCTGCCGACCGGTCCGGACACGCCGGACGCCGGTCAGGCGGCTGACGCGATCGTCGCTCTCCTGAACGGGGTCCGGGTGATGCAGCGGGTCGGCGCGGCCCCGTCATCGCTGGTCGACATGGCGATGCGCCTGCTCTGACCCACTTCGCAACGCGACACGCGGCCATTCTGCCCGAGTTTTGTACCTACGAGTCCACAAGGAGTCCGTCGTGGACCTGCAGCTGATCGGCCGATTCGCGGTCGTCACCGGAGCATCGAGGGGCATCGGCCTGGCGACGGCCCGCCGGCTCGCCGCCGAGGGAGTCCGCGTGCTCGGTGTCGCCCGCACCGCCACCGCCGAACTCAAGGACGTCGCCGACGTCGTGGTGACCGCAGATCTGGCCACACCCGACGGAGCGACGGCAATAGCCGACGCGGTGACGACCTGGGCGACCGACGGCCTGGACCTGCTGGTGAACAACGCCGGCGGAATCCCGCTCGGCGGAGACGATCCCGCCCATCTCGGCGGCTTCGCCACGATCGACGACGATGCATGGCGGCGCACCCTCGACCTCAACCTGCTCAGCGCCGTCCGGGTCACCCGAGCACTGGTGGACCTCCTGCTGCGGCGCCGCGGAGTGATCATCAACGTGTCGTCCATCGGAGCCAGGATCGCGGGCCCGGGCATCGACTACGGCGTGGCAAAAGCCGGGCTCACCAATCTCACCAAGGCGCTGTCCGAGGAATACGCCCCACGAGGACTGCGTGCGGTCACGGTCAGCCCCGGACCGACCCGAACCGGGATGTGGACCGACCCGAACCGCCCGGCCGGCGACCTCGCCCGATCACTCGGCATCGAACTGGACCACCTGGTGGCGGGCCTTCCCCAGCAGATGGGCCTCAGCATCGGACGCCTCGCCGAGCCGGAGGAGACAGCGGCGACCATCGCGTTCCTCGCCTCCCCCCTGGCCGGCGCCATCACCGGAACCGACATCCTCGTCGACGGAGGCGCCGTCAAGACCGTGTGACGCCGGGCGTCTTTCGACGAGTTCACAGCTCGCTCTCACCTGCGCGGAGGACACTCGACGACGAGCGGAAGGAAACATGCGGTGATCGCAGGCTTGCTCGGATTCGTCCTCGTCCTGTTCCAAATCGTCCTGGTGGCCCGCGTCGTCGTCGACTGGATCGGCGTGCTGTCGCCGGCGACTGCCGGCGCAGGCCTCTACCGAGCCCGCCGGATCACCCACGGCATCACCGAACCCGTGATCGCCCCGGTTCGACAGGTACTCAAGCCCGTGCGGGTCGGTTCCGTCAGCATCGATCTGGCGTTCACCGCGGTGTTCCTGGCAGTGCTCATTCTCCGAACTGTCGTGGTGCCATTCATCCCGTTCTGACCCACCTCGGCGACGGTGCGGGTCTCCCACCCATTCGGGCTGGGGGGACCTTATACGGGCGGGCCGAACCAGCCGAGTTGCAGGCCCATGCCGAGATCGTCGCGGTTGGCCCAGTGCTCGATGACGAGGCCGTCGCGCATGCGGAACCAGTGCGTCTGCGTCACGGCGAACGAACGCCCGTGGTTCGGCATCGTCTGCAGGAGGGCGCCCGCGGGGTCGTAGGTGGTGTGCTCGCCACTCTGTGTGCCGCGCATCGTGACGTGCAGCGCCACCAGATCGCCTTCGGTGATCCCATCGTGGACGTCCCAGGTGATATCGGAGGTGAACGCGTGCAGCCATTGGGCGGTGGCGAAGAAGCCGTCGGGGCCGGGCACCCGGCAGGTGGGCGGCTCCTCGTCGGCCTCCCGGTTGACCGCCTCCGGGTGCACCATGGCGCGGAAGGCGTCCAGGTCGAGTGCCTCCAGTGCCCTGATCGACGCCGCGGCGACCTGGACCGGCGAGAGGGTTGACGTCATTGCGATCTCCCGGAGGGTAGATTGAGGCCACGTAGCCTGTATTGACAGCAGGAGGACTGTAAGGAATGTCGGACGATGCCGTCAAGAGCCCTCGACGCCGCTACGACAACTCGGGCCGCGTCGCCCGCGCCGCCGCGAACCGGGCCGCCGTGCTCCGCGCCGGTCGCGACGTCCTCGTCGAGAGGGGCTACGGCGGCACCACCATGACCGCGATCGCCGCCGCCGCAGGCGTGTCGGTCGAGACCGTCTACAAGAGTTTCGGCAGTAAGCGCCAGCTCGTCTGGGAGATCCTGGGCAACGCCGTCGTCGGCGACGACGAACCGGCCGCGCTCGCCGACCGCCCGGAGCTGCGTGCGTCCCTGACGGCCGGCAGCGGCGCCGACGTCCTCACCGCCTTCGCCGACGCTTCGCTGGGCGTGCTCAAGCGGATCGGGCCGCTGGCAGGAACGATCTTCCTCGCCTCCCACGGCGGGGAGCCAGACCTGCACGAGATCGCCGCCGAGGCGGGCCGGCGCAGACTCGCCGATCTCACCTCCGTTGCCGAGGCGGTTGCCGCGACCGGCGACCTCCATCCCGACCTCGACGTCGCCAAGGCGGCCGACGTGCTGTGGACCATCGGATCACCCGAGGTCTACTTCCAGCTGACCGTCGACCGCGGCTGGAGCAGCGAGGACTACCACGCCTGGCTCGTGCGGAGCACGCATGCCCTGCTGCTGTGAGCCGGACGGCGACCCCGTCTCGGGCGTGTCTGTCAGCGGCGGCGTTACTTATCCCGGGAACGTCGTCTGCTGGACGAGCTGGGCGATGCCGTCCGCAGGCAGCGCCTCGCCGAAGTAGGTGCTCGGGGCCAGCAGGACGAACGTCGGCGGCACCCGCACCCTCTGCCAGAGCATGCCTGCAACGACCCCGACCACGCCCCGGTCAACCCTGCACAAGGCGCCTACCTGCAGCCGGCCCCGGCCGTGTGTTTCCACGCGATCCCCAGCAACGGCCACTGGGGGCTACCGAACCACGAGACAACCACCGTCGCCTGGCACTGCCCCGCGGACATCCCGCGCCTGACCACGCACCCCACCGTCCGCAAGCGCCTCACCGAGACCATGACGCGGACCGCGCCGACCTCCGCTCCATCACCGCATGATCAGAACCCGCCCACCAACGAACTGCTTCGTCAGTAGGTCATCGGGGTGCAGGTCGCCGCGGAGGCGGACGAATCGAGCGGGGTGGCGCCAGCGGAGCCCGTCGAGGGCAAGGTCGGCGGAGGGTGCGCAATCTCTCACCAGCCCCGCACACCAGGCCGGTAGGTCTGCTCAAACCGATTGGCGACCACGCCCCCAGACCCGTGCTGATGTGGGCGAGCATCCAGCAACGGGCGACCGCCGGGTCGGTGGTGGTCCACTCCGGGGTTGTCGGCACGGCGGCATCAGTGAGGGCGTGGTGGAAACGGTGATCCCCGCGCGGCGTGAGGAAGGCACCCGATCGACCCCGGCCGACCAGCAGGGGACCTCCCTGTGGGGGCTGCTATAGCGTGCCTCGAACCGCGTGACCGGAGGAGTCGATGCTGGGATGACGGTGGGGCGACCGGCACCCACACAGGACGACGTGCTCGGGTACTTCAACACGCTGTCGAACTGGGGACGGTGGGGGGACGACGACGAGCTCGGCACGCTGAACCACATCACCGACAACGTTCGGCTGGCGGCGTCGCGGGCCGTGCGCCACGGCAGGAGCGTGTCGTGCGCGTGGGAGATCGCCGTGCCGGGGGAGATGGAGCGGTCGACGACGACCTGCGCGTGCGCCGCCGACATGCCGGGCGCCGAGAACATGCCGGTGCGGTTCCACGCCGACCGGCGCTGGGGCTTCTCGTCCGAGCAGCTCGGCATCACGTTCCACGGGAACACCGTCACCCACGTCGACTCGCCGTGTCACTTCTTCTGGGACGGCTCGATGTACAACGGGCGCTCGCACTCGCTGGTCGACCCCGCCACGGGATCAGCGTGGGCGGCCGTCACGGCGGCGGCGAACGGGATCATCACGCGTGGTGTCCTGCTGGACATCGCGAGGGTTCGCGATGTGTCATGGTTGGAACCGGGGCAGGGTGTGTTTCCCGACGATCTCGAGGAGGCGGAGCGTCGCCAGGGTGTGCGGGTGCGGCCCGGCGATGCGGTACTGCTGCGGACTGGCTATGGCCGCTTCCGGCACGAGGCCGGTGTGACGCACGACGTCACGCAGGCCGGCTGGCACGCGTCCTGCCTGCCGTGGCTGCACGAACGGGAGGTCGCGCTGATCGGCGCCGACACCCCCCAGGACGTTGCGCCGTCGGGGTACGAGGACGTGTTGATGCCGGTTCACGCCGTGAGCCTCGTCGCGATGGGTCTGTGGCTGCTCGACAACTGCGACCTGGAGGTGTGCGCGACAACGGCCGCCGAGCTCGGCCAGTGGAATTTCCACCTCTCAGTTGCGCCGGTCCGCTTCGCCGGTACGTCCGGCAGCCCGGTCAACCCGATCGCCACATTCTGACCGACGGGTCACGAGGGGTGCGATGCGATGAAGGACCTGGCCCGCACCTGGAACGCGGTCGGGAGCCCGGCTCGGGCAGGAGCGACGCGATGACATATTTCGAGCGCGTGGGCGAATCGGCCTTCCGCGCCACCAGCCATGTCGGCGGGGCGTGGGATCCGGACGAGCAACACGTCGCCCCCGCGCTTGGTCTGCTCGTTCACGTCGTCGAGCTCGACCGGGACGCCCGCCGTGATGACGGGCTGGTCCTCACCCGGCTGACCTTCGACATCCTCGGCACCATCCCCGTCGATGACGTCGAGACCGTCGTCCGAGTCGTCCGGCCCGGCCGCACCATCGAACTCGTCGAGGCCACACTGACCCACAACGGGCGCGCCGCCGTCGTCCTACGGGCCTGGCTCATGAAGCCCCGCGACACCACCCACCTGCACGCCGCCGCGCTACCGCGGATCAGCCCGCCCGCCGACATGCCGGCATGGGACGCGTCCACCGTCTGGCCGGGCGGGTTCGTCGCCTCGGCCGACGTCCGCCGCGATCAGGCCGAGCCCGGTCGAGCAACGTTCTGGGCGCGCACCCCACTGCCCCTCATCGAGGGCGAGCCGGTCAGTCGGCTCGCCGGCGCCGCAGGCCTGTTCGACCTCGCCAACGGCATGACCGTCCGCGTCGATCCGCAGAACATCGCCTTCCCCAACGTCGACCTGACCGCCCATCTGTTCGCCGCACCCCGCGGCGAATGGATCGGCTTCGACACCACCGTCTGCTTCGGCGCGGCAGGCGTCGGGGTGACCAACAGCGTTCTCCACGACGTCCACGGGCCGATCGGCACGATGTCCCAAATCCTCACGCTCCGCCCCAGTAGCTGACCCTGAGCGGTACCACCGGAGAGGCACACTGCTGACCCTGCCAGGAATGCTTCGGGAACGGCTGACCAGGCCATTCGGTGGTGGGCGATACTGGGATTGAACCAGTGACCTCTTCCGTGTCAAGCAATGGCGCCGGCTATTCAACGTCGAAGGAACCGCAGGTCAGCGTGTTAATCGCGGCCACGGGCGTGCGCGTGTTGGCGTGCGTGTACGAGGCCGTTGTCGCGCAGTTGGTCACGCAACCAGTGGTTGGCAACCTGACCTCTGCGTAGTGTGGCTGATACGCACGCGGGAGCGGCCGGGAGCGACGCCACCGCGCCCGGCCGGTCACGCCATAGATGTTTGCGCGGGTGCATCCGCAGCCCGACCTGCAGTGCGAGACATCAGCCCGCGGCCAAGAGTCGGCTCGGCATGCATCCGCCGAGCACTGTAGGTGCCCCGGGAGACGGTGTGGACCTCGCAGATCAGGTCGGTCAAGAGTGCGTGCCGGACCTCGCGGGCCGATAGGCCGCGGCGGCGGTACCGAGGCAGCAGCCGGGGCCGCTCGTCACACGCCAGTGAGATGAGGCGCTCGCCGGGGCGGCAGTTGCTCGACGGTCTGCACAACCCAGAACACGGCGAAGAGCAGGGCCACGGCGATCTCGAGCCAAAACAGGCTAAGGAGGCCCGCCACCCACAGCACGACTCCGAGGACGGTGCCAACCAGCATGACCCAGGCGAACCAGGCGTAGCGGTCGAGCCGCCGCGGTTCACGGAACATCGTCCGTCCGACGGTCGACGCATCCGGCACCCCGTCCGGTCCGGCGCCGTCGCCCAACTCCTCTGCCGAGCGTCGCCGGGTGGCGTTCGCCACGGCGACGGCGAGGATGCAGACGAGCAGGAGAACGGCGGCGACGTAGTGCCCCCACGCGATCAGCAACCCGAGGCCGACGACGAAGGAGACGGCGCCGACCGCCCAGACGAGCGCGGCCGTGAAGAACCCGACACGGAACCACCGGTCATTCAGCACACGGTCCCGTCGTCCGAAGAAGTACGCGGCGGCAAGGCTGAGGAGTCCGACGACGAGCAGGGCGAGGACGTTGTTCTGCACGTTCGCCCGGGTCGCTTCCTCCAAGGCCAGGACGGTCGGGCAATCGGCGCCGCCGGAGGCCCGACCGGTGACCAGCGCGGTGGCCTGGTCGCGGCAGGCGTCGACCGCGGTGCGGTAGTCCGCTCCGCGGGAGGTCGGCACGATGGCCACGACTGCAGCGAAGACGCCACCGAGGTTGAGGAAGATCTCCTCCGCGGCGTTCCGCCCCCTTAGGGCGATCATCGCCGTCCCCATACCGATGAGCGCGCCGACGAAGATGGCCTGGGCAGGCGTGTAGTAGTACGCGCTGACGGAGGCGAGAAGGGATCCCTGCTTCGTGCTCTGGTAGAACACGGCCGCTCCGAGGGCGACGAGAAGCCCGACGATGCCCATGCGCAAATAGGTGTATGACTTGGCCTGGACGTCACTCGCCGCCGGTGACGAGGGAACGGGATCGTCTCCCGAACCCCGTGCGGTTGACTGAACGATCTCCGACATTCTCCTGCTCCCGCCGTGTGGGATCGGTCGTGCTCACGTAGGGAGCCCGCCCGAGGCGCGCGTGATACCGAGTCACGGCTAGAGGTCGCGCCATCGGGCCCTGGCGACCGCCGCGTTGATGGTGCCGAACACGTGCGTAACCATGGCCGTCTCGCCCGCCGACGCAGGACTTCATGTACCTGCCCGATGGCCTGGGGCGAGGGCAGCTCGGGCAGCTCGGCCTCGACCTGGAGCGCGACGGCGTCGCATCGCACCCAGCTCGGACAGCGTCACGAACTGAAGGTAGTTCGCCGACGTCGCTGGTTCTAGACACATCGCCTGCCCCAGCGATGATCGCGACCAGGAGCCCAGCCAGCTCATGTTCTCGCTGCAGGCTCCGGATCTCGATGGCCGGGCTGCTCGGCGACCGCAGCGGCTACCTCCCGCACCTGTACTACCGGCTGGTCGTGCACCGCGGGCGCAAAGGTGAGGCCGCAGCCTGTCCGAGGCCGACTACGCCGCCCTGCCGTCCGCCGCGCACCAGCAGTTGCACGCCCCGATCATCCTGATCTCCCGACAACCTCAACACCCACCTCAGCAAGCGCATGCAGAAGTTCGTCGCGGCGCACGCCGACTGGCTGACCGTCGTCCGATTGCCCGCCTACGCCCCCGAACTCAACGCCACCGAGGGCGTCTGGTCGCATCTCAAGCGCAGCCTGGGCAACTGCGCCGCCACCGGCATCGACCAGCTCGTCACTCTCGTGAAGACCCGGCTCAAGCGGATCCAGTACCGCGCCGAGCTACTCAATGGATTCCTCGGCCAGACCGGACTCACCCTCCAACCAATCCCGCCATGATCGTCATAGACCCTGGCCTCTCAACCTCTGTATCGGACGACCAGGCGCGGCATCGCAGCGCGGCACCGTCGGCGGAACCCTGAGCGTGACCCCCGCCGATTACTGAAGCCCCGCAAAATGCTGGGGGTAGCAGTCGCACCATCGCCCTCGTCCGCAATATCAAGGGTCCGCCCGAGCACGACCGGGGCCCGGGCACGATCAGGGTGTGCTCGTCGTCCACGCCACGCGCGCGTTCCGCGACCGCGTCCCCGGCCCCGCCGCCGCGGACGACGGCATCTCCACCACGACCCTTGGTCCCTGGTACGCCACCCTCCTCCGCCGACGCCCCCCACTGGCCCTACTGGTCAACCAGACCACCCTCCTGCCGCTACTCATGCCACTGGCCCCCGCGGCAACACTGCTCACCCGCCTCCCCGCCGCGGTGGCCGACCTGCTGCTCGCACACCACCTGCCCGTGCAACTGGTCGCCGCCGAACACGCAGCGATGGCCGAGGTCGACCTGGCGCCCACGGCCAACCGCAGCGTCGTCAGCATCCTCAACGAGTTCGCCTACCTCACCGACGTCCACCAACCCGACCCGAACGGTCTGCTCGACCTGTCCGTCCGATTGGCGACGACACCTCTCGGTCCGCTCTATCAGCGGCACATCACGCCCGACCGGGAACTCGCCGCGCTTATCGCCGCGCAGCGACCCCTACCATCACCTCAAGCATGAACATCACCAACGAGGGTCCCCTGCCCCTTGACCCCCAGAACTTCACTTTAGACGTTTCTGCACGTCAGCGCCCTGCGCACACAATGAACAACGTGACATCCGCGCAGGTCGCAGCGCGCCGAGCACGACGTGTGGTCCCACGTTGGTCCCGAGAGTCCGTGGCACGCACCGCGCTGAACAGCGTGGTGAACCCGAGAGGATCACGCTGCGCGAGCCTCCACCGGCAGCCTTCCGACGACCGCCATGGTCCCTGGGTGCGTCACTCGACCTGCCCACCCGTCGTCGACTGCGGCCGACATGCCACCGCGGTGCCCGTCACAGTCGTTCTCCCCCGGCCGTTCCCTGCCGTTCCCTGCCGTTCCCTGCCGTTCCCCTCGCCTGCAGCCACCGCCGGAGCGCACCGCGTGGCTGGCCCAGCGCTGTCTTGACCTCCTGCGCGAACTCGCTGCCGGGTGAGATGATGTCGACGTTCATGAACACCGCGTCCGTGCCGTAGGGCTCGACGAGCGCGCTGTCGGACACCAACCGGCAGCTCGCCGGGTTGCAGCTCGAACTGCCCGCCTTTGACACGATGTGTCGGGCAGGGCAGGGTGCCCGGAACTCGCCGGTTCGCGGTGCGGTTGGTTCCATCAGATCAAGCCGGTCTTCGAGTAGGCCCCGGGGAGGGCGGCATGAGCATCGACGCGGGGGACAGCGTTTACGCGCTGCTGACCGATGGAGCCACGATCGAGATCCGGCCCGCGCGGCCCGGCGACGTCGACGCGGTGCGGGACATGCACGCCAAGATGTCCCCCAAGAACCTCTACCTGCGTTTCTTTAGCATGAGCCCATCTGCTGCCGAGCAGGAGGCGCGCCGGATATGCCGCGAGCCCGCGCCGGATCACGCGGCGCTGCTGGCCGTGCTGGACGGCGAGGTGGTCGGCTGCGGCACCTACGAGCAAGACGGCGCCGGGTCCCGGTCGGCGGAGGTCGCCCTCGCGGTCGACGATGACCGGCACAAGCGCGGTATCGGCATGCTGCTGCTGGAACATTTGGTTGCGCAGGGCCGCGGCCGAGGGTTCCGGGCCTTCACCGCGCAGACGCTGAGCGAGAACGCGGCCATGCTGCGGGTGTTCGCCGATGCCGGGCTGCAGGCGCAGCGCTCTTTGGTGGACGGCGTGTACGACTTGACCTTTCCGCTGCCCGCAGGCGAGGCGGACGCCGCACTGGGCACCTACCTCGATACGGTCGCCGCGCGGGAGCGGGCCGCGGACGTGGCGAGCATGCAGCCCGTGCTGATGCCGGCCTCGGTCGCGGTCATCGGTGCAAGCCGGCGCGTCGGGTCGGTCGGGCGGGTCATCCTGCGCAACATCATCTCCGCCGGCTTCTCCGGCCCGGTCTACCCGGTCAACCCGTACGCGTCCGAGCTGGACCGCATCGCGTGCGTGCCGTCTGTGGCCGCACTTCCCGAGCAGGTCGACCTGGCGGTCATTGCGGTGCCGGCGGGGGCCGTGCTCGAGATCGCCGACGACTGCGGGCGCCGCGGGGTCAAGGCCCTGGTGGTGATCGCAGCCGGGCTCAGCGGCCCGGCCCGCGCGGAGCTGCTGGGGATCTGCCGCCGCCACGGCATGCGGATGGTCGGGCCGGCCAGCTTCGGCGTGGCCAACCCCGGCATCGGCCTGGACGCGACATTCGCCGCCCGCCATGCCAGGGCGGGAACTGTCGGCCTGGCGCTGCAGTCCACCGGCGGCACCGGCTTCACGCTGCTGGAGCATCTGTCCCGGCTGGGCGTGGGGATCTCCTCCCTGGTCTCCTTCGGCGACAAGGACGACGTGTCCGGCACCGACATGCTGCAGTGGTGGGAGTGTGACAAGGAGACAAAGCTGGCCCTGCTGTACCTCGAATCGATCGGGAACCCACCCAAGTTCGCCCGCACCGCCCGCCACATCGGCCGCACCACGCCCGTCCTGACCGTGGCCGTGGGCCGGTCCGCGACCGGCAGATTCCTGGCCGGGGCCCGCGCCGCCAAGACGGCCACCCCGCTGATCACCAGGCAGGCCCTGTTCCAGCAGGCGGGCATCATCGCCACCGCGAACCTCGGCGAGCTGCTCGACACCGCGGCGCTACTGGCCTCCCAGCCGGTGCCCGCCGGGAACAGGGTCGGCGTGGTGTCCAACACTCGCGGCGCCGCGGTGCTCGCCGCCGACGCGTGCGCCGACGCGGGCCTGCAGATCGCCAGCCTGGCCGGGGACACCCAGCAGGCGCTGCGGGATATCCTCGGCCCGGACTCCCTGGTTGCCGGGCCGGTCGATACTACTGTGCTGGTCCCACCCGGCAGCTTCCGCCGCAGCCTGGAAGTTGTCGGCGCCGACCCGGGCGTGGACGTAGTGCTGGCGCTGACCACCACCACCGCGGGCAGCGACCTGGTCCCCGAGGTGAGCGCCGCGCGCCTGCCGGTGCCGATCGCCGCGGCGATGCTGGACCAGATCGAAGTGGTCCGGCTGCTGCCAGACCAACGCGAGGACTCCCCCGCCGTCCCGGCCTATGCCTACGCCGAATCCGCCGCCCGCGCCCTCGGCCACGCCGCGCGCTACGGCATCTGGCGGGCGACTCCACCGGGACACATACCCGATCTGGACGGCCTGCACCAGGACCGGGCACGGGAATTGATCACCGGCTTCCTCGCCGCACCGTCTCGGGGCGGCTGGCTGCCCCTGGACCCTACAGTGGAGCTGCTCAGCTGCTACGGCATCCCGCTCGCCGACAGTATCGGGGTCGTCAGCGAAGAAACGGCCGCCGCAGCGGCGAAGCGGTTCGGCGGCCTCGTCACACTCAGAGCGGACGTGCCCGGCCTACTGCGCACCAGCGACGCCGGCGACGTGCTCACCGACCTGCACGGCCCGGACGAGGCTCGGCGCGGGTTCCGCCTGCTGCGAGAGACCTTCGGCAGCCGACTGACCGGCGTCATCCTCCAGCCAGTGGTCACCGGCGGCGTCGAGCTGGTGATCAGCGTACTGCGGGAGCGTGTGGCCGGCCCGCTGGTACTGCTCGGGGTCGGCGGCCCCGCCGACAATGTGCAGGCTGACCGCGCCGCCCGGCTCGCCCCCCTCACCGAATCCGACGCCGACGACCTGATCCGGTCGGTACCCGCCGCCCCCCGGCTGCTCGGGCGGCACGGCGAACCAGCAGCCGACCTCGCCGCACTACGGGACATGCTGCTGCGGGTCTCCCGAATGGTCGACGACCTGCACCAGATCGCCGAACTCGAGCTGAGCCCCGTCATCGCCCGCCCCGGCGGCGTTCAGGCCGTCGACGGCCGCATCCGCATCCAGGCGGCTGAGCCCATCGACGCCCACCTGCGTCGACTGCCATGACCAGCCGGCGGCGCCGGGGCCGCGCCCGCACGACCACGAAATCATGATCCTGCGGGCATGACTCAGAGCGACCGGCAAATGATGTTCGAGGTGTGTCGCTACAGGTAGAGGCACGGACCCACCCGTGTTCATGGGATTGCCGAAGTCTCACGATCGCTCGTGTTTCACAGTTTTCGGGCTATGGGTGCCGAGAACCGTGACCCACACCCTGACCAGGGTGTTCAGGGTGTGGGTGCCGAGAACCGTGTCACGGTCTCTGATCAGCGCGTTTCATGGGAGCCGACCTCGCCGTAACCGTCCCAGAGCCAGCCCAGCATGCTCGCCCGCTCCGATGCGGCCAAGGACGTGGAGATTCTGACGTTGCGTCACGAGGTTGCGGTGCTGCGCCGCACCCACGCCCAGCCAGCGCTGACCTGGCTCGACCGGGCGGTGCTCAGCGCGCTGAGCAGGCTGCTGCCCGCCCCGCTGCGCCGGATGCGGCTGGTGTCACCCCGAACGTTGCTGCGTTGGCATGCCCAGCTCGTCGCCCGCCGCTGGACCTACCCGCGCCGACTACCGGGTCGACCACCCACCCCGCCGCCGATCCGGGCCCTGGTGCTGCAGATGGCCCGCGAGAATCCGCGCTGGGGCTACAGACGCATCCAGGGCGAGCTGATCGGCCTCGGCCATTCCGTCGCCGCCTCAACCGTGTGGACGATCCTGAAGAGCGCGGGACTCAATCCGGCTCCCCGCTGGTCGGGGCCGACATGGCGACGATTCCTGTCGGCGCAGGCCAGCGCGATCCTCGCGGTCGATTTCGCCCACGTCGATACGGTCTTCCTGCGCCGCCTCTACGCTCTCGTCGTTGTCGAGCACGACCGCCGCCGCGTGCACATCGCCGGGATCACCGCCCACCCCACCCAGTCCTGGGTCACCCAGCAGGCCCGCAACCTGCTGATTGACCTCGGCGATCGAGCCGACCGGTTCCGGTTCCTAATCCGCGACCGGGACAGCAAGTTCACCATGTCCTTCGACGCCGCCTTCGCCGGTGCAGACATACGGATCATCCGCACCCCGATCCGGGCACCCCGCGCGAACGCGATCGCGGCTCATCGGCACCCTGCGACGGGAATGCCTCGACCACCTCCTGATCATCGGACCACGCCATCTCGACGTCGTACTGCGCGAGTATGTGCAGCATTTCAACGCGCACCGACCTCACCGATCACTCGATCAGCGCCCACCCGCGGGCGGCACTCCGCCACGTTCCGACACACGACCGTCCGGCCACTACGACGAGACCCGGCTCGGCGGCCTCATCCACGAATACGTGCAGGTCGCATGAGGTGACCGGGTTCTCGGCACCCACAGGGGACGGTAGTGGCGGCCCGGGGGCTGCCACCACCGTCCCGGCTCCGCCTTACAGCGAGACCGGCACCGGGTCGTCGGGCACCAGCGTGGCGACCGAGACGTGCGGCCAGCTCAGGTTGTTGAAGTTGAGCAGGACGGTCTGGGTGTACTGGATCTGCGGGTAGGTGACGCCGATCTGCGTCCCCGCGGCGATCGGCGAGCTCGACGTGACGGCGAACGACGGCACGGGATCACCCGCGGCCCCGCCGCCGTCGACGATAATCGGCTGGCCGGGCATGTACGCCGCCGGGAGCGTGATCTGCTCCACGACCGTCTCGATCCAGAAGATCGCGGTCATCTGCGCCGCATCGGCGTTCGGCGCCACGGCGTCGCGGTCACCGCGCAGGAACGCGATGTTGTCGGTCCCGCCGCCGAAGACCGGGTCGGGGTTCGTGGTGATGAAGATGACGGTCGTGGAGGTGATGTTCTGCGCCTTCGCGCGCCGGTCGATGACCAGGTTTGGGTTGTCGAGGATCTCCTGCGTGATCGTCCCTGCGGTGACGAACGGCTTGAGGACCTGCGGGATCCGGAAGGTGTTGTCGTCGGTGGCGGTCTGGCTCGGGAACCTGATGCGGTTGCCCGGGGTGCCGATCGGGAAGGGCGTGATGTCGACGGGCTGGATGAAGGGGCCGCCCGGGACGACGAACGACACGCCTTGCGCCTCGATCGTCGTGCCGTGCGGGATCGACGCCATGCGCGCGAGCGTGGGCCCCTCCAGCGGCGCGCTCGTGGGGGGCACGGTGAGCCAGACGCCGGGCTCGAAGTGGATGTCCACCGGCTGCGCGGGATCGCTGATGTCCTGGATCCGCTGCACGTAGGGGACGCCGTTGAGGAAGATGTCGCCCTGGACGAAGCCCCGGTTGGGGATCGACCCGATCGCGTCGGAGAATTCGAGCGTCTCCGCGGTGAGATTCAGCTCGAGGATGTTGTCGTTCGGTCCCTGCGCCGGGTTGGGGAGTGGTGTCGGGCTGGCGGCGAAGTTCTGGGGCCGGAAGATGGTGTTGAGCCCGTTGCCCGAGAACTTGCCGGTGAAGTCGGCGATGGGCCCCAGATTCGGGGCGGGGGCGGCTCGTTTCGCCAGCAGGGTCGCGCCCGGTCCCCGGTCCGGCGGCACCTCGCTCCACCGGAAGCCGCGTGTCATGTTCGTGGTGGTCGCGGTCGGGACGGTGTCCGTCATGGTGCCCCCTCAATGGTCTGTTCCCGGAGACCGGCGGTGGTCGGAATCGTCCCGACGCCAGCACCGCCCGGTCGGCTGCCGAGGCAGAAACCGATGCTAGGCGCGATGAGGTGGCGCGGAGTTACGCAGAACTGCGTAGTACGCGGTGTCGGTAATGCGATCTCGTCTGCAGTCGGGTTGCCGCGGGCAAGCGTGCCCGAGCGGGTCAGTGGGCGTGGCGGGCCAGGCCGAGCCGCCCGTGCCGGGCAGCCCCGCCGACGGTGGTCAGGGCCGGGACCATCTCGCTGCTCACCACGTCGTTGCTCGGCGGTGGGAGGTGTCAAATGGTCTGTTTGCGCCGCGAGGCGCCGTGTTTCGAGTGGAGGTGAGAGACCCCACCGCTGGCCTGTCGCAGCAGGCTGGTGTAGCTGAGGGCAGCCTGATCCGGGTGGTGCCGGGGAGGGCGGGAGCAGCCCTGACAACGACGGGACGTGCCAGTACTGCCAGATGGTGCGGGTCCGGCAAGCGTGATGGAGAGGAGTACGCGAGGAACCGACGTCGTTAAGTCCTTGACATTGACACCGGCTCAAATCTGGCGGATATGGGCCGGGCGCGGTGCATCCCGACGTTTTTCACAGGCGGAGGGTACTTCCGGGCGGCTTTCAGTTGGCCGTCCGGGAGGTCATGGGGAAGGCCTGCGGCGTACCCATGGCGAGGCCGCCGGGACACAGTCGGGCTCCTCCTTCGTCGAGCGAGACATGGTGAACGCGGGAACCACCCGTTCGTGGCTCCCGGGAGATCGGCATCCGGCCGATGGCCCGGGATAGGCGCACCGACCGCCGAACCGGCGGGTGGGGCGGAGCCGTCGTAGTACTCCGAGCCGGGGAGAGCCCGTGCACATGGGGAAGTTGCGCCGTCTAACTCGGCGTTGGATCACTCTCGCAGAGAGTAGAGGTTCGGAAGGAGACAGCCTCTGGGTCACCCACCTCACCTGGACGCGAAAGCGCGAGGGGACAATAGCATGGTGGGAAAGCATGGAGCACCGTGAAGGCGTTGATGGTGCTGTCGTGCAAGGCCCGTGTGATATGGCGAAGACCGGATTGTTTGAAGCCCAGTTCCCGGGGATGGAAATGTGCATCCTCCGACATACAACGCCCGGAGCGGAGCCACCAGTATCAGGCGAATCCCCTTTGCTTCGCCCCAACCCTTCCGGCTGGTGGGCGGTGGACAACGAGTTTACTCAAGGGAACGGACAGGCCGTGGAGGCACGATGAGCGAGCAGATCGCGCAGGACCCCGCAGCTACCCGTGAGGCGGTTCGTGCCCGCTACGCCGCCGCCGCTCGGGTCGCGGCCGGCGAGGAGCAGGCGTCGTGTTGCGGACCGCAGGCGGCGGTGATCACCGATGAGCAGCGCCAGGAGTTCGGCGCCGGCCTGTACGCCGCCGAGCAGCGCGGTGAGCTGCCCGACACGGCTGTCCTCGCGTCGCTGGGCTGCGGGAACCCGACCGCGGTCGCCGAGCTGCACGAGGGCGAGACGGTCCTTGATCTTGGGCTCCGGCGGCGGCATCGACGTGCTGCTCTCCGCGCGGCGCGTCGGCCCGACCGGCAAGGCCTACGGACTGGACGAGGCTCGACGAGTGCTCGCCCTCGCGCGCCCGCAACCAGCACGAGGCGGAGGGCGTGGAGAACGTCGAGTGGCTCAAGGGCGACATCGAGGCGATCCCCCTCCCCGAGGACACCGTCGACGTGGTCATCTCCAACTGCGTCATCAACCTCGCCGGCGACAAGGAGCGCCGGTGCTCCGCGAGGCCGCGCGCGTCCTCAGGCCCGGCGGGCGCCTCGCCGTCTCCGACGTGATCGCCGACCCCGACATGGACGCCGCCACGGAGGGCCGACTGGCCGCCTACACCGGCTGCATCGCCGGCGCGCTCACCCACGCGGGTTCGTCGCCGCGCTCAGCGCCGCCGGCCTGACCGACATCGACATCACCGAGACGCACCGCGTCCACCCGCAAGAGCCGGCTCGGCCATCATCCGCGCACGCAAGCCCGACACGGGCTGCTGCGCCGCGGATGCGCAAGCGGCGTGCTGCGAACCCACCGCCAAGGACCAGTGCTGCAGCGCCGAGGCGACCGCGGGCGGCGGATCAGGCTGTCGCTGACACCGTCTCCCGCCGGCGCACGACGACGCCGGCGTCTGAAGCTGGGACACTCGATGGGTGTACATGCGGCAGTTCGAGTACCTCGTTGCGCTCGACCATGAGCGGCATTTCGGGCGAGTCGCAGCCGCGTGTCGTGTAGGTCAGCCGACGCTGTCGCAGGTCGTGCGCCGGCTGCAGGCTGAACTGGAGACTCCCGCTCGTACGGCGCGGCAAGACGTGCTGAGGGAACGGTCGCGCGTCGCTCGTCAGCGAGCGAGGAAGCGCGAGCGTGTGAATGGTCTGCGTCACCCATCGCTGTGAGAAACAATTGCGCTGGGACATCCACACACCGACCTCTCCCTCTCTATGAAGAGGGTGTCGGTGTCGATGGTCGGGGTTCATGCGGTCTTGGGGTTGTGGATTTGAGCGTCGCTCATCTCTCTATGGCCAGCTCACTTCGGCTGGATCAGGCTGATCAGTGAGCATTCGCGCCGGCGGTCCAACTCGGTGAGGGGCCGTCAGGCGGCCAGGGGGAGACGGGGACCTGCCGGGGCGAAGGGTTCGTTGCGGCTGAGCATGTGCCAGATCGCGGTCGCGAGGTCGCGCGCGAGCTCCACGCGGGCGATCTTGCGGCCGCGCTGCGTTCCCAGGCGCCGCGCTGTGCGCTGGTAGCGCTCCCGATAGCGGGGATTCTTGGAGGCCTGGATGGAGGCTTCGATCAGCGCCCAACGCAGATACCGCGGGCCGTTCTTGGCCAGCGCACCACGCCGGTCAGTCTGCCCGGACTGGTAGACGCGCGGGCACAGTCCGCTGTAGCCGACCAGCTTCTTGGCGCTGGCGAAGCGGGCGATGTCCCCGATCTCTGACGCGATCGTGTATCCCAGGACCCACCCGATCCCGGGCACGCTTTGCAGCAACGAGACGTAGGGATGCGCGGCGCCCAGGCGGCGCAGATCGCGTTCGCAGCCGGCGATCCGCGCGTCCAGGTCATCGATCATCTCCAGGCTCGCAGCAAGCGTCCCCGCCCGCGGCTCGGGCGAGCTGTAACGCCGCCAGCAGCTCGCGGCCCTTGTGACCGAACAGGTCACTGACCAGCGCAGGGACGCCCGAAGGTCATCAGCGTCGCGTGGATGCGGTTCTTCAGCTGCGTGCGATGCGCGACCAGACTCAGTCGATGGCGCGCACCGTCACGCTCCGCGCGGACCGTCGGGTCGGGCAGCCAGATCGCCGGGACCAGATCGCGCGCCGTCAGCTCCGCCAGCACGCGCGCGTCGATGCGGTCGGTCTTGCACGCCAGCGGCGCCAACCCCTTGACGCGCTGCGCGTCAGCGATCTCCACGTCCCAGCCGGACTCCTCCAGGCGGTCATGCACGAAGCGCGCGCCGGTCATCGACTCGATCGCCGCGCGCAACGAGCCCAGCGGCCCCAGCCGCCGCGCCAGACCACGCAGCCCGTCCAGATCCGGCGGACACGCCGTCTCCAGCACCAGCTCGCGGTCCTCGTCCACGACGCACACGTCCAGACGCTTGCGCGACAGATCCAAACCTGCGAACAACACGAGCGGGACCTCCTTGGGTCGGCTCCGTTCAGTGACAGGACGAGCCTGTCACCAACGGAGGTCCCTCTTCATGGCATTCGGTGAGCAGTCGGATCGCCCTTCGAGGTTCGCTGCAGGGCGGCGCGGAGCTCTTGCACGTCGTGCCAGGCGATCGCGCGCTCCATCGTCTGCTCACGTCGCTCGCTTGCGTGCCACTGCCGCTGCTGCGGCGAACTGCGCGCGAGCCGGTGCATAGAGCTATCAAGCAAGCCGCTAGCTCGAACCATTGTCATCGCGCCTGAGCACACAAGCTCATCGCGTGTAAGCGGGGACGGTGGAAGCAGCGGCGCGGCGCTCGTGAAGCGCGCCCGCTCTCGATCCACCGGTCGATCTGCGAGAGCTTGAACAGCAGCCGGGCCCCCTCCTTGCGGTACGGGATGCCCGTGACGTGCCGGCGGCAGACGAGGTCGTAGACGCGCTGCCGTCGACACGACCAGGTGCGCGGCGACCTCCCTCCACGCCCACCCAGGGCTCCGCTGCGGGCCGCAGACGCATCGCGACCTGTTCGGCCGCGCGCGCTCGGCGATAGACGTCGAGCACCGCATCCCGGGAGGGCGAGGGTGATGCTCTCCGTACCGTCCATCGCACACTGGAGAGCGGGGATCGACCCTGTGCGCCAGCGTCCGACGTGTTTGCAGATCCGTTTGCACCCACCCCGCGAATGCGCCAGCGGCTCGTACGAGCCGACGGCGGAAATCCCAGACCGCAAAAGGGATTCCCGCGCATGGCGAGACCCGGACTCGAACCGGGGACACCACGTTTTCAGTCGTGTGCTCTACCGACTGAGCTATCTCGCCGCGGCCGAAGATCGTAGCGGGCCGTTCCTCAGGTCTGCCCGATCTCCGCGAGTCGCTCGCGCAGGATCTCGCGGACGCGCTCGTCCGGGAGCGGGTCGGCGTCCGTGAACCGGATGGTGCCGGGGAAGATGCTCATGTGGTGCTTGAACGCGCCGACCCAGATCAGGGTCGTGCCGCCGAGCGCGAAGCCCGGCATCCGGTAGCTGAAGATCTCCTCCGCGCCGGGGGCGGCCTCGAGGACGAGCCCGCGGGGGCGTCCGAACTCCGCCCGCTGCCCCGGCGTGGCGTTGCTGAGGTAGTGCTCGATCTCGTCCATGTCCCCCGGTGGTGCCTCGTTCGCGACTCGTAATGGTGCGACATGCGCCGCGACGGCAACACTGTCGTCCGCGGCATGGTCGTGTTCGTCCTCATCGCAGTGGCCGTCGGTGCGGGGACCGCGCTGAGCCCCTGCGCGCTCCCGGTCCTGCCCGCGCTGCTCTCGGCGACCGCGGCGTCCGGGCGTGCGCGGCCGCTCGGCGTCGTTCATCGGCCTGTCGGCGACGTTCCTGCCTGACGATCGCGTTCACCGCGACCGTGCTGGGGGCACATCGGGCTGGGCGGCTCGGAGCTGCGGTGGGCCGGGATCGTCGTCCTCGCCATCGCCGGCGTCGCGGCGATCGTGCCGGCGGTCGGGCAGCGCCTCGACCGCCCGCTGGCCGGGCTCAGCCGCCTGGGCCCCAAGGGCGTCGGGAACGGGTTCCTCTCCGGCCTCCTCGTCGGCGCCGCGCTCGGCTTCGTCTTCGCGCCGTGCGCCGGGCCCATCCTCGCCGCCGTCGTCGTCGCCGCGGCGGCCACGGGGCCGACGGTCGCGCTCGCGGCTACGCCGTGGCACGCGGCGGTGCTCTTGCGTTCGCCTCGGCGGGCGGCGCGTCTCGCCCCGCTGCCGGGCGGGTGCGTGGGTGCTGCAGGCGCTCGGCGCCGTGATGCTGCTACCGCGGTCTGCTCGCGATCGGCCTCGACACGCGCTTCGAGACCGCGCTCGCCCGTCACCCGTCCGGCATCATCGTGACCGCCGGCCTGGAGAGGTCGCGCGCCGTCGAGGACGCAGCTGCCGGACCTCCACGGGCGCGCGCGCTTCGCGGCGACGCACGGGTCGTCGCTCACGGTCCTCGGGCGCGGCCCCCGACTTCACCGGCACGCAGCGGTGGTTCAACACGCCGGGCGAGCGGCCGCTGACGCTTGCCGGCCTGCGCGGGCGGGTCGTGCTCGTCGACTTCTGGACCTACACGTGCATCAACTGCCTGCGCACGCTGCCCTACCTCGAGGCCTGGGACGCCCGCTACCGCAAGCGGGCTGCGTCGTCGGCGTGCACGCCCGGAGTTCGCTTCGAGCGCGATGCCGGCAACGTCGCGCGGGCGATCACGGCGAACGGCATCCGCTACCCGGTCGCGCAGGACAACGACCTGGCGACGTGGAACGCCTAGGGCAACCAGTACTGGCCCGCGGAGTACCTGGTCGACGCGCAGGGCAAGGTGCGCCACGCATTCGGCGAGGGCGACTACGAGCGACACCGAGGACGCGATCCGCGCGCTGCTCGCCGACGCGGCGAGAAGGTCGGCTCCGTCGGTGTCCAAGCGCACGTCGTCACCCCCGTCCGACATGGCGACCCCGGAGACCTACATCGGCAGCGAACGAGCGCAGGGCTTGTCGGCACGCCGCCCACGGCGGGCACGCGGACTACGCGGCGCCTTGCGGGATGCCGCTCAGCGTGTTCGCGCTCGGCGGCACTGGACGATCGGCCCGCAGGCGGCCTCGGCGGGCGCGGCGCGGGGATCTACGCCCGGTTCTGGCGCGCAACGTCTACCTGGTCCTCTCCGCCGAAGGGACGCCCGGGCGCGGTCACCGTGACCCTCGACGGCGGCCGCCCCGCCGCATCACAGTGGCGAACCAGCGCTTGTAGCTCCGTCGCGCTCGGCAAGGCGGCGAGCGCCGGCTCCACCTCTGAGGTCGCGCCCGGCCTCTCGGCCTACGCGTTCACGTTCGGGTGACCGGCGTCAGACGACGTTCTCCTCGCGGTCGACCCGCGGCTGCGTGACGCCGGCGCGGACGGCCTCGAGCTGCGCCGCGACCGCGAGCCCGCCGAACAGCGCCACCGCGCT
>CAVRHG010000017.1:0-12733 GCA_963720845.1 uncultured Actinomycetota bacterium | reverse complement strand
TGCCTTCAACGAGGAGACACATGAGCGCCCCGCAGAACTTCGTCGCCGATCTCACGGCCTTCACCGAGCGCGGCCAGAACGCCGCCGCGGACATGTTCCAGTCGTGGACCACCGCCGTCCAGGCGGTCGGCGACGCGGCCGGCTCGCAGGCGTCGAGCTTCCGGGGGCTGGTCCGGGGCCTGTTCGACCTCGCCGACCAGGCCGTCGTCGTCGAGCGCGAGCTGGCGACGTTCCTCACGGTCAACGCGCAGGTGTCGGCGGCCGCGCTCGACAGCTTCCGCAAGCTGGCCGACTCCGCAACGGGCGCGCTGGAGGACATGGTCCGGGTCACCGCCTGGAGCAACTGACCGCCGTCACGAGGCGCGCGGCGGCCGCTTAGGCGGGGGCTTCTCCTCGGCCAGAGCGGCGAGGAGCCGCCTGCGGGCCCGCTCGCGCGCCTGCGGGTCGGGATCCAGCGCGGAGCCCAGTGCGCTCAACTGCCGGGCGAGCGCAACCTCGCGGGCGATCTCCGGGTCGACGGCACCCGCGCCGTCCAGCGCCGCCGCGAACCGCTCGGCGCCGCCGTCAGGCGTGGACGTACCGTCGCTGCTCACCGGCCTCCTCCCGTTCGTCGGTGGCGACTACCCCGTAGGGACGAACGGTAGGCCTCCCCGCGCCGATGTCACCCCCGGCGGCGACGCCGCAGCACGACGACGAGCAGTACGAGCAGGGCTGCGACGACGGCCGCGACCAGGCCGGGCTTCTCGGCAGCGGTGTCCTTCGCCGTCGTGACGCCGTCCGCGGCCACGTGCCGGGCGCGGTCGAGGTTCTGGCGGACGGTCGCGACCGCCTCGTCCTTGCGCTCGGCGACCCGGGCCTTGACGTCGAACCGCGCGGCCAGCTCGGCCACCGAGTCGCCGACCTCCTCGCGCAGGTCGTCGAGGTGCTGCCGCTCCTCGTTGCTCAGCCGCTCCACCTCGGCCCGCAGCTCCTCGGCCGAGACGGCGGTGCCGTCGACATAAGGACGGTCCTCGGCGAGCGGTGCCACACCGTTCGCCTCGTCCGAACCGGTTCCCCCGGTGCCCTGCTGCGATGCGCCCGTGCTCATGGGTGTGCACCTCTCCCGCCGCGACCGTCGTCGTCGATCCCGGATGATGTTCCCGGGAGTGGCCTCACCATGCCGGTCGGGAGCCCCGACGGCGAGCCGCCGGACGGGGCGTCAGCAGTCATTTCACCCGTGGACAGACCCCTCAGATGTCGCGCAGCCCGCCGAGCAGGCGGTTCAGGGTCTCGGTGTCCACCGGCTCCCTCGCGGTAGCGCCGCTCGCCGAGGCCCCCGAGGCGCCGCGCACCCGCCGGGGCAACGGCTCCAGCCCGGTGCGCTGCGACGGGACGGAGGAGCCCGGGTCCGCGGCGTCCGGCTCCTCGGGCGACGGGTACGGCAGGTCGGCGGCTGGGCCGTCCGGGGTGCGGTTCATCCCCTACCTCTCGTCGGGGCCCGGGCACGTGGCGGGAGCTTCCACGTCGCCGCGCAGACGCCGGGATTGTGACCGGACGCGTAGCTCACGACAAGGATCTGGATCGATACATGAGGATCACCGGTCGCCACAGCGGCGGTCACCGGTCGTCGGCGGCACTTCCCCGCAGCCGACGGATCTCCTCGGCGTTCAGCTCCGACGCCTGCCGCAGCACGACGTCGGCGACCTCGAGTTGCTCGTCGGTGAGGGTGTCGAGGAAGGCGTTCCAGTTGGTCGCGATCCGCTCGTAGCTCGACCCGACCCGCCGCCACAGCTCGTCCGCGTCGGCGGTCACCACCACCCGTCGCCGGTCGGCACCGTCCCGGCTGCGCTTCACCAACCCCGCCCGTTCGAGCCGGTCCAGGGCGCCGGTGATCGCCCCACCGGCGGTGAGCCCGGCCAGCCCGGCGAGCTCGCCCGGGGTGGCCGGGCCGTAGAGGAGCAGCAGGTTGGCGCACTGCATGTCCGTGGAATTCAGCCCCGCCGACTTGGCGACCGCGTCCTGGAAGAGCACCGCCCGGGCCATCAGCTCCCGCATGACGTCACCAGCCGCCGTGATCAGCGTGGTCCGCCCCGGCACGCTCGACACGGCCCCGACCCCTTCCCGACGTGGTGACGGAGAGTCGCAAAGCTCTCCGACGGGTCCACGATGATCACCCACGTGCGCGTGGCAAGCAAGATCGCCACGCCGGTGCATCGGCACTCCGACGTCCGGTCTTGTCGGAGCCCGTCGGTACGGTTCGGGCATGAGTGCTGAGGTCGTGGGCATCAAGGCGTACGGGGACGGCCAGTTGACGCTGCTCGATCAACTACTCGAAGATGTCGACGTCGCGGGCGAGCACGGGGAGGTGTTCACCCGACGCTGGGTCGTCGAGTTGATCCTGGACTTGGTGGGCTATGTCCCCTCCGACGACCTCGCATTGCGGCTCGCCGTCGAGCCGGCGTGCGGAACGGGAGCATTCCTGGGGCCCGTCGTAGGCAGGCTCAGCGCGTCGTGCCGCATGCATGGTCGTCCTATCACCGACGCCGCGGGCGCACTGCAGGCATTCGACCTACTACCGCGCAACGTCGCCGCGTCGCGGAAACTCGTCACAGACCTCCTGGAGGCAGACGGCTGGGATTCGGCGGACGTAAGGCAGGTGGTGGCGGGTTGGATCCAGACAGCGGACTACCTCCTGCACCCTGTGCAGCACGGCACGGCTGACGTCATAGTTGGCAACCCGCCCTACATTCGACTTGAAGAGGTGCCGGATGCCCGGATGGCGGCCTACCGGCGCACCTGCCGCACGATGACCGGTCGTGCCGACATCTACATCGGCTTCTTTGAGACTGCGCTCAGGTCGCTGAAGCCCGGCGGACGGGTGGGATTCATCTGCGCCGACCGCTGGATGCGCAACCAGTACGGACGTCATCTTCGTGGCTTGATCACCGGCGGCTTCAGTCTGGATGTAGTGGTCGCCATGCACGACGTCGATGCCTTCGAGAGTTCGGTGGCCGCCTATCCCGCGGTAACGGTCTTGTCACGTCGGCCTCAAGAGAGCGTGGTCGTCGCGGAGACGACCGCCAACTTTGGCCCGGACGAGACTGGCACGCTCGCCGCATTCGTCCATGACAGCGCGACAGCGTATTCTGAATCGGATACCACCCTCACTACGACCCGCTTCGAGGTGTCCCGTCTCCCTCACTGGTTTCCCGGTGACGAGTCGTGGCCGACAGGCAGCCCGGCCCGCCTCGCGATGATTGAGCACCTCACCGACAATTTCCCACCACTCGAAGACCCCGCGACAGGCACCAGAGTCGGCATCGGAGTGGCAACCGGTGCCGACGATGTCTTCATCACCCACGACGTAAATGCGGCGGAGCCCGAGCGCATGCTGCCGCTGGCCATGGTGTCCGATGTTGCAGCCGGCCGCGTGCAGTGGTCGGGCAACTACCTAGTCAATCCGTGGGACGACAACGGTCTCGTCCGCCTCGCCGACTACCCGCGACTATTCGGCTACCTTGACAGGCATGCCGCCGCGTTACGCAGGCGACACGTCGCGGGCAGACAGCCCGACCGCTGGTACAGGACGATCGATCGAGTCAATCCCACCCTCACCCGCACCCCAAAGCTCCTGGTACCGGACATGCGCATGGCAATGCACCCGGTCCTCGACGAGGGACGGACGTATCCGCACCACAACCTCTACGTCATCACGTCGACCAAATGGGACCTTCAAGTTCTCGGAGGCCTCCTGCTGTCACGTGTCGCTACAGCATTCGTCGAAGCCTTCTGCGTGCGAATGCGCGGAGGAACCCTGCGATTCCAAGCGCAGTACCTGCGCCGCATCCGGGTGCCTCACCTGGCCGAAATATCCGATGTCGACGCGACGGCGCTCGCCACTGCGTTCGTCGCCCGCGACGTCGACGCCGCAACCGAGGTTGCACTGCGCCTCTACAGTATCGACAGTCTCCCGCTGTAGTCGCCGTTCACGGTTGGTCAGCGGAAGAGTGAGATCTGCCCGGTGTCAGCTGAGATCGGGTAGTACCGACCGATCGCCACGGCGAGGCCTTCGACGAACTGTGCGTATCCGCTCGCCTGTGCGTCCGGCTCTCGCCAGGCAAAGCGAGGCGGCCTGCTTGTCGTCACCGCCCAAGCCGAGGCGTAGAAACCCGCCACAACCAACCGCTCCGCCAGAACGCGCACACGATCAATGTACGACCAGTCCTGGAAAATGGCATCCTTCGAGTACAGCCCCCGGTCCCGCTGACCGCGCGGCCGACTGGAATGATCGTCATCCTCGATGACGTATACGTAGCCGCGCCACGCGTCGCCCGGGATCAGGCCCGCATCGCGCGCCCACATGAAGTCCACCGCACTGCCGATGGCTTCTTCAGCCCGGTTGTTGGCATTGTTGCCGAACGACGGACCCGTCTGCGACTTCAGCTCCAGGACGACGACGGGTTCGTCGTCCGCGTAGACGACGACATCCCACTGCTTGGTCGGCCGGAAGAATCCTGGAAGCGTGTAGCCCATCGCGGCGCTCTCGCGCCGGTGTGGGTCCCCCTTCGGCGCCTTATAGTAAACTTGGTCTGAAGGGGCGCCAGCCGCGATGCAGATCCGCCCCAAAAGCTGAGCGAGCCGGTCGAGATGTCCGCCGGACGTGACACCGCGACGCTCGCCTACATCATTACGGCCGCGAGCCAACTGCTCGGCGGCCGCCTCATCTCGGCTCGTCCAGTAGGCCAGCAGCGCATTGCTGACGTCGCGTTCCTGCTCCGGCGTCATCCTGACCTTCCCCCGCCTCTCCCCAGCCAGGATCACACGATAGGTGGACCAACTTGCAGGCGATCATCGCCCCGTCGAGGACCCCGTGCCGTGCCGGAGGAACTGACGATGTGGGCGCGGCGTGAGACCCTGGTTCCCCGTTGGAAGGAGGCCTGCATGCGCGCATTGCGGGTCCACGAAGCGATCGGGCCGGACGGGCTGCGGCTCGACGAGGTCGACGTCCCGCCGCCACCGGCCGAGGCGGCGGTCCTGGTCGAGGTGCACGCCGCGGGTGTCGGGTTCGTCGACACCCTGCTCGCCCGCGGGCGCTACCAGGTCAGGCCGCCGACGCCGTTCGTCCCCGGACTGGAGGTGGCTGGCGCGGTCGAGTCCGCCCCGCCCGGGTCCGGGTTCGCGCACGGCGACCCGGTGGTCGGTCACATCATGGGCGGCGGGTGCGCGGAGAACGCGTGGGTGCCCGTGGCCCGGCTCGCCCCGCTCCCCCCGGAGCTGAGCGCGGTGGAGGGGGCGGCATCGCTGGTGAACCACCACACCGCGATCGTCGCGCTCGTCCGCCGCGGGCGGCTGCGGCCTCGGGACCGGGTGCTCGTGCACGGCGCCGGGGGTGGGCTGGGCAGCGCGGTGGTGCAGGTCGCCGCGGCCCTGGGCAATGAGGTGCTCGCGGTGGCGGGCAGCCCCGAGCGGCGCGATCTAGCGGCCCGGGCCGGTGCGAGCGCCGTCTACGACCACGAGACCTGGTTCGACGCCGTGCGCGACACCGGCGGTGTGGACGTAATCGTCGACCCGGTCGGCGGCACGGTGTTCGAGCAGAGCGTTCGGTGCCTGCGTCCGGAGGGGCGGCTGGTCACGGTCGGGTTCACCTCGGGCACGATCCCGTCCGCGGCGGCCAACCGGCTCCTGCTGCGCAACGCGGACGTCGTCGGGGCGGCCTGGCGCGAGCTGCTCGACGTCGATCCCGGGCTGTTCACGGAGACCGCCGAACGATTCGCCGCCCTGGTCAAGGACGGTCTGCGGCCGCTGGTCGGGGCCACGTTCGACCTGGCCGACGGGGCCACCGCGTTCCGCATGATCGAAGACCGGACGGTGGCGGGCAAGATCGTGCTCACCACTCGCTGAGCCCGACGGGGGACCGCTCACCCCCTGGGCGGGCCACGCCTCGCCCGCCTCGGGGGAGCGGGCGACCGTTCGACTCCACAGAGCTACCAGTCGTCCACCATCAGTGTTGTAGCCCACTCCAGTTCGGCGTTAACCTGTTCGTCATGGCCACCATCTGGTGCTCCCACCCGACCCGGAGGGTCGACCCCTTTCTCTGCCCCGCGCCGTGCGGGGCGATGCACGTCCGGTGCTCGGGCTGCGGCGCTGCGGTCGGTGGCTGCCCGTTCGAGAGCGAGGGCCTGCGCGAGCGGCTCGTGGCGACACTCGGCGCTCAGCTCCCCTGCGCGGAGGAGTGGCAGGTCCTGGAGCTCGCGGAGATCGTCGAGCGGGGCGGCCACGCCGGCCGGGTGCGCACGCTGACGACGACACTGGCCGAGGCGGGGATCCCCGTCACCTGCTGAGCGGCACTGCGTTGGACGCAGGGCGGCGGGCCGTCGACGATGACGATCGTGACGGCACGCGACCGCGCGATGCCTCCGGGGCGTCGCCGTGCTGGCGGCCTACCGGCGGGAGTGGCTGCGTGGCGACCTCCTGGCCGGCGTGGCGGTCGCCGCCTACCTGGTCCCGCGGGTGATGGCGTACTCCGGCATCGCCGGGCTCCCGCCGCAGGCCGGGCTGTGGGCGTGTCTGGGGTCGCTGGCCGACATGCTGTCCCAGCCGGTCCTCGTCGGCTACATGGCCGGGATCGCGGTCACCATGATCGTCGGCCAGCTGAGCGCGGTGCGGTGCACCTGCCGACCGTCGCACTGGCGCTCCTCCTGCTCGCCGGGCTCCTGATCGGGACAAGGCTCCGGCCGACCCGGCCGATATCGTCGCCTACTCGGACAACGTGCTCACCGCCCGCGCCTTCGCCGCGCGCCGCGGGGAGACCGCGCGGGGCACCACGGAGCTGCGCGCACTCGGCGCCCCCAACCTGGCCGTGGGCCTGCTGCGCGGCTTCCCCGTGAGCAGCAGCGGCAGTCGCACTGCCATCGGCGACGCCCAGGGCAGCCGAACGCAGCTGCACTCGCTGGTCGCCCTCGCGCTGGTCCTCTTCGTGCTGGTCGCGGGCGGTGCGCCCCTCTCCCGGTTCCCGCGGGCCGCGCTCGGTGCCGTTGTGATCTTCGCGGCGCTGCGCCTGATCGACATCGCCGGCTTCCGGCGGATCGCCCGCTTCCGCCGGAGTGAGGCGGCGATCGCCGTGGCCACGATGCTCGCCGTCCTGACCGTCGGCGTGCTGTACGGGGTGCTGGTGGCGGTCGGTCTCTCGGTGCTCGACCTGCTGCACCGCCTCGCCCGCCCGCACGACAGTGTGCTCGGCTACGTGCCCGGGATCGCCGGGATGCACGACGTGGACGACTACCCCGACGCCCGGCCGATCCCCGGCCTGCTCGTCTACCGCGACGACGCCCCGCTGTGCTTCGCCAACGCCGAGAACTTCCGCCGACGCGCGCTCGCCGCGCTGGACGCCGAACCGGACCCACCGCGGTGGTTCCCTGGCGCTCGCCTGTGTCAAGCAGGACCTGCGCGCGGACCTGCGGGCCGCGGGCTGCTCGACCTCGTCGGCGAGGACCGGATCTTCATGACCCTGCCGACGGCCGTCGAGGCGTTCCGGGCTCAGGGCCGGCCGTCCCCGAGGTGAGCGACGAAATGCCCTCATGCCCTGCGGGCCGTCAGGAGCCCTCATGCCCTGCGGGCCGTCAGGAGAAGGTACTCCCAGTCCAGGACGGTCTCGCCGGTTCCGCGGTCGTACCGTGCAGCGAGCGCGGCGAGGTCGTGGTCGAGCGCGGCGACCCGCTCGGGGTCGCCCGCGATGTTGCGGTATGCGGCAATCGTCGGACCGTAGACGGACTTCCAGAAGTCCCGCCACGCGTCGGGCGTCGCCTGGCCAGCGACGGTCACGGTGTGTCGACGGGCGACCACGTCCGTGACCCGCTCGCCGAACAGTGCGCGGACGTGGAGCTCGTCGCCCCACAGCGGCGCGGGCTGCGCGCCGGGTGGGGGCGGCGGCGCGTACGGCTTCATCGTGCGGAACATCTCGCCGACGAACCCCTCCGGAGTCCAGCTGATCAGGCCGATCCGTCCGCCCGGGCGGCACACGCGGACCAGCTCGTCGGTAGCACGCTGGTGATGCGGCGCGAACATCACGCCCACGCACGACAGCACGACGTCGAATGCGGCGTCCGGGTAGGGCAGCGCCTCCGCGTCGCCCTCCTCCCAGGTCACGTCGACGCCGTGGGTCGCCGCGAACGCTCGGCCGGCCGTGAACAGCTCGGGAGTCAGGTCCGAGGCCACGACGGCGGCGCCGGTGAGCGCCGCGGGTACGGCGGCATTGCCGCTGCCCGCGGCCACGTCCAGGACCCGGTCGCCGCGGCGCACGCCGGTCGCCGTCACCAACACCGGTCCTAGCTCGGGGATCACCTCGCTCGCTACGGTCGGGTAGTCCCCCAGCGCCCACATGGCGCGGTGGCGGGCCTTGAGCGCCCGATCCTGCGTCTCTGCATCGATCGTCTCGGTCATCGTTCGTCTCCTCCTGTGCTGGTCGTCGGGTCGACCCGCGACTCGCGAGGAGGTTGGGACCACCGCGTTGCAGAGCAGTTGCAACCGGGATGCGGCCGGAGGACGCGCGTGATCACCGTTTCCGCGCGCTCCCTTCGGTCGATCACCGAACCCGCGCGTCTGCTGCTGATCGACCAACGCTCAGGACGCCCGAACGACGATCACCGTCCGGGGTCACCGGCGTCCGAGGCAAGCCGTACGAGACAGGCGCGGGCGTAGGCCACCGGCGCCTCGACCCGTCCAGCCGACGGCGGCCCGCGTCGCGCGGCCGGCCGGCCGAACGGGGAGGGCTTGCCCGCGGCGACCAGGGAGTCGTCCAGGACCGCGGCGTCGGACGCGGCGTCGAGCCGGGTGAGGAGCCGGGCGATGTAGCGCAGGTTGAGCCACTGCTGGGTGGCGTCGCCGACCCGGTCCCAGTGGTCGAGCACGATACGGAAGGCGCGCGCGGCCGCCATCGGGTCGCCGTGCACCGCACGGGTGGCGGCTGCCTCCATCCTGGCAATTCCCTCCCACCAGAAGTTTCGCACGGCCGCGGCGAGTTCGGCCGCTTCGTCGAAGAGGGCGAGCGCGCGGTCGGGCTCCACCTTCTTCAGCACCAGGCCCACCGCGTAGCGCGCCATCGACTGGGCCGTCGGGTTGGCTGTCGCGTCCGCGACCACGAGGCTCTCCAGCGCCGGCCCGACGCCGCGCTCGGGGGCACGCCGGACGGCCTCGCAAATCGCCACGTAGTAGAGCGTCCAGACCAGCCTGATCCGGTCGCCCTCGGCACGGGCACGCTGCGCCTCGGCAGTGTAGTGCCGGAGCGCACGATCGACGTCGCCCTCATAGAGCGCTACGTCGGCCAGGACGTCACCGGGATGGGCGATACGGGGGGTTCCCGGGGGCGGTACGCGACCCGTGGCCCGGCGAGCCAGCTGCCGGGCGAGCGGGAAGTCGCCACGGTTCCAGGCCCCCCGTGCGGCGGCACCGACCGCGGCGACATACCGCGGGTGCTCGGGATCCGCCCCGAGCAGTACCCGCTCGGCCCAGCCCGAGGCCTCGTACCCGATGCGCAGGTGGACGAGTTCGGGTATGGAGGCGACCAGCCGGACGGCGAGGTCGGCGTCCCGGTCGGCACAGGCCGAGACGAAGGCGGCACGCATGTTGTCGTAGTCGGCCAGCGCGTCGTCGACCCAGGCCCGCTCGTCCGGGCCCTGCAGACCGTGCGCCGCCCCTTCGGCCAGCTCGACGTAGTAGGTGGCATGCCGGTGGGCCAGCGCACGGTCGGCGCCAGCGGCCTCGATGCGGTTTCGGCCGTACGCCCGCAACGTCTCCAGAAGCCGGTACCGGCTGTGCACCGCGCTCACGGCGACCACCAACGACCGGTCGACGAGCCGCGCCAGCCGGTCCAGGACGTCGTCCTCGGACGCGCCCGGGTCGGTGACACGGTGCACCCCCCGTAGGTCGGCACCACCCGCGAAGACCGACAAGGCGGCGAACAGCCGCTGTTCGGGCTCCGGCAGCAGCCGGTAGGACCAGTCGATCGCCGCAGCGAGGCTCTGGTGCCGCGCGACCTGGCCCCGGCCACCACCGAGCAGCGGAGCCCCTTCCAGCCGACGCGCGACCTCGACTGGGCTCATCGCCCGCATCCGCGCCGCTGCGAGCTCGATACCCAGCGGCAGTCCGTCGAGGCGAGCGCAGATCGCCGCGACGGCTTCGGCGTTGGCACGGTCGAGCCGGAAGTCGGGTGACACGGCCCGCGCCCGTTGCACGAAGAGCGCCATGGCGTCGTCGACGGGGAGCGGCGGCACCGGCCACTGCTGCTCTCCGTCGACCGAGAGCGCTTCACGACTGGTCGCGAGCACCGTCACGGCGGGACAGTGCTCCACGATCCGGGAGACCAGCCGGGCCGCGGAGGCGAGGAGGTGCTCGCAATTGTCCACGACGAGCAGCAACGCCCGTCCGCGGAGGTACCCGATCACGGTCTGCTCGATCGACAGGCCGGAACGCTGCTGGATGCCCAGCGCGGCGGCGACGGCGTGGTCGATCGAGCTCCCGTCGGGGAGGCCGGCGAACTCGCAGAGCCACACTCCGTCGGCGAACCGCTCCCGTTCCCGGGCTGCCACCTCCACGGCGAGCCGCGACTTCCCCGCACCGCCGACGCCGATCAGGGTCACCAGCGGCCCCGCCCGGAGCGCAGCACCGACACGCTCGATCTCCTGACCGCGGCCGACGAGACCGCTCGCCCGCCGCGGCAGGTTGCCCTTCGGAGGCACCGTCGACAGCGCCGGATCGTGGACGAGGATCCGCCGGTACACCGCCTGCGCCTCGTCGGCGGGCTCGACGCCCAGCTCGTCGTCGAGCCGGGCACGCAGGTCGTGGTAGGCAGCCAGCGCGTCGGCCTGCCTGCCCATTGCGTAGAGCGCGCGCATGAGCGCGACCGCGGGTCGTTCCCGGGACGGGTGGCGAGCCACCAGTGCCTCGAGCCCGGGCAGCGCCTCGGCGGCCCGACCCAGCTCCAGCAGCGTCTGCGCACGGTCTTCGAGCGCGCCGGTGCGGAGCTCGGTCAGCCGTGCGACCGTGGCGATCGCGAACTCGTCGTCGGCGAACTCGGCGAGCGCCTCGCCCCGCCAGAGTGCGTCTGCCGCGTCGAGGTCGGTCAACGCGCCGGCGTGATCCCCCGCCGCGGCGGCGGCCCGTGCGGCGCCGACGAGCTGCTCGAACTCGGCAGCGTCCAGCGTGGCTCCGTCCAAGATCAGGCAGTATCCCGGTGGGTGGTGCCGCAGCGCGGCACCAGGAGCGAGGACGCCGCGCAGCCGCGAGACGTAGGCCCGAAGCGCGGTGACGGCGCCGGGGGGCACGGCGTCCCGCCAGAGAGCGCCCACCAGCCGGTCGGCGGGCACGACCTCGCCCGCCGCCACGATCAGGACCGCGAGCAGCAGGCGTGGCTTCGGACCGCCGAGCGCGACCGGTCCGTCCACATCCTCGACCTGCAACGGTCCGAGGATCCGGAAGCGCACCTGTCCTCGCCGCCCGCCCTGTCGTCGTTCGTGCAATCGGATTGCAATGGGCGCAACCGACAGTAGCGGCGGGCAGGAAGGGAGGACCAGATGTCGACACCCACCACGCCGACGCCGACTCTGGCCGTCGGTGTCACCCCCATGGAGACCCGGCACGACGTCGTGATGCACCTCGCGGAACGAGCGGAGGCCCTCGGCTACGACGCCTTCCTGCTGGCGGAAGGGTGGGGGCACGACGCCGCCGTGCTGCTCGCCGCGATCGCCGGGCGGACCCGCCGGATCCATCTCGGCACCGGAGTGCTCAACATCTGGGGACGCAGCCCGGCCGCGATCGCGATGCTGGCGACCTCCCTGGACGCGGTGACCGGAGGCCGGTTCGTCCTCGGCCTCGGAGCGGGATCGCCGCAGCTCGCCGGCCTGCACGGCCGAGCGTTCGCCGAGCCGGTCGCCCAGCTCGGGTCGGTCACCCGCGCGGTCCGCGCGTTGCTCGCCGGTGAACGGGCGGCCCGCCAGCCGCTGCGGCTGGCCGTCGAGCCGACGCGGGAGATTCCCGTGCACCTCGCCGCGCTCGGGCCCCGGGCCGTGCGGCTGGCCGGCGAGCTCGCCGACGGTTGGTATCCCTTCCTGATCCCGCGATCGGGGCTCACGGAGGGGATCGCGCTGCTGCGGGACGGCGCGGCACGCGCCGGTCGCCCGGTGCCGCTGGTCAGCCCCGGTCTGCCGGTCGCGGTCGCGGAGGATCCCGACACCGCGCGGACGCTCGCGTCGTGGTGGGTGGCGACCTACTTAATGCGCATGGGACCAGTGTACGCCTCCACACTGCGCCGCCACGGTCTCGGCACGGCCGTCGACGCTGTGCTCGCGGCGAACCCGACACAGCGCACCACGGACGTTCCGGCGACCGCGGAGGCACTCCTCGACGAGCTCACCGTCCGGGGCGACGCCGGGAGCAGCCGGGCCGCGGTGGACGGCTGGTACCGGGCGGGCGCGGACCTACCGGTGCTCGTACTGCCGCCCCGACGCCCGGTCGCCGAGCTGGAGTACGCGCTCGACGTCCTGCGTCCGATCCCGCCCGCGGGCAACGGGTCCCCGAGGCGCGACGCTCCTCCGCTGCCGCACGGCTGCGCCCGTCCCTTCACGGACGAACGTCCCGCCTCGTCCGGGCTCTCGGCGACCAGGTGAACGGCGTCGTCGCACGACTCCCGTACCAGCGTGAAGGCGGCAGGGCCTAGGTCCCGACCGTCACTGACGTTCCGCCCGGGTCGAGCTGCGATGGG
>CAVRHG010000016.1:0-49015 GCA_963720845.1 uncultured Actinomycetota bacterium | reverse complement strand
CCGCGTCAGGTGACGTCGCGGCGGTCGGCGACGGTCCAGGCGAGCACCGCCGCCAGCGCGGCCCACCCCGCCAGCACCGACAGCGCGCCCCACCACGGCGGCGGGGCGGTCACGCCCGCCAGCTGCTCGACCACCCGGTCCGCGTAGTCCGGGCCCGCGAGCGCCCGCGCCGGGAAGTCGTAGATCGCGACGTCACCCGCGTTGCCGGGCAGGTACGGGGTCAGCCGGGCCAGGGCGTCCGAGCCCGAGTTGTTCAGCACCGCCGCCAGCACCAACTCGCCGACCTGCAGGTACACGAGCAGCACGACGAGCGCGCCCACCTGGTTCGCGAACAGCACGCCCACCGCCGCGCCCACCGCGCCCCACAGCGCGGCGACCGCCACCCCCACCGCGGCCACGCCCACGAGCGCGCCGGCGCCGGACACGCGGCCGGCCCCCTGCCCGAGCACCCCGGCGACGATGCCGACGGCCACCGCCACGACCGCGTACAGCGCGCCGACCGCCGAGCCCGCCACGAGCTTGCCCACCAGCACGCGCCCCCGACCACCGGCGGCGAGGTAGGCCGTGGTGACGGTGCGGTGCCGGAACTCGCCCGCGGCCGTGACCGTGCCGTACACGGCGGCGAACACCGCCGTCAGCGTCAGAGTGAAGGCGACGGACGCGGGCAGCACCGGCAGGTCGCCGCCGGCGTCCCCGAGCCCGTCGCCCAGCAGGCCGCCGAAGAGGTTGACGAGCACGGCCAGCACCGCCACGGGGATCAGCAGCGCCCACCACAGCCGCGTCGAGACGACCCGGCGCCACTCCGCGCGCAGCGCAGGCACGACCGCGCCCTCACCGGCGGCCCTCCGACACCAGTTGCAGGAACATCTGCTCGAGGTCCACCCGCTCCTCCACCAGGCCGTGCACCGCCACCCCCGCCGCGAGCGCGACGTCGCCGACCCGGGCGGCGTCCACCCCGCCGACCGCCAGCCGCCCGTCGGGCAGCGTGTCGATCTCGACGACGCCCGCGGCGGCCAGTCGCCGGCCAGCCGAACCGGGTCGGGGCAGCGGACGAGCACCCGCGCCCGTCCTGAGCCCCGCAGTTGCTCCAGCCTGCCCTGGTAGACGCACCGGCCGGCGTCGATGACGACAAGATGGTCGGCGCCCTGCTCGACCTCGGCGAGCAGGTGGCTGCTGACCAGCACCGTGCGGCCCTGCCGGGCGAACCCGCGCAGGAACTCGCGCAGCCAGGCGATCCCCTCGGGATCGAGGCCGTTCGCGGGCTCGTCGAGGACGAGCACCCGCGGGTCACCGAGCAGCGCGGTGGCCAGGGCCAGCCGCTGCTTCATGCCCAGCGACCAGCCGCCGACGGCGCGGCCCGCGGCGTCGGCCAGCCCGACCAGGCCCAGCACCTCGTCGACGCGACGGTCCGGCACCCCGAGCGCGGCGGCGGCCACCCGCAGGTGCGCCCGCCCGCTGCGCGCCGGGTGGAAGCCCTGCGCCTCCAGCACGGCGCCGACCACCCGGCCGGGCGCGTCGAGCTCGGCGTAGCGGCGCGCCGTTGATCCGCGCCTCGCCGGAGGTCGGCGTCACGAGGCCGAGGATCATCCGCAGCGTCGTCGTCTTCCCGGATCCGTTCGGCCCGAGGAAGCCGGTGACGCCACCCGGTTCGACGGTGAAGTCGAGCCCGGCGACCGCGCTCACCGAGCCGAACTGCTTGGTCAGGTCGTGGACGGTGATGCGTCCGCCGCCGTCGTCCACTAGGCCGCATCCCATGGATCACGGGCGATGAGATCCGTGATCCAGATGGTTCCCGGCCAGGCGGAGGTCGTCTCTCGTACCGGGTGTACTCGAGACGACCGACAACGCAGCCGGGGGCCATCTGGGCGCGGAGATCGCGTTCGCTGATCCATGGGATGCGGCCTCGCTAACCCGCTGCGGCGCCCGACGCGTCGCGGTCGGCCACGTCGCCGCGGACAGCCGCGAGGACCGCCGCCGCCCACTGCGCGTGGCCGACGTCGTTGGGCTGGTAGTTGGCCCCGTACCAGCGTCCGCGCCGCGGGCTCGCGTCCCACACGTGCGCGACACGCAGTGAGCGACGGGCGGCCTCCTCACGGACGACGGCGTTCAGCGCGGCGGAGGTCCGCGTGCTCCAGACCGGCGGCAGAGCGGCGATCACGGCGCCCTCCGGCAGCGCGGCGAGCAGCGCGCGCAGCCGGGTCTCGACGCCCCGCGGCCTGCCCAGCACGTCCGCGGTCCCGACGACGCACGTCACCAGGTCCGCGGGCTGCTGCGCGCTCAGCGACGCGAGCTCGGGCAGTTGGCGGTTCAGCACGTCGTCGATGTCGGCGCCGTCGGAGGCGAGGTTCACCACCCGCCACGGCATGCCCTCGCCACCCAGGACCTCGGCGACCAGCCGGACGTACGTCGCGTCGCGCGTGCTCGCCCCCAGGCCCAGGCTCCCGCCGTCCCCGAGCACGACCCACAGCGGGCCGGTGCCGTGCCGCGCGTCCAGGTTGGCGGCCGACCACTCGTCGGCGACGGCGGCCGCCTGCATCCGGCTCGCCGAGGCAGCGGGCAGGAACGCGCCGACGAACCGCTCACCGCCCGCCCGGACGCGATGCAGGACCGCCAACGCGTGCTCGGCACGGTCGTGCAGGGTGGGACCCATCGCTCTCCCCTCGCTGCGTCTGCTCCGGTGCGGAGCGCCGCAGCGCTGCTGTGCCCCGCGGTCGTGCTGCGTGTCCCGGACCGGGCGCGCACACCGTACCTCCGCATGCCTTTTGTCCTGCGCGGACGGGTGACCGCGACGGAGCACCGATCAGCAGCCCCTCGGGCCACACGTCGTCCGGCGGTGACCGACAGCGAGCCCCAGGACACACCCGCCACACCGCGCCAACACCGCCGATGCACCCGACCAGGTGAACCGGGGGCCGTTACCGACCACCCAGCGTCACCACTCACACTGGGAGTCAACCCTCTGCCACCGACCCGTGGGGAGCCCGTGTTGCTCGTGCCGGCCGTCCGGACCGCCGACCGCCCGCTGGGCCCCGACCAGTACCGCTACATCGCGACGCGCGGCTGGTGGATGGGAAGCTTCGGCACGTCCACCGGCCTGCTGCTGCACCTGACCGAGCAGTGGATCCGGCAGTGGGTGCCCGCCCGCCCCGATCGCGACTGGATGCTCGACCGCGAGGTCACCGGCCGGGTGCGCTGGCTGACCGGAACGGCCGAGGAGGCCGACGACGAGGGCTTCGACCCGGCCGCGGGGGTTCCGACCGGCCGCTTCCGCGCCACGCACGGCGACTTCTACGCGGGCCTCGACGACCTGCCCGCGCGGCCGCGGACGGGCACCTGGCACACCCCGACCACGGCCTTCCTCGCCTGGCTGCCGCGCGACCCGCGGGCGCTGCTCGCCCGGCTGCGCGCCGACGGCCCGGAGGGGCGCACCGCCTCGCAGCCCTTCGCCCGGGCCATGGGCGCCCTGCGCAGCGGGCTGGTCCCCGCCGACCTGCGCGCCGCCCTCTACGCCGCGTTGACCGCGCTGCCGGCGGTCAACCTGGACGAGCACGCGATCGACTGCGCGGGCAACCCGCGCCTCGCGCTCGTGCACGACGACGGGCCCACCCGCACGGAGCTGATCATCGATCCGGTGGACGGCGCGTTCGCCGGCGAGCGGGACACGCTCCGCACGGCCTCCCGGCTCGGGCTCGCCGCGGGCACCGTCGTGCTGTGCACCTCCGTGACGACCTGCGTGGTCGACACCCTCGGCGGCCTGCCTGCCTGAGAGGACACGAGTCCCCGCAGGCAACCCGAATGCCCCGAAGTCCCGCACCTGCACCGATTCGGGCTCATAGACACCGTCGGTGGACGGTCCGGAGGGCGGTGCCGGGCCGGGCCGGCGAGGGCTAGCCTGAGAACGAACCTCGCAACGACGATGCGATCCGATCAAGGCGGTTCCCAGCGTGCCCAGCAGCAGTATGTCCAGCCAAGCCGGCCAGTTCGGCCCCAACGAGTGGCTTGTCGAGGAGATGTACCAGCGTTTCCTCGACGACCCTACTGCGGTAGACCCGGCGTGGCACGACTTCTTCGCCGACTACCGGCCGGGAGACGGGGACGCTGCGCCCGCGGGCAACGGCACGCCGGCGACCGCGGGCAACGGACGCCGGCGCCCGCGGCGGCTCCGGAGAAGCCCGTCGCTGAGAAGTCCGTCACACGCAAGGCCGCCCCGGACAAGCCCGCCGCGAGCGAGGTGACGCCGGGCCCGAACGCCCAGGTGAAGGGCTGCGCCCGTCGCCGCACCCGCCCGGCCCGCGCCGGAGAAGCCCGCCGCGGGCAGCGCCTCGAAGGCCGCGCGCCCGGCGCAGGCCGCCGAGGAGGGCACGACGACTCCGTTGCGCGGTGCCGCGTCGATGGTCGTCAAGAACATGGAGGCGTCGCTGGAGGTGCCGACGGCGACCAGCGTGCGCGCCGTTCCGGCGAAGCTGCTGGCCGACAACCGCCTGGTGATCAACAATCAGCTGCGGCGGACGCGCGGCGGCAAGATCTCCTTCACCCACCTCATCGGGTATCGCGGTCGTGCGGGCGCTGGCCGAGTTCCCGGTGATGAACCGGCACTTCACCGAGATCGACGGGCGCCCGACGGTCGTCGCCCCGGACCACGTCAACCTCGGCCTGGCGATCGACCTGCCCGGCAAGGGTGGCGGGCGCTCGCTCGTCGTGGTGTCGATCAAGGGCTGCGAGTCGATGAACTTCGCGCAGTTCTGGTCGGCCTACGAGGCGATCGTGCACAAGGCCCGCACCGGCGCCCTGACCGCGGAAGACTTCACGGGCACCACGCTGACGCTGACCAACCCGGGCACGCTGGGCACGAACCACTCGGTGCCGCGGCTGATGCAGGGCCAGGGCGCGATCGTCGGCGTCGGGGCCATGGAATACCCGGCGGAGTTCCAGGGCGCCAGCGAGGAGCGGCTCGCCGAGATCGGCATCTCCAAGATCATCACGCTGACGTCGACGTACGACCACCGGATCATCCAGGGCGCGGAGTCGGGCGAGTTCCTGCGCCGGATGCACGGGCTGCTGCTGGGCGGCCCGACGCTCGCCGGCAACGGGTTCTACGACGAGATCTTCACCGCGCTGCGGGTGCCCTACGAGCCGGTGCGCTGGGTGCAGGACATCCCCGAAGGCGCGGTCGACAAGACCGCCCGGGTGATCGAGCTGATCGACGCCTACCGCACCCGCGGGCACCTGATGGCCGACACGGACCCGCTGAACTACCGCCAGCGCCGCCACCCCGACCTCGACGTGCTCTCCCACGGCCTGACCCTCTGGGACCTGAACCGCACGTTCGCCACCGGCGGGTTCGGCGGCCAGGCGCACATGAAGCTGCGCGACGTGCTCGGCCTGCTGCGCGACTCCTACGTGCGCACCGTCGGCACCGAGTACATGCACATCGCGGACCCGGAGCAGCGGGCCTGGCTGCAGGAACGCATCGAGGTGCCGCACCAGAAGCCCGCGGTGGTCGAGCAGAAGTACGTCCTGGCCAAGCTGAACGCGGCCGAGGCGTTCGAGACGTTCCTGCAGACCAAGTACGTCGGCCAGAAACGGTTCTCCCTCGAAGGCGGGGAGACCGTCATCCCGCTGCTCGACGCCGTGCTGGACAAGGCCGCCGAGCACGAGCTGGACGAGGTCGTCATCGGCATGCCGCACCGCGGCCGGCTGAACGTGCTGGCCAACATCGTCGGCAAGCCGATCTCCCAGATCTTCCGCGAGTTCGAGGGCAACCTCGACCCGGGCCAGGCCCACGGCTCCGGCGACGTCAAGTACCACCTCGGCGCCGAGGGCAAGTACTTCCGGATGTTCGGCGACGGCGAGACCACCGTCTCACTCGCCTCCAACCCGTCGCACCTGGAAGCCGTCGACCCGGTCCTCGAAGGCATCGTCCGCGCCAAGCAGGACCTGCTCGACAAGGGCGACGGCGGCTACACGGTGATGCCGCTGATGATGCACGGAGACGCCGCGTTCGCCGGACAGGGCGTCGTCGCCGAGACGCTGAACCTGGCGCTGCTGCGCGGCTACCGCACCGGCGGCACCGTGCACGTGGTGATCAACAACCAGGTCGGGTTCACCACCGCCCCCGAGGCCAGCCGCAGCTCGCAGTACTGCACGGACGTGGCGAAGATGATCGGCGCGCCGGTGTTCCACGTGAACGGCGACGACCCCGAGGCCTGCGTGTGGGTGGCCAAGCTGGCCGTGGACTACCGGCAGCGCTGGCACAACGACGTCGTGATCGACATGCTCTGCTACCGGCGCCGCGGCCACAACGAGGGCGACGACCCGTCGATGACCCAGCCCTCGATGTACGACATCATCGACGCCAAGCGCAGCGTCCGGAAGATCTACACCGAGTCCCTGATCGGCCGCGGCGACATCTCCGTCGAAGAGGCCGAGCACGCCCTCAAGGACTTCAGCAACCAGCTCGAGCACGTGTTCAACGAGGTCCGCGAGCTGGAGCGCACCCCGGCGGGCCCGTCGCCGTCGGTGGAGGAGGAGCAGTCGGTCCCCGTGGACCTCGACACCGCGGTGCCGATCGAGGTCGTCCACCGGATCGGCGACGCGCACGTGAACCTGCCCGAGGGCTTCACCGTGCACCCGCGGGTGAAGCCGGTGCTGGAGAGGCGGTTCAAGATGTCGCGCGAGGGCGACATCGACTGGTCGTTCGGCGAGCTGCTCGCCCTCGGGTCGCTGGTGGCGCAGGGCAAGCTGGTGCGCCTGTCCGGGCAGGACTCCCGCCGCGGCACGTTCGTGCAGCGCCACTCGGTGATCATCGACCGGCGCACCGGCGAGGAGTACGTGCCGTTGCGCAACCTGTCGCCCGAGCAGGAGCGGTTCCTGGCCTACGACTCGGCGCTGTCGGAGTTCGCAGCGGTCGGGTTCGAGTACGGCTACTCCGTCGCGAACCCGGACGCGCTGGTGTTGTGGGAGGCCCAGTTCGGCGACTTCGTCAACGGCGCCCAGTCGGTCATCGACGAGTTCATCTCTTCCGGTGAGGCGAAGTGGGGGCAGCGCAGCGACGTCGCCCTGCTGCTCCCGCACGGCCTCGAGGGCCAGGGGCCCGACCACTCCTCCGGCCGGATCGAGCGGTTCCTGCAGCTGTGCGCCGAGGGTTCGATGACCGTCGCGCTGCCGAGCGAGCCGGCGAACTACTTCCACCTGCTGCGCCGGCACGCCCTCGACGGGGTGCGCCGCCCGCTGGTGGTGTTCACGCCGAAGTCGATGCTGCGCAACCGCGCGGTCGTGTCGCCCGTGTCCGACTTCACCGGCGGCCGGTTCCGCCCGGTGATCGACGACCCGCGCTACCGGCACGATGACGGCCCGGTCGCCGGTGTCCACCGGCTCCTCCTGTGCAGCGGCAAGATCTTCTGGGAGCTCGCCGCCGCCCGGGACAAGCGGGCCAAGAACGGTGAACACGGCGACGACACCGCGATCGTGCGGATCGAGCAGCTCTACCCGCTGCCGCACCGCCAGCTCGCCGCAGTCCTCGAGCGCTACCCGAACGCCGCGACGGTGCGCTGGGTCCAGGAGGAGCCGGCGAACCAGGGCCCCTGGCCCTACTTCGGGCTGGAGCTGCCCGGAGAAGCTGCCCGACCGGCTCTCGGGCCTGCAGCGCGTGTCGCGGCGGCGCATGGCGGCCCCCGCCCCCGGGTCGTCGAAGGTCCACGAGGTCGAGCAGGCCAACATCATGAACAGGGCCTTTGCATGACGGTTCTGGCTGCTAACCCGATGTACGCGACGGATCGAGGCATCGAGGAACTGCTGGAGCGCAGGGGCGAGGAGACGGTGAGCGTGGAGTGGCTGGCCGACCGGCTGCGCGCGTTCGTCGACCTCAACCCGGCGTTCGAGGACGCCGTGGAACGGGTGGCCACCTTTCTTGCCCGTGATGACAGCCTGGCGCGAGACGACGCGGACGACGACTAGAGCAGGTGGGGTGACCGCCGCCGGGTTGATCGGCGGAGGCGCCGCTCAGCGGGCGCCGAAGCCGAACGTCCGCCTGCGCGCCGCCTCGTGCACGGCCTCGGCGGCGCGATCCGCGGCGGTGACCAGACGGTCGAGGTCGTTCGGGTCGGCATCCGGCGCGGGCCGTGGGCGGGCCCGCAGGGTCATCCACGACTCCTGCCACAGCCGGTCGAAGACGGCGTCCCAGTGCAGCTCGACGCCGACGCGGGCCAGGACGGCGCGCCCCTCGGCCTCCGCCGCCGCCGTGGCCAGCTCGTCGAGCCTCCGCCCCAGCGCCACCGCCTGACGGCGCTCCCGCTCGCGCAGCGCCTCGGCGGCCGTGTTGAGCTCGCCGATCACGTCCTTGTATGCACGGACGGCGTCGACCTCGTCCGGGTCCGGCCCGCTCACGCCGGCCCCGGCCGAGCGCCGGCGGTGTCGGCCTTCCGTGTGGCGGTGTCCGCGATGGTCGCCGCCGGAACGATCACGACCTCGGGCCGGGAGTGCCGCGCTCGGTCGAACAACAGCGCGCGGCCGGGCCGCGGGGACCAGACGGGCAGCAGCCCGGGCGGTGCGAGCGACCCCAGCTCGGAGCCCTGGACGTCCAGGGCGACCCAGGCACCGACGTCGTCGGGCGAGGCGGACATCGTGAGCAGCGAGCGCAGCCGCGTCGTGCTGCGCCACCAGCCCACGACGTGCACCCCGACCTCGGGGCCGAACCGCAGCACCTTCCGCAGGTCGTCGGTCTGCGCCCGGTCCAGGACCGCCTCACCGGCGTCTCCGGCATAGAGGATCACGTAGACCGGGGTGCGCTCGACGCCCTTCAGCCGGGCGACGATCTCGGCCGCCATGTCGGTCACCCACTGCGTGAATCCCCCGAGCTGCACCGACGTGCAGGAGTGGCCGTCGAGCGACGACTCCAGCGCGCCGGCGGCAGCGTCGGCCTCGGCCGTGAGCGGAAGCAGCTCGAAGCGGGTCTTGTGGTCCCGAGGATGCTGCTGCGCGAGCGAGACGGCGGCCGCGCCGAGCACCCGCATCGCGTCTCTGCCGTTCGGACCGAGAACCGCGACGTTGCGGCCGGGGACCGCGGGCAGGGCGACGGTCGCGGCGCTGCCCTCGACGTCGATGCACTCGCCGACGAGCGCCCGCGCGGGGTCGGTGGCCAGGGTGAGGCCGGCGAGCAGCTCGGACACCTGCGGGGCCTTGCTGCCGTCGAACAGCCGTAGCTTCCTGGCACGGTCGGCGTAGCGCTCGTACAGCTGCTCCTGCACCCTGTCGACCGCCGCCTTGGTCGCCTCCGGGATGCGCAGCGTCTCGTTGCCGTGCGGCACGCCCGACTCCTGGTTGACCACCGCATGCCAGCGGGGCAGGTGCATCGTGGCGTCGTTGTTCTCGGTCAGCACCCGCCGGGCCCGCGGCAGCCCGATCCGCAGCACGAACTGTTCGAAGATTGCCGGACGCATCCAGAAGGCTTGGATGCCGGAGACGTCCTGGCTGGCCATGACGAGGTGGATGCCTTGGCTGCGGCCGCGCCGCGCGAGGTCTTCGAGCAGCTGCACGGCCTGGTTGGTCACCGCGTCCTTCTCGCCGAACAGGTACTGGAACTCGTCGATCACGGCGACGATCCGCGGCCACGGGCCCGGCACGCCGGCCGCCCGCAGCTCCTCCAGCTTGGTGACCTCGTTGGCCTTGGCGACCTCGGCGCGGTGGCGCATCACGTCCGCGAGATGCTGCAGCAGCGCGAGCCCGAACTCCCGGTCGGTGTTGATGTTGATCCCGATCAGCCGGGCGTGGGGCAGCCGCCGGCCGCTGCTACGCCGGGGAGCGAACTGGGCGAACGACACGCCCTCCTTGAAGTCGAGCAGGTAGAGCTCGAGCTCATCGGGCGAGTACCGCGTGGCCAGTGAGCAGATCATCGTGAGCAGCAGGTTCGTCTTGCCCGATCCGCTCGGGCCACCGACCAGTGCGTGCGGGGAGACATCGGCCAGCATCAACGCCCGCTGATCGCCCTCGTCGAACCCGATCGGCGCGCACAGCCGCGTCTCCGACGTCTCCTGGCCCCACCCGCCCTTCGGGAGCAGCTCGCCGAACGTCGCGACCCGCGTGCGCCACCGGTCGTGGGCGTCCGCGACGGCGCGGCAGGCCGCCGTGACCGCCTCACGCGGCAACGGCGGGTCGGGCACCACGCTGACGTGCGGGCCGGTCATCGACGTGATCGCGACCATCTCAGAGCCCTGCGCACCGTCCACCGCATGCAGGCGGACCGTCTCCAGCGAGGCGCCGATCGTCATCGGCACGTCCAGCAGCACGACGGAGATCCCGCACGCCAGCCCGCCGCGCAGCACCCGCTGGACCTGCTCCTCCTCCTTGAGCGGAGAGCCGTCGCCGACCAGCACCGCCACGACCCACGGCTCGGCGCGTTCGTGGGTGTCGGCCGCCAGCGCACGCAGGGACGCGTGCCCGTCGACGAGCACGCGGGTGTGCACGCGCCGGATCCGGGTGGACAGCTCGTCGAGCAGACCTTCCAGGTTGGCCGGGTCGTGCACGGTGAGCAGGCCGGTGCGGGTCAGCGGGTAGAGGCCGGGCAGCGAGCCCGTGAGCTGCCCGACGTCCCAGACGTGCAGGTGCACCAACCCCGGGCGGAAGTACGACACGACCCGCAGCAGCAGCGCCTCGACCATCGACTCCGCGGCGGCCCGCCGCTGGGAGCGCTGTGGGTGCGAGCGCCCTTCGCCGGACCGGGCGTCGATCTGCAGGTGCGACTCGTCGAGCAGCGGCAGCCCGACCGGGAACGTCGGCGCGTCGGCGGCCGGAAGGGCCCCCGTGCCCCGGCCCGCCCCGACGGTGCCGGTGCCGATCCGCCACAGCTGGGGCACCGCATCCGCACCCTCCGCCGTGCCGGTGCTCTCCCGTTCCCGGAGCAGCCAACCGCCGGCAGCGCCGGCCGACCCGGGCGCGTAGGCATCCATCAGTGCGGCCAGGCGTTGCGGACCGGTCGCGCCGCCGTCCGGGGCGAGCCAGGCGTCGAACGCGGTGTCGTGGTCGTCGACGACTCGCGCGACGGTGTCGGAGAGCCGGGGATTGGAGAGCACCGCCGCCAGCTTCGGGTCGGCCCGCGCGGCGTCGAGACCGTCCGTACGCAGCCACAGCTCGACCATCGTCGCGGCGTGCTTCTCCGCAGCCGCCTCGCTCAGCTGCCGGGCGGAACCGAGTACCTGCTCCATCGCGCCATGGAAGGCGTCGAAGGCGGCGGTGATTCGCTCGCGGCGGGCGCGGCGCCCCATGGTCACAGCCGCGTCCCGATGTCGGCGACCACGGCCGCACCGCGGCTGATCAGACGCAACCCACGATCCAACTCTTCGCCGGCCCGGCGCAGCTCCGGGGGCACGAGCGGTTCGAGATGCTGCCCGTCGAGGTCGCTGAGCAGGCCGAGCGCGTCGACCAGACGTTCGCGGGCTGCGGCGGCGTAACCCGAGGCGTCGCCGAGCCGGTCACGAACGTCGGCCAGGACGGCGCGCAGCTCACCGAGCGAGTCGGTCACAGCCCTGCTCCTCTCACCGAACTCGTACCCTCACAGACGGTTCGCGACACCCTCCGAGGCCGAGATCGCCGCCGACACCTGCTGGCGCACCTCCTCGATGCTGCCGACGGCCTGGGCCAGCAGCCCGTTCGCCTCGGACACCTCGGCCTGCCCGCTGCCCTCGGTCGCCCGCATCAGCGTTCCCTGCGCCTGCTCCAACGAGGCGTGGGCCTGTTGCAGCGCCCCCAGGCCCTCGGTCGCCTTCTCGTTCGCGGCGGCGATCCCGGCCCGGACCTCTTCGATGCTGGCCACTCGGCCTGCCTCCCCGTTCTTCATCGATCCACGTGCCGCTACGTCGCGGTTCATGCACGAGCGGTACGCAATCTAGCGTCCAGTAGACGTGACGAATCGCGGGACCGCCACCCCTCCTCCGGAGACATCCGGGCCCGGTTGTGACGTCCCCGTGTCGCGCCGCGCCGGGTACTTGCCCCGGCCCGCTCGCAGGTCCAGGGTGATCTCTTCGGTAAGAGTCCAGGGAGGTTGGCCATGCCCGGGTCGGGAGTCGTGCGTGCGGCGATCCTGCAGGCGAAGTGGACCGGCGACACGGCGTCCATGATCGAGGTCCACGAGACCTACGCGCGAGAGGCGGCGCAGCAGGGCGCGAAGGTCATGGGCTTCCAGGAGGTCTTCAACGCGCCGTACTTCTGCCAGGTCCAGGAGGCCGAGCACTACCGCTGGGCCGAGCCGGTGCCGGACGGGCCGACGGTCACGCGGATGCAGTCGCTGGCGCGGGAGACCGGGATGGTGCTCGTCGTGCCGGTGTTCGAGATCGAGAGCGCCGGCAACTACTACAACACGGCCGCGGTGATCGACGCCGACGGCACGGTGCTCGGCAAGTACCGCAAGCACCACATCCCGCAGGTGAAGGGCTTCTGGGAGAAGTACTACTTCAAGCCGGGGAACCTCGGCTGGCCGGTGTTCGAGACCGCGGTCGGCACCCTCGGCGTCTACATCTGCTACGACCGGCACTTCCCCGAGGGCTGGCGGGCGCTGGGGCTGGCCGGGGCGCAGATCGTGTTCAACCCGTCCGCCACGAGCCGCGGGCTCTCGTCGTACCTGTGGAAGCTGGAGCAGCCGGCCGCCGCGGTGGCGAACGAGTACTTCGTCGCGGCGATCAACCGAGTGGGCATCGAGGAGTACGGCGACGACGACTTCTACGGCACCAGCTACTTCGTCGACCCGCGCGGCCAGTTCGTCGGCGACGTCGCGTCGTCGCACGACGAGCAGCTCCTGGTGCGCGACCTGGACCTCGACATGATCGACGAGGTGCGGCAGACCTGGGCGTTCTACCGCGACCGGCGCCCGGAGGCGTACGGACCGCTGGTGCAGTCATGACATCCGACGATCTGCTCGCCCGCACCCGGGCCGTCCTGCCCACCTGGCTCTCGATCTACTACGACGAGCCGATCGAGATCGAGCGCGGCGAGGGCCGGCACGTCTGGACTGCGGACGGCACCCGTTACCTGGACTTCTTCGGCGGCATCCTCACCACGATGACGGCGCACGCGCTGCCGGAGGTCACGGCGGCGGTCGCCGAGCAGGCCGGGAAGATCATTCACACTTCCACGCTGTACCTCAACCGGCCGATGGTGGAGCTGGCCGAGGAGATCGCGGCGGTCTCCGGGATCCCCGACGCCAAGGTCTTCTTCACGACGTCCGGCACCGAGGCCAACGACGCCGCCCTGCTGCTGGCGTCGTCGCTGCGCCGGTCCAACCAGATCCTCGCGATGCGCAACAGCTACCACGGCCGGTCGTTCTCCACGATCGCGATCACCGGGAACCGGACCTGGTCGCCGACGTCGCTCTCCCCGTTCCAGACCTACTACGTCCATGGCGGCAACCGCTTCCGCAGCCCGTTCGCCGGGCTGGCGGACGCCGAGTTCGTCGACGCGTGCGTGGCGGACCTGCGCGAGGTGCTGGACCAGGCGGGCGGCGACGTCGCCTGCCTGATCGCCGAGCCGATCCAGGGTGTCGGCGGGTTCACGCACGGGCCGGACGGGCTGCTCGGCGCATTCGCGAAAGAGCTGGCCGAGCACCGCATCCTGTGGATCAGCGACGAGGTGCAGACCGGCTGGGGCCGCACCGGCGAGCACTTCTGGGGCTGGCAGGCGCACGCCGAGGGCGGCGCGACCCCGGACATCGTCACGTTCGCCAAGGGCATCGGGAACGGTCTGTCGGTGGGCGGCGTCATAGCCCGCGCCGAGATCATGGACAGCCTGCGCGGCAACTCGATCTCGACGTTCGGCGGCTCGCCGATCACGGCCGCCGGAGCGCTGGCGAACCTGCGGTACCTGCTCGCGCACGACCTGCGGGGCAATGCCGCGAAGGTCGGCCCGATCCTGCTCGACGGGCTGCGGGCGCTGGGCTCGCCGATCGTCGGCGACGTTCGCGGCAAGGGCCTGATGATCGGCGTCGAATTGGTGCGGCCGCAGACGGGATCCCCCGGCGAACCGGCGCCCGAGCTGGCGAGCGCCGTGCTGGAGGCGACGAAGCGGCGAGGGCTGCTGGTCGGCAAGGGCGGCCTGTACGGCAACGCGCTGCGCGTCGCGCCACCGCTGACGCTCACCGCGGAGGAGGCGGCCGAGGGGCTGGCCCTGCTCACCGCGTCGATCGAGGAAGTGGCGGCGGGGCAGGCACGTGTTGCGTCCGTCGAGAAGGAGGTGGTCTCGCCATGACCAGGGTGATCGTCCGCAATGGCCTGGTGATCACGGCGGCGGAGGAGACGGCCGCGGACGTGCTGATCGAGGACGAGACCGTCGTCGCGCTGGCGGCCACCGGGTCGTCGGTGGCGCAGTCGTGGACGGCCGACACGATCGACACTGCCGTGATCGATGCCACCGGGTGCTACGTCGTGCCCGGCGGGGTCGACGGGCACACCCACATGGAGATGCCCTTCGGCGGGACGACGGCGTCGGACACGTTCGAGACCGGCACCCGCGCGGCCGCGTGGGGCGGCACGACCACGATCGTCGACTTCGCGATCCAGCAGGTCGGCGGCTCCCTGCGGGAGGGGCTCGACGCCTGGCACGCGAAGGCCGACGGCAACTGCGCGATCGACTACGCGTTCCACGTGATCATGGCCGACGTCAACGAGGGCTCGCTCAAGGAGATGGAGGCGCTCGTCGGCGAGGGCGTCACCAGCTTCAAGCTGTTCATGGCCTACCCGGGCGTGCTCTACAGCGACGACGGCCAGGTGCTGCGCGCGTTCCAGAAGGGCGCGGAGACCGGCGGGCTGATCCTCATGCACGCCGAGAACGGCATCGCGATCGACGTCCTGATCAGCCAAGCGCTGGCCCGGGGGCAGACCGACCCGCGCTACCACGGCATCGTCCGCCACGAGCTGCTCGAGGCCGAGGCGACGCACCGGGCGATCAAGCTCGCGCAGGTCGCGAACGCGCCGGTCTACATCGTGCACCTGTCGGCGGAGAAGGCGCTGGCGGAGGTCGCGAAGGCGCGCGACGAGGGGTACAACGCGTTCGCCGAGACCTGCCCGCAGTACCTGTTCCTGTCCTCCGACGACCTCGCCCGGCCCGGGTTCGAGGGCGCCAAGTACGTCTGCTCCACCCCGCTGCGGCCCCGCGAGCACCAGGCGGCGCTCTGGCGGGGGCTGCGCACGAACGACCTGTCGGTGGTCTCGACCGACCACTGCCCGTTCTGCTTCAAGCCGCAGAAGGAGATGGGGCTCGGCGACTTCTCGAAGATCCCGAACGGCCTGCCGGGCGTCGAGCACCGCATGGACCTGCTACACCAGGGCGTGGTCGACGGGCACATCTCGCGGCGCCGCTGGATCGAGCTGGCGTGCGCGACACCGGCGCGGATGTTCGGGCTCTACCCGCGCAAGGGCACGATCGCCCCGGGTGCGGACGCGGACGTCGTCGTCTACGACCCGGCCGCGACGCAGGTGTTCTCGGCGGCCACGCACCACATGAACGTCGACTACTCCTGCTACGAGGGCCGGGAGATCACCGGCCGGGTGCGGACGGTGCTGTCCCGCGGGCGGGTCGTGGTCGACGACGGGGAGTACCGGGGCGCGGCAGGGCACGGGCGGTTCCTGAAGCGCGACACGTGCCAGTACCTCCGATGAGCGAGCGTCAGCGAGCGAATCATCGACACAGCGCCTGCGCGAAGCGCCGGCCGAGCGTCAGCGAGGCGAGCGGTGAGCGGTGAGCGGTGAGCGGTGAGCGGTGAGCGGTGAGCGGTGAGCGAGCTTGCGAGCGAATCCATCGACACAGTGAGGTGAACATGGACATCGGGCTCGTGCTGCAGACCGACCCGCCCGGCTCGGCGGTGGTCGACCTCCTGGTGCGCGCGGAGGAGCTGGGGTTCAGCCACGGCTGGACGTTCGACTCCCACGTGCTCTGGCAGGAGCCGTACGTGATCCATTCACAGGTGCTGGCGCGGACCTCCCGGCTCGTCGTGGGGCCGATGGTGACCAACCCCGCCACCCGCGACTGGACCGTGATCGCGTCGCTGCACGCCACGTTGAACGAGATGCACGGCAACCGGACGGTCTGCGGGATCGGCCGGGGCGACTCGGCGGTGCGGGTGCAGGGCCGCAAGCCGACGACCCTGGCACGGCTCGAGGGCGCGGTGAACGTGATCCGCGAGCTGGCCGAGGGACGGCCCGTCGACGTCGAGGGCACGTCGATCCGGATCCCGTGGGTTCCGGAAGGGGCGCGGCTGCCGGTGTGGGTGGCCGGGTACGGGCCCAAGGCGCTGGAGCTGACGGGCCGCTGCGCGGACGGGTTCATCCTCCAGCTCGCCGACCCGTACCTCGTCGAGTGGACGGTGAAGTCGGTGCGCGCGGCGGCCGAAGCGGCCGGGCGCGACCCCGAGACGCTGACGATCTGCGTGGCCGCGCCTGCGTACGTCGGCGACGGCGGCGCCGAGTCGATGGCGCACGCCCGGGACCAGTGCCGCTGGTTCGGCGGGATGGTCGGCAACCATGTCGCGGACCTCGTCAGCCGCTACGGCGAGAGCGGCGCGGTGCCCGCGGAGCTGACCGGCTACATCAAGGATCGTGAAGGCTACGACTACAGCCACCACGGCAAGGCCGGGAACCCGTCGACGACCTTCGTCCCCGACGAGGTCGTCGACCGGTTCTGCCTGCTCGGCCCGCCGTCGGCACAGCTGGAGCGGCTGGCGGAGCTGCGGGAGCTGGGCGTGGACCAGTTCGCGATCTACGCGATGCACGACGCCAAGGAGGCGACGATCGAGGCGTACGGGCGGTCGGTGATCCCGGCGCTGCCCTGATGTCGTGGCTCGGGTGATCCCATTCCGCAGGTGATCACCCGCGGCGCGCGTCAGCGGATGAGGCGGACGCGGATGCCGAAATCACCCGTGGCCCACGCCCGGTCGGCCGTCCACGCCTCCGCATCGAACCGGGCGGCCAGGGCGAGGCACGCCCGGTCGGCGGGAGACAGACCGAGCGCACGAGCCCGCGCCCACATCGTCGCCGCCGTCCGGGCGTCGACGAGGGTGAACGGCTCGACCTGCAGACCGAGAACGAACAGGGCCTCGGGCGCCGGCACACCACGCGCGGCGAGCTTCTGGACCACCTCGGACCAGTTCACCGCCGAGATCGCGCTGTCGCCGAGCACGTCCTCGACCTCGGTGGCGCCCTTCTCCCGGAAGAGCAACGCGAGCACCGCCGAGGCGTCGAGGACCGCGGTCATTCGGCGCTCTCGGCGGCAGCCTCGGCACGGCGCTCGGCGAGCAGTTCGTCCACGACACTGCCGGTACCCGTGCCGACGGATTCGGCGTGGCGGGCGACCTCGTCCTGCAGGCGCGCCAGCAGGTGTCGCCGGTCTTCGATCACCAGCCGGCCGTCGTCGATGTAGGCCACGGCGCGCGAGCCCGGCACGAGGCCGAGCTGCTGCCGCAGGGGCGCGGGGATCGTCACGCGCCCCTGCTCGTTGACTACTACATCAGCATGTGTCACGCCGAAACGATACCTGACACGGCCGTGTCAGATGTCCGATACAGGAGACTCAGGCCAGCCCGTTCGTGGACAGCCAGTTCTTCGCAACCGTCTCCGGGCTCGGCTTGGCGTCGCCGTCGGCCTCGGCGTTGAGCTGCGTGAGGCCGTCGGTGGTCAGCTTCGCCGAGATCGCGTTCAACGTCGCCTTGACGGTGTCGGTCGCCTTCGCCTTGTTGATCAGCGGCAGCACGTTCTGGGCCGCGAAGTTGTTCTTCGGGTCCTCGAGCACGACGAAGTCGTTCGCCGCGATCGTCGACTGCGTCGTGAACAGGTTCGCGGCCTGCACGTCACCGTTCTTCAGCGCGGCGACGGTCAGCGGGCCGCCCGCGTCCAGCGAGCGGAACTCCTTGAAGGTGCAGTTGTACGTCGCCTGGATGCCCGGGATGCCGTCGGGACGGGTCTGGAACTCGGGTGCGCCGCCGAAGACGAGGGTCGGGCACTGCGGCGCGAGGTCGGCGATCGTCCTCACGTTCAGCCGGGTCGCGGTGTCCCGCGTGACCACTACGGCGTCCTTGTCCTCGGCCGCCGACTTGTCGAGCACGATCAGGTTGTCCGGCAGCGCCGCCTGCAGCGCGGTGTACACCGCGTCGGGCTCGGTCTCGTCCGCGGTCTTGTCGAAGTACTGCAGCAGCACGCCGCTGTACTCGGGGATGAGGTCGATCGATCCGTCCTGCAGCCCGGGGATGTAGGCCTCCCGGCTGCCGATGTTGAGACGCTTCTCGACCGTGACGCCCTTGGCCGCCAGCGCCTGCGCGTAGATCTCGGCGAGGATCTGGCTCTCGGTGAAGTTCGCCGAGCCCACGACGATCGTGTCGCTCGGCGCGGCGGCCCCCGACGTCTGGCCGGAGCCGCTGGCCAAGGGGTCGTTCCCGCCTCCGCAGGCGGTGAGTGCGAGCGCAAAGCCCGCCAGCATCGCGGCGCTGCGGGTGATCAGGGAAGTGCGCATCGGGGACGTTCCTCCTGTCGGGTCACGCCGCGCGCGCGGCGTCGGGGGTCTTCGAGGGGACGACGCGCAGCCGGCGCGACGGCCCGGGTGCGGCACGCAGGCCCGGCGACACGATCAGCTTCTGCAGGCCGGCGAGCAGGAGGTCCGCGGCGACGGCGAGCAGCGCGACCAGGATCGAACCGGCGATCATCTGCGGGAAGTCGTGGACGGCGAGCCCGTCGATGATGTAACGACCGAGCCCGCCCAAGGCGACGAACGCGGCGATGGTCGCGGTGGAGATCACCTGCAGGGTCGAGCTGCGGATGCCGCCCATGATCAGGGGCAGGGCGTTGGGCATCTCGACGCCCAGCAGCACCTCCCGCCCGCCCATCCCCATGCCGCGGGCGGCGTCGACGATGGCGGGGTCGACGTTGCGCACCCCGGCGTACGCCCCGGCGAGGATCGGTGGGACGGCAAGGATCACCAAGGCGGTGATGGGGCCGAGCAGGCCCAGCCCGGTGGCGCCCACGATCAGGACGAGCAGCCCCAGCGTCGGCAGGGCACGCAGCCCGTTCGCCAGCCCGACCGCGAGGACGCCGCCGCGGCCGGTGTGGCCGATCCACGCGCCGATCGGCACCGCGATCACGAGGGCGATCAGCAGCGTCAGCAGCACGTAACCGACGTGTTCGAGGAGCCGGACCGGGATGCCCTGCGGCCCCGTCCAGTGCGCGGGGTCGAGCAGGTAGGAGAAGACGTTCACGCGCGCCCCCCGGCGGTGCGACCCACTCGGTCCCACGGCGTCAGCATGCGGCCGAGCAGCAGGAGCAGCCCGTCCACGATCAGGGCGAGCAGCAGCACCAGCACGATGCCGGTGACGATCTCCTCCGGGATGCCGCGCTGGAACCCGTCGGTGAACATCTTCCCCAGGCCGCCGAACCCGATCACCGCACCGACGGTGACGAGGCTGATGTTCGACACCGCGGCGACCCGAAGCCCGGCCACGACGACCGGGATCGACAGCGGCAGCTCGACGGCGGCGAACCGGCGCGCCGGGCCGTACCCCATCGCGGTCGCCGAGTTCACGACTACCTGGGGGACGGCGCTCAGGCCGTCCGCGACCGTGCGGACGAGCAGCGCGACGGTGTAGATGGTGAGCGCGACGATCACGTTGACCGGGTCCAGGATGCGCGTGCCCAGCAGCGGCGGGAGCAGCACGAACAACGCGAGCGACGGGATCGTGTAGAGCAGCCCGGAGAGGTTGATCGTGATCGTGCGGCCGGCGCGGGTCCGGTTGGCCAGCCACCCCAGCGGGATCGCCAGCACGAGCCCGATCACGATCGGCGGCAGCGCGAAATACAGGTGTTCCAGCGTGAGGTCGCCGATCAGCGGGAGGTTCCCCGACACCCACCCCATGCGCGACTCAGGCCGCCTCGGCGCGCCGGGCAGCAGCCAGCGCCTCCAGCACGTCGTCCGCGGCGACGGCGCCGACCGCGCGGCCGTCGCCGTCCACCGCGACGCCCTGCCCGGACGGCGACGACAGCGCCGCATCGAGGGCACTGCGCAGCGAGCCGGTTCCCGCGTCGTACAGCGACCCGCCCGGGACCAGGTCGTCCGCGTCCGCCGTGGCACCGCCGTCCCGGTCGTGGTGCCAGCCCAGAGGCCGGCCGTCGTCGTCGAGAATCAGCGTCCAGCCCTCCTCGGTGCCCTCGCCCGACCGGGCCGTGCGCAGCTCGTGCAACGGCAGCCGCTCCGAGGAGCGGAACGACAGGCCGCGGTAGCCGCGGTCGCGCCCGACGAAGGAGTCCACGAAGTCGTCGGCCGGCCGGGCGAGCAGCACGCCGGGCTCGTCGTACTGGGCCAGCTTGCCGCCGACCCGGAACACCGCGACCCGATCACCGAGCTTCACGGCCTCGTCGATGTCGTGGGTGACGAACACGATCGTCTTGCCCAGCTCGGCCTGCAGCTTGAGCAGCTCGTCCTGAAGGCTCTCGCGCACGACGGGATCGACCGCGCTGAACGGCTCGTCCATCAGCAGCACCGGCGGGTCCGCCGCGAGCGCCCGGGCCACGCCGACGCGCTGCTGCTGGCCGCCGGAGAGCTGGCCCGGATAGCGCCGCGCCATCTCGGGGGTGAGCCCGACGGTCTCCATCAGCTCCATCGCGCGGTCGCGGGCCTTCTTCTTGCTCCAGCCCAGCAGGAGCGGCACCGTGGCGACGTTGTCGACGATCGTGCGGTGGGGGAACAGCCCCGCCTGCTGGATGACGTAGCCGATACCCCGCCGCAGCTCCGCGGCGTCGGTCTTCATCACGTCCGTGCCGTTGACCAGGATCGTGCCCGACGACGGGTCGATCATGCGGTTGACCATCCGCAGCGACGTGGTCTTGCCGCACCCGGACGGCCCGACGAACACGGTGATCCCGCCGTCGCTCACCCGCATCTCCAGGTTGTCGACCGCGACCGTGCCGTCGGGGAAGCGCTTGGTCACACCCCGGAACTCGATCACCGGGCGGCCTCCCTGCTCACCGACGACGCCCTGCCGGCCGCCGCGAACCGGCTGAGGCTAACCCGGTCGGCAGTTCCCGGCACACCGATGGCCGTGTCGTTACCCCACCGGGACGCAGCTGTCGGGCGAAGCCCTGCCACCCAACTGCAGCCGATCTCCTCGGCCGGCAAGCGCGACAGCTGCGGTGACGCGGGCTGTCGGGCTGACGGGGTGATGTCAGTCGCCCCGACCCGCCGGCACCGCGACCCGCCCGCCTGCGAGCAACTCGCGCAGCTGCCGCGGCGGCAGCGACCGCGCGAACAGCCACCCCTGCTGGGCGTCCACCCCGACGCCGCGCAGCACGTGGTACTGCTCGGTCGTCTCGACGCCCTCCGCGACCGTCGAGCGCCCCATCGCCTTCGCCATGTCCACGACCGCCCGCGCGACCGCGAAGTCCGCGGGGTCCGTGGCGACGCCGCGGACGAACGCGCGGTCCACCTTGACGATCTGCGCGGGCAGCTCCTTGAGCCGCGCCAGCGACGAGTAGCCCGTGCCGAAGTCGTCGATGGCGAACCGGACACCGCGCTGGACGAGCCGTTCCATGGCCGCGAGGGCGTGTGCGGGCAGGGCGACGAGGCTGGTCTCGACGACCTCGAGCACGAGCCGGTCCCAGGGCAGGCCCGCGGACTCGACGACGTCGGTCACGGTGGCCCGGAACTCCGGATCGCCCGGCAGCAGCCCCGCCAGGTTGACCGCCACCGCGACCGGGCGGCCGCCGTGCTCCGGCCAGTCGGCGGCCTCGCCGCACGCCGTGCGGAGCACCCAGTCGTCGAGCTCGCGCAGCAGTCCCCCGCGCTGCGCGATCGGCAGGAACTCGCAGGGCGGGATGACGCCGTGCTCCGGGTGTGGCCAACGCACCAGCGCCTCCGCGGTGCAGATGAGGCCGTCTGGGCCCACGACCGGCTGGTACTCCAGCACCAGCGTGTTCGCGGCGATCGCGGCCCGCAGCTCGGCCTCCAGCTCCAGGTCGCGCGTCGCGGAGCCGACGACCCCGTCGGTCGCCAGCGCGACGCCACCGCGGCTGGAGCGCTTCGCGTCGTGCATCGCGACCTCGGCGAACCGCAGCAGGTCGGCCGCGGCGACGTCCCCGCCTGCCGGCGGTGCGGCGACCCCCACCGACGCTGTGAGCTGCACCGGTCGTCCCCGCACCGTGAGCGTGGTGCGCAGCAGGCCGGCGACGATCGAGGCGAGGGCCTCGGGGCCGCCCGCATCGGCGGAGTCGGCGCTGACCACGACGAACTCGTCGGCGCCCAGCCGAGCCGCGGTGCACCCGACCGGCAGCTCGCGCTGCAGCCGGCCGGCGAGGGTGACGAGCAGGTCGTCACCGGCCTCGTGGCCCAGTGCGGAGTTGACGCGCCGGAAGTCGTCGAGGTCCCCGCAGATGACGGCGACCCGGTCGCGGTCGGGCCGGGCGAGCAGGTCGTGCAGGAGCTCCAGGCAGGCTCCGCGGTTGGGCAGCCGGGTCAGCTCGTCGACGGTGCCCGCGCTGCGCAGCAGCTCTGCCGCGCGGCGCTGCTCGCTCACGTCGGTGCAGGCCAACAGCCAGAACCACCCGTCGTCGTCCAGCGTCGTCGTCGAGACCGCCAGCTCGCACCACACGGTCGTCCGGTCCCCGCGCAGCAGTGGCACGGCGTCCACCGAGTAGCGGTGCGCCGCACCCGGCGCCACCGGACGCAGCCAGTCGGGCAGCGGCGGGTGCAGCGGTCCCTCCAACACGGATGCGCCCGGATCGGACACGGGGTCGGCGCACAGGGCGACGACCGGAACCCCACGCAGCTGCTCGGGGACGACGTCGAGCAGCGCGCACAGGGCCGGGTTCACCTCGCGGACGACGCCGTCCGGGTCGACGATCGCGACGCCGGTGGGCACCAGCGCGGCGAGGTCGGCAAAGCGGCGTGCGGCATGGCGGGCGCGGGCCTCGAGCTCGTGCTGCGCCGTGACGTCCCGGACCACCCCGATCAGCCGGGCCGGCGCACCGTCGGGCCCGAACTCCACCTCGGCGCGGCAGCTGAGCCGGGCACCGGGCAGCGCCAGCTCGGCCTGGTGGTCACGCAGGCCTGCCCCGGCGCGCAGCGACCGGACCAGCAGCGCGACCTGCTCGCCCTCGACGGGCCCGCTGCTGCCGTCGGGTTCGACTCCGCGCTCGCCGTAGATCTCCTGCAGCGGCTCGCTGCGGTGCAGCGTGCCGGTGGCCAGCTCGTAGCGCCAGGTCCCGACGCGGGCCATGCGCTCCAGCTCGGCGGTCCAGCGTCGCCCGGCGCCGTGGTCGGGCGAGCCGGCCACGCGCCCGGCGGGTTCGAACCCGGCCGGTTCGAACCCGGCCGGTTCGAAGAGGTCGCCGACGGGCGCGCCTCTGCCCAGAGCTCGCGCGACGGCGGCCGGTGCCTTCGTGGTCGCCGACGCCGGACCCTCGACGACCCCCAGCGGGGGCTCCCCCGTACCGGTGACCAGACCGAACGCCCGGGGCCGGGGCGAAGGCCGCGGACGCGGCCGCGACGGATCGGCGGGGGTCAGCTTGACGGTCGACTCCTCGCGCTCGCCGGGGGGCACGAAGGGGAGGGCGGTGAGGGCCGCCGGACCCACCGGCGGGGCCGTGGAAGATGCCCGCGGGGTGCCGACGGAGGCCGGAACACCGGCGGCCGCGGCGATGTCCGCCGCCGTCGGGCCACCGGGGAGTGGCGGGGCCGCCGGACCGGCGGAGGATGCTGCACCGGCCGCGGCATCGGCCGCGACGCGCGTCAACCGGGAGGCGAGCAGTGCGGCGTCGGGGTGCGGCTCGGTGCCGTACCGGGCCTGCTGGGCACGCTGCAGGTCCACCCGGGCCACCGGGTCCAGCGGCTCCGGCCCCGACCGGCCCGCGCCCTGCGCGTAGGAGCCGTCCGGGTGGGGTCCGTCCACGTAAGGGCTGCCGTGCTCGGTCACGGGCATCTCCCGGGCTGGTGGTGTCGTCCGTCACTCGTCCAACGAGCGAACGGCCGCCACGATCCGCCCGATTCTCCCGATCGGCCTACACCTCATCGCGGGCGTCACCCACGGTCCGTAACCACCCGCGGGGTTCGGCCCCGAACCGTCGAGCGCTCGGCTCCGATCGGACGCACCGGCCCGACCGCGCTGGGCACCCGTCAGGGTGCGCCGGTGGCGGCCGCCGCGACCGCCGCGGCCACCGCGGGCGCCACCCGGGGATCGAACGGGCTCGGCACGATGCGGTGCGGGGCGAGGTCGTCGGCGACCACCGAGAAGATCGCGTCGGCGGCCGCGAGCTTCATCGCCTCGGTGATCCGCCGCGCACCCGCGTCGAGCGCACCGCGGAACACGCCGGGGAACGCCAGCACGTTGTTGATCTGGTTCGGGAAGTCGCTGCGGCCCGTCGCGACGATCGCGGCGTGGCGGGCCGCGACGTCCGGGTGCACCTCGGGGTCCGGGTTGGACAGCGCGAAGACGAAGCCGTCGGGCGCCATCAGCGCGAGGACGTCCTCGGGCAGCCGCGCGCACGACAGGCCCACGAACACGTCGGCGTCGGTCATCGCCTCGGCCGCCCCGCCGGTGACCCGCCGCGGGTTGGTGACGGCCGCGAGCGCCGCCTTCTCCCCCGTCACCCCGGCGCGGCCCGGGACCAGCACGCCGCGGGAGTCGAGCACGACGACGTCCGTAGCCCCGGCGGCCAGCAGGATGCGCGCACACGCCACGCCCGCCGCACCGGCTCCGGAGATCACGATCCGCAGCCGCGTCAGGTCGCGACCTGCGACCGCGCAGGCCCCGCGTAGCGCGGCGAGCAGGACGATCGCGGTGCCGTGCTGGTCGTCGTGCATGACCGGGCAGTCCAGGGCCTCGATCAGCCGGCGCTCGAGCTCGAAGCACCGCGGCGCCGACACGTCCTCGAGGTTCACCGCGCCGAAGCTGGGACGCAGCCGCACGAGGGTTTCGACGATCTCGCCGACGTCCGTCGTGTCGAGCACCAGGGGGATCGAGTCGAGCCCGCCGAACGTCTTGAACAGGGCCGACTTGCCCTCCATCACCGGCAGCGCGGCACGTGGGCCGATGTCACCGAGACCGAGCACGGCGGTGCCGTCGCTGACCACGGCGACGAGGCGCTGCGCCCACGTGTAGCGGGCGGCGAGCCCGCGGTCTGCGGCGATGGCCCGGCTGACCTCCGCCACACCGGGCGTGTAGGAGATGGCCAGGTCGCGGTCGTCGCGCAGGGGCGCGGTCAGGCCGGTGGAGAGCTTGCCCCCGACGTGCGCGGCCATGATCTCTTCGGTGGTCGGGGCAGGGGCGGTGGCAGGCAGGGTGGCGTCGATCGTCATCGGTCGGCATTTCCTTCGATGCAGGTGGTCGCGGGCGCTGTCGCGCTGGCCGCTCGCCGGTGCACCGGAGGCTCGCGGGTGTAAGCCGGACGCGGTGCCGGACGGCCCCTCCGGGCGTGCCGCAGGATGTCGCGGCCCGGCCGGAGGTGGGGCTGTCGGGTACGCCGAGGATCGTACCCGGACCCGACGCGTCCGTGTCGCACCGTCAACGGGCGGCGCGGATCCGGCCCGGACGCGGCCACAGCCGGAGACGGACGACGGCGACGACCTGCGCCGGTCCCAGCCGGCGGGAGTCGGTCGAGCCGAACGGGTTGTCCCCCTGGACCCACCACCCGTCGTCAACGGCCCGGACCGCCCGCTTCACCGACAGCTGCTGGGGGCGGGCCGCCCAGCGCACCAGGACCACGTCGCTCACCTGCGCCGACGCCCCGAACCGGACCAGCACCACGTCGCCGTCGTGCAGCGCGGGCGACATCGACGGCCCGCGCACCGTGACCCGGCGCCAGCGCACGTGTGACCTCCCGACGAGGGGTGTTCGGGCTCCGTGCCGTGGGGTACGTGAAGGGTCCGTGGGGTACGTGAAGAGTACTGTCAGACCCGCCAGGACGATCATCAAACGAGGGAGCACCCATGCGGCTGCTGTCGCACATCCTCCGCCCGCGCCTGGAGGCCACCGCCCACTGCGACCTCCCGTGCGGCGTGTACGACCCGGCCCAGGCCCGCATCGAGGCCGAGTCGGTGAAGGCCATCCAGGAGAAGTACCAGGGCAACGCCGACCCCGAGTTCCGCGAGCGCGCGCTGCAGATCAAGGAGCAGCGCGCGGACCTGGTCAAGCACCACCTGTGGGTGCTGTGGACCGACTACTTCAAGCCGCCGCACTTCGAGAAGTACCCCGAGCTGCACGAGCTGTTCAACAAGGCGACGAAGAAGGCGGGCGGCGGCCCCGGCGGCGCCAAGGCGTCGACGGACCCGGCCACCGGCCAGGAGCTGCTCGACTACATCGCACAGATTGACAAGATCTTCTGGGAGACCAAGGCCGCGGCCTGACCAGAGCTCGTGAAGCGGCGCTGACCAGCGGGAACCACTCCCCGTCGGTCAGCGTCGTTTCTCGTTGGTGGGTGATTCCACGGCGCCGCGACGGCCCGGGCCGCCCCGGACAGAAGGATGGCGCGTGCGCCATCGCGTAGCGACGCCGGAGGCGCCCCATGCTGGGTGCTGGTGGTGTCGGTCATCCGGTCACCCTGGTCTCCGAGCGGTTCCGGGTGCGGGTTGAGCCCGTCGCTGGAAGGCTGAGCATCCTCTGGATCAAGGACCTACACCCCGGCTTGGCAGGGGTCCAACAGCCTGGACACCGTTTGACCCTCGGCTTGTCGAGCTGGCTCGTGATGGGAGAGGTGTTCCCCTTCGCTGTGGCACTGCGGCAGACAAGCCGGGCAGGACCGGTGGCCCACTCAGGTCGAGGCAGACCACCATCCGTGACAAGATCAATAACACGCCCGGCACATCCCCGTGGGGGATCCCGACTGAGAGCGCGCGTGTAGACAAAGCGTAGTTGCGCAGCGCTAGACTGCGGCCCAATGGTTTTGCTGTGTCCAGCCATTCCCCTGCAGTGAGGAGTCACCGTGCCGACCGATAGGCCCAATATTCTGGTGATCTGGGGCGACGATATCGGGATCTCGAATGTGAGCTGTTACAGCGACGGGCTAATGGGCTATCGCACGCCCAATATCGATCGAATCGCCATCGAAGGCGTGCGATTCACCGACTACTATGGCGAACAGAGCTGCACGGCGGGCCGTGCTGCTTTCATCTGCGGACAGAATCCCTACCGTACCGGATTGACGAAGGTCGGTATGCCGGGCGCGAACCTCGGCTTGCAACCAACTGATCCAACAATCGCGACGGCACTCAAGCAGCAGGGCTATGCCACCGGGCAATTCGGCAAGAACCACCTGGGCGATCGGGACGAGTTTCTGCCAACCAACCACGGCTTCGACGAGTTCTTCGGCAACCTCTACCATCTCAATGCCGAGGAGGAGCCCGAACAGTATGACTACCCGTCCGAGCAGGAGTTCCCGGACTTCCGCAGCAGATTCGGACCGCGCGGCGTGATCCATAGTTGGGCGGACGGCAAGATCGAGGACACCGGTCCGCTGACCAGGAAGCGAATGGAGACCGTCGACGACGAGGTCACCGTCCATGCCCGGCGGTTCATGGAGGACGCGAAGCGCTCCGGCACACCGTTCTTCGTGTGGTTCAACACCACCCACATGCACTTCCGCACCCACACCAAGCCGGGGAGCCTCGGCCAGGCCGGCCGGTGGCAGTCGCCCTATCACGACACCATGATCGACCACGATAGGGCGGTCGGCCAGCTTCTCGACGCGCTTGATGAGATGGAACTTAGCGACGACACGATCGTCTTCTACAGTACAGACAATGGTCCACACATGAACACGTGGCCCGACGCCGGCATGACGCCGTTCCGCAATGAGAAGAACTCAAACTGGGAAGGTGCATACCGTGTGCCGGCCATGGTCCGTTGGCCCGGAGTGATACCCAGTGGGCGGGTTCTCAACGGCATCGTCAGTCACAATGACTGGTTTGTGACGCTACTCGCCGCAGCCGGTGAGCCCGATATTGCCGACAAGCTGAAGGCCGGTCACGAATTGAACGGCCGGAGCTACCGCGTGCACCTCGATGGTTTCAACCAGCTCGACTACCTCAAAGGTGACGTGGACACCAGTCCTCGGCCACACTTCTTTTACGTCTCCGATGATGGTGACCTTACGGCGATGAGGTGGGACAACTGGAAGTTCGTTTTCCTGGAGCAGCGCGCCACCGGTACGATCAAGGTCTGGATGGAGCCCTACACAGAGCTGCGTGTTCCCAAGATCTTCAACCTCCGGACAGACCCATTCGAGCGGGCCGACATTACCTCGAACACGTACTTCGACTGGATGCTTGAGCGCGCCTGGACACTGATCCCCGCCCAGGCCTATGTCGCCCAGATGGTTCAATCCTTGGTGGAGTTCCCACCCTCACAGACCCCGGCCAGTTTCACCGTCAGCCAGGTCATGGACAAGCTCAAAGCCGGATTGACCAGCGCCTGAGGCTGAGACCGGTGCCGCGGTCATCTCTAACGGGGCTTCTACGAGGCCAGAGAGACAGCATGCGGAAGGAGATGCGAGCAACGGTTGACTTGGACTGTGGCTGCTGACGTCGCGGCAGGGTGACGTGGACCGCAACGTGCGCGCCGCGGCCGCTCTGGTATCCGTGCCGTGGCTGGGGACGTACGGCGCGGCCCTGTTCGCGGGTACCGCCTTGATCGACGAGGAGTTCGCCGACCTGCCGCACGGCAAGGTGCTCGGGATGGAGGCAACCTCATGACCTGTTTGGCCTTACTGGCGACGGGCATTGGCCTGGCCAGGCGATCAGCGAATTGATCGATGGCGGCGGGCCATGGGGTCGGTGCGCTGATCCGTGGCCCGACGCGCTCGGCCATGCGCGCGATCAATGCGGCGCGAGCGCCGCCTCGATGAAGTCGGCTTCGCTCGCCCCCCAGCGTCACCAGCATCTGCGAGAGCCGCCGCGCCTCGGCTCGACCGACGCCGCCAGGCCATCGAGCACGTCTACGGTCGCCGACCCGACCTTGACGGCCCCACCACGGCCCAGCCGGGCTCCACAGGGGTATAACCGCTGCTCAGCGCGTCGCCTTGACGATAGCGTCGTTTCTCGTTGTCGGGCGCGGTTCTACTACCATAGAGACCGACTTGGCTACGCTCTGGCCACATGGCAGATGCGGTCTTCGACGCCGTTGAGCGAGCACAACTCGTCGACCTGCTCGACGGGCTCGGACCCGACGCACCGACGCTCCTCGCGCCGTGGACGACCCGCGACCTCGCCGCGCACCTCGTCCTCCGCGAGCACGACCATCTCGCCGGACCCGGACTCGTCCTTCCCGGTGCGTGGGCCCGCCTTGCTGAACGACGACGACGGACGCTCGCGTCGAGCGACTTCTCCGGGCTGGTCGCGACGATCCGAGCGGGACCGCCGCCGGGCTTCTTCCGCATCGAGTGGGTGCGCCGGTTCCCGAACCTCAACGAGTTCTTCGTCCATCACGAGGACGTGCGCAGAGCCGACGGCCGCGGTCCTCGCACCCACGAGCACGCAATGGACGACGCCCTCTGGCGAAACGTCAGCCAAGGGTGCCGGTTCCTCGCCCGCCGACTGCGCGGTGCAGGACTGACGCTTCAGCGGGCGGGGACCGCCGACACCGTTCGAGCACGACGACGGGGAACCCGTCGCCCGTATCGCCGGCCCTCCGGGCGAGCTGCTGCTCTACCTCTTCGGGCGACGGGATGCGGCGCAGGTCGAGGTGGACGGGCCTGCGGCGGCGCGCGACGCGGTGCGACGCGCACGCGTCGGCATGTGACAGGAGTCCGTCGCACCCATGTGGTCTAGACGGTGTGGAGGCCCGGGCTGGGGCCGAACGATGCAGTCAGCACTGGGCCGCACCTCGCGAGCCGGCACGTCGCCACCACCGGCGCCCACCCCGCAGCCCGACCTGTTCGGCGCGGACTGATCGTCCTTCCACGGGCCGATCCGCGGGACACGCGTTAGGGTCCGGCGCGTGGCCTCCCACGACCCCGCGTCCGACCCCGGCCGCATCGTGCTGCTGCGGCACGGCGAGACCGAGTGGTCGGCGAGCGGCCAGCACACCGGCCGCACCGACATCCCGCTCACCGACCGCGGCCGCGCGCTGGCCCGGGAGAACGCCGAGCTGGGCAGGAGGCTGCTGCGCGGGCGGGCCCCCGCGCTCGTCCTGACCAGCCCCCGCGCCCGCGCCCGCACCACGGCCGAGCTCGTCGGACTGCGCGCAGACCGCGTGGACGACCGTCTCGTCGAATGGGACTACGGCGAATTCGAGGGCCGGACCACCACCGAGATCCGCACCGAGCAGGCCGGGTGGTCGATCTGGGATCACGGTGCGCCCGGCGGCGAGACGCCCGAACAGGTGAGCAAGCGCGCGGACGACCTGATCGCGGACGTCGCACCGACCCTGGTCGACGGCGACGTGGTTCTCGTCGGGCACGGGCACTTCAGCCGGGCGCTGATGGCCCGCTGGATCGGGCTGCCGGTGTGCGAGGGCTCCCGTTTGATGATGGACGCGCCGGCCTGGGCGGTGCTCGGGCACTACCACGCCGACCTCCGCTGCCTGGACCACGTCAACCTGCACGCCCTCGGATGACGGCGACCATCCGGGCTGTCGAGGAGCACGACGTCGACGCCGTCGTCGGGCTCGTGCACGAGCTGGCCGAGTACGAACGGGCGGCGGAGCACTGCCTGCTGACGGCGGGCCAGCTCCGCGCCGCGCTGTTCGGGCCGGCGCCTGCGCTGTTCGGGCACGTTGCTGAGGTTGCCAAGGGTGATGGGCACCGTGCGGTCGTCGGCTGCGCGCTCTGGTTCCTGAACTTCTCGACCTGGCGCGGGGTGCACGGCGTCTATCTCGAAGACCTCTACGTCCAGCCGGCGCACCGCGGCAGCGGGATCGGCCGGGCACTGCTCGCGCGGCTCGCTGCCGTGTGCGTCGAGCGGGGCCTCGCGCGGCTGGAATGGGCGGTGCTGGACTGGAACACCCCGTCGATCGGCTTCTACCGCACGCTGGGGGCGGTGGCGATGGACGAGTGGACGGTGTTCCGGCTCGACGGCGCGGCGCTGGAGAAGCTGGGCCGGGAGAGCTGATCGGCGACGCTCGCGAGCCCTACCGGTCGTCCTCGGCGCCCATCGACCATGCGCGCGACCGCTCGCTGATCAGCAGCAGGAACGCCGCGACCACGACGGCGCCGGCGACCAGCCCGATCAGCAGCTGGTGCGACGGCCCGAGGAGCGAGTAGACGACCGGCAGCAGCAGGAGCTGGGTGACGATCGCGGGCGTGCGCGCCCAGCGCCGACCGCTCCACAGACCCACGGCGACGGCCCCGAGCGCGACCGCCACGAGCAGGAAGAACCCGGCCTCCGCGAGCACCGCGCCGACACCGGGCTCCGCTGAACCCGACCGCAGGGCGAGCACGGCCGTGAACGCCGCAGCCGCGAGCGCCTCGAGCCCGACCAGCGCTCCGGCCACGCGCACCGGCATGGGCGGCGCCTCCCGGATCTCGGGCGGTGCGGGGCGGTCGTCGCGAGCCACGGGACCGAGGATAGGCGGGGCGGGAACTCCACCGCCTTGCTGCGCTGCGGCGTTGCCCGACGGGACAGGCTTTAGGCTGCCGACGTGCGCGCGCTGCTGGTGGTGAACCCCAACGCGACGACGACGACCGCCGCCGGCCGCGACGTCCTCGCGCACGCGCTCGCGAGCGAGCTCAAGCTGGAGGTCCTGGTCACCCGCTACCGCGGCCACGCCGCCGAGGCGACCGCGCAGGCGGTGCGTGACGGCGTCGAGCTGCTGGTCGCGCACGGCGGCGACGGGACGGTCAACGAGGTCGTCAACGGGATGCTGCAGGGCACGGGCGGCCCCGTCCAGCGGTCGCCGGGCGAGCGGGAGTCACGGCGCGCGCCGAGTGGGCCCGCGCTCGCCGTCGTCCCCGGCGGCTCGGCCAACGTCTTCGCCCGCGCCCTGGGCACACCGCGCGACCCCGTGGAGGCGACCGCCCAGCTCCTGCACGCCCTCAGCGCGGGTCGCAGCCGGCTCGTCGGGCTCGGCCGCGCCGATGACCGGTGGTTCACCTTCAACGCGGGGATGGGCTGGGACGCCGACGTCGTCGCCGAGGTCGAGCGGATGCGGTTCCGCGGGCTGGCGGCGACCCCGCTGCGGTACGCGATGACCGGGCTGCGGCAGTACTACAAGCAGTGGCGCGAGCCCAAGCCCATGACCGTGGAGGTGCCGGGGATGCTGGCGCCGACGGAGGTACGGGTGACGTTCGTCAGCAACACCTCGACCTGGACCTACCTGGGACCGCGAGCCGTGCACACCAATCCCGGTGCATCGTTCGCCACCGGTCTCGGGCTGTTCGCGATGTGCAGCCTTGACGTCGGCACGGTCGGCCACGTGCTGTGGGAGATCCTGCGCGCCGGCGGCGACCCGAAAGGCCGCCACGTGCTGCGTCACGACGCGGTTCCGCTGGTCAGGGTGTCGTCGCCGACCCCCGTGGCGCTGCAGCTCGACGGCGACCACCTCGGCGAGCGCAGCGAGGTGGAGTTCCTCTCCGTACCCGAGGCGCTACGCGTTGTCGTCTGACGATGACATGTCGTCGCCCCAGGAGTGCTGTTCGTCGCAGCCGGGGTGAACGGGAGCTGAGAAACTGCGGAAAGCCCGGTCCGTTCGCCGATCCCGGCGTACCGTCGAACTGCTAAGGGCTCGCACCTGGGGAAACGATGCCCCAAGGTAGTGCCCGGAGACACAAGGAGCGACGGCGGGGAACTTTCCCGCATGGTCCAACGTCGGTCGGGTAACCGGCCGCGGTGGGCAGGGATCGGGATCGCTCATTGCAGCTCGGGCAGGACACCGTAACCGTCGGTGTCGGGGCTCGTTGCAATGGGAGGGTGAGGGTGCTCACCTGCCGCAACCGAATCCCTTGAAGAACGTCTGCGCTCGTGAAACGATTCACAAGCGCGGAACACCGTGTTAACGATCGGCGCGACCCCGATCGCGACGTACGAGGAGCAGAGCAACATGGATTGGCGTCACCGCGCGATCTGCCGCGACGAGGACCCGGAGCTGTTCTTCCCTGTGGGGACCAGCGGGCCGGCCCTGCTGCAGATAGCCGAAGCCAAGTCCGTCTGCCGACGCTGCCCCGTGGTCAGCGAGTGCCTCACGTGGGCGCTCGAGAGCGGCCAGGACGCAGGCGTCTGGGGCGGCATGAGCGAAGACGAGCGGCGAGCCCTGAAGCGCCGCAACGCGCGCACTCGCGCGCACACCGCCTGACCGAAGGGCGGGCACGAGCATCCCGACACTCCCCCAACCGCGGGCCCGGCTGCCGGACACCACCCGGCTCCGGGCCCGCGGTCGTCGCGACCGGAACGTTGTCCCCGGTCGGGTGCGACCGGCGTTCTGGTCGTGGTGACCGCTGGACGCCGCGCCGACGCGACCTCGGCACGGTGTCAACGGTCACGTACGAGAGCTTAACGGCCCCTCAGCGGGAGGCTGATGACGGCCTCCGTCCCGCCGCCGACGCGGGGGCGGACCAGCAGCGACGAGTCCAGTTCCGAGCCCAGCAAGGTCCGCACGATCTGCAGGCCGAGCCCTTCCGAGTGCTCGGGATCGAAGCCGGGCGGCATGCCCATCCCGTCGTCGGCCACCACCACGTCGAGGCCGGCTGCGGACCGGGTGGCGATCACACACACCTCACCGGTCGTCCCGGGCTCGAAGGCGTGCGCCAGCGCGTTGTGCACGAGCTCGGTGAGCACCAGCACCAGGGGCGTCGCCAACTCGGCGGGCAGGGTGCCGAAGCTGCCGTCACGGCGGACCTTGGCCCGTGACTCCGCGGTCGCGCCGTCGCCGATCGCCGGCAGCACGGTGTCGACGAGCTCGTCGAGGTCGACGAGCTCGGAGACCGAGCCGGACAGCGACTCGTGCACCAGCGCGATGGAGTTCACCCGCCGCACGCTCTCCGCGAGCGCCCGCCGGGCCTCTGGGATCGCCGTGCGGCGCGCCTGCAGGCGCAGCAGCGCCGCGACCGTCTGCAAGTTGTTCTTCACCCGGTGGTGGATCTCCCGGATCGTCGCGTCCTTGCTGAGCAGGGCGAGGTCGCGGCGGCGCAGGTCGGTGATGTCGCGGACCAGCACGAGCGCGCCGGCCGCCGTCCCCCGCGGGCGCAGCGGCAGCGCGCGCACGAGCATGACCGCCCCGCGGGCGCGCACCTCCATGCGCAACGAGTGCCGCCCGTCCAGCGCCGCCTCGATCCGGTCTGCCACCTCCGCGGCGTCGAACGGGTCGCGGACCAGCGCGCGCGTCGCGTCGGCCAGGGAGAGCCCGACGAGGTCGCTGGCGTGCCCCATGCGGTGGTAGGCCGAGAGCGCGTTCGGGCTGGCGTAGGCGACGTGGCCGTGCGCGTCGAGCCGGATCAGGCCGTCGCCTGCCCGGGGGCTGCTGTCCGCACCGGCGATCGACGCGGGTGGCGGGAACGTCCCGTCGGCGATCATCTGGCAGAGGTCGGAGGCGCTGCCGAGATAGGAGATCTCCAGCGGGCTGGGCACGCGGGGCATCGCGAGGTTCGTGTCGCGGGAGAGCACGGCCAGCACGGCGTTGCCGCGGCGGACGGGGATGGTCTCCCGGCGCACCGGCACCTCCAGGTGCCAGCGCGGGTCCTCCTCACGGCAGATCCGCCGTTCCGTGACGGCCCGGCGCAGCTGCGGGTTCTGCTCCGTGGTCACCCGGGCGCCGACGACGTCCTCGGGGTGCGCGGTCGGCGCCGTCGTCGGCCGGGCCTGGGCGACGCACAGCCACTCGGCGGCGGTGGCCGCGTCGAACAGTGACCTCACCGAGGAGCCCCCGCCTGGCGGCGTCCTCCCCGACATGCCCGGGGTCGGCACCTCGGACAGGCTGAGGGGAACCCAGAGCAGGAAGTCGGCGAACGACATGTCCGCCAGCAGCTGCCACTCCGCGACGACGCGCTGGAGGTGCTCGACGGCGTCGCCGCTGCATCGGGTGTGCTCGGCGAGCAACTCGCTCAGCGTGGACACGCGGCTCCGTTCCCTGCCCCCCTCTGTACCTAACCCCTTCTGGCCACCCACGGTCCCCATCCCATCACGTGCGAGACTCGGGGCACCCATACGGACGGCGAAGGAGGAAACATGTCCCGTCGGGCACGCAAGCGCCGCGACCGCAAAAAGGGCGGCGCGAACCACGGCAAGCGGCCGAACGCCTAACACGATGGCGTTCTGACCTGGCGGAACCTGCTGGGTCAGAACGTCTGCTCGAGCCGGGTGGTGCGGACCTCGACCACGGTGCCGTCCGGGCCCGACTCGACCGTCACGTCCGCCGACTCGAGCACGATCTGGCGGATCGACTGGCGCAGGCGGTTCTTCAGCCCGTCCGGGGCGTGCTCCCCGGAGCACTTCGTGGCGAGGAGCTTCTTGAGCTTCTCGTCGAGGCCGTACTCCGCGAGGCACGGTGTGCACTCGTCGAGATGACGTTCCAGCAGCCGGCGCCGCTCGGCGTCGCACTCGTGGTCCAGAAATAGCCACACTTCGGCCAGCACCTCCGCACAGTGCGTCTCGTGCGGCTTCCCGCACTCATCGGGCCACCTCCTGGCCGCGCAGGAACCCGCGCTCGCGGGCGGTGTCGGTGAGGATGTCGCGCAGCTGTCGGCGGCCGCGGTGCAGCCGCGACATCACGGTGCCGATGGGCGTGCCCATGATCTCGGCGATCTCCTTGTAGGCGAACCCCTCGACGTCGGCCAGGTACACCGCCATCCGGAAGTCCTCCGGCAGCTGTTGGAGGGCCTCCTTCACGGTGGTGTCGGGCAGCCGGTCGAGGGCCTCCATCTCGGCCGAGGGCAAACCGCGGGACGTGTGCTCACCGGCCTGGGCGATCTGCCAGTCCGTGATCTCGTCGGTGGGCGCCTGCACCGGCTGGCGCTGCCGCTTGCGGTAGCCGTTGATGTAGGTGTTGGTGAGGATGCGGTACAGCCAGGCCTTCAGGTTCGTCCCGGCGCGGAACGTGCCGAACGCCGAGTACGCCTTCAGGAACGTCTCCTGGACGAGGTCCTCGGCATCCGCGGGGTTGCGCGTCATCCGCAGGGCCGCGCCGTAGAGCTGGTCGATCAGCGGCATCGCGTCGCGCTCGAACCGGGCGGCGCGCTCCTCGGGGGTCTCCTGCTGCTGGTCGAGGGGGGCCGCCCCGTCCACGTTCGGGTCAGTGGGCGTCTCGACGCTCGCGGCCGCACCCGACCCGTCCTGCTCGCTGGCGCCGGTGGGCACCGGGTTGCCGGGCACCGCGCTCCTTCCACTGCCGGCCGGCGGACCGGCCGCGGGGGCGACCGCCGCGGCGACCGCATGACGGACCGAGCCTACGCGCTCGGCACTCGCCGGGCCGGACGGCGGGGCGTCCATCACTGCGGGCATCACGTCAGTGGCAACGCGGTCGGTGGCGGTCGGATTCCCCCGCGTGTCTGGAGGCGTATTGCAGCATTTTGCCCTCTCCAATCCTTTCAGCAACCACCTTGCTGGAACACCCGGCTCGTAGGGTTCGTGGCCGTGGCAGGCACGGGGACCCCGGCGACGGCACTGCTGGCGAAGCAGAAGGTCGAGCACCTGGTGCACACCTACACCCATCGCGGCGGGCAGGCCTACGGCCCCGAGGCGGCCGAGGAGCTGGGGCTGGAGCCCGCGCGGGTGTTCAAGACCCTGGTCGCGGAGGTCGACGGCACCCTGACGGTGGGCATCGTGCCGGTGTCGGCGACGCTGGATCTCAAGGCGCTCGCGGCTGCGGTCGGCGGCAAGCGGGCGCGGATGGCCGACGTCACTGCCGCCGAGCGCGCCACCGGCTACGTCGCGGGCGGCATCTCTCCGCTGGGGCAGCGGAAACGGCTGCGAACCGTCGTCGACACGTCGGCGCAGGACCTGCCGACGATGTTCTGCAGCGGCGGGCGCCGCGGCCTGGAGGTCGAGCTCGCCCCGACGGACCTCGCCCGCCTGACCGGGGCGACGTTCGCCCCGATCGCCGTCTGACCGGACGCCTGCTCGGGGCGTCCGAAGTGGTCACGACTGAGCGTCCCTCAGCGACACGGCGCATGGTGCTTCCGCGATACCTGCCGGGAGCCGGATCATGTGCGGCGTGGCCGACACCCTCGCCGAGCGGGCCCGCACGCTGATCCACACGTGGGGCACCCGCGGGAGGGCGCCGCGGCCGCTCCCGCCGGACCTCATCCGCGCCGTGTACCTGCTGTGGGTCCTCGCGTTCGTCCTCAAGGTGCTCGGGGCGTCGTGGGACGTGTCGTGGCACTTCAAATGGCTGCGCGACGACCTCGCGCCGCCGCACCTGCTCAACTCCGCCGGCACGGCGCTGGTCGTCGCCCTCGTGGTCGCGCACGGTTGGACGGGGCGCGCGGTGGACCGCCCGGCGCTGCGGCTGCAGCAGGTCGGGCTCGGGATCTTCCTCGTGGCGATCCCGCTCGACGTGATCAACCACCGGATCAACGGCCTGGACCTCACCGCGTGGAGCCCCACGCACGCGCTGCTCTACCTCGGCACCGCGGTGATCCTCGCGGGTGTCGTGCGCGGATGGTGGATCTTCGGGTCCGGCCGGGCCCGGCTGCCGGTGCTGGTGGTGCTGTGGCTGTTCGTGCTGGAGAACGTGTGGTTCCCGGCGCAGCAGCAGGAGTACGGCGTGTTCGCCGTCGCCGCCTGGGACCGTGGCGCGCCCGAGGCCGAGCCGATCCTCCTGCAGTTCGCCGCGGACCAGATCGGCAGGCCGATCGATCGCGCGGCCGTGCTCCACTTCGCCCTGCCCATGCCGCCGTGGGTCTACCCCGTCTGGCTGCTCGCCGCCGGCGGGCTGGTGCTGGTGCTGGCCCGGTGGATGATCGGCCGACCGTGGGCGGCGACGGTGGTGGCAGGAGGCTACGTCGCGTACCGCTGCGTGGCCTGGGTGGCGCTGTGCGCCGTCGACTTCCCGGCGTCCGCGGTGCCGTTCGTGTTGCTCGCGGTCGGGGTGGCGATCGACGTGGCCTTCCTGGTGCCGCTGCCCGAGTGGCTGCGGCCCGTGCTCGGCGCGCTGCTCGTGGGCACCGCGGCGACGGGGACGATGGTCGTGCAGCACGAGTGGGCGTCATTGCCGCCGATCGGGCCCATCGGGCTGGTCACGGGCACGCTCCTGCTCGCGGCGCTGTGGATCGCCACGGTGCTCGGGGTGCGGACGCAGGCGTTCGCGCGCTGGGCACGCCCACACTGAGGCCCGACCGCGAGTTGCGCGTTCCCGCACGGCGAGTTGCGTCGTTCCGGCACGCCGAGTCGGGCGTTCCGGCACGCCGAACGGCGTCAGAACGTCAGGACGGTGGGAAGCCAGGCGGTGACGGCGGCGGCGACTCCCGGGAGATCCGCCTTCAGCGAGTGGTCGCCTGCGAGGAGCACGACCTCGCGGCCGGGCGCGGGCGGCGGGCGGCCGAAGGGGTCGCGCTCGCCCTGGACGACGAGCACCGGGACCGTCGGCGCCGCCAGCTCGGCCAGGCGGTCCTTCTCCGGCCGGCCCGGCGGGTGCACCGGGAAGGCAAGGCACAGCACCGCGACGGCACCGACGGCCGACGCGGTCCGGCAGGCCACCCGGGCGCCCGAGCTGCGTCCGCCGACGAGTACCGGTAGCCCGGGGAGCCCGGTGCGGACGGCGGCGACGACCGCGAGCCACGCGGCGTCGAGCTGCACGGCGGGGGCGGGGGCCCGGCGTCCGGCGACCCGGTAGGGCTGCTCGACCTGGGCCACGTGGACGCCCGCGGCGAGCGCGGCGGTGGTGGCCGTGCGCAGGTCGGGCGCGCCGAACCCACCACCCGCACCGTGGCCGAGCAGGAGGACGCCCACGGCGTGCGCGGCCGGGTGCACGGTGACCCGCGCGGGCCCGTGCGGAGTGGCGACGTGCCGGACGACGGGTTCGGCGACGAGCGCGCGCCCGCTCGCGGCGACCGACGGCGAGCTGCCGGGCGGACCAGCCGTCGCACCCTGTGGCCGCCGACCGCCGGTCACTGCGGGTTCGGCCCCGCCAGAAGGTCGAGCTGCAGCGGCTCGGCGACCTGCTCGGGCGGTAGCGCGTCGAGGAGCTCGGGGCCGTTGTTGCGCACGTTGTTGACCCGCGGCGAGACCGGGCGCAGCTCCATCTGAGCGACGAGCTCCGGGGACGGAGGCGTGAGCAGCGCGGCGACGGCCTCGTCGTCCGGCGTCCGGTCCGGGTCCAGCCACGCCTCCCACGCCGACGGCGGGAGGACGAGGGGCATCCGGTCGTGCACCTGCGCAAGGGGCCCGATCGCGTCGGTGGTGAGCACGGCGCACGTGACGAGGCCGTCGGCGTACTCGCCCTCCGGATCGTCCTTGGGCTTCCAGTACTCCCACAGCCCGGCCAGCGCGATCGAGCTGCCGTCGCGGAAATGCGTGAAGTACGGCTGCTTATGCTGTGTAGAACCCTTTCCTGGGGCACCTCTTTGCCACTCGTACCACCCGTCAGCCGGGAGGATGCAGCGCCGCGTCTTGAGCGCCCGGCGGAACGCCGGCTTCTGCGCGGCCGTCTCGACCCGGGCATTGATCATGCGCGCGCCACCCGACGGGTCCTTGGACCACGAGGGCACCAGCCCCCAGCGCAGCATCCGCAGCGACCGCTCGACGCGTTCCGGGTCCGGCGTGCCCTCCTCGTCGCGTGGGTGCCGCTCGACGACCGCGACCACCTGCTTGGTGGGGGCGACGTTGAAGTCGGCGACCTTCGCCCCGTCCGTCGCGTCGACGGCCCGGAACTCGTCTGCCAGATCCTTGGGCGCTTTCGTCGAGGAGTAACGACCGCACATGCCTCCATCGTGGCACGCCCCACCGACAGTTCCGTGTCGATCTGCTCGCCCGACCGATCACCTGGGACGATGGGGTGGTGAGCACACCCTGGCCCGCACCCGCGGCCACCGGTCCGGTCCGCGGGCGGGTCGCCGTGCCCGGCTCGAAGTCCGTCACCAACCGCGCCCTGCTGCTCGCCGCGCTCTCCGGCGGCCCGGCGACCGTCTCCGGCGCGCCGCCCACCCGCGACACCGCGCTGATGATCGATGCCCTGCGCGCCCTCGGCGTTCCGATCGACGTCGACGGCGAGCACGTGGCGGTCGCGGCGCACGACGGCCTTCGCGGCGGCGGATCCGTCGACTGCGGGCTGGCCGGCACCGTGATGCGCTTCGTGCCGCCCGCCGCCGCGCTCGCCGACGGTCCGGTGCGCTTCGACGGCGACCCGCGCGCCCGGGAACGTCCGATGGGCACGGTGCTCGACGCCTTGCGGGTGCTCGGCGCGCGGATCGACGGCCCTGCCGGATCGGCCGGCTCCGCCGTGCGCAGCCTCCCGTTCACCCTGCACGCCACCGGGAGCCTGCCCGGCGGCGAGGTCGTGATCGACGCGTCGGAGTCGTCGCAGTTCGTCTCGGGCCTGCTGCTGTCGGGCGGCCGGTACGAGAAGGGCGTGACGGTGGTCCACGACGGCAGGCCGTTGCCGTCGCTGCCGCACATCGACATGTCCGTGGCCATGCTGCGCACCGCGGACGTCGAGGTCGACGACACCGAGCCGAACACCTGGCGGGTGGCGCCCGGCGCGATCGCCGGCCGCGACTGGACCGTCGAACCGGACCTGTCGAACGCGTCGGTGTTCCTCGCCGCAGCCGCCGTCACCGGAGGTGAGGTCACGGTCGCCGGCTGGCCCGAGCACTCGACACAGCCCGGCGTCGGGATCCTGCCGGTGCTCGAGCAGTTCGGCGCCTCGGTTGTCCCCGGGCCCGGCGGAATGACGGTCCGCGGTCCGGACACCCTGGCCGGCGTGGACGTCGACCTCCATGACGTCGGCGAGCTCACGCCGACGGTCGCCGCCGTCGCCGCGCTCGCGGCCACCCCGTCGCGGCTGCGCGGGGTCGCGCACCTGCGCGGCCACGAGACGGACCGCCTGGCCGCGCTCGCCACCGAGATCACCGCGCTCGGCGGCGACGTCGAGGAGACGCACGACGGCCTCGTGATCCGGCCGGCCCCGCTGCGCGCGGGCGACCGGCCGTGGCGGGCCTACGCCGACCACCGGATGGCGACGGCGGGCGCGCTGATCGGGCTGGTCGTGCCCGGCGTGCTGATCGACGACGTCGCGTGCACCGACAAGACCATCCCCGACTTCCCCGGCTGCTGGGCCGCCCTGGTGGAAGCCTGAGCGCGCGGAGCCGGGGCGCTCGGTGAGTCCCCGGGAGTACGACGAGTCCGACGTCCGGGTGCGGCCCGGACGCAGCTCCCGCCCCCGCAGCAAGCGCCGGCCGGGCCATGCCGACGCGGAGCCGGCGATGGTCACGACCGTGGACCGCGGCCGCTGGACCTGCGCGCCGGACGGCGACGCCACCCGTGACCCGGTCGTCGCGATGCGGGCCCGCGAGCTGGGCCGGACCCCGATCGTCGTCGGCGACCGGGTCGGGCTGGTCGGCGACCTGAGCGGGAAGCCGGACTCCCTCGCCCGCATCGTCCGGGTCGACGAGCGGACGACGGTGCTGCGGCGCACCGCGGACGACACGGACCCCGTCGAGCGCCTGGTGGTCGCGAACGCCGAGCAGCTCGTGATCGTCACGGCGGTGGCGGACCCGACGCCGCGCACCGGGTTCGTCGACCGCTGCCTGGTCGCCGCCTACGCGGGCGGCCTGTCCCCGCTGCTGTGCCTGACCAAGGCCGACCTGGCTGATCCCGGGCCGTTCGCCGCGCAGTACGCCGAGCTGGAGCTGCCGGTGCTGGTCACCCGCCGCGACGAGCCCCAGCGGCTGGGGGCGCTGGCCGACGCGCTCGCCGGACGGGTCTCGGCGCTGGTCGGGCACTCCGGCGTCGGCAAGTCGACGCTGGTGAACGCCCTGCTCCCGGACGCCGACCGGGCGGTGGGGCAGGTCAGCGGGGTCGGCAAGGGCCGCCACACGACCGTGGCGGCCCTGGCGCTGCCGCTGGCCGGGGACCGCGGCGGGTGGGTGGTGGACACGCCGGGCGTGCGCTCGTTCGGGCTGGCGCATGTGACCACGGACGACGTGATCGCCGCCTTCGGCGACCTGGCCGCCGCGATCGACGACTGCCCGCGCGGCTGCGGGCACCTCGGGCCGCCTGCGGACCCCGAATGCGCGCTCGACACCCTGGTCGAGCGGGGCGAGCTGCGCGCGGGCCGGCTCGCCGCGCTGCGCCGGGTGCTCGTCGCGTTGCGCTCGACCTGAGCCAGGCCCGGACCCACCCACTGCCCTTCGGCCGATGGTCCGCAGGCATCCTGCCGCCGCCGGAACTCGACGTCCCCGAGCCGGGAGCCCGACATGCAGCCGCGGACAGTGGGGCCCTACACGCTGTTGAGCGTGCTCGGGGTCGGCGGGCTCGGCCGCGTGCATCTGGCCCGGACCGAGAGGGGCGAGCGGGTCGCCGTCCGGGTGATCCGCGGCGAGTTCGCCGCCGATCCGCGGTTCCGCGCCCGCCTGCGCGAGGAGGTCGCCGTCGTCTCGCGGGTGCGCAGCCGTCCGGGCCGCCGCGGGGTCCCCGCTGACCCGCGGCGGCGGCCTGCTCGGCGCCCCCGGCTACCTCGCCCCCGAACAGCTCCTGAACGGACCGGGCGAGCCCGCGTCGGACGTGTTCGCGCTGGGCAGCGTGCTGCTGCACGCCGCGACGTGGCGCGCACCGTTCGGAACGGGCGACGTCGCCGCCGTCCTGCACCGGGTGCTGCGGGTCGGCCCCGATCTGCGCGGAGGCGACCGACCACGCCTCCGAAGACGACGACGAGCGGGTCGCGGTCGGCGAACACGGACCGTCCTAACCGAGCTCGACGAGGAACGCCACCTCGCTCGGGTCGTACCAGGCCAGCGCGTGGTCCTCGGCCTCGCCGATGAGGAACTCCGCGTCCAGGTCGCCCAGGTCCGCCGCGTCGATCGCCCCCGCCGCCTGGCGCACGGCGAACTCCGCGTCCGCGGCGTCGACGTGCACCGCGGCGATCGCCGACAGCTCCACCGCCCCGCGGAGCCGCACCGCCCCGTCGTCCAGGTCCGGGCGCAGCGTGACATCGTCCAGGTCCGCCGCCACCACCACGCGACGCGCCGGCGTGGCGTCCTCCCCCAGCCCGAACTCCACCGAGAGCAGGCGCAGCGACGCCCGCGCCGCCTCGCCCATCGCGGCGTACTCCAGCTCCTCCTCGTCACCCGCCGTGTACGACTCGCGCAGCTTCGGCGTCAGCGCGAACGCCGTTCCGCCCACCGGGTCGAGCCGGTCGTTCGCCACGAGCTTGCGCAGCATCGGCCAGGTCGCGGGGATGTAGACGCGCATCAGCCGCCGTCTTCCGTGCGCACCGTCGCCCGGAGCTCCTCGAACGCCTCGTCCACCGTCGCGGCGAGCACATCGACGTCCGGCAGCCCGTCGCGATCCGCGGTGAACCCGTAGAACAGCCCACCGTCGTAGGACGTGATCCCCACCGCGAGGCCCTGGCCGTCGGCCAGCGGCACCACCGGGTAGGTCTCCAGCATGCGCGCGCCTGCGGCATAGAGCGGGACCTGCGGTCCGGGCACGTTCGTCACCACCAGGTTGAAGATCCGTTTCGAGATGCCGTTGACGGCCCGGGCCCCGAGCGCGTGCAACGTCGGCGGAGCGTAGCCGCCGATGCGGGCCAGCGTGTCCGCGCGCACCGAACGGTTACCCGCCGTGTGCTCACGCATCGCGTGCGCGACATGTTGCAGCCGCAGCGCGGGGCTCTGCTCGCCGACGGGCAGGTCGACGAGCGTCGACTGCACCCGGCCGTCGACCGGTGCGTCCGCGCCCGACACCCACACCGGCACCATCGCCCGCATCCGGCTGGTGGAGGTGACCGGCTCGCCGCGGGCGAGCAGCCAGGCGCGCAGCGCGCCCGTGACGACCGTCAGGACGACGTCGTTCACCGTGCACCCGTTCGCGGTGCGCACTTCCCGGTACGCGGCGAGGTCGCCGCGGGCGACGGCGAACCGGCGCTGGGTGGACAGCGCGACGTTGAGCGGGGATCCAGGCGCCAGCCGGCCGCCGGTCACGACCGTCCCGACCAGCGAGCCGACCCCGCGGGCGAGCCGAGCCGCCACCGCGAGCGCGTCGTTGGTGGTGGCCCGGACCATGTCGACCACCTGGCCGGGCCGGGCGATCGCCTCGGCCACCGCGTCTGCGACGAGGCGGGCGTCCGTCGGCTCGGGCCGCGGCATCCACAGCTCGTCCGGCACCTCGCGGGGCTCCGGCGACGGGTCGAGCAGCACCTGCCCGATGTCGATCGTCGTGACGCCGTCGACCATCGCCTGGTGGGTCTTCGTGATGATCGAGAAGCGGCCGTCGGCAAGCCCCTCGACGAGGTAGACCTCCCACAGCGGGCGGTCCGGGTCGAGCGGCCGCGACATCAACCGGGCCACCAGCTCGGTGAGCTGGGCGGACGTCCCGGGCCGGGGCAGCGCCGAGCGGCGGACGTGGAACGCGACGTCGAAATCGGCGTCGTCGACCCAGACGGGCCGGGCCAGCTCGCCCGGGACGTGGCGCACCTTCTGCCGGTACCGCGGCACCGCCACCAGCCGCCGCTCGACGGTCGCGACCAGGCGCTCGTAGTCGAACCCGCTCGCCGGTACGCGGAAGATCCCCACGGACCCGACGTGCATGGGCGTGCGCGGCTGTTCCAGGTAGAGGAACGACGCGTCGACGGCCGAGAGCCGAGGTGGCGGCATGCGGCGATCGTAGGGAACGGCCGGCGTGGCACGCTCGACGACCGTGGCCCGCTCACCCAAGGACACCTTCATCACCGTGTACGGCCGCAAGCCCGTGCAGGAGGCCCTGGACGACGTCGACCTGCGCGTCGACAAGGTCGTGCTGGCCGACGACGCGCGCGGCGAGCCGATCCGGGCCATCCTCGCCGCGGCGCGGGACCGCGGGGTACCCGTCCAGCGCGCGTCGGCGCACCGCGTGAAGGTGCTGGCCGGCAACGGGCGCCACGACCAGGGCGTACTCGCCGACGTCGTCGCGCCCCGGATGCAGCCCGTCGACGAGTTCCTGCTCGACCTGGGCAACGACCCCGCGGCAGTGCTCGTGCTCGACCGCGTGACCAACCCGGCGAACGTCGGGATGGTGCTGCGCAGCGCGACGGCGGCCGGTCTCGACGGCGTCCTGCTCCCCCGCCGCGGCGCTCCGGCGATCGACCCGCTGGTCGTCAAGGCGTCTGCCGGGGTGGCCTTCCGTGCCCCGGTGCTGCGCGCGGCGACCGTCGAGGAGGGCTGCGCGGCCCTGCGCGAGGGCGGTTTCACCGTGCTCGGCCTGGACGCGGCCGGAGCGTCGTTGCTGGACGCGGACCTGCCGCGGCGGGTGGCGCTGGTGCTCGGCAACGAGACCGACGGGCTCGCGCCTGCGGTTCGCGCGCTGTGCGACGGGCTGCTGGCGATCCCGATGGACGGCGGGGTGGAGTCGCTGAACGTCGCGAGTGCGGGCGCGGTGGCGGCGTTCGAGCTGCGGCGCCGACGACGTCGATGACAAGGCTCACTCCACGGCGGGGTGACCCGGTGGTGCGCCGGGGGCGCGGAGGGTCCAGAGTGGCCGTATGGGTTTCTCCGACTTCGTGAACAAGGCCAAGGGACTCGTCGACCAGCACGACGAGCAGGTCGACCAGGGCCTGGACCGAGCGGGTGACATGGCCAAGGAGCGGTTCGCCGGGCACGACGGGCAGATTGACGGCGTCGTGGACCGTGCCCAGCAGTACACCGGTGCCGGCGACACCACGGCCGCGGGCGTCGACCCGGCGGCTGAGGTCCCGGCGGGGCCGCCGACCGACGTGCCGGCCGAGTCGGGCGAGGTCCCCCCGCAGTGACGATCCGTCCCTGACCACTTCTCCGGGGCACCGCGGCGCGACGCCGGGGTGCCCCGGTCGTCGTTCGGGGGGCGCGCTCAGTCGGGCAGGGCCAGGAGGATCTCGACCTCGCTGATCGTCGTGTCGGGGTCGTCGTGCAGCACGCCGACGGCACCGGCCGCCCGCGCGCCGCGGACGTTCGCCGCGAGGTCGTCCACCACGACACACTCCGCGGGGGTCAGGCCGAGCAGGGCCGCCGTGCGGCGGTAGACCTCGGGGTCGGGCTTGACGACCCCGATCGCACCACCGAGCACCAGCACATCGAACAGCGCCGCGACCTCGTCGGACACCGACCCCGCCGAGGACACCAGCGCCGTGGGCCGGCCCGCCGCTCGGGCCCGGCGCGGGAGATCGCGCATGACGGCGCCGTCGGTGAGCACGCCGGCGTAGTCCATGATCAGCCCGCGGAGCGCCATGGTCGCCACCGTAGCGCCGCTGCGCGCCCGCTGAGCCCGCTGAGCCCGGTGGGTCCGTCCGCGTCACACCCCGCGGGCGACTGGCACAGCGCGTCCAGCAGGTGCGACAACCCCACCACCTGTGCGACAGCCCGGTAGCCGTGCGACGGCACCTCACTCCTCGGTCTCCGCAGCGGCGAGCACCGCGAGCAACCAGGCCCGTACGTCCGCCTCGATCCCCGGCGCCGGCCTCGGCAACCCCGGTCCCGACGGGACCGCGCCGGCCAGGCGGGCCGTTCCGGCCGACGTGCGGTGCACGCGCACGACACGCCGGTCGCCGGGGTCGCGCTCACGCCGGATCTCCGCGGCCGCCTCGAGCCGGTCCAGCACCGGGGTGATCGTCGCGGGGCTGAGCCCGACGCGCGCGGCGAGGTCACGATGCGACGGAGCGTCATCGGCGTCGAGGGCCGCGAGCACGGCGGCGGCGGTCGGGGTGAGGCCGTGCCGGGCGGCGAGTCGGCGATGGTGCCGCGCGACGGCGGCGCCGACCCGCGGGAGCAGGAACTCCAGCGGACCGGTACCGCCCGGCGCACTCGCATGCCGATGCTCCACATCAGGACCATACGTCGGCGAACCATGCGGCGACGTACCGTTCGGGAACGAACGTCCCGAAAACACCTCGGGACGGCCGGCCCCCCGCGGAGGCTGCAGCGGTGACCTCAGCAGCGGTGATCTCAGCAGCGGTGATCTCAGCGCCGGTGACCTCGTCGGCGGCCGACTACCCGTCCGCGGCACGCGCGGGGACGCCGTCCGGCGCTGTGGCGATCGCGGCTCCGATGCCGAGCACGGCGGCTCCGGTGGCGACGGCGGCTCCAGCGCCGAGCACCACCGCCCCCGGGCGGGAAGACCGCCGCCCGCGATTGCACCTCCTGCGTTACGAACCCGCCGCCGAGGAGCCGCCCGGTCCGCCGCCGCCGTCGGCCCGGGCGCGGACGCGACCGCAGGCTGTCGTCACCGAGGTCATGGACGGCGCCGACATCAGGGCGTTGCGCCGGCGTGCCGAGCAGGTGATCCGCCTGACGCTCGAGGTGCTCGACGGCAGGCGCCCCGTCGCGCAGCTCGCCGGGCATCTGGAGCCCCGGGCCCTGCGGTACGTGCGGGCCGCGCTCGCACAACGGCCGACGGGGTGCCTGCCCTCGCGCATGACGTCGCTGCACCTCGATCGGCCCTGCGCGGGGGCCATCGAGGTCGCGGCCGTTTACCGGCGCGGTCCGCGGGCCCGCGCGCTCGCCGCCCGGTTCGAACCCGTGCGCCCGGGCACCGCGGCGTCCCGCGAGCCATGTGCCGCAACGAATGAACCGGCGGCCCGGGCCGGCGACCCCCGCGAGTGGAGGTGCGTCACCCTGCGGCTGCTGTGAGGCAGGCCCGCCGCCGATCCGCCGGAGCGCGCCCCGCATGCCGCCACACTGTGCTCGTGGGCGCAGACGAGGGCTACCTGCTGGCCAACCAGCAGATCCAGGCCGGCACGCGGTTCGAGGCGTTGGCCACCCTGTTCGATCGCTCGACCTTCGGCCACCTGCGCGGGATCGACGTCGGTTCCGGGTGGCGGTGCTGGGAGGTCGGTGCCGGCGGCATGTCCGTCCCGCTCTGGCTGGCCGCCCAGGTGGGCCCCACCGGTCTGGTGCTGGCCACCGACATCGACACCTCGATGCTGACCGGCCCAGGCTCAGGCTCCGTGCAGGTCCTGCGCCACGACGTCGGTGCTGAGGATCCGCCCGCCACCGATCTGGACCTCGTGCACGCCCGCCTGGTGCTGACGCATGTGCCGCAACGCGAAGCCGCGCTCACGTCGATGACCGCCGCGCTGCGTTCCGGCGGCTGGATCGTGGTCGAGGACGCCGACCCCGGCCTCCAACCGCTCCTCTGCCCGGACGACCACGGCCCGGCACAACACCTGGCGAACCGGCTCCGCCACGGCTTCCGCACGTTGATGTCAGGACGCGACGCCGACCTCGCCTATGGCCGCACACTGCCCCGACGGCTGCGCGAGCACGGGCTGATCGACGTCGCCGCCGACGCCTACTTCCCGATCGCCGCACCGGCGTGCACGGCACTCGAACGCGCCACCGTCGAGCAGATCCGCGACCGGCTCATCAGCGCCGAGATCGCCACCGCAGCCGAGATCGACCAGCATCTCGACAACATCGCCACCGGCCAGGTCCCCGACCTCGCCACGTCACCCATGATCACCGCCTGGGGCCGCAAGCCGTGAACGCGGCGCCTCGCAGGTGAAAGCGGGGCCCGGCTCAGGGGCGCGCGGCTGTCGGCATCCCGTGGCAGTGCTTGTACTTGCGGCCCGAGCCGCACGGGCACGGCCGGTTCCGAGCCGGTTCACCCGCCGTCCGGCCGGCACCTCCGGCCGCCGGCGCGCCGCCGCCGGAGCGGCTGCGGGTCGTGCCCCCGTCCTCTGCCGGGCCGCTGTACTGCAACTCCGACACCGGGCGCGGGCCGCCGCTGAACACGGTGGGCAGCGCGCTCGTGGTGGCGGCGGGATCACCATCGGGCGCCGCATGCCGGCCGCCCGAACCGCTCGCGGACCGCGCCGGGACGCGGGCGGTGCGCTCGCTCTGCGTCAAGGACGGCGGGGACGGCGGGGCCACCGGCGCGGTCGGGGCCGCCGGGGCGACCGCCGCGGTCGGCTGCGTGCGCTCCACCGGGTTCGCCTCTTCGCCGTCCGCCTCCGCCGGCGCGGCGGGCGGTGCTGCCGGCACGG
>CAVRHG010000015.1:0-63374 GCA_963720845.1 uncultured Actinomycetota bacterium | reverse complement strand
TGCCGCCGGGATGCCGTGCCCCCGCTGCGGGCATGTGTCCGACGCCGCAGGGGGGCCCTTCTGCCCGCGCTGCGGGCGCTACCTCGCCACGCTCCAGTGGGTGGCCGAACCACCCGCGTCGGCCGTCCCGGCGCCACCGCTGCCGCAGCCCACCCGCTACATCGGGCCCCCGCGCTACGCCGAGCCGCAGACCTGGGGCTTCCCGGCCGCGCCGTGGACGGGAGCCGACCGTCCGGTGCCACCGATCCCGCCGGAACGGCGGGCCCGCTCGCTGGCCGCGGTCGCGGGCCCGCTGCTGTGGGCGCTGGCCGCCGTCGCGCTGCTCGCGGCCGGTGCCGAGACGTGGCGCTATGTGCTGCTGCTCGCCAGCCGGGAGGGCGCGCTGTCGGCGGACGCCGTGGCCGCGTCGGACGCGCTGGTGCTCGCGGCCGGGACGGGGACCGTGCTGCTCGGGCTCGTGGCAGGCGGCTTCGTGGTCGCCTGGTCGCTGCCCGCGGCCGCAGCGGCCGCGGCCCGCAGCAACTCGCTGCCGTCGCGGTCGTGGCGGGAGATCGTGCTGGGGTGGGTCGTGCCTGGGTGGAGCGTCGCGGTGGCGGGCCCGGTGCTCGCCGAGATCGAGCACGGCGCGCTGGACCGTGCGTCGGACCAGCGCCCACGGCCGTCGGGGCTGGTCGGCCTGTGGTGGCTGCTGTGGGCGGCCGGGGGCGTGCTGACGGCGATCGTGTTCGCCTGGTCGTGGCGGACCGGCGTGCAGGCGCGGGCGGACGGCGTCGTGATGCACGCGGTGCTGGACCTGCTCGCCGCGGTCACGGCCGGGGTCACCGCGGTGCTCGTGGGCCGGTTGACTGTGCTGCTGAACCCGGTCCGTGCGCCCCGCAGGCGGCTGCTGCTCGCCGTCGGCGACCGCCCGCTGCTGCGTTGAATGGTGACCTCGCAAGCTCGGTCAGGCTGCCAGCCGCAGCTCCCGCAACCCCCGCATGACGAAGTCCGGCCGTCGCCGGGGTGCCGCCGCCAGCGCCATTCCCGGCAGGCGGCGACGCAGCGCGTCCAGCACCGCCGCCACCTCCAGCCGCGCCAGCGGCGCGCCCAGGCAGTAGTGCACGCCCGCGCCGAACCCGAGGTGCGGGTTCGGCCGCCGTCCCACGTCCAGCTCGGCCGGGTCGTCGAAGACCTGCGGGTCGTGCGCCGCGGCGCCGAGCAGGGCGGCGACCTTCGTGCCCGCGGGAACGTCGTGCCCGGCGACGGTCGTGTCGCGCAGGGCGGTGCGCTCGAACAGCTGCAGCGGCGGGTCGAAGCGGATGAGCTCCTCGACGGCCGTGGCGGAGAGCCCCGGGTCGGCCACCATCCGCTGCCACTGCGCGGGGTGGCGCAGCAGCGCGAGCACGCCGTTGCCGATGACGTTGACGGTGGCCTCGTGGCCGGCCATCAGCAGCAGCGCCGCGGTGCCGACCAGCTCGTCGGTGCCGAGCCGCTCCCCACCGCGCCGCTCGGCGTCGAGGTCGGCGGCGACCAGATCGCTCACCAGGTCGTCGCCGGGGTGCTCGCGGCGGTGGGCGATCAGCTCGCGCAGGGCGTCGACGAACTCCGCCGACGCCTTCTCCGCCCGCGCCCGCCGCGTGCCCTCCGGGTCGGGTTCGTACATCGCGACGATCGCGCTCGACCAACCGCGGAGCCGTGGTCGGACCGACTCGGGCAGCCCGAGCAGCTCGGCGATCACCGCGACGGGCAGCACGTGCGCGACGCCGGCCATGAGGTCGGCCGAGCCGGTGTGCCGGATCTGGACGGCGAGCTCGGCGACGAGCCGGTCGGCGAGCGCGCTCACCGTGGGCTCCAACCGGGCGGTGTGCCCGCGGTTGAAGGCGCCGGCGACGAGCGTCCGCAGCCGGTCATGGGGTTCGCCCTCGCGCTCGAGCAGCGAGTTGCGGTGCAGCAGGTTGAACGTCGGGAACTCCGCAGCAGGCTGCGCGTCGGCCCAGATCCGGCCCAGGGAGCGTCCGCGCAGCACCTCCGAGCAGGCCGCGTGGGACATGGCGACGGGCATGCCCAGCAGCGGGTGCTCGTGCACGGGGGCGATCGCCCGCAGAGCCGAGAAGGTCGGGTACGGGTCGTCGAGAAAGGCGGAGTCGGCGGGGTCGAACGGCACGGGAAGCCTCCGGCTGGTTCGCAGGAGGGCCACCTTCATGGCCTGGCCCGTCGTGAAGGTGGCTTCCTGACACGAGTCGATCAATTCTGCGGGGGTTCCCCGAGGGCCGCCCGTGCGCGGGCAGTGTGACGCACGGCGCTACCGTCTTCCACGATGGCCAAGAAGACTCGCCGCGCCGCCGCGGCAGACGCGATCGCCGGCGAGAACCCCCGCCGTCCCTGCCCGTGCGGCTCGGGCAAGCGCTACAAGGCCTGCCACGGCGCGGGCGACGACGTGATCGTCACCCGCCCGTTCGCCGGTCTCGCGGCCGAGTGCGAGCTGGTGGCGATGCGCGAGTTCCTGCCGTCGGCGACGGCACCGCTGCCGACCCGCGACGGGCAGCGGGCCACCGTCGCGACCGTGCTGCCCGGGGCGTCGGCCGCCCTCGTCCGGCCGAACGGCGAGGTCCTGCTCGGCATGCAGGTGCAGACGCGCTCCGGCGACCTGTCCGCGGACCTCGCTCGGGCGCTGCGCTGGGCGCGCGAGGCCGAGCCGGGGACGGCGCTGCCGGTCGTGCCGCCGACGGGGGGCGACGCGGTGCGCCTACAGGACGTCCTCCTTGCCCACGCCCGCCTCGACCTCGCCATCCACGCCGACTTCACCTGGTGGCTGACCCCCGAGGACGCCGCGTCGCCGTCGGCCGAGGTGGCGGCCACCCTGGAGCGGGCGAACGCCGTGATCATGCCGACTGAGGCGGTGGTGGCGGACGGCGTGCGCGCGGCCTTCTGGGTCGACACCGGCGCCAAGGCGCACCTGCGCTGGGTGCGCCCTGAGCCGGAGGAGCGGCTCGTCGCCGCCCTGGCCCGGCTGCAGGCCGCCGGCGGGCTGGACCTGGGCGAGGGCAGCCGGTACGTCGGGTCGTTCCGCGCGCACGGGCTCGTCGTACCGGTCTGGGACGTCGACCGCGAGCACCACGCCAAGGAGTGGGCGGAGCCTGCCGCGGCGTTCGCGGTGCGGCTGGACGAGGCGCTGGCGGACGACGCGCCGCTGACCGATGCCGAGCGCGGGGCGCGGAACGCGCTGGCGGGCAAGCAGGTCACGCTGCGCTGACGGCGCTCGCCTTCGCGTGTCGGGGAGCCAGCGACTCCGGAGCACGCGCCGCCTCACCCGGCGGCTTGTGCAAGGCTGTAAGTATGCAGCGCGCCTATGGTCTCGACGTTCCCGACACCGTCGCCGAGATGTGCCGCCCCGGCGCGGCGGCGGTACTCGTCTACGACGCGCAGGTCGGCATCCTGCCGCACGTCAAAGAACGGGAGGCGCTCGTCGCGCGGATCCGCGAGGTCCTCGACGCCGCGCGCGCCGCCGCCGTGCCGGTGTTCTACGTCCGGCACGTCTCGCTGGCGCCGACCCACCTCGGCGTCGGCGCCCTGCGCACCGCGATGGCGTGGCAGCGTACGGACCAGGCGGACGCCGTCGTGAGCCCGTTTCCGCCGGACGCGCCGCACACCGCGATCGTCGACGAGCTCGGCCCCATGGACGGCGAGCCGGTGTTCGACAAGCTCGGTATGTCCGCGCTCGTCGGCACGCCGCTGGAGGCCGCGCTGCGCGACCGGGGCGTCACGACCCTGATCCTGGTCGGTGCCGTGCTCGAGATCGGCATCGAGCCCACCGCCCGGCACGCCGCGGACCTCGGCTTCCTGCCGGTAGTCGTGGACGACGCGTGCGGGATCGTCGAGCCGGACGCCGCGCAGCGCTCCCTGGACTCCTTGGACTACTCGCTGCTGTCCTACCGCGCCACGGCCGCCGAGGTGGTCGCGGCCTTCGGCTGAGTGCCCGGGACACCTCAGGGCAGCCAGTCGACGCGGCCCCGCAGCGCCGCGTAGCCGAGGAACGCCACCACGTCGATCAGCGTGTGGGCGCCGACCAGCATCCACAGCCGGTGGGTCCGCTGCCAGACCCGGCCGAACACCAGGCCCATCGCGATGTTGCCGAGGAATCCGCCGAGCCCCTGGTAGAGGTGGTACGTCCCGCGCAGCAGGGCCTGGGCGGCGAGCGAGCGGTTCTCCGACCACCCCAGCTGCCGCAGCCGCGTGAGCAGGTACCCGACCATCACCACCTCCTCGGCCCAGGCGTTCGCCGCGGCGGAGGCGATCAGTACCGGCAGGCGCCACCAGGTGTCGTCGAGCGTGGTCGGCGCGATCGTGACGCTCACGCCCAGCGCCCGCGCCCCGAGGTACACCCCCAACCCCGGGATGCCGATCAGCGCGGCCAGCCCGGCTGCGCCCAGGGCGTCGCGGCCGGGACGGTGCCCGTCCAGCCCGACGGCGCGCAGCGCGAAACCCGCGCGGAGCAGCAGGTACGCGCCGAGCGCACCCCAGCCGACGAGCTGCAGCACGCGGGCCAGCTGCACGGCGAGGTCGACGAGATCGGCCCGCGCCCCGGGGGCGTTCAGCGCGACCTGCTGCTCGTTCAGCGGGATGGGCTGGAGCAGGGCGTCGACCAGGCTCAGCCCGCTGCGCAGTGCGGAGAGGCCGAGGCTGACGGTGAGCACCACCAGCACCTCGGTGGTGACGAGCCGCCGGTCCGCGGGATCGTCGATCAGCGGGCCGGCAGGCGGGGTCGGGGTCAGCCAGGTCCGCACGGGCCGCGAGGGTACCGGGGGTGTCGTCTGGTCGGCGTATTCTGGCCGGGTGTCGACGAACCGGGACCAGCGCCCTGGCGGTTCCCCGGCATCCCTGCTTCGCCTCGTCCTGTCCCCCCGCTGGATCGCGTGGCACCTGCTCACGCTCGGGGCGATGGTGGCGTGCGGGTTCCTCGCGGCATGGCAGTGGCGGCGGGCGGGGTCGGCGATGGGCAGCGCGGTGAACGTCGGGTACGGCCTGCAGTGGCCGGTCTTCGCGGTGTTCTTCGCGTGGGTCTGGTGGCGGATGCTGCGGATCGAGATCGCCAAGCTGCCGACGGCCCCGGAGCCCCCGAAGCCTGCAGAGGTGCCCGTCGCCTCGGGCCCCTCGCCCTTCGCCTACCGTCCGGGGCGCGTCAGCGCGGTCGACGAGGCCGAGAACCCGGCACTGGCCGAGTACAACCGCATGCTCGCCGCGCTCGCGGCACAGGACTGTGAGCGGCAACGACAGGAAGGACACTAGGTGTCGATCGCGACGGCCCTGCGCAACTACCGGGTAGCCGCCTGGGTGACGGGGATCGGCCTGCTCGTGCTGGTGTTCATCGCGATGCCGCTGAAGTACTTCTTCGGCGAGCCGCGGCCCGTCGCGCTGGTCGGCATGCTGCACGGCTTCCTGTACATGGCCTACATCGTCTGCACGCTGATCCTCGCGGAGCGCTGCCGCTGGCGGCCGCTGGATGCCGTGGTGATCCTGCTCGCCGGCACGATCCCGATCGCGTCGTTCGTGGCCGAGCGGCAGGTCACCCGCCGCGTCCGCGAGGGTCGGGCGGTATTGGGCTCCGGCTGAGCGTCACGGCTCGGACGTGCGCTCCCAGTACGCCGCGCCCGATCGTCGGAACGGGCAAACGGGACCCTCTACTTAGGCTAGGCTAAGGTATGGATAGGGTTCGCTAATGTCCATCGACGCCTCACAGCTGGCGAGACACCCTCACCCCGTCGCAACCGGTTCGCTGCCAGCGGTTAGCGTTCCGACCGTGACGACGGTGCCCTCGGCCGACCCAGCGGACCGGCTGCCCGTGCCACCGCTGTTCGACCGCCTCGTCGACGACACCAGCCTCCTGGCGCCCCGGGGGGAGGTGCCGGAGGTGGCCGCGGTCGTCGCCCGGTACCTGGCCACCCGGGAGGGGCGCGACGGCGGCCTGCTCGGGCAGCTGGTCTGCCCGGTCTCGCGGCTGCCGGCGTTGGTCAAGGAGCTGGCCCGGTCGGGGCCGGCGCGGCCGATCGACGTCTCGCTGGTCGTCGACACCGGTCTCGGCGCGGTGCCCAAGGCGCTGTCGACGGTCTTCTCCCGCTCGAACCTGCTCACCCCCCGCACGATCGAGACGGCCGCACCCGTCGACGTCGACGCGATCTGGCTGGAGCGGGTGGCCGAGTTCGTGCCGGACGACGTCGTCGCGGTGGTCGAGCCCCGCCGGCCGGTGGGCGCGGAGGAGGACGGCGTCGCGAGCTGGCTGGACGCGGTGCGCCGGGTCGCGAAGCACGGCTGCACGCCGAAGCTGCGGTGCGGCGGCTCCCGGTCGTCGGAGGTGCCGTCCGTCGCCGAGGTCGACCGGTTCGTGCGGGTGGTGGCCGACGCCGGGCGCGGGTTCGTCGTGCTGGGCGCGTTGCCGGTGGTCAGCGCACCGGCGCCGGGCGGTGCGCTGCGCCTCGGCGTGCTGAACCTGCTCGTCGGGGCCGCCCGCGCGCTGGCCCACGGTGCCGTCGCCGAGGCGCTGGCCAGCACGGACGGCGCGGCGCTCGCCCGCGAGGCCCGCGCGCTGTCGCCGAGCCAGGTCCGGGAGGTCCGCGCGCTGCTGCCCCGCTGCGGCGCGGGTCCCGCTCCGATCCCCGCTGCGGAGCTGTCGGACCTGCACCTGCTCGGCTGAGCGTGCGGCCGCATCCGGTGATCAACACACTAGGCTCGGCGACCGTGCCCCGACTGGCGTTCCTCGGCCCGCACGCGACCTTCACCGAGCAGGCCCTGCTCACGCTTCCCGAGGCCGAGGGGGCGGAGCTGGTGCCGTGCGCGGGGAACCCGGCCGTCCTCGCCGCGATCCGGGACGGACGGGCCGACGCGGGCTGCGTGCCGATCGAGAACAGCGTCGAGGGCGCCGTCCCGCCGGTGCTGGACGGGCTGCTCGACGACCCGCCGCTGATGATCGTCAAGGAGGTGGTGCTCGCCGTCCGGTTCGCCGCCATGGTCCGTCCGGGCACCACGACCGCGGAGATCCGGACCGTCGCGTCGCACAACCACGGCATCGCGCAGACCCGCAACTGGATCGCCAGGCACCTGCCGCACGCGGACGTCCTGGTCAGCACCTCCACCAGCGAGGCCGCCGCCCAGGTGTCCCGCGGGGAGATCGACGCCGCCGTCTGCGCGCCGCTGGCGGCGGACCAGTTCGGCCTGGAGATCCTCGCCGACGACGTCGCGGACAACCCCGGGGCCGTCACCCGCTTCGTCCTCCTCACCCCGCCCGGTCCGCCGCCCGCGCCCACCGGTCACGACCGCACAACGCTGGCCGCCACCACCCAGAACCGCCCCGGCTCGCTGCTCGGGCTGCTCACCGAGCTGGCCGTGCGCGGCATCGACCTCACGCGCATCGAGTCGCGCCCGATCAAGGACCGGCACGCCGAGTACTGGTTCCACCTCGACTGCACCGGCCACATCGCCGACCCCGCGATGGGTGAGGCGCTCGCGGCGCTGTACCGGCGCTGCGACCGGGTGCGCTTCCTCGGCTCCTATCCCCGGGCCGGGGGCACGAACGGCCCGGCGCCCGGTGTCGGTGCCCCGGCCGTTCCCGAGCATGGGACTGACGCCGCGGCGTTCGCGGTCGCCGAGCGCTGGCTCGCCGGCCTGCGCTCGGGAGCGCCGGCGTGAGGCTGGTGCTGGCCCGGCACGGGCGCACGGCGGCGAACGCCGCCCACATCCTGGACAGCCGCCCGCCGGGTGCACCGCTCGACGAGCTGGGCCACGAGCAGGCGGACCGGCTGGCCCGCCGGCTGGCCGACCACCCGGTGCGCGCAGTGCACGCCTCGCGGGCGATCCGGGCGCAGCAGACCGCCGCCCCGGTGGCCGCCGTGCACGGGCTCGCGATCGACGTGGTCGACGGGGTCCACGAGGTGTCCATCGGCGACCTCGAAGGCCGCTCCGACGAGGCGGCGTTCGAGACGTTCTTCGAGGTCTACCACGCCTGGTGGCGCGGCGAGCTGGACGCGCGGCTGCCCGGCGGGGAGTCCGCCCTGGACCTGCGCGCGCGTTTCCTGCCCGCCGTGGAGCGGATCGTCGGCGGCGGTGACGGTGACGTCGTGCTGGTCAGCCACGGTGCTGCCATCCGGATGGCAGCGGCCGCGCTGCTGGGCGACACGGTCGAGACCTCGTACGTGCCCAACGCCGGGCTGGTGGTGCTGCGCCGCGAGGAGCAGGGCTGGGTGCTGGATGCGTGGGACACGGGCGAGCCGGTGCGCAAGGACGTCACCGGGGGCGGCGCACCGGCCTGAGCGCCTACGGCTCAGCCCCACCCGAGGCGGTGCAGGGTGGCCTCGTCGATGCCGAAGTGGTGGGCCACCTCGTGCACCACCGTCACCGCGACCTCGTCGACGACCTCGTCCTCGTCCACGCAGACCTCGAGGATCGCCTCCCGGTAGATCGTGATCCGGTCCGGGAGCACGCCGCCGTAGTCGCTCGTCCGCTCCGTCAGCGCGACGCCCTCGTACAGCCCCAGCAGCGCCGGATCGTCCGCGTTCCGGTCGTCGACCAGCACGACGACGTTGTCCATCGCCCGGGTGAGCTCCGGCGGGATCGTGTCGAGCGCGTCGGCCACCAGCTCGTCGAACCGCCGGCGGCTCATCCCGAGGGAGGGCTCCACGCGACCAGTCTGCCGCTACCGCTCGCCGACGAGCCTGGCGAGATCCGGCGGCGCGGGAGCCACCGTCGTCGGATCCGGCGGTTCGGGCTGCTCCGGCTGCTCCACGGGGGTCGGGTCGTCGGCGGGCGGCTGCTCGGGCGCGCCGTCGAGGGGCGGCGCGTCCGTGTGCGGCAGCGTGGGCGTCGGGCCGGGCTTGGCCGGGGGCGTCACCGGAGTCGGCGACGGCACGGGCTCGACTGGCGGCACCTGCGCGGGTACCCCGGGCTCCGGGTTGTTCGTCGACGGCGGGGCGGGCGCGTCGCCCACCGTCACCGCGCCGCGCACCGATCCGACGACCGGCGCGAACCCGCTGCGGTCGGGCAGCAGCGCGGCGAGGTTGCAGTTCACCCGGCGGGTGCCGGCCTTCCAGGAGTCCTCGGTGAGGTTGTCCCAGTACACGGTGAGCTTCTTGTCGCCGATGGTGTCCTCGCCACCCGCGTACCCGGTGGCGATCTTCGTGCACGCGGTCTGGAGGAACTCGTCCTGCGCGTCCACGGCGGGGAAGTCGTCGTCGAACTTCTTCCCGAGGTCGACGACGCCGACCGCCTCCACGGCGTGCGGCCCCCCGCAGTCCACCGGGTCGCCGATCGTGCGCCCGTCGATCCCCAGGCAGGTGCCCGGTGCGTGCACAGCCGCCTGGTCCTGCTCGACGGCCTTGCCCGCCATCGGATACAGCGCACCCGACCGCGACGCGCTTTGGAGCCCGCAGCGCAGCTCCCGGTCGCCCTGCGTCCACTTCGCGGGCGACGGCTTGAGCGCGCCGATGCGGAACCGGCCGTCCGGGTCGTACCGCCCGCCCAGGTACTGCTTGACGACCGGGTCGCAGCGCTCGCGGACGAGCTGGCGCCACCGGCCGTCGTCCGGCAGGTCCTTCTGGTCGGCCAGCAGCACCGTCCCGGCCTGCTCGAACAGGTGGGCCTGCGTGCAGTCGACGGCGTGGGTGTCCGAGGCGTCCGCGCGCGTCCAGTTCAGGCAGGTGCCGGGCGTGGCGGGCGGCGCCGCGACGTCGACGATCTCCTGCCCCGCCGGCGCCGGCAGTGCGGCGAAGGACCCGAGGACCGGGACCTGCGCGCCGGTGACGGTGTCGAGGAGCGCGACGACGAGCATCGTCAGGGCACCGGTCAGCACGCCGGCGGCCAACCGGCGCGGCACGTCGATCGTCGTCGAGGCCGAACGCGGCCGGGTACCGCGGGGCGGGCCGTCGAAGCGGGGAGCGAGGACGGGCGACCCGGCGGACCGATGCTGGGGAGCAGAACGGTGGTCCATGTCGACCGTCATCATGCCGTTACCTATCGCGATCCCCTGCAAGGGCCTCGGCGCGTCGCGTCGACCGGTAGTCAGGGTGCTGTGAGCGACCCCGTTTCCGCCGGTCGAGGCCAGGAAGTTAGGGTTCCGACGCGCAGCGGCGGCACGGGTGGACGAACGGTCCGCGCCCCGCCGCAGTGGTGACGCAGCGTGACATCAGCCGGTGTTGATCTGCGCCGGGTTGCGGTCCCGCTGCGCCGCGCGGCACTGTCGGGGGGTGGCCCTGTTCGAGGGGTCGGGTCGCCACCGTCGGCAGAGTCATGGCCGACCGGAGCCGGGGGGAGGCGGAATGACGGAGCACGACGAGAGCGACACACCGGCGGATCCGGATCTGGAGACGGCGGAGTCGACGCCGCGCCGCCGGGGCGGTATTCGTCAGCAGGACGAGAACACGACGCCGCGCGAGCCGACGCTCGCCGAGCGCCGCGCCCGTGAGCGGGCCGAGCGCCGACGGCGCGAGGAGGAGGAGCAGCGCGTCGCCGACGAGGCGGCCGGCCGCAAGAAGCGCAAACGCATCTTCATCGGGGCCGGGGTGACGGTGGGGGTCGTCGCGCTCATCGCCGTCGGTTACGCGGGGGCGCAGCCGGACGACGAGGTCGAGGCCAACTGCGTCGACGACGCCGGCGTCATCGTCGACGACAGCAACTGCGCGGTCCCGGCGGAGAACTCCACCTACTACGGCGGTGGCGGCTTCGGCTTCTTCCCGATCTTCATCGGCGGCGGCGGGCGGCAGTACCACTACAACTACGGCGGCAACGGCACGATCGGCCAGCCCGTGAGCGGTGGGACGACCACGGTGCCGAGGGACGGCACGAAGGTGCGCACGTCGTCGGGCAGCTCGACGGTCACCCGCGGCGGCCTGGGGGTCTCCAAGAGCACCAGCGGCAGCAGCGTGGGCGGCAGCAAGTCGGGCGGCAGCAAGTCGGGCGGCTCGGTCGGGTCGAGCTCCGGTGGCAGCAAGAGCGGCGGCAGCTGAGCGGATGGAGCGCCGCACGGGAGCCCCGCGCGCGGGCTGGCACAAGACGGTCACCGAGCAGGGCCTGGTCTACGACGCGCCCGGCCGCGGCCAGGGCGGCGCCGAGCGGCCCTACTGGGACGAGTCGGTGCACTACGTCTTCGCGATGGACGAGATCCTCGCCCTGGAAGCGGACGTCGAGCTGCTGCACTCGATGTGCCTGGAGGCCGTCGACCACGTCGTGACGACCGAGCGGTTCCGCGACTTCGCGCTGCCCGAATGGAGCTGGGAGGCCGTCGCCGCGTCGTGGAAGCGGCGCGACCCGCACATCTACGGCCGCTTCGACCTGCGCTACGACGGCCGCGGGCCCTGCAAGATGCTGGAGTACAACGCGGACACCCCGACCACGCTGCTCGAGGCGTCGATCCTGCAGTGGTACTGGCGGGGGGACCTCCACCCCGACGACGACCAGTGGAACTCCCTGCACGAGAAGCTCGTCGAGCGCTGGGGCACGATCGCCGAGGGGTTGCCCTCGGGCGAGGTGCACTTCACCTGGTCGTCGGGCGACGCGACGGGCGAGGACCACGTCACGGTCGGCTACCTGCAGGAGACCGCGGCCGAGGCCGGGATCGACACCATCGGGTTGGCGATCGAGGACATCGGCTGGGACGCGGCGCTCGACCGCTTCGTCGATCTCGAGGAGGCCCCGATGAACGGGGTCTTCAAGCTCTACCCCTGGGAGTGGATGCTCGGCGACGACTTCGGCAAGCACGTCGTCCGCAGCCTGCCCGAGACCCTGTGGCTCGAGCCGCTGTGGAAGTCGCTGCTCAGCAACAAGGCGCTGCTGGCGGTGCTGTGGGAGCTCTACCCTGGCCACCCCAACCTGCTGCCCGCCTTCCTGGACCAGCCCGGCCTGCTCACCGAGTACGTCCGCAAGCCCCGCCTCGGCCGGGAGGGCGCCAACATCACGATCGTCGCCCCCGGCAGCGAGGTCGCGACCGGCGGCGTCTACGGCGACGAGGGCTACGTCTACCAGCTGTTCGACCCGCTTCCCGAGTTCGACGGTTTCCGCCCCGCTCTGGGGGCGTGGATCGTCGGCGACGAGGCCGCGGGCCTGGGCATCCGCGAGACCGTCGGGCTGGTGACCGACGACGGCGCCGCGTTCGTGCCGCACCGCATCCACCCCGAATGAGTCACCCGCTCCCTGGAGGCACTCCCATGCTGCTCGCGGCCATCGGCCCCGGGTTCTTCCCCCTGATCGGCCGCGGCATCGGCGCGATCCTGCTCTACGCCCTCCTCGGCGTGCTGCTGATGCTGCTCGGCTTCTGGGCCATCGACGTCACGACCCCGGGCAAGCTCAACCGCATGGTCCGCGAGGGCCTGCCGAACTCCGTGCTGGTCACGTCCGCGGGCATGGTGAGCATGGCGTTCATCGTGGTGACGGCCATCTGGAGCTCGACGGGCACGCTCGTCGAGGGCCTGCTCGGCGCACTGATCTTCGGTCTGGTGGGCATCGCGGCCCAGGTGGGCGGCGTGCGGCTCCTGGAGTGGGTGACGGGCATCCGGATCGGCGCGGTACTGCGGTCGGAGGTGCTGGAGCCCGAGGCGTGGGTGGTGGCGGCGGCGCACGTGGCGCTGGGCCTGGTGGTGGCGGTGGCGATCACCTGATCGACGTGCGGTCCGCCACTAGTGCACACCGGTCGCGTGTCGTGCACACCGAGGTGCGCCGTGCAGACCGGCCCCGTGTCGTGCACACCGCCGACGGTGTGCACGACGAGGTCGCGGTGCGCACGACCGCGTCAGGGCTGCACGATGGTCACGGTGACGGGGCGTCGGCCATGCGTCGCAGGCGGGCGGCGACGGTGACGCCCATGACCAGGCACACGGCCGTCGGCCCCACGACCTGGGCGGTGACCGCCGCCGTCGCCGGGTCGGCGGGCGCGACGAGCACCGCGCCGAAGGCCAGCACCCCGACGACCCACGCGATCGTCGCCATCCGGTGCACGCGCAGCGCGACGAGCGCGGGCTGCAGGACCTGCGCGGCCAGCATGGCGACCGTGCCGACACCGAGCAGGCCGGCCGCGGTGTGCGGGAGGTCGAGCGGTGCGCCGAAGAACGTGCGCGCCGCCCACGGTCCGAGCGCCGCCGTCATCAGCGCGCCGGGGACGCCGACGGCGGCGACGGCGAGCAGTACGACCCGGAGCCGGGACCGCACGTGGGGGAGGTCGGCCCGCTCGGCGCCGGCGGTCAGCGTCGGCAGGAGGAACGCCTGTAGCGGCCCGAACAGGAACACGGGGATGCGGGCCAGCACGAACAGCGACACGAAGCTCGCCGCGACCTCCGGAGCAGCCGGAAGCCGGGCGGTCAGCACCAGCGGGGCCGTGTTGGCGACGACGTAGGTCAGCCCGGACGCCACGACGAGCAGGCCGGTGGCGCGGGCCATGACACGCGCCCGCACAGGCGTCCCGGCGAGCGGCGGGGGTACGGTCGCCGACCCGTCCGTGACGGCCCCGGGCATCGTCGCGCTTTCGGCCGGTACCGGGCTCGGTCCGACCCACTGCCGACGACGCGACGACCTTCGGCCCGGCAAGCACGCCAGGGCGGCGATCCCCGTGCCGAGCGCGAAGGCCCAGCCGTACGCCAGCGGGTCGGTCGCACCCGCGAGCGCCAGCACGACACACGGGACGAGCCGCGCCGCGCCCTCCAGCCCGAGGCTGGCCGCGTACCAGCCGAAGCGTCGCTCGCCGGCGAACAGGCCGCGCAGCAGGTAGACCGCCGCCGCTCCCACGGCCGCGACGATCGCCGCCACGAGCATGCTCCCGTAGCCGCCGAGCACGCGGGGCACCAGCCACGGCGCCGCCGCCAGCAGGACCACCGCGACGAGCCCGGCGTACCCGGCGCCGACGATCAGGCCGCTGCGCCCGACGGCACCGGTGTCGAGGCCGGCGGAGCGGCGGCTGCTCACCTCCCGGTTGACCTCCTGCTCCAGCGCGGTGAACACGCCGGGGCTCGTGATCGCGACGAGCAGGTACAGCGAGGCGACGGCGGCGTAGTCGCGCGGCGCGAGCGCGTGCCCCGCCGCGCCGAGTACGACGTACGCGGAGATCCCGAGCAGGAACAGCCCGCCGCCGACCGGCGCGACACGTGCCACCCGCCGGCGCAGCGACCCGGTCCTGTGCACGCGGGACACCGTAGGGCAGCGCTGGCACCGCACCCGTGGTGGCGACCTCGTGGTGGCAGCACGTTGGCTACCCTGTCGCGCGCCGGACCGGCCTGGTCGGTCCACAAGGGAAGGACCCGACGGCCATGACGTCCTCGAGTGCGACGACTCCCGCCTCGGCGTCCTCACGTGCGACAACGTCCGCCGCACCGATTCCGAGCGAGACGACTTCCGCCGCACCGGGCCCCGGCACACCGATCCCCGCCGCGTCGGCCGCTCCGCAGACTCCCGGTCCCGATCCGGCCGGCGAGCCGCCCACCTCCGGGGTCGTCGAGCTGTCCGTCGTCCTGCCCTGCTTGAACGAGGCCGAGACCCTCGCGACCTGCATCCGCAAGGCGACGCGCTCCTTCGCGACGCTCGGCGTGGTCGGCGAGGTGGTGGTCGCCGACAACGGGTCGACCGACGGCTCGCAGGACATCGCGCGAGCCGAGGGCGCGGTCGTCGTCGACGTCCCGCGGCGCGGTTACGGGGCCGCGCTGATCGCCGGCATCCGGGCCTCACGCGGCGGGTACGTGCTCATGGCCGACGCCGACGACAGTTACGCACTCGACGACCTCGGCGGGTTCCTCCGCGAGCTGCGCGCGGGCGCGGACCTCGTGATGGGCAACCGGTTCCGCGGGCGGATCGAGCCGGGTGCGATGCCGTTCCTGCACCGCTACGTCGGCAACCCCGCGCTGTCCATGCTCGGCCGGCTGTTCTTCCGCATCCCGGTGGGCGACTTCCACTGCGGCATCCGGGCCTTCCGCCGGGACCGGGTGCTGGAGCTCGGGCTGGTCACGTCCGGCATGGAGTTCGCCAGCGAGATGGTGGTCCGGGCGTCGCTGGCGGAGCTGCGCATCCGCGAGGTGCCGACGGTGCTGCGCCCCGACGGCCGGTCGCGCGCCCCGCACCTGCGCACCTGGCGCGACGGCTGGCGCCACCTGCGTTTCCTGCTCGCGTTCAGCCCGCGCTGGCTCCTGCTCTACCCGTCCTTGCTGTTCCAGGCCGTCGGCCTGGCCGGGTTGGCATGGCTGCTCGTCGGGCCGCGGTCGGTCGGGCGCGTCGTGTTCGACGTCCACAGCATGCTCGCCTTCGCCACGATCTTCGTACTCGGCGTGCAGGGGCTCGGGCTGGCGGTGATCGCGCGGTCGTACGCGGCGCACCTCGGATTGCTCGCGCAGTCGCAGCGGCTGCTCCGGGTGCTCATGCGGATGTCGCTCGAACGCGGGCTGGTGCTCGGCGGTCTGTTTCTGCTCGCCGGCGCCGCATGTTTCGTGGTGGCGCTGACGACATGGGGCGCGGCCGGGTTCGGGCCCCTGGACGTCGCGCAGTCGCTGCGCCTGCCGATCGTCGGCTCGGTGCTCGCCGTCACCGGGTCCTCGATCATCACGGTGAGCTTCACACTGAGCCTGACGCAGATCGGCGATCGCTGACGGTGAGCGGCGCTGCCGTGCCCGATGCGGCGGTTCTCGCCATCTCGCTCGCGGTCGCCTATCTGCCGGGGCTGGTGCTGCTCGCGGCACTGTCGGTGCCGCCCGGGCTGCTCATGGTCGCGCTGGCGCCGGCGGCGTCGGTGGCGGTCGCGGGGGTAGTCGCCGTGCTGGTGGCGCCGGTCGGCCTCGCGTACGGCCCGGTCGCGCTCCTGGTCGGGACGATCACGATCGGCGCCACGGCCGTCGCCCTCCGGCGAGCACGCGGCCGGCGGGCCGAAACGCGCGACTCACCGGGCACGAACGCGCAACTCGCGCGGGGACGGGTACCGCTCGTCGTCGGCTCCGCGATGGTCGCGGTCGGGGCCGCGTACGCCGCGTGGGCCTGGCTCGTGGGCATCGGCCCGCTCGGCACGCGTCCGCAGGAACACGACATGATCATGCATGTCCTGCAGACCGCGTACGTCACGCGCACGGGGCGTGGGGCGCCGTGGCAGCTCGCCCCCGTCGACCTGCTGACCGGGACGCCGACCTGGTTCTACCCGTCCGGGGTGCACCTGCTCGCCGCCGCGACCGCGGGCCTGATCGGCGGTGCGGTGGTGCCGGCGCTCAACGCGCAGACGGTCGTGCTGCTCGGCGTCGCCGGGTGCACCGGTGCCGCGGCGCTGGGTTCTGTCGCCGCGCGGCAGCTGGGGCTGGGCCGCGGCAGCGCGATGCTCGTCGCCGGGGTCGCCTCGGTCGTGATGGCCGGGCTCTACCGGCCGGCGCTGCACCTCATGCACGACGGCGGCATCCTCGCCAACGCCGTGTCGCTGTCGCTGGTGCCCGCCGTAGTGGCGGGCGTGCTGGCGCTGGGCTGCCTGGCCCCCCGCGCCCTCCGGGTGCGCGTGCGTGCGGGCGCGGGGGTGGGCGCGAGCGTCGCCGGAACCGTCTGGTGCCACCCGAGCGCGGCCGTGTCCATCGCCGTGACGACGGTCGCGTGGTGGGCCGGGATGCTCGTCGCCCGCCGGGGTCGCACCGAGCTGCGGCGCGCTGTCCCGGGACTCGCCGTCGCCGCAGGGGTCACGGCGGTATTGCTCGTCCCCGCGGTGGGTCCCGGGCTCGGCCAGTCGGCGCGCACCGCGAGCTGGCCGCCGGACACCGGGCCCGTGCCCTTCTACCGGGCGCTGGGCGAGACGCTCGGCTTCCCGTACTCCGGGTGGATCGACCCGGGCCAGACGCGCTCCCAGACCTGGGTGCTGCTGCTGGTGCTCGTCGGGATCGGGGCGGTCGTCGCGCTGCGGCGCGGGATCGGGCCGGTCGCGGCCTTCGCGGTGTGGAGCGCGATCGTCATCGGTGCGTGGCTCAGCCCCGGCACGGGCGTCGACGCCCTGGTGACGCGGTTCTTCTACCACGCCATGCTGCGCACGTGGTCGCACGTCTACCTGCTCGCGCCGGTGCTGGCCGGGCTCGGCGTGGTGCTGGTCGCGGACCGGGTCGCCGTGCTGGCCCGCCGCCGCGTGCCCCTGCGCGCGTCGTGGACGGCGCTCGCGCTCGTCAGCGTGGCGTTCGTCGGCTACGCGACCGGGCCGGCCGTCGGGTACGCCCGGATCGCCGAGCGCTCGGTCGCGACCCGCTACCGCACGCCCGAGTTCGTCCGGATCGGGCCCGACGACGACGCGGCGATCGCCTGGCTCGCCGCGCACATCCGGCCGGGGGAGCGCGTCTTCAACTCCCCGAACGACGGCTCGACGTACCTCTACGTGGAGCGCGGCATCCCGATCGTCAACATCTACACGCTCGGCCTCACCGGGATCCCGTACACCTACCGGCTGCTGCAGACGTTCAACACCTACCCGACGGACCCCGCCGTCCGCCGCCAGCTCGCCGACCTCGACGTGCGGTGGGTGTACGTCGACGCGAACACGCCCGCGATCGGCTCGGCCGGATCGCCCGAGAACTGGGCGGGCCCGGACGGCTTCCGGCTGGCCCCCGGCCTGAGCGACCTCGACGGCCTGCCCGGGATCACGGTGGCGTTCCGCTCGGGATCGGTGACGGTCTACGCACTGGACCTCGCCGCCGTCGGCCCGCGACCCCCGGACGAGTAGGTCGTGTCGCCAGCGCACGGCGCGTCGATCGCCTACCATCCGACGAAGGCGCGCGCATGCACGGGACGGGTCCGCGCCGCGGAAGTTTTGCGCGTTGAGCGCCCGTTGAGCCGGCGTGAAGCCGCCGCCAAGATCCCTGTGGACACTCGCCGCCAGGCGGCGGCCGTTCGGGCCGTGCGTGTGGAGGGGCGGATGGCCATGACGGTGGATCGGGCGGATCGTGCGGGGGTGCAGCGCAGCGGGACACACCCCGGGGCGACGCAGCGGGCGAAGGTCTTCATCTACGCGAACGATCCGATCTCGCAGGCGGGCGTGGCGAGCCAACTGCGGCCGCGGCCCGAGGTCCAGCTCGTGGACGCCGAGGAGCTGGACCAGGCGGAGGTCGCCGTCGTCGTCACCGAGAGTGTCGACGAGGAGGTGCTGCGCGTGCTGCGCGCCGTCCGCCGCGGCAGCGTCCCCCGCACCGTGCTCATCGCGGCCACGCTCGACGACGCCGCCGTCGTCATCGCGGCGGAGGCGGGCGTGTCGGCGCTGGTCCGCCGATCGGAGGTGACCCCGGAACGGCTCGTCTCGGTGATCCTCAAAGCGCGCGAGGGCGGCGCGGAGATGCCCGCGGACCTGCTCGCCGGGCTGCTCGGGCAGGTGGGTCGGCTGCAGCGGCAGGTCCTGGCGCCGCGCGGCCTGCGGTTCTCCGGGCTGAGCGACCGCGAGGTCGAGGTGCTCCGGCTGGTGGCCGAGGGCCTCGACACCGGCGAGATCGCGCGGCGGCTGGCGTTCAGCGAGCGGACGATCAAGAGCGTGCTGCACGACGTCACGACCCGGCTGCAGTTGCGCAACCGGGCGCATGCGGTCGCCTTCGCGGTCCGTGAGGGATTCATCTAACGGCGCGCTTCGCACCGTACCCTGGGGAACGTGGCCTACCCCGGAGGAGCGACCGCCGTCGCGGCGCCCCCGAGCCCGGCGAACGTCAACCCAGCTGTCGTTCGCCGGGTTCGGGCGGCAGGGGCGCGGTGCGCCGCCCACCAGTCGGCGCGAAGCTGACCGACACGTTCGGCGCCGCGCGCTCCGGCGGCCGCAAGCACGAGGGCATCGACATCTTCGCGCCCGAGGGCACCCCGATCCACGCCGTCGCCGGCGGCACGATCGTCCAGGGCTTCACGAACGGGCTCGGCGGCAACGTGGTCCGCATCCAGGGCGACGACGGGCGCTTCTACTACTACGCGCACCTCACCCCGGGCAGCACGGACAGCCTGAAGGTCGGCAGCATGTCGCGGCCGGCGCTGTCATCGGCGGCGTCGGGCACACCGGTGATGCCGCCGGCACCCCGAACCACCTGCACTTCCAGGTGCGGCAGGGTGGCCAGTGGGTCAACCCGTTCAACTTCCTCACTCCGCTGCCCGACATCGGCGGGGCCCCCGGAGCGGCGGTTTCGCCCCGGGCGCGACCGATCCCTTCGCGATCGACCCCGGCGGGCCGCCGTCGGTGACCGACGCCGACGGGGACGGGCTGATCGACCAGTTCGAGCAGTTGTTCGGCACGGACCGACGAAGGCCGACACCGACGGCGACGGGCTGTCCGATGCCTACGAGACGTCGGTCAGCCACACGGACCCGCTGTCGATCGACACCAACCACGACGGCGTCACCGACGCCGTCGAGATCGCGCGGGCACGACCCCGGGCACGCCCAGATCCCGGCCGCCGTCCGCGCCGCCGGTTTCGGCGGACTCGCGACCCTGGACAGCGACAACGACGGCGTCAGTGATCTGCAGGAGCAGAAGGCGGGCACGAACCCGTTGGACGCCGACACCGATCACGACGGGCTCAGCGACGGGTCGAGGCCGCCAACGGCAGCAACCCGCTCTCGATCGACAGCGATCACGACGGCCTGACCGACAGGTTCGAGTCGGCCGCCGGCACCCTGGAGCCCGTTGCGCAGACCGGTGTCCCCGGCGGCGCGGCACTCGATCCCGGCGGGATGGGCGCGCGGGCGGGTTGGGTGCCGGGGGCCTGGGCGCAGGCGGCGTCGGGTCCGACGCCCTGGCTGCAGGCGCCGACCCGCTGACCCCGGGCGCGCCAGGTGGGGCCGGCCTCGCCGACCTGGCCCACTGAGGGGAGGCACGGTGGCCACGCTCAGCCCGTCGCAGATCTACACCCTGCTCCTGCAGGGCGGATTCAGTCCGGACAAGGCCCGGCTGATGACGGCCATCGCGCAGGCCGAGTCGGCCCGCAACCCGGGCGCGATCGGCGACGTCGCGCTGGAGAACCGGACGTGGGGACCGTCGGTCGGCCTGTTCCAGGTCCGCACCCTCAAGGCGGAGACGGGGACGGGCAGCGACCGCGACATCCAGCGCCTGCTCAACAACCCCGCCGAGCAGGTCAAGGCGGCCCTGAAGATCTCCAACGACGGCGCCAACCTCCGCCCGTGGAGCACCTACACCAGCGGCGCGTACCTCAAGTTCCTCGATGAGCCGCTGCAGGCGGGCGTGTCGGTCCCGTCGACCTTCCCCGGCGCGGGTGGCTACGGTGCGGGCGCCTATGGCGCCGGACCCTTCGGTGCCGGCGCGGCCGGCATGGGTACCGTCGGCGCCGGGCCGTACGGTCCCGGGGCCGCGTTCGCCGGAGCCAACGGCATGGCCGACCCGTTCGCGATGGCACAGGTCCCGCAGCCCTCCGCCATCACCGACACGGACGGCGACGGGCTCACCGACGACTTCGAGAAGCTCTTCGGCACGGATCCGACGAAGGCCGACACCGACGGCGACGGCCTCTCCGACGCCTACGAGACGTCGGTCAGCCACACCGACCCGCTGTCGATGGACACCAACCATGACGGGGTCACCGACGCCGCCGAGATCGCTCAGGGCAAGGACCCCGGGCACGCGGACATCCCGGCAGCCGCGCGAGCCGCCGGTTTCGGAGGCATGGCCAACATGGACTCCGACGGCGATGGGCTGAGCGACGCCGAGGAGCAGAAGCTCGGCACCGACCCGCTCACCGCGGACAGCGACCACGACGGACTGCCCGACGGCGTCGAGGTGGCGCGCGGGCTGAACCCGCGCTTGATCGACAGCAACAACGACGGCCTGTCCGACGGCTTCGCGGCGGAGCACGACCTGCTCGGCTCGACCGCCCCCGGGACTGCCGGCCTGGGGATGCCGGGTGGCCTGGGGATGCCGGGAGGCGTGGGTGGCCTGGACGTCCCGGGCGGCGCGGGCGTGCCGGAGGTCCCGGGCGGCACGGAGGTCCCGGGCGGCTCTGCCCTGGACCCCCACCTGCTGCCCTGATCGCTCCGGCGACGCTCAGACGCGGGCCGGGACGAGGCTGGCCACGATCCCCTCGCAGGTGCGGACGACCCCGCGGGCCGCGATGCGGGCATCCCGGCTCGTGAGCGGCGACGACTCCACCCGCCGCCAGCGGTCCAACGCCGTGTACGCGGCGTCGAGCAGCTGCGGAACCGAGGAGTTCTCGGGCACCCCCAGCCGGCGCGCGATGCTGTGCCCGGACCCGCCGAGCAGCCGGTCCATCTCCTCCTCCAGCCGCTGGGCGATCCCGACCGTCCCCGTCCGCAGGTCGGTGAGCAGCCGGACCTCCACGAACTCGTGCGCCGCCCCCATCACCTCCTCGACGCGGGCGTCGATCAGCTCGGCGTCCGCGCACCCGCCCCGCCGCAGCACCGCCCGCACCACGGCCAGCGCCGATCGCGCCCGCAGCAGCTTGCTGCGCTCCAGGAACTGCCGCACCAGCACGCCCCGCAGATCCTCCAGCCTGCTGTCGTTGGCCAGCCGTTTGGCCAGCTCCGTCGCCGACCGCACGGTGCCGTCCCGGATCAGCATCACCGACAGCCGCACGCCGAACAGGCCCAGCCGGTCCGCGAGGTGCGCGCGCTCGAGCGGGGTCAGCACGTCCGTGTCGTCGGCCAGCAGCCGGTCCGCGGTGAGCAGCAGCTCGTTGCACTCGGCGTCGGGCAGTGCGGCGATGGTCGCCAGCGCGCGGTACTCCTCCTCGCGGAGCGTCGTCCCGGCCTGGCCGAGCAGCCCCGCGACCGGCAGCACCAGCGGGCAGAGGCGGTGGATGCGTGAGTCGTGTTCGTAGCGGTCGGCCACGCGGGCGGCGACCGTCAGCGCGTCGAGCCGGCACGACCCGATCTCGTCGGGTCGGGAGAGCACCCCGACGGCGTTGAGCGGCGTGCCGCGCCCGAGCTCGTCGTCGTGGAACGACTCCAGGAAGCGGACGTCGCTGGCGTGGCTGTGCCGGAACAGGTACAGCACCGCGTCGACGACGGGTGGCCGGTCGTCCTCCGCGGAGAGCAGCGTCGACGTCCGCTCCGACACCTCCGTGGACAGTGACGCGATCCCCGGGGTGTCGACGAGCGTGACGTCGCGCAGCCGGGACGACGGCCAGCTCACCTCGAGGTGGTCGAACGCCTCGGCGGGCCCGCCCAGGTCGACCTCCAGCGCCCCGCCCTCGCGGCTGAACGGGCGCTGCTCGCGCCGCCCGTCCTTGTGCACCGCGGTGACCTTCGCGGCGTGGCCGCCGACGTACCAGGTCACGAGCTTGGTGCACTCGCCTGCGTCGGTCGGGGCCAGCTCCTCCCCGACGAGGGCGTTGAGCAGCGTCGACTTGCCGGCCTTCACCCGGCCGGCGATCGCCAGCCGCAGGGGCCCGGACAGCCGCCCGACGGCGTCGGAGAGCTGATCACGGGAGTCAGGGTCGAGCGCCCGGTCCCGCGCCGCGCTGACCAGCTCGCGGACCGCGGCGGTCAGCGGGTCCTCCGGCGGGAAAGGCGACGTCATGCCGCCCCCCGGGACGCGGGCGGCTTCCCGAGCCGCTCGATCTCGGCCCGCCGGGCGGCCAGCTGCGCGGCCCGCTGCTCGCGCTCCTGCGGGCTGAGCGTCGCGGCGCGCTCGGCCGAGCTCAGCGCCCGCTGCGACGAGGCGTGCAGGACGCCCGCTCGGGCCTGGAACTCGTCGCGCAGCTCGCGGCGGGTGCGGCGCAGGGAGTCCAGGCAGTCCTTCTCGATCACGAAGTTGGCCTCGTCGAGGTAGCGCCGGCAGGACATCTTCGCCTGCTGGCGGCGGTAGGTCAGCTGCCGCTGGCGCTCGTCGCGGATGAGCTTGCGGCCGATGAACCCCACGCCGACCGCGACGACCGGCGCGGCGGCCAGTACCAGCAGGCTGGAGGCGAACAGGCCCGCCGCGGACCCCGCCAGCGTCACCGGGATGAGCGCGGCGCGACCGGCGAACAGCATACGAACCAGCTTCTGGCTGTCCGGGGCCGCCAGCTGGGCGGGGTCGACGGTCAGGCCGCGGAGCACGTCGACGGGGGCGGTCAGACCCAGCTGCAGCGGCTCGTCGGACTCCAGCGCGAACGTCTCGGCCACGTCGGCGGCCAGCTGCGCCGCGCGCTCGTTGAGCAGCTCGTGATTCTCGTTCGCGGCCCGCACGACCTGGCGCTGCAGCCACACCTCGATGTCCGGCCAGGTCTCCTTCGGGTCGCCCTGGTCGATCACGGCTTCGACGTCGCGCACGACGGTTCGCATCCGCCCGGCGAGGTCGTGCTTGACGTCGGCGATCAGCTGGTCGATGCCGTCGAAGAGGAACTGCTGCCAGCCGTTGCCGCGCTCGACGAGCTGGCGCGTGCGCTCCGAGCGGCGCCGCAGCGCCCCGACGACCTCGGCGGACGCCTCCGGCTTCGCCAGCACTTGCTGCTCGGCCACCACCTCCAGGCGCAGCTGCTCCTGGGCGAAGTCGAGGTCGCGGGTCGCAGCCGCGACCGCCTGCTTGGCCGCGGCCTCCAGCACCGCGGCGCGCAGCCAGTCGAACAGCGGTCCGAACCCCGACTCCTCGTTCAGTGCGGGGGAGCGCCAGGCTCGCAACCGTAGGAACGACGACACGGGGATCATCGGCAGGTCGATGCCGGCGTTCGCAAGGTGCTGCCGGTCCAGGTCGACGATCCGGCGCCACGCCGGGTACAGGTCGGTCTTGGTCACGACGCAGACCGCGGCCGGGCAGCGCTCCAGCGCCTGGCGGAGGAAGTCGACCTCCGGGGCCGTCAGCTCCTGCGAGGCGTCGGTGACGAAGATCACTCCGGACGTGGTGCGCAGCGCGCCGAGGGTGACGATCCCGTGCGCCGACTCCAGCCCACCGACGCCCGGGGTGTCGACGAGGCTCAGCCCGGTCTTCAGCAGGCGATGGGGGAGCCGGACCTCGACGGAGCGCAGGCGTCGCCGCCAGCTCGCGTCCGCGGCCTCGGAGACCAGATCGGCGAGCCGGTCCACGTCGACGGGCTCCTCGACGGTGCCGCCCTCGGGTGACTCGCCGGCAGACCCGTCCACCGGTTCCAGGAGCGCCGCGGCCGAGGGCTCGGCCCCGTACCGGACGACCGTGGGTACGGCGGTGACGATGTCGGCGTCGGTGGGGCAGACGTCGGTCTGCAGCAGCGCGTTGACCAGCGTGCTCTTGCCGCGCTTGAACTCCCCGACGACGGCGACGCCCAGCACCTGCTCGCCGAGGCGCTTGCGCGCCTGCTCCAGGTGGTTGCCGAGGTCGGGGCGGTCGTGGCGTTCGGCGAGCTGCCTGCCCTTGTCGAGGGCGCGGGCGACGCGCGCGAGGTCGGAGGGCGGCGCGGCCGGTTCGGCTCGGGGCGGGGACGCCGGCCTCGGTGCCGCGGGGGCGGGGGGCCGCGGTCGCGCCGGGGCAGCGCGCTGTGGGGGCGCGGTCTGGGGCGCGGTCTGATTCGGGGGTGGGGGCGCGGACGGCGGGACGTTGTTTCCGCGTGGCGGCACCGGATCGGGGACGCGCCGGGGCTGTTCGGGCTGCGGGCGGCTCCGCTCGGCGGGGGTGGCCGGGACGGGGCGCGCCTGCTCCACGGGCGGTCGGGGCGGGGGAGCAGACCCGGCGTCGGGGGTCCGCGCGGGTGCGGTGGGGGGTGCCGTTGATGTCGGCGGGCGCGGTGCCGCCGGTCTCGGTGCGGCCGGCGCGGGTGCGGGGGCCGGTGGGGCCGGCGTCGGCGCGGTCGGTGTCGGCGCGACCGGCTTCGGCGGGGCCGGCGGATCGCGCGGTGCGGGCTCGTCGAACCAGTCTTCGGTGGATGTATCGGCCGCCGGGGGGCCGCCGCTCGCCCAACCGAGGTACTCCCCGCATTCCACGCAGAACTGCGCGTCCGGCGCGTTGTTCTGCCCGCAGCTCGTGCATGCGGTCATGGGGGGACCACTCTCACGTCAACCATTCTTACGGATCCCGGCCAGCGGCGGCGGCGTGCACCTTCCCGCTGGGCGGTGATCTTGTCCTGTAGATCAACGCCTGTGCTCCGCTGCGGCGGTGACCTACAGGACATGCGCGGGGGGCCGGTAGCCTGCGACGCAGGGTCGGCAGCCCGCCGGCCCGGGCAGCCCGAGGGGGTTCGATGGCCGCGGTGGTGTGCGAGAACTGCGGCACCAGCAATCCGCCGGGGCGGCAGTTCTGCGAGAACTGCGATGGCTTCCTGGACTGGAGCGGCGCGCCGGAGGCCGGTTCCGCGCCGGCCGCAGCCGCGCCGGCCGCGGCCGGCCCGCCCGCAGCCGCGCCGCAGCAGCAGGTCCGGCCCCAGGCCGCCCCTCCGCCCCCGCCGCCGGCCGCGGCTCCGCAGTACCGGCCGCCACCGGCCCCGCCACCTCCGCCGCCGGGGCCGGCCGCCGCCCCGCCGCCCCAACCGGGGGCCGTCTTCGCACCGGTCGCGGCATCGCCGTACGCCACGGCGCCGCTGCAGCGGATCTGTGAGAACTGCGGCACGGCGAGCGAGCCGACCCGCCGGTTCTGCCGCCGCTGCGGAACGTGGCTGGTCACGCCCAGCGTGATGGCGCCCGCACCGCCGGACGGCCTGGGTACGCGGCTGCGGCGCCGCTACTGGGGCGGCGGCCCGTACTCCGGCGACCTGACCCGCGGCACGGTCGCGTTCCGGGTCCTGTCGATCTTCCTCGTCCTCCTGGTGCTCGTCCTGGTGATGAGCCTCGTCGGATGGCACCCGATCCGCCGCACCACGGACCTGGTCGGGCACATCCTCGGCAGCGGCCGCGTGTCCAACGTGACGGCGCAGGCCGTGCCCGCGGACGCGTTTCCCGGGCTGCCGGCCGCCTGGGCCGTCGACGACGTCCGGGGTCGCGGCTTCGCCACCCGGTGGACGCTGGGCGGCAACGGAAACCCGAACTCCGCGTGCGCGAGCCCCCCGCCTCCTCAGGCCGCCGCAAGCTCGCTGGTGCTGACCTTCCCGAAGATGACGAACGTTCGCGAGATCGGGATCGAGGCGGGTCTGCCCGACGGCGACCCGCAGATCGCCGCCCGATGGCGGCCGCAGGCGCTTGCGCTCTACTGGCCGGGCGGCAAGTGCCAGCCCGTGCAGCTCGCCAAGGAGCCCGGGCTGCAGCGGTTCACGGTCGACGCGGGCCTGGTGAACCAGGTGACCATCGTCATGGTCGCCGCCTACCCACCGGAGAACGGATCGTCGGACCGACTCGACATCGGCGAGGTCACGTTCTGGGAGCGGAAGGGGCTGACCGACCTGGACTGAGCCGGGCGGGTCGTGACCGCTACGTGACCGCGACCGCCAGACAGCCGGGCGGGAAGCCGGGATGCGTCACGGCACAGAACTGCTGGGCCGCCTGGAGGGTGGGGAAAGCCGGGACGACGATCAGCAGCGTCTGTGGCTGGTAGCGCAGCTGCGGCAGTGCCGTCGCCGGGACGACCTGCGCGGTGGGCGCCGTGGCCTGCACCCGCTTGACGACGTCGTCGGCGAGCGCCTGCTCCTGGTAGGGCGGGCCGACCAGGGCGGCGAACGGCCCGAGCGCGCTCGCAGCCGTCCCCGGTGCGGTCGACGCGCCGGGCACACCCGGGATCCCGGGTGTGCCGGGGCCGCCGGGTGCACCGGGCACTCCGGGCAGGTTCGAGCCGCCGGGCGTGCCTGCGCCACCGGGTGTGCCGGCCCCACCCGGCGCCCCCGTGCCCTGCGCGTTCGGTGCCCCGGGCGCGGTGCTGGCCGGCGCAGTCGCGTCCACGCACATCGGCGGGTTGCTCGGCGGCGACGATGCCTGCCCGCGCTTGGCGACGACCGTGACGCACTGTTTGCCCGCGGCCAGCGGCACCGTGACGTTCTTGCTGGGGGCCGGGCTCACCTGGCCGACGACCGCGTCGTTGGCCAGGACCACATGATCGTTCTGGGTGTCGTCGGTCCACGAGACGACGTAGCCGGCAGCGGCCTGCGCCACCTGCACGGCGGTGGGTGGGGGGAGCGAGCCGTCGAGCGACGTCGCGCACTGCTTGTCACTGGGACCCGAGGGGAGCCCGGCACGCACCGCGACGACCTGGAAGCACAACTGGGTCTTCCCCTGGTCGACCTTCGCGGTGAAGGCCGTCGCCCCGTCCTTCACCTCGTCCGTGCCCAGCACGGTGTTCGTGTTGTCGACCTTCTGGACCCGGTAGAGCTCCGCGCGGTCGCTGGGTGCCCACCGCAGCTGGATGGCGTTGGCGGAGACAGCCTCCGCGACGAGTTGGATCGGCGGCTCGGGCGCCACCTGCGGGGTGCGGGCGCCCACCACGTTGCCGGCTTTCCACCCCGCGACGACCAGCCCGGCGATCGCGGCCACCAGCAGGACGGCGAGCACGATCACGCCTTTGGAGAGGATCGGCACGTGCTGGATCGCACCGTCGAGCACCGGCCGGCCCGGGTCGGGGACGCCGGCCCGCGCGGTCACCGAGCGCGGCGTGCCGGCCTCCGGCACCGACCCCGCCGACTCGCCGACCACCTGGAACGGACGGCGCACGGCCGCGCCGCGCAGGAACGGGTTGCGCGGGCGGACCCGCAGCCGGGCCGACGCCGAACCGCCGACCGGCACCGAGAGTTGATCGGGCTCCAGCTGGAAGCCCAGCTCCTCCTCGGGGTCCTTGACCGTGAGGCGCAGGTGGACGGGTGAGTTGCCCCAGTTCTGGTAGCTGATGCGGTGACGGCCGAACCACCGGCCTTTGGAGGTCACGGGGGTGATCGACCCCTGCAGGTCGAGCACCCGGCCGACCTCGAGGTCCCCCTCCTCGACGACCGTCCGCTGCGCGTCCAGCGCGGAGACCGCCCGGACGCCGAACGGCAGCGCCTCCTCGGGCGCCTGCGCGTTCACCGGCGGCTTGAGCAGGACGACCGCCGACTCCTCCTTGCCCGGGTAGATGTTCAGCTCCGGCGGATGCACCTGCCACCACGACGGGTCCAGCCCGACGACGTCCATGTGGAAGGCCTCGACGAGGTGCCCGGGGTTCTTCACCTTCACCGAGATCTGTGCCTGGCCACCGGGCTCGGCCCGCAGCCGCGTCACGTCCATGGTCAGGACGGGGTCCTCCATGGCCGCACCCTATTCCGACCGGGTCGCCGCGCCCAGGGCCCTGCCCGCGCCCGGTGCCCGGCTGCCCGATCGGGCGGCGCGCGCTGCCCCTCCGGTCGCCCGCCACCGCGTGACCCGGCGCTGCGCCCGGTGCGATGCTCGAATCTGCGACGGGCGAGGGTGGGAGCGCGGCAGGTGATCCAGGAGATCGACCAGGCGCTGCGGGCGCTGATCCGGGCCGAGGCGTTTGCGGACCGCGACGTCGAGGTGGTCTTCGACGCCCCGACCAAGGAGTGGGCCGGGCGGCGCAACGCGCCCACCGTGGACGTCTACCTCTACGACATCCGCGAGGACATGCGGCGCCGCGCCCGGGGCGTGGAGAACGAGTACGACGGCAGCGGCCGGATCATCGGCAGGCACCTGCCGCCGCGGCACTTCAAGCTGTCGTACCTGGTCACCGCCTGGACCCAACGTCCCGAGGACGAGCACCGGCTGCTCTCGGCACTGCTCGCCTGCTTCCTGCGCCACGACTCGATCCCGCGCGAGCTGCTCGCCTCGCCGCTGTCGGACCTCGACCTGCCGGTCCCGCTCTCGGTCGGGCTGCCCCCGCCCGAGGACCGCGCCTTCGCCGACGTGTGGTCCGCGCTCGGCGGCGAGCTCAAGCCGTCGCTGGACGTCGTCGTCACCGCCCCGACCGACACCGGCCAGCGCCGCGAGACCGGACCGCCGGTCGTCCTTCCGCCCAAGACCGTCATCGGCGGGCAGGACGGGTGGCCTGCGCAGGAGACGAGATCCGGCCGGCCCGCCGGATCGACGTGAGCGAGCTGGCGAGCTCACCACCCGGCGACGTGAGCGAGCGTGCGCGCTCACCGTCCAAGGCCGCGGGCGTCGGGCTCGGGCACCTGTTCGCCCGCGTCGCGCTGGTCGAGGCCCGGGTGCGGGCGATGGTCGAGCACCGCAGGCGCGACGACCCGGCGCCGGACGACCCGTTCCGCGGGCTGTACCTGACCGACGACGACGTCGACCGGCTGCTCGCGGCCCGCGCCCCCGGGCCGCCGCGCGACGACGAGGCGTTGCGCGAGGTCGAGCAGGCCTGTACGGCCGCCGGAACCCCGTCCCGGCTCCGCGAGCTGCAGCGCGCCTGCGGGCTGTCCGACCTCGACGTCGAGATCCTGCTCGCCGCGCTCGTCCCGGATCTCGACGCGCGATTCGAGCGGCTCTACGGCTACCTCAACGACGACGTCACCCGGCGCCGGGCCACGATCGGTCTCGCGTTGGAGATCGGCGCCGCCCGGCCGACCGCGGCCGCCGCGCGTCGACGGCTCACCGCGGAGGCGCCGCTGCTGCACCACCTGCTCGTCACCGTCGAGGACCCGGAGCGGCCGTTCCTGTCGCGCGGGTTGCGGGTGCCCGACCGGGTCACCGCGCACCTGCTCGGCGGCGACGACCCGGACGCGGCGCTGACCGACCTGCTCGCCGACATCACCCCGGCCCCGGGGTCGCTCGCCGACGACCTGGGTCGGGTACTGACGGACTGCCACCGATCCGGCCCTGGCTCGCCCACCCCGCGCTCCGCGCGAGGCGGTCGACCCGTGCCGGATCAGGTCCGCCTGGTCTACCTGCGTGACCACGGCCGCCGCACTGGCACGGCGACCGCCGCGGCCGCGCTGCAGACCGCGGGCTTCGGGGTGCTGGGCCTCGACCTGCAGCGGCTCGCGTCCCGCCCGGCCCCGGAGGAGCTGGTCCGCATCGCGGGTCGCGAGGCGCTGCTGCGCGGGTGCGGGATCGTCGCCGAGCCGGTCGAGGCACTGACCGAGGGCGCGGCGGACGCGCTGCGCCGGCTCGCGTCAGTGCCAGTGCCGGTGCTGCTCGCCGGCGACGTCAGCTGGGATCCCGCGTGGAGCCGCGAGGTCCCGCTGACGGCCGAGTCGCCCCGGCTGGCCCCCACCGACCGGGAACGGCTGTGGACCACCGCCCTCGGCGACGCCACCTCGGTCCCCCTCCACCTGCATCTCGGTCCCGGGCAGATCGGCCGCGCCGTCCGGTGGGCGCAGCTCACCGCGACCCTCGACGAGCGGCCCGTCGACCGTGGCCTGCTCCAGGCGGGTGCCCGGGCGCAGAACGCCGCCGGGCTCGAACGGCTCTCCCGCCGCGTCGAGCCGGCCGTCGGCTGGACCGACCTGGTGCTCACCGAAGCCGTCTCCGTGCAGCTGCGCGAGCTCGCCGCCCGCGCGCGGCACCGCGAGAAGGTGCTCACCGAGTGGCGGATGCGGCCGGGCGGCGGCCGCGGGATCGGCGTCGCCGCCCTGTTCGCGGGCGACTCCGGCACCGGCAAGACGATGTCGGCCGAGGTGATCGCCGGCGAGCTGGGGCTGGACCTGTACCGGGTGGACCTCGCCACGGTCGTCGACAAGTACGTCGGCGAGACCGAGAAGAACCTCGAGAAGATCTTCACCCAGGCAGCGGGCGTCAACGGCGTGTTGCTGTTCGACGAGGCCGACGCGGTGTTCGGCAAGCGCAGCGAGGTGCGCGACGCCCACGACCGCTACGCCAACATCGAGAGCGCCTACCTGCTGCAGCGCATGGAGACCTTCGACGGCCTGGCGATCCTGTCGACCAACCTGCGCGCGAACATCGACGAGGCCTTCACCCGCCGGCTCGACTGCATCATCGACTTCCCGACGCCGACCGAGGAGCTGCGGCTGCAGCTGTGGTCGAACTGCCTCGCTCCGCCGCTGCCGCTCGGCGACGACCTCGACCTGTCGTTCTGCGCGGCCGCGTTCGAGCTCACGGGCGGCAACATCCGCTCCGCCGCGACCACCGCCGCCTACCTCGCCGCGGCGGCGGACCGGCCGGTCGGGATGGCGGAGCTGATCACGGCCGTCGAGCAGGAGTACCGCAAACTGGGGCGGCTGGTGCTGGAACGCGAGTTCGGCCGCTATCTCGCGCTGCTGCGATGATCAGGGAACTCCCGCGCCGGTGAGCGCGGTTCTACGATCGCTGGACCGTCTGGTTCTGGACTGTCTGGTTTCTGTGGGTGAGGGGCGATTGTGGGCTACCGGTTGGGTGTCGATCTCGGGACGACCTACACGGCCGCCGCCGTGAACGTCGACGGCCGGGTGGAGATGCTCGGGCTCGGCATCCGCGCCATGCAGGTGCCGTCGGTGGTGTTCGTGCGGCCGGACGGCGAGATCGTGGTCGGCGAGGCCGCCGAGCAGCAGGGTGGCGCCGACCCGTCGCGGGTGGTCCGGGAGTTCAAGCGCCGGATCGGTGACTCGGTGCCGCTGGTGGTGGGCGGGTCGCCGTTCTCGGCACAGGCACTGTCGGCTCGGTTGCTGGCCTGGGTGGTGGGCGTCGCGACGCAGCGCCAGGGCGGCCCGCCGGAGCACGTGTGCGTGACCTACCCGGCGAACTGGGGGCCGTTCAAGCGTGACCTGCTCGGCCAGGCGATCGAGATGGCGGGTCTGCGCGGAACGGGGACGAGCACCTGCACCGAGCCGGAGGCGGCGGCGATCGCGTACGCGTCGCGGGACCGGGTGGCCGAGGGCGATCGGGTCGCGGTGTACGACCTGGGCGGGGGCACGTTCGACGCGGCGGTGCTCGCGCGCGAGGGGTCGGGCTTCCGGCTGGTGGGGTCGCCGGAGGGGGTCGAGCACCTGGGCGGGATCGACTTCGACGAGGCGGTGTTCCGGCACGTCCTGTCGGCGTTGGGCGACGACGTCGCGGCCCTGGACGACACGGACCCGGCGACCGCGACCGCCCTCGCCCGGCTGCGACGGGACTGCGTCGAGGCGAAGGAGGTGCTCTCCTTCAGCGTCGACACGGTGGTGCCGGTGGCGCTGCCCGGGATCACCCGGTCGGTCCGGCTGACCCGCGGCGAGTTCGACGACATGCTGCGCCCGGCGATCGCCGAGACCGTGTCGGCGATGCGCCGGGTGCTGGAGGCCTCCGGGCTGGGCGCGGCGGACGTCGCGGCGATGGTGCTGGTCGGGGGCTCGTCGCGGATCCCCCTGGTGAGCGAGATGCTCTCGGCGGCGTTCGGGCGCCCGCTCGCGCTGGACAACCACCCCAAGCACGACGTCGCCCTGGGCGCGGCGATCCGCGGCACCCCCGCCGCTCAGCCCGCGGGTGCCGCGGCCGCCGGCGCTCCGGGTGACCGGGTCGCGGCTCGGGCCACAGCGGCGGCGGCGGGAACGGCGACGAGCGGCCCGGCCGCCGCGCCCCCGGCCGCCGCGCCGAGCGCGCTGCCTCCTCCGCCCGCCTGGGCCGGTGCTCCTCCTCCGTTCCCCCCGGCTCCCCCGTACAACCCGGCCGACCCGTTCGCGCCCGCGCGCCCCGGCCCCGATGGCACCGCGCCGTTCTTCGCCGGTCCGCCGCCTCCGTTCGGGCCCGGCAACGGCGGCCCCCCGCCCGAGCCCCCCGGGCCGTCGCCCGACTGGCGTCCCCCCGCGGCCGTCGGCCCGCACTCGACCCGCCCCGGGGCGCCGCAGCAGCCCGGTAAGGCGCCGTCGACCGGCGGCTCCGGCCGCCGCCGCGCACTGGCCATCGGCAGCGGCGTGGTGGTCGCGCTGGCCGTCACCACCGGCATCGTGCTGACCCGGAACCGCTCCGAGCCCACCCCGGCGCCGATCCCCGTCCCGACGATCGCGAGCGCGCCCACGCCGTCGGCGTCGCCGACGACCCCGGCCGTCGCGAACCTGCCGCAGTCGGCGCAGCCGCTGGCGGGCGACGTGATCGTCTGGCCGCACAACGTCGGCGGCAACTGGGACATCACGACGATCACCGCCACCGGCACGATCGGCCAGAACCTCACCGACAGCCCGGACGAGGACAACTTCCCGGTCATCTCGGCCGACCGGCGCACGATCGTCTACCTGCACCGCACCTCGCCCACCACCCGCGAGCTGCACGTCATGGGTGCCGACGGCACCGGCGACCGCCCGCTGCTCGCCACCGTGCCGCCCGGCTGCGCCGACCTCACGCGGCCCGCCTTCGGTGACCGACCCGTGCCCCAGCTGGTGCTGCCCTGCATCGACCCCGCCACCGGCGCGACGACGCTCAATCTCGTCGGCCTCGACGGCACCGTCTCCAAGGTGGTGGACCAGGGTGCCCTCAGCGACCCGGCGATGACCCCGGACGGGCGCTTCGTCGTCTACTGGCGCGCCGACGGAGCCGGCAAGGAAGGTGGCGCCCTCTACCGCGCGCCGCTCAACGGTCAGGACGCGCCCGTGCCCATCACGGGCGGCGGCACGCTGCGTGACAACGACGCCGCCGTGTCCCCGACGGGCGACCTTGTTGCGTTCACCCGCGCCGGTCAGGGAATCTGGACCGTCGGGCTCGGCGGCGACAACCAGGAGAAGCAGCTGACCAAGCAGGACGGCGACCAGGACCCGTCGTGGTCGCCGGACGGCAACCAGATCACCTTCAAGCGCCAGGACCAGCTGTGGATCATGAACGCCGACGGCAGCGCCGCGCACCGGATCACGAAGCCCGGAGATGTCGGTACGGCCGCAGCGTGGAGCCCTCGGTAACGGCCCGCACACCCGGACCGACCAGTGTCGTACGGCATTTGATGTATCAGGGCTGCTGACCGCCGCCTCTCGATCGAGGACCGGCACAGGGGGTGACGGGTGGGGTACCGGCTCGGCGTCGATCTCGGCACGACCTACACGGCCGCGGCGGTCAACGTCGACGGTCGGGTCGAGATGCTCGGGCTCGGCATCCGGGCGATGCAGGTGCCGTCGGTGGTGTTCGTGCGCCGCGGCGGCGAGATCGTCGTCGGCGAGGCCGCCGAGCAGCAGGGCGCCGCGGAGCCGTCGCGAGTCGTCCGGGAGTTCAAGCGCCGGATCGGCGACTCGGTGCCGCTGGTCGTCGGCGGCGCGCCGTTCTCGGCGCAGGCGCTGACGGCGCGGTTGCTGGCCTGGGTGGTCGGGATCGCGACCGAGCGCCAGGGCGGCCCGCCCGAGCACGTCTGCGTGACGCATCCCGCGAACTGGGGGCCGTTCAAACGCGACCTGCTGGGCCAGGCGGTCGAGATGGCGGGCCTGCGGAACGTCGAGACATGCACCGAACCCGAGGCGGCGGCGATCACCTACGCCTCGCGCAACCGGGTGGCCGAGGGCGACCGGGTCGCGGTGTACGACCTCGGTGGCGGCACGTTCGACGCGGCGGTGCTCGTGCCCGACGGCGCAGGGTTCCGGCTCGCCGGGCCGCCGGAGGGCGTCGAGCAGCTGGGCGGGATCGACTTCGACGAGGCCGTGTTCCGGCACGTGCTGACGGGGCTGGGACCGGAGGTCGCGGACCTCGACGACACGGATCCGGCGACGGCGACGGCGCTGGCCCGGCTGCGCCGGGACTGCGTCGAGGCCAAGGAGGTGCTGTCGTTCAGCATCGACACGGTGGTGCCGGTGGCGCTGCCCGGGATCACCCGGTCGATCCGGCTGACCCGCGGCGACCTGGACGACATGCTGCGGCCTGCGATCGCCGAGACGGTCTCGGCGACGCGCCGGGTCCTCGACTCGGCGGGGGTCGCCCCGGACGACCTGGCGGCGATCGTGCTGGTCGGCGGCTCGTCGCGGATCCCGCTGGTGAGCGAGATGCTGTCGGCGGAGTTCGGGCGGCCGCTGGCGATCGACAACCACCCCAAGCACGACGTCGCGCTGGGCGCGGCCATCCGGGGCACTCCCGCCGCGCGGCCTGCGGCGGCCCGGCCGGCTCCGACGCCCGCGCAGACGGGGACGGCGGCGGCGGCCGCAGCGGCGGTTCCGGGTGTGGCGACCGGGCCGATGACCGGGCCGATGACCGGGCCGATGACCGGGCCGATGACCGGGCCGATGACCGGCCCTGCGACGTTCCCGGCGACCGCGCCGGTGGGGCCGACGACAGCCGGCACCGCGTACCTCGTCCCGGCGGCCGCCGACGACACCGGCGCCGCGCCGGCCGTGCCGCCGGGGCCGGCGCCGGACTGGCGCCCGCCCACAACGGTCGGCCCGATGACCTCGCCCGCCGGAGCCACCGGACCCATGTCCCGGCTGCCGGCCGCGGTGCAGGGGAAGCGTGGCCGCATGCTGATCGGCACGGGTGCGGTCGTCGTCGCGTTGGCGGTCGGCACGGGGATCCTGCTCGGCACCCGCCACTCGACCCCGGACCCGTCGCTGACCGGGGCCGAGTCGTCGATCCCGGCCCCGCTGCCTCCCCCGCCGCTCGCGCCGGTACCGGTCGTGTTGCCGACAACGACCACCGCGGAGCCGACGACGGCGGCGCCCACGACGACCACCAAGCCGGCCACCAAGCGGGCGCGGACCACGACGACGACGCGGCGCCCCCCCGCCCGGGTCGTGCCCCCTCCGCCGCCGAAGGCTCCCGTCGCCCCGCCCAAGACCACCACGACCTCGAAGAAGCAGGAGCCCCCCACGTCGGAGCCCCCCACGTCACACCCACCGACCTCGGTCGTGGATTCCGCACCGGGCGACGGGGGGTGACCGGCGCTGCCCCATCGGGCGTCCACCCGTGCCCGTCCGGGCGGCCGCGGGCACCTGGTGTGTTCGCCTCGGCGGTGCCAGGCTGTCGACACTGAGTGGGCAGGAGGACCGATGCACAGCCACGAGCACGACGCCGACGCTGCAGTCTCGCTGCGCCCCAAGGGGGCCCGGCTGACGGAGGCGGAGCCGGCGCTGGCCGCGCGGGCAGCCGCGCAGGGCCGTTGGGACGCGGTCGGCGCGAGCGGTCTCGCGCACCTGCAGCGCGTCGCCGGGAACGCCGGTGTCACCGCCGCGCTCGGCGAGGAGGATCGCTCACCCGTGCACGACGTCGTCTCCTCCGGCGGACGTGCCCTCGACCCGGACGTGCGCGCTGATATGGAAGGCCGCCTGGGACACGACTTCGGCGACGTCCGGGTGCACGACGACAGCCGTGCCCACGACTCGGCCGTCGGGGTCAACGCGAACGCCTACACGGTCGGTTCCAACATCGTCTTCCAACGCGACCGCTACGACCCGAGCTCCGCCGCCGGCAAGGTCACCCTCGCGCACGAGCTGACCCACGTCGTGCAGCAGCGCAGCGGCCCGGTCGACGGCACCCCGGCGGGTGGCGGGATCAAGGTGAGCGATCCGAGCGACCGCTTCGAACGCGAGGCGTCCGCGAACGCCGAGCGGGTCATGTCCGGGCCCGCGCCTGCCGTCACGCCCTCGGCCTCCGGACCCGCCGTGCAGCGCTGCGGCGACGACGGTGAGCACGACGTCCAGCGATCCGTCGACTCCGCCGAGCCGGCCGTGCAGCGTGAGGGTGAGGAAGAGGAAGAGCCGGTGCAGGGCAGCTTCACCGACGCCGCCATCCAGCGCGAGGGCGAGGAGGACGAGGAGCCCGCCGGCTGACGCCGCCGCCACCGCGGCCATGGTCGACTGACCGCGGGCGATCGGTGTGGCCGGGCAGCCTCATCCGGGGCGCGCCAGGTGGGGAAGCGCTCGCCGGCGGGGTCGTCGATCGGGGTCGATCCACGCGGGTGGAATGAACTCGGGGAGCCCGTCGCGGATCCGCACGATCCATTCCGAGTGATGGATCTGCCGGTGGTGGACGCGGCAGACCATGGCCAGATTGCCGATCTTGGTCTCCCCACCCTCCTCCCAGGGCGCCAGGTGATGCACCTCGCACCACGAGGGTGGGCGCCCACAACCGGGGTGGGCGCAGCCGCAGCCGCGGCCGCGGGCGGCGACGGCGCGGCGGAGCCCGTCGGGGATGGTGCGGGTCGTGCGGCCGACGTCGAGCGGCTGTCCGGCGCCGTTTATGACGATCGGCACCACGGCCGCGTCGCAGCACAGCATGTGCAGCGCCTGCGGCGAGACGGGGCCGCCGAAGTCCAGGCACGCGGCGCGGGCCCGGTTCTGCAGGTCTTCCAGCCGCACGAGCAGGTTCACGTGCGGGCGGTGCCCGCCGCACTCGGGCAGCGTCGCCGCTGGAGCGTGGTCGAGGACGTAGCCGCAGGCGTCGGCCAGGGCTTCGGCCGGCCGCTGCCCGACGGGCCGCTGGTCGTCGCCGGTGAACGGCTTGGCCTTCGCGTCAACGACCGCGGCGATTGCATCGAACATCGCGGCGTCGTCGAACCGGCCCTTGATCTTGCCGCCGCCGGTGGCGAGCCTGGTGAGGTGCAGCTCGTTGACCTGGGCGGGTGGCCGGTCGTCGGGCTCGGCGCCGTCCTGGTCCAGGGCCTCGACCAGCGCGGCGCCCCAGGCGTGCAGCTCTGCCGGGGTGTAGTCGCCGGCGCGGGCGGCCAGCTGCTCCTCGGCCGGGGCCCACTGGTCGGGGGTCAACCGCTCCGCCGCTGCCGAGCCAAGCACCCGGGCGTCCGCGGCGGCGTCCCGGCGCAACCCCGTTCGAGGGCACGCGCGAGGGCAGCGGGTGCTGCCTGAACGGGCAGGCAGACGTGCCCGCGAAGGCGTCCCGGCGGTCGTTCATTTCTGGCGCGCGCAGCGCGACGCTGCAATCCGACATGCGCCGCCGAGGAGGACCACGATGCCGCAGTACCTGTCGCCTGGTGTGTACGTCGAAGAGGTCGACAGCGGGTCGCGGCCCATCGAAGGGGTCGGGACGGCTGTCGCCGCCTTCGTGGGGCTCGCAACGCAGGGCCCGTTCAACACACCGACCCTGATCAGCAACTGGACGCAGTTCGCGTCCACGTTCGGTGACTTCGCGCCCGGCACCTACCTGGCGCACGCCGTCTTCGGCTACTTCATGAACGGCGGGGGGAACTGCTACGTCGTCCGGATCGGCGACGACGGCAAGGGTTCCTCCTCGTCCAACGGCCGCGCCGCGATCGAGGCCGCGCCCCAGGCAGCCCTGGGCAACCGCCTGCGCGCGGTCGCGATCGACGGGAACCTGCGTCCGGGCGAGCTCGAGGTCGAGGTCGCCCCCGCGGGTGGCGAGGCGCCGACCGACGACATGTTCAAGCTGGTCGTCAAGCGCGGCGGGCAGGTCGTCGAGGAGTTCGACCGCGTGACGACCAACCGCGGCAAGCAGAACGTCGCGACGATCGTCAACGCCGAGTCCAAGACCATCAAGATCGAGGACGTCGGCACCGGCGCGATCGAGAAGCCGGACGCGGGCACGGTCGCGCTCATGCCGCCCGCACCGCCGGCCGCGGCGCCGTCCCCCTCGTTGACCGCCGACGACTATGTCGGCAACGTCGCCGAGCGCACCGGGTTCGGGGGGCTCGAGGCCGTCGACGAGATCACGATGATCGCCGTCCCCGACCTCATGAGCGCCTACCGGCAGGGCGCGATCGACCTGGAGACCGTGCAGGCCGTCCAGCTCGGGATGATCGCCCACTGCGAGCTGATGGGTAACCGGGTTGCGATCCTCGACCCGCCGCCCGGCCTGAACGCCCAGCAGATCAAGGAGTGGCGGGTCGACAAGGCGCGCTACGACTCCAAGTACGCCACGCTCTACTGGCCCTGGATCAAGGTATTCGATCCGGCCACCCGCACGACCCAGTACGTCCCGCCGAGCGGGCACGTCGCCGGCATCTGGGGCCGCAACGACGAGACGCGCGGCGTGCACAAGGCGCCCGCCAACGAGGTGATCCGCGGCGCCGTCGAGCTCGAGACCCAGATCACGAAGAACGAGCACGGCCTGCTCAACCCGAGCGGCATCAACTGCATCCGGGCGTTCCCCGGCGGCGGGATCCGCGTCTACGGCGCCCGGACGCTGTCCAGCGACCCGGCGTGGCGCTACCTCAACGTGCGGCGGCTGTTCAACTTCCTCGAGGAGTCGATCCTCAACGGCACCCAGTGGGTGGTGTTCGAGCCGAACGACGACGCGCTGTGGGCCCGGATCCGGCGGACGGTCAACGACTTCCTCGTCAACCAGTGGCGGGCGGGCGCGCTGTTCGGGCTGACCCCGGACGAGGCGTTCTTCGTCAAGTGCGACCGGGAGACCAACCCGAGCCAAGGCATCGACGCCGGCGAGGTCGTCTGCCTGATCGGCGTCGCGCCCGTGAAGCCGGCCGAGTTCGTCGTCTTCCGCCTGAGCCAGTTCTCCGGCGGAACCAGCCTGGTCGCTGAGTAGCCGTCGCTGCGTGATCCCCACCCACCCCCGGAGGTAATCCGCCATGGCCCTTCCCGATCTCAACAGCGCTGTCGGCCACTCCTTCGGCCTGGAGTTCGACGGCATCACCATCAAGTCCATCACCGAGGTGTCGGGGCTGAAGATGGAGCAGGACGTCGTGGAGCTCAAGCAGAACGGCCCCGACGGCAAGTACGACATCAAGAAGCTGCCCGGCCGGCCGAAGGCGGGCGAGTGCACGCTCACCCGCGGTCTCACCGGTGACCAGAGCTTCGAGAAGTGGGTGAAGGACTCGCAGTTCGGCAAGATGCCCGACGCCCGCAAGGGCGGGGCGATCATCGTCTTCGACTACGAGGGCAACGCGCTCAAGCGGTACAAGCTGACGAACGCGTGGCCCAAGAGCCTGGAGATCGGCTCGCTCAAGGCAGGCGACACCAGCGTCCTCACCGAGAAGCTCGTGGTCACCTACGAGCGCCTCGAGGTGGAGTGATGCGCCGTGCCCACGGCGCCGGTGTCGGCCTCGACGAGCGTCCCGCTCCCGAGGCCGACGCCGAGCCGGTCGCGCCGCGGCCGGAGCCACTGCGGACGGAGTTCCCGTTCGAGCTGCCCCGCGGGTACGTCGACGGGTCCGGGAACGTGCACCGGTCGGGGGTCATGCGGCTGGCCACCGGACGCGACGAGCTCGTGCCGCTGCGCGACGACCGCGTGCGGGAGAACCCGGCGTACCTGTCGGTCGTCCTGCTGGCCCGGGTGGTCACCCGGCTCGGGACGATCGAGGACATCCACGCCGGGATCATCGAGAACATGTTCGCCACGGACGTGGCGTTCCTGCAGGACCTCTACCGCCGGGTGAACCAGGAGGGCCACACCCGCGCCGGGGTCACCTGCCCCTCGTGCCAGCACTCGTTCGCCGTGGACGTCGCCGGGGGCCGCCTGGGGGAATCGTGACGTACGCGCCCGACCAGCTGCTCGACGAGGTCGCGTACATCGCCTACCACTTCCACTGGGCGCTGGATCCGCTGCTCGACCTCGAGCACCCGGATCGGCGTCGCTTCGTGGACCAGATCAACAGGATGAACACCCTGGCACAGCGGGGGAGGTGACGGGGATGGGCCTGTGGTCCTGGCTACGCGGGGTCCGCGAGCCCGATACCGGTGACACCTCGGCGCCGGGCCTCCCGCCCGGCGGCGAGCCTGCGGGTCGCGAGAGTGCGGCTCCGGTGTCCGATCCGGGATGGCGTGCGCTTCCGCCCGTGCAGCGGACCCTCGCCGACGGTGTGCACTCCGTCGCCCACCTCGGCGACTTCCCCGCAAGCCTCGCCACCTGGCAGAGCCCGCGCGTCCTGACCGAGCTGGAGCACGGGCGGGGACCGTCGGCGCCGTCGGGGTCGGCCGTGGGGATCGTCGACGCGACGCCCGGCCCGCCCGGCGTCGCGGAGCTCCCGGTGGCCGGGGTGCCGCTGTCGAATCTGTCGACCCGGACGACGCCGTCTCTGCCGGGATCCGGGACGGCGTCGGTGCAGCGCGAGGTGCGGTTCGACCAGCCCGCCGGGATGGCGGTGCAGCGGGCGCTGTCGGCGGCGGGCGAGTCGGGGTCCGGCGGGCAGCCTGCCGCTCCCCTGCTCGACGCGCCGGCTCCCGTGCAGCGATCAGTCGTGCAGCGATCAGACGGATCATCGACGTCGTCGGGTGCGCCCGGCCTGCCGCCGGTGGCGGCGGCATCCGCGCTGCCGGCTCCGGAGTCCGGCGTCGGGTCGGTGGCCGTGGGGTCGTCGTCATCCGGGTCGTCGTCATCCGGGTCGTCGTCATCCCGGTCGTGGTCAGCAGGCTCACCAGCGCCGGCACCGGTCGGACCGACGGCCGGTGATCCGGGCGTGGACGACACCGGTTCCTCGGCACCCGGCCCAGCTGCCGCTGACGGCGCGTCGGTCGCCCAACGCTCCGTCGCCGACGCGGATCCCGACCCTTCGGGCGGTGGTCCGATCCTCGGCACCACGCCGGTGCCGCGCACGCTCGCCGAGCCACCGGCGATGCTGCAGCGGTCGATCGACGCCCCGGGCCGTCCGTTTCCCCAGCTGCCGGTCGTGGCGGACCCGGCTCCGGTCCGCTCGTTCGTGACCGCGCCGCCGCCTCCGACGGCACGGCCGGCACTGCCCGTCGTCCCGGTCGGGGACGGTGTCGTGCAGCGGTCGGTCGGGTCGATGCCGGAGCGGTCCACCTCGACGGGCTCTGGGCCGTCCGCCGTGGACGGCGCGGCACACGTGACGGCGTCCGGCGACGCGGCCGGTCCGGTTTCGGACAGTGCCACGTCGCCTACCGGCGCGAGCGTCCCTGCGGTCGTCGAGACGGGTTCTTCCACGTCCGCGACGCCGAGCCTGCCGGACACCCCGGAGCGTGCACCGCTCCTCGCCGCCGCGCCCGTGCTCGAGGTTCCCGGCGAGGTCACCTCTGTGACCGATGGTGACGCCCCGACGGTCAGCCGGCTCGCGACGGGGTCCGTCGTGCCGGACGGTCCGGTTGCGCCGCGCCGGCTCGGCCTCGGTTCCCCGCTGCCTGCGCAACCCGGCCCGGTCGTCCAGCGGTCACCCGAGGCAGGCCCGCGCCGTCTCGGCCTGGGTGCCCCGCTCACCCGGCCGCCACAGCCGCGGGTCCCCGACCCGCCGGAGGCGGGCCCGGTCGTGCAGATGCTGCCCGCGGGCGGACCGGACTCGCGCCCCGCGGCCATCGGGCCGAGCACCGGGGACCTGGCGTCCGGCTCGCCGGGCCCCGCGGCTCCGGAGCCCCCGGTCGTCCAGACGATGTCGACCGGCATGCCGCCGGTGGCCGTCGAGCCCACACCCGACCTCGTGCCGGCGACCCCGCCCGCCGCGCCCGCGCCTCCGCCGAAGGCGCCGCCCGCCGCGCCGGATGCTGCGTCCACCGGACCGTCCGAGCCCGGCTCGTCGTGGGCGGCCGTCCTGGAGCGCAGCGCGCCGCTGCTCGGCGACCACCCGATCGCGACCGTGCTGCCGGCTGCCGCCGCAGCACCGGTGCAGAGGTCGGTGGTGGACGAGGTGGTCCCGATCCGCTGGGGCGAGCCCGCGGACGGCCCCGGCGCCGCACCAGGGCGCCAGCCGGGGCACGCTGCCGGCGTTGAGTGGCAGCAGCGTGCCCCTGCTGACAACCCGGGCACCGCCGCGGGCGGCCCGGGCGGCGGTCCCGGGACGCCGGCGGCCGGTCAGGCGTCCGTGCAGCGGGCGCCCGCCGGTATGGACCCTGGGACCGCGGCGATCCAGGCCGGGGTGGCCCACCGCGCTACCGATGGGTCGGTGGTGTTCGCCGCGCCCACCGACGGTCCCGGTCCCACAGGTCCCGGTCCCACGGTGCAGCGGTTCGGCCTGCCCTCGATGCCGAAGTTGCCGTCGGTGCCGTCGCTCCCGTCGGTGCCGTCGCTCCCGTCGATGCCGTCGCTCCCGAGCGTCCCGTCGATGCCGAAGCTTCCGTCGGGGTTGCCGTCGATGCCGAGCCTGCCGTCGGGTCTGCCGTCGATGCCGAACCTGCCGGGGCTGCCGAACATGCCCTCGGGGTTGCCGTCGCTGCCGAACATGCCGGGCCTGCCGTCCGGCTTGCCGTCACTGCCGGGCCTGCCGTCCGGCCTGCCGTCGCTGCCCGGCGTCCCCGATCTGTCGTCCATACCCGCCGCCGTCGACCAGCTCGGTGACCGCGCCGGCTCCGTGGCCGATGCCGCGGGCAGCGCGGTGGGTCAGGCCACGAGCGCGGCCACGGGCGCAGTCGACGCGGCCACCGACGCCGCCTCGGGTGCGGTCGGACACGCCGTGGACGCCGCCAAGGGCGCCGTCGGCCAGGCCGCCGGTGCCGCAGGTGCCCTCGCCGGTGCCTCCACCGACGAGCTCGTCCGCCGCCTGTTCGACCCGCTCGCCGCGCGGCTCAAGGCCGAGCTTCGGCTCGACCGCGAGCGGGCCGGCTTCGTCACCGACCTGCGGCGTTAGGGAGAGAACATGGCTGGCAACGTCGAACCCGCGGTGAGCATCTACTTCTCCGTCAGGATCGACAATGATGACCTCGGCTACTTCATCAGCTGCGAGGGGCTCGGTGTCGAGGTCGTGCTGGAACAGCGCGAGGAGGGCGGTCTGAACAGTCAGGTCTGGCAGCTGCCGACCCGCCTGAAGTACCCGAACATCAAGCTCAGCCGCCCGCTCGGACCGGACACGGTCAAGATCACCAAATGGTTCGCGAGCATGACGGCGGGGGTCAAGCGCGGCACAGGGACGATCGTGGCGAGGAACGCCAAGAACGAGGCGGTCGCGACGTGGAACCTGCGCGGCGTCATTCCCGTCCGTTGGACCGGCCCGAGCCTCAACGTCGAGTCCCCCAAGGTCGCGACGGAGACGATCGAGATCGCCCACCACGGCTTCCTGCCGGCCTGATCGGCGGAGAGAGGACCTGTCGTGGCCCCGAAACCCATCGCCCTGTACGCCCCCGCGGGCAAGGCGTCCGCCTCCCCGAGCCTCACGCACGCGGCCCTCGAGCTGTACGAGGCGGTGCCGTCCGAAGGTGGCAGCAAGCCGGGGGCCCCGGTCGACCGGATCGCCTTCCAGTTCAACCCGAAGGAGCTGTCGATCTCGAAGTCTGCGTCGTGGAAGCGCTCGACTGCACGTGATTCGTCGACGGCCGGGCCACCGGAGTTCAGCGGCGCGGATCCCTGCAAGCTCACTCTGGAGATGTTCTTCGACGCCACCGAAGCCATGGATGGCAGCGTCGTCGCCAAAGTGGATCAGCTGTTCCAGTGCTGCGTGCCGACCGCGGACAGCCTGACGAAGAAGAAGGCCTCGCCGCCGCTGGTGGTGCTGCACTGGGGCAAGGTCACGAGCTTCGCCGCGTTCGTCACGTCCGTGCAGGCCAAGTACACGCTGTTCACGTCGGAGGGCACGCCGATCCGGGCGACGTGCAGCGTGTCGCTGGAGGAGATGCCCGGCAACCCGCCCAAGCAGAACCCGACTTCCGGCGGGCTGGCGCTGACCTCGGTGCGCACCGTCGTCGCCGGCGACTCGCTCGCCTCCATCGCCTACCGCGAGTACGGCGACGCCACGATGTGGCGCCCGCTCGCCACGTTCAACCGCATCGACGACCCGTTGCGGGTGCGTCTCGGTACGACCCTGCTGCTGCCCACCGTCGACGACCTGATGGGAGGGGCGTGACGTGGCGCAGGCGCAGATCAGCAATGCCTTCACGGTCACCGTCGACGGCACGCCGCTGCCGGCGGACCTCGTGCCGCTGCTGGTCTCCGCGCACGTCGACGACAGCCTGAACCTGCCCGACCTCGTGATCCTCCGGTTCCGTGACGCCGAGCGCACGGTGCTGGCCAAGTCCAACATCAAGGTCGGCGCGAAGCTCGTGGTCGCCGCGACCAGCAAGGCGTCGACGACCCCGGAGCCGCTCATCACCGCCGAGGTCACGGCGCTCGAGGCGGAGTTCGACGAGACCGGGACCTTCACCGTCGTCCGCGGCTTCGACCCCGCCCACCGGCTCTTCCGCGGCCGCCGCACAGAGACCTACACGCAGGTCACCGCGTCCGACGTCGCGAAGAAGGTCGCCCAGCGTGCCGGGCTCACGGTCGGCACGGTCGACGCCACGACCACGGTCTTCGACCACCTCAGCCAGGGCGGCGTCTCGGACTGGGAGTTCCTCGACGGCCTGGCCCGCGAGATCGGGCACGAGGTTGCGGTCAAGGACGGGAAGTTCGAGTTCCGCGCGCCGAAGAAGGCGCAGGAGGCGCCCGCGCCCGGCGGCGAACCGACGGACCCGCTGCAACTGCGCCAGGGCACCGACCTGGTGCGCTTCCGCGCGGTCGTCACCTCGGCCGAGCAGGTCAAGGAGGTGCAGGTCCGAGGGTGGGACGTGGCGAGCAAGAAAGCGCTCGTCGGCACCGCCCCGGCGAAGACCCGGTCGGCCGAGCTGTCCGGCTCCGGGGTCGCCCCGGCGGATCTGGCCAAGACGTTCGGCGACCCCGTGTATGTCGCCACGGATGTGCCCTTCCGCGGCCAGTCCGAGGTCGACGCCGCGGCGAAGGCGCTCTCGGAGCAGATCGCGGGCGCGTCGGCCGAGTTCGAGGGCACCGCCCGGGGCAACCCGAAGATCCGCGCCGGGACCGCCATCGCGATCGACAACCTCGGCGCGCCGTTCGACGGCAAGTACGTGGTGACGTCCTCGCACCACATCTACGACCAGAGCGCCGGCTACACCACGCACTTCGCGGTCACCGGCCGCCAGGAGCGGTCGCTGTTCGGCCTCGCCTCCGGCGGGGGTTCCCGTCGGACCATGACCGGTGTGGCGATCGCCCAGGTCAGCGACGCGCGCGACCCTCAGCACCAGGGCCGGGTGAAGCTCACGTTCCCGTGGCTGTCCGACGACTACGTCAGCGACTGGGCGCGCACGGTCCACGCCGGCGCCGGCAAGGACCGCGGCTTCTACGTGCTCCCCGAGGTCGGCGACGAGGTGCTGGTGGCCTTCGAACAGGGCGACATCCGCCGGCCCTACGTCGTGGGCGGGCTGTTCAACGGCGTCGACACCCCGAAGGCCGGCCCGATCGACGACGTCGACGGCGGCTCCGGTGCGATCAACCGCCGGTCGGTGGTGTCGCGCCGCGGCCACCGGATCGACCTGCTCGACCAGGACGGTCGCAAGGAGGGGATCGCGCTTGCGACCGGCGACGGCAAGCACACGTTCACCCTCGACGCCACGGGCAGCAGCGTCACCCTGCACAGCGACGGCAGCGTGACGATCGAGGCGAAGAACGGCGTCACGGTCGACGCGGGCAGCAGCAGCCTGAAGCTCACTGGCGGCGATGTCTCGATCACGGCCACCACCGGGCTGACCCTGGACGGCGGCCCGTCGGTGAAGGTGAACGCGAGCGGCCAGGTGGCCGTGAGCGGCTCCATGATCCGGCTGAACTGAGCCTGACCGACGAGAGGGAGGAACAGACCATGCCACCGGCAGCACGCGTGGGCGACCCGACCGGGCACCCGGGAGTCATCGGGCCCCCCGGCGTCCCGAACGTGCTCATCGGCGGGATGCCGGCGGCCACGGTCGGCACGCCGCACATCTGCTCGTTCCCGCCGCCCGCGGTGCACCCGCCGTCGGCGCTCGTCCCGCCCGGCTGCCCGACGGTGCTGATCGGCGGCCTGCCGGCCGCGCGGGTCGGCGACATGGCCGCCTGCGGCGCCCCGATCATGCCGCCGGGCTGCCCGACCGTGCTGATCGGAGGTTGACGTGGGAGTGGATTTCGTCGGCGTGGGGATCGCGTTCCCGATGCGCACCGACGCCGTCGGCGGGGTGGCCCTCGTCGCCCGGGAACGGGAGATCGTGGAGGCGATCCAGCTGATCCTCGGCACGGCGCCGGGGGAGCGGCCGATGAGGCCGGAGTTCGGGTGCCGGATCTCCGAGCACGTGTTCGGCCCGGCCAACGCCGCCACCGCGGGCCAGCTGTCCTACGACGTACAGGTGGCGCTCGACCGGTGGGAGCCGCGGATCGACGTCGACGACGTCTCGGTGTCCTTCGACGGCGCCGACTCGGGCGTGCTCTACATCGACATCACCTACCGCATCCGCGGCACGAACGACCCGCGCAACCTGGTCTTCCCCTTCTATGTCATTCCGCAGCACGAGCCTGCCCAATACGGGTCGGCAGCGCTGACGGACGGGAGCTGACGTGGTCCTGCCTGCCCCGTACCTCGACGACCGCGACTTCCAGTCGCTGGTCGACGAAGCCAAGCGCCTGGTCCAGCAGCGCTCACCCGAGTGGACCGACCACAACGTCAGCGACCCGGGCGTCACATTGATCGAGGCGTTCGCGCAGATGGTGGACCAGCTGATCTACCGGCTGAACCGCATCCCCGACCGGCACTACGTCAAGTTCCTCGAGCTGATCGGGCTGCAGCTCTACCCTCCGACCGCCGCGCGCGGCACCGCCACGTTCTGGCTCGCCGCCGCGCAGCCTGCCACCGTGCTCGTGCGCGCGGAGACCGAGGTCGCCACGCCGCGTACCGAGGTCGACGAGCCCGTCGTCTTCAGCACGGTCGCGGACCTGCCGATCGTGCCGTGCGAGTTCAGCAACATGGCGGCCGTCACCAGCGACGGGGCGATCACCGACCACACCCGGCTGATCGCCGAAGGCGCCGACGCACCGGCGTTCTCCGCGGTTCCCGTGGCTGGCGAGACGATGCTGGTCGGCCTGTCCGCGGCCGTCCCGTCGTGTGCGGTGCTGCTGCGCATCAACGCACCCGTCGGCGGCATCGGCATCGACCCGCGGAACCCGCCGCTGGTGTGGGAGGCGTGGAACGGCTCGGCGTGGAGCGCGTGCGAGGTGGACCGCGACGAGACGGGCGGGCTGAACAAGGCGGGCGACGTCGTCCTGCACGTGCCGGCGACGCACGAGCAGTCGGTGAACGCGCGGCAGCGCGCGGGCTGGCTGCGCTGCCGGGTGCTACCGCCGGATGGGGTTACCCCGGCGTACACACGCAGCCCGCGGATCTCGGGGATCCAGGCGATGACGATCGGCGGTACCGCCGAGATCGCGCACGCCGAGACCGTCCGCAACGAGGTGCTGGGCACCTCGGACGGTGCGCCCGGCCAGCGGTTCACCCTGCAGCGCCGTGGTGTGGTGCCGTGGCCGGAGGCGAGCGTCCTGCAGGTCACCGAGGCCGGAGCGAGCGAGCCGACGTCCTGGGTGCCGGTGCGCGACTTCGCCCACTCCGGTCCGGGCGATCGGCACTACCGGATCGACCCGGTGGCGGGGGAGGTCCAGTTCGGGCCCGAGGTGCGGCGTGTCGACGGCGAGCTGTGGAACTACGGCGCTGTGCCGCCGCTCGGGTCGCGGCTCGTGATGTCCGCCTACCGGATCGGCGGCGGGCGGCACGGCAACGTGGCGCGCGGGGTGATCCGGGTGCTCAAGTCGAGCGTCCCGTACGTCACCCAGGTCGAGAACCGGCACCCGGCCGCGGGCGGGGTGGACGAAGAGCCGATGGACAACGCGAAGCTGCGCGGGCCGCTGGAGCTGCGGGCCAGTGGCCGGGCGGTGACGGCCGACGACTTCGAGGTGCTGGCCCGCGACGTCGCACCGGACGCCGCCCGGATCGCCTGCCTGCCGGCTTCCGCGAACGGCGCGGCGGCGGCCGGTGCCGGGCTTCCCGGCGCCGTCCGGCTGCTGATCGTGCCCCGAGTGGTCACCGACGACCTGGGCCGGATCTCGTTCGACGACCTGCGCACTCCGCCGCGCGAGCTCCTGCGCCGGATCAGCGATCACCTGGACCAGCGGCGGATCGTCGGCACCCGGCTCGTCGTCGAGCCGCCGTTCTACCAGGGCGTGACGGCGGTGGCGCGGGTGACGGCCGGTCCGGACGTGCGGGCGGAGGCGGTCCAGGAGGCGGCGCTGCGGGCGTTGTACGCCTACCTGTCCCCGCAGGACGGCGGCTCGGGCGGGAAGGGCTGGCCGTTCGGCCGCGCGGTGCGCGGATTCGACCTCTCGGCGGTGCTCGCCCGCATTCCGGGCGTCGCCGAGGTCGAGGAGGTGCGGCTGTTCACGGCGGATCCGGCGACGGGCGACCGCGGCAACGCACCCGTGTCGCGCATCGACATCCCGCCGGGCGCGCTCGTCTTCTCCTACCAGCACCACGTGCGGGTGCAGTCGTGACCGCTCGGATCAGCCCGCACCCGCTCGGGACGACCCTGCCTGCGCTCTACCTCGACGACGTGTTCGCGCAGAACCTGTGTGCGAGCCTGGACGAGGTGCTCGCCCCGGTGATCAGCGTGCTCGACTGCTTCCCGGCCTACCTCGACCCGCGGACGGCGCCGCCGGACATGCTGGACTGGCTGGCCAGCTGGACCGGCCTGCTCGCCGCGCGGAAGCTGCCGGTGGCGCGGCGCCGCCGGCTCGTCGCGCGGGCGGCGGCACTGCACGCGTGGCGGGGCACCCCGAACGCCGTGCGCGAGCTCGTCGAGCTCGCCTGCAACCGGCCGGTCGAGCTGGAGGAGTCGGGGGGAAGCGGCTGGTCCCCCAACCCGGGCACCCCGCTGCCCGGCTCGGACCGCCCCGGGTTGGTGATACGGGTGCGGACGACCGACACGCTCGACCAGCCCGACGAGCCGACCGGGCCCGACGAGCCCGAGCCGGCCGACACCCCGGTGGACGCGGACCTGCTCGCCCGCCTGCTGGAGCTCGTCGTCCCGGCCCACCTCCCGGTCCGCGTCGAGCTGATGCCCTGACCCGCGCGCTCCCATTAGTCGCCACGTTCGTCAGCTGCTGGGCGATCAGCTCGGGGCGACCCGGACCTCGGGCTCGACGCCCAGCTCGGCCAGCACCTGGGCGTGCTCCAAGGCCGCGGCCTGGGCGGCCGCCGGGTTGCCCGCGCGGGTGTGCAGGTCGACCAGGAGGCGCCAGCCGTCGTCGGAGTAGACGTCGAGGCGCAGGCCCGCGCGGACCGCGTCGACGGCCTCGGAGAAGTCGCCGTCGTCGCCGAGCCGCCTGCCCAGCGCGCACCAGCCGCCTGCGGCGGCGATCCGCAGCCGGTCCCGCTCGGCGACCACCCACTCGGCGGCGCCCTCCTCGGGCAGCAGGTCGCCGCCGTAATGCCCGAGCGCCGCCGCCAGCGCCGCCCGCTCGCCCGCGGCGTCACCGTCGTGCCGGCGGGCACGGGCGTCCGCGAGCCGCGCGTCGAAGTCGAGCACGTCGCTGCGGCTGCCCGCCGGGAGCGCCAAGCAGTAGCTCTCCCCGTTGCGCGCCAGCAGCGTCGACCGGCTGCGCGCCCGCCCGCCGAGCACGCTGCGCAGGCTGGATATCGCGACCTGCAGGCTGCGCAGCGCCGCCTCCTCCTCGACGTCCGGCCACAGGCTCGCCACCAGCACGTCGCGGTGCACGGCGTTTCCCGCGCGCAGCGCCAGCAGCCGCAGGGTCGACCGGGCGCGCGGGCGCACGGTCGAGAGGTCCACCGCCACTCCGTCGATCGCGATCTCGGTGCGGCCGAGCAGGCGCAACGTGAGCGGGACCGCGGGGGTCGCCGGGATCGTCCCCGCCGACGGGACGGCGGCGACCCGCGGAGAGAGGACGGCACGCGCGGCGGTCCCGGCCGCCCAGGCCTCGACCACGGCCGGCAGGTCGCGCAGCCCCAGCGTCCGGGCCCGCGCGACCGCGGTGCCGAGGTGCCCCGGCGCGTCGGACGCGCCCGCCTGCCGGGCGCGCTCCGTCGCTGCCCTGCGGGTCGACAGCGCCGTGGCCAGGCACGCCGCCCACAGGGCCGGTACCGGGGCGCCCAGCTCGGTGAACCGGGCCGCGGCGGCCCGCAACGGCTCCACGGCACGCCTGCCCAGCCCGTCGACGAACGTCACCACGGCCACGCCCCACGGGTCGCACGGCTCGACGGCCGGGGCGGTGCCCGGGGTGTCCAGCGCCAGCAGCGCCCGCCCGATCCGGGACAGCCAAGGCCAGCCGCCGACCTCGGCGTCGAGCATGAGCGCCTCGAGGTCCGTGGCCGGGTCGTCGAAGTCCTTCCCGGCGAGCAGGCGCACCACCCGGCCGGCGCAGGCCGCGGGCGCGACGACGCCGATGTCGGCGTCGGGGTGGTCCGCCGCCTCGCGGAGCAGCCCCGCAGCCACGCCGAGGTCACCGGCGAGCAGCGCCACGACCCCGGCGGCCAGCCGTCCCTCGGCACCGGGCAGGTCCGACGCCCCGGTCAGGAGTGTGCGCGGGTTGCGCTGCGTCGCCGCGCGGATCGTCGCGGCCCAGGTGCGGGCCACCGGGTCCGCGTCCGGCAGCCACAACGCGGCGGTGCGCGCCTCCTCCAGGCAGCGGGCCGCGAGCTGGCTGTCCTCCGCGGCGGAGTGGGCGAGCCGGAACGCCGCCACCGCCTCGGTCAGCGCACCCTCCGCCGCGAGCCGGCGCGCCCGTGCGAGGAGCAGCCACGGGTCGCTGGCGACCAGGCCGTGCGGCAGCATGCTCTCCAGTGGCCCCAGCGGACCGGCGACGACCTCGGCGCCGCGGCGATGCAGCAGCTGCTCGACGGCCGCCCAGTCCTCCGCGCGCACGTACGCGCGAAACGCCGCCGGCACCTCGCCCGCGTCCAGCAGCAGCTCGGCCGCCCGGCCGTACCACTCGCGGCTGGCCGCGGCCCCGAGGTGCTCGGTCAGCTCCAGCTCGAGGTGGTCGAGCAGCACCTGGTGGTAGCGGAACTGATGGCCGTCGTCCGGTGTGGTCGTGAAGAGCCTGCGCTGTTCCAGCTCCTCCAGCACGGTCTGGCTGCCAGTGGTGTCGAGCAGCGCGTCGCACAGGGCGCCGGTCAGCACGCCCAGCGCGCTGGTGCGGCGGAGGAACTCGCGCAGCTCGGCAGGCAGGTCGCCGAGCACCTCGCGGACGAGGTAGGAGCGCACCAGTCGCGATCCCCGGGACAGGTCGGCCAGCGCCCGCCGCCGCTGTGCGGGCGGGCGGCCCTCGGTGAGCAGGTGGAACATCGCGAGCCCCGCCGCCCAGCCACCGGTGCGCTGGGACAGCGTCGCGGCGTCCTCGGGCGGCAGCGGCTGGTGGTAGATCTCGCGGAACAGCCGCTCGACCTCCCAGGACCGGAACCGCAGGTCGTCGGCATCGACGACGTGCACGGCGCCGTAGACCCGCAGCGCCGGCACGTCCAGCCCGACGACCCGGCGCGCGCCGAGCGCCACCCGCAGCGTCGGCGGGGCGAGCGCGATCATCCGGGCCAGGCCGTGCTCGGCCTCCGACCCCGCCACGGCGTGGAAGTCGTCGAAGACGAGCAACAGGTCCCGGCCGGCGGCGTCGAGCGCGGCCGCGACGTCGTCGAACGACCGGCAGTCGCCCGCCAGGCCGGCCTTGCCCAACGCGCGGCCGATCCGCGCGGCCAGCTCGGCGGGGTCCCGGTCCGCCGCGTCGATCCGGTACCACACGACGGTGCCGGGGAACCGCGACGCGATCTGGCCCAGCAGCGTCGTCTTGCCGTGCCCGGCGGGGGCGAGCACCAGCACGACGCGGTGGGCGGCCAGGTCCAGCAGACGCCCGCGGGCCAGGCCCGCGGGCGCCGGCGGCGCGAACTTCGCCGAGAGGTCCAGCCGGCCTTCACCCACCCTGCACCCCGCACCTCGACGTCGGGGGACGTGGCCGTGTGCCACGCCAGCTCCGGTGCCCCGCGCGGGTCACGAATGCGACGCGGGACGGCGTCGGAGCGTATCGCCCCATCATGCCGAGCCGCCACGAGGTGGTGGCTCGGACTACGTAGATCTGCGTACGCCGCCCGAGGCCGCGGCCATGGCCTGCGTCCGAAGTGGTCGGTCCCGGGATGGTCATGGTCCTTTCCGCCTCGTCCAGCTCCCCCGGGGATACTCGTCCACGGGCCCGGGAACGTGAACCTGCGCGCGGGCGAAACCGCCCTTCCGGGCGTCGCCGACGGCCTGACCATCTGCGGGGACGTTCCGGACCGTTCGCTCCGCCTACGCTGGAGGCGTGCAGGCACCCCGGCTCGTCGCCACCGACGTCGACGGCACGTTGCTCGACCCCGACGACCGGGTCACCCCGCGAGCGGCCGCCGTCATCGACCGGCTCGTCGCGGCCGGCGTGACGTTCGTGCTGGTCACCGGCCGCCCCCCGCGCTGGATCCCGCCCATCCTCGGCGAGCTCGCCAACGCGCGGCTCGCGGTCTGCGCGAACGGGGCCGTGCTCTACGACGCCGTCGACGACGCCGTGCTCTGGTCGCGGACGCTCCTCACCGACACCCTCGCCGCGCTCGCCGAGGCCACCGCCGAGGTCCTGCCCGGCTCGGGGCTGGCCGTCGAGCGGGTCGGCGCGAGGGCGGAGGACTCGTCGGTGACCCAGTTCGTCGCCGAGCCCGCCTACGTGCACGCCTGGCCGAACCCGGATCACTCATCGGTGGAGCGCGCCGAGCTGCTGACCCAGCCGGCGATCAAGATGCTGGCCCGGGCGCCGGGCCTGTCCAGCGACGCCATGGTGGCGGCGCTCACCCCGGCGATCGGGCACCTCGCGGACCTCACGTTCTCCCACCCGCGTGGCCTCGTGGAGATGTCGCCGCCGGGGGTGACGAAGGCCACGGGGCTCGCCGAGGTCGCCCGGCACCTCGGGGTGGACGCGGCGGACGTCGTCGCCTTCGGCGACATGCCCAACGACCTGGAGATGCTGCGCTGGGCGGGACACGGCGTGGCAATGGGTAACGCGCACCCGGCCCTGCTCGACATCGCGGACGAGGTGACCGCCTCGAACGCCGACGACGGCCTCGCGGTGGTGCTCGAACGCTGGTTCTAGGGCTGTGGCGAGCCGCGGTGAGCACAGCCCGGACGGGTGGCCGGTGACGCCGCGTAGCATGGTCGTCCGGCACCCCGCCCACCCGCCCCACCTGCACCTGGAGATCCCGCCCGTGGCCGTGAATACCGTCTTGGCCAGCACCGCGCCCGCACCCGGCGCAACGGCGTCGACGACCGAGATCGTCGAGCTTCCGGTGGCCCCGACCGAGGTGCGGGCACTCGCCGCGGTGCAGCGGCGGATCGGGACCGGGCCCGCGGTGGCGACGGCGCGGGGGATGTCGCTGTTCGGCGAGCACGCCGCGGGCTGGCTCGCGCTCGGCCTGCTCGGTGCGCTCGTCGACCGGGCGCGCCGCCGCGACTGGGTCACCGCGACGGCCGGGGTCGCCCTGGCGCACGGCGCGTCGATCGCCGTCAAGCGCGTCGTGCGCCGCCCTCGTCCCACCGACCCGCGCGTGCAGGTGCTGGTCGGCACCCCCAGCCGGCTGAGCTTCCCGTCCGCGCACGCGACGTCGACCACCGCCGCCGCGGTGCTGTTTGGCCGCCTGCTCGGGCGCAGGCTCGCCCCGGTGCTCGTTCCGCCCATGGCGCTGTCCCGGCTGGTCCTGGGAGTGCACTACCCGTCAGACGTGGCCGCAGGCGCCCTCCTGGGGGCCGGGGTCGCCGCCGCAGTGCCGATCCTCGAGCGCCGCCTTCTCGGAAGGTCCCGACGATGACCGACATCGACGTTCCCGCCGCACCGGTCGCCCCGGTCCGGACGCCGCTCGGGGTCGCCCGCGGCGTCCTGAAGACCATGCGCCCGCGGCAGTGGGTGAAGAACGTCCTGGTCTTCGCCGCGCCGTTCGTCGGCGGGGACCTGCTGACCCCGGGCATCGTCCCGAAGCTGCTCATCGCGTTCGTGGCGTTCTCGCTCGCGGCGTCGGGGATCTACCTGGTCAACGACGCGAAGGACGTCGTCGCGGACCGCGCGCACCCCACCAAGCGGTTCCGGCCGATCGCCGCCGGCATCGTCGCGCCCCGCCTCGCGATCGCCGTGGCCGTCGTGCTGATCGCCGCGTCGGTGGCGGTGAGCCTGCTCGCGTCGGTGCAGCTCGTGATCGTGCTGGCCGTGTACGTGGTGGTGCAGCTGGCGTACTGTTTCTGGCTCAAGCACCAGGCCGTGCTGGACATCTGCATCGTGGCCTCGGGGTTCCTGCTGCGCGCCATCGCCGGCGGTGCGGCCACCGGGATCCTGCTGTCGCAGTGGTTCCTGCTGGTCGCGGGCTTCGGGTCGCTGTTCATGGTCGCCGGCAAGCGGTACGCCGAGATGATGCTGGCCGAGCGGACCGGCGCAAAGATCCGCAAGGCGCTGGAGAACTACACGGCCAGCTACCTGCGGTTCGTGTGGGCGCTGTCGGCCACCGTGCTGATCACCACTTACTGCCTGTGGGCGTTCGACATCGGCGAGGAGCAGCACAACCACACCTGGTCGGTGATCTCGATCGTCCCGTTCGTGATCGCGGTGCTGCGCTACGCGGTGGACGTCGACTCGGGCAACGGCGGCGAGCCCGAGGAGATCGCGTTGGGCGACCGCGTGCTGCAGGTGCTGGCGCTGCTCTGGGTGGGCACGCTGACGCTCGCCGTGTACGCCGGGGTCGTCCATATCTGAGCGAGCGCAGCGAGCGAAGCAGTGTCACAGCGCCGCCGCTCTGAGTCGAACCCCTCTGGGCCGACCGAGCGCAGCGAGGGAGTGCGATGAGCGACCGCTACCCTCGGACGTCGTGTACGAGGATTACGACCTGGTCGTCGTCGGCTCCGGCTTCTTCGGGCTGACCATCGCCGAGCGCGCCGCGAACGAGCTCGACAAGCGCGTGTTCGTGCTGGAGCGCCGGTCGCACATCGGCGGCAACGCCTACTCCGAGCCCGAACCCGAGACCGGGATCGAGATCCACCGCTACGGCGCGCACCTGTTCCACACGAGCAACACCCGGGTCTGGGAGTACGTCAACCGGTTCACCGCGTTCACCGGCTACCAGCACCGGGTGTTCGCCCGCGTCGGCGAGCAGGTCTACGCGTTCCCGATGAACCTCGCGCTGATCAACCAGTTCTTCGGGCGCAGCCACACCCCGGACGAGGCCCGCGCACTCATCGCCGAGCAGGCCGGCGAGATCGACACCGCGTCGGCGCGCAACCTCGAGGAGAAGGCGATCTCGATGATCGGGCGCCCGCTCTACGAGGCGTTCGTCAAGGGCTACACCGCCAAGCAGTGGCAGACGGACCCGCGCGAGCTCGACGCCGCGATCATCACCCGCCTGCCCGTGCGCTACACCTTCGACAACCGCTACTTCAACGACACCTACGAGGGCCTGCCCGTCGACGGCTACACGGCCTGGCTCGAGAAGATGGCGGAGCACCCGAACATCGACGTCCGGCTGGACGTCGACTACTTCGACGTGCGTGACCGGATTCCGACGGGCACGCCCACGGTCTACACCGGCCCGCTGGACCGCTACTTCGACTTCTCCGAAGGCGAGCTGGGCTGGCGCACGCTCGACTTCGAGATGGAGGTCGTGCTGACCGGCGACTTCCAGGGCACCTCGGTGGTCAACTACAACGACGTGGACGTGCCGTTCACCCGCATCCTCGAGTTCCGGCACATGCACCCGGAGCGCGACTACCCGAAGGACAAGACCGTCGTCGTCCGGGAGTTCTCGCGCTTCGCCGAGTCGGGTGACGAGCCCTATTACCCGATCAACACCTCGGACGACCGGGCCAAGCTCGTGCGCTACCGCGAGCTCGCGCGCAAGGAGACGGCGAACGCGAACGTGCTCTTCGGTGGCCGGCTGGGCACGTACAAGTACCTCGACATGCACATGGCGATCGGCTCGGCGCTGACGATGTTCGACAACCGGATTGCGCCGTACTTCACGTCGGGCCGGGCACTGTCGGGCACGGAGACCGCCGACGACTGACGAGCCGCACCGCGGGCCGCCGGGCCCGGGTCACGGCAGCATCCAGCCCAGGACCGGCGTCGACTGCAGGTACACGAGCACACACATCGCGAGCAGGAAGACCAGCGACCAGCCCACGACCTTGCGGAACAGGTCGCCCTCCCGGCCGGCCAACCCCGTGGCGGCCGCCGCGATGGCCAGGTTCTGCGGGGAGATCATCTTACCGAGCACGCCGCCTGACGAGTTCGCCGAGGCGAGCAGCACCTCGCTGAGACCGGCCTGCTTGGCCGCCGCGACCTGCAGCGTCCCGAACAGCGCGTTGGACGAGGTGTCGGACCCGGTCACCGCGACACCGAGCCAGCCCAGCACCGGGGACAGGAACGCGACGAAGCTGCCCGTGCCGGCGATCCAGCGACCGATCGTGATCGTCTGACCGGAGAAGTTCATGACGTAGGCCAGTGCCAGCACCGCGGCCACCGTGAGGATCGCCCATTTGAGCTGGTCCAGGGTGCGGCCGTAGGCCGCGAGGGCCGCGCCTGGTGCGAGCCGCAGCACGGCCATCGTGATCAGACCCGAGATCAGCAGCAGCGTGCCGGCGGCCGGCAGCCAGTTGACGCTGAACGTCACGGCCGACGGCGGCTGCCCCGACGGCGTGGCGATGTGCAGCCCGGGCCACGTGAACTTGGTGGAGCCCGCGCTCAGCAACGAGCTGATCGGCCCGATCTGCGCGAGCGAGAAGACCACGATGATGATGAGGTAGGGCGCGTAGGCCTTGAACACCTCGGAGCCGGTGTCGCGGCGCCCGCCGGCCCCGTCGTCCACCCCCGACCCGCCGTCGCCCGCGCCGGCCCCGGTCGGGCGTGTGCCCGAGCCGCCGGTGCCGTGGTGGGAGCCACCGGTCTCCACGGCGTGTGCGGTGGCCGTGGCGCCGGTGATGCGGCGCTGCATCTCCTCCTCGCCCAGCTGCTCGACGGCGAGCACCTCCGACGGCTGCCACACTCGCAGCAGTCCCACGATAGCGGCGGCGGCGGCGAGGGAGGCGATGATGTCGGTGAGCTCGACCGACAGGTAGTTCGACGAGACGAACTGGCCCAGGGCGAACACGACGCCAGCGACCACGGCCGGCAGCCAGCACTGGCGCAGTCCCCGGCGGCCGTCGACGATGAAGACGAGGACCAGCGGCACGACCAGCGCGAGGACGGGGGTCTGGCGGCCCACGGTGGAGGCGATGGCGTCCACGGGCAGCCCCGTGAGCTTGGCCAGTGTGGTGATGGGCACCGCGATCGCGCCGAACGCGACCGGCGCGGTGTTGGCCACCAGCGCCACGGTCGCGGCCCTGATGGGGGAGAACCCGAGCGCGATGAGCATGACCGCGCTGATGGCTACCGGGGTGCCGAACCCCGCGAGCGCCTCCAGGAGACCGCCGAAGCAGAAGGCGATGATGATCGCCTGGATCCGCTGGTCGCTGGACACGGTGCCGAACGACCGGCGCAGCACGTCGAAGTGCCCGGTCGCCACCGTCATGTTGTAGATCCAGAGCGCGTTGAGGACGATCCACATGATCGGGAAGATGCCGAACGTGGCGCCCTCCGCCGCGCTGCTCAGGGCCTGCCCAGCGGGCATCCCGTAGACGAAGACCGCCACGGCCAGCGCCACCGCGAGTGCGATGAGGCCGGCCCAGTGGGCCTTCATCCGCACGACCCCGAGCAGGACGAAGATCGTCAGTAGCGGAAGCACGGCCACCAGCGAGGACAGAGCGAGCGAACCACCCACGGGATCGAAGATCTGTTCGTACATCACACGGTCCTCTCGGCGTCAGCGGCGACGGCGCGGATCACGTCGACGCACCGGATCGAAGCGTCGATTAGTTGCACAGAATGGAACAACAGGACGCCGGCGTCCAGGTGGCGCCGGATCTGTAACCGACACCCCGCGTTGGTGTGACGACGGCGTCGGGCGCGGTGCCGCAGCAGATCTCCGCCGAAGGTCACCGACATCGCCCTCGGCATGGAGCTCGACGACACCGTGGAGTTCGAGGAGCTCGCGGACTCCGCCTGACACCGCGATACCCTCGCGGCGATGACAACCGCCGACCCCACCCTGCTCCAGCGGGTGATCCTGCCCCGCTCCGGCGACCCTATGAGCGTTCGCGCGCTTTACATGGACGAGCGCACCGGGTTGGCGCTTGCCACCGTCCCGGCCTCACCCGGAGCCATCGTGCACAACCCCGTGCACCTCGAGGGCGCGGCGGTCACCGGGCGCAGGCTGCGGGTCACGTCGCGCACCTCGGCATGCCTGCCGGACCAGAGCGAGGTGTCGTTCGGGGCGTACTTCAACGCGTTCGCCGCCGGCTACTGGCGGCACTGGACCCCGCTCACCGAGGTCCACCTGAAGCTGCGGCTCGAGGGCAGCGGGCGCGTCGACATCTACCGCAGCAAGTCCGAGGGGGCGCGGATCCACGAGCGCGGGGTCGTGCTCGGCACCCGCGGCGTGCACGAGGTGGACGTCGCGCTGGACCTGCGGCCGTTCGAGGACGGCGGCTGGTACTGGTTCGACCTCACCACCGACGACGACGCGCTCACCCTGCACGAGGGTGGCTGGCACGCGCCCGTCGAGGCACCCGGCACGGCGGTGGTGACGATCGGGATGCCGACGTTCAACCGGCCCGCGGACTGCGTCGCGACCCTCACCGCGATCGGCGAAGACCCGTTGGTGCTCGCGGCCGTCCACCAGGTGATCCTCCCGGACCAGGGCACCCGCAAGGTGCGCGACGAGCCCGGGTTCGCCGCGGCGGAGGCCGGGCTCGGCGGCCGCCTGCGGATCATCGACCAGCCCAACCTCGGCGGCTCCGGCGGCTACGCCCGGGTCATGTACGAGGCGCTGGCCACCCCCGAGACCCAGCAGATCCTGTTCATGGACGACGACATCCTGCTGGAGCCGGACTCGGTGCTGCGCGCCGTCGCGTTCTCGCGCTTCGCGCGCGAGCCGATGCTGGTCGGCGGGCAGATGCTGTCCCTGCAGGTCCGCTCGCAGCTCTCGACGATGGGCGAGGTCGTCGACCGGCAGAAGTTCCTGTGGCGCAACGCCCCGCAGACCGAGCCACACCACGACCTCGCCGAGCGCCCCCTGCGCCAGACCGCGTGGCTGCACCGCCGGGTGGACGTCGACTACAACGCCTGGTGGATGTGCCTGATCCCGCGGGCCGTCGCCGAGGACATCGGGCTGCCGCTTCCGCTGTTCATCAAGTGGGACGACGCCGAGTACGGCCTGCGGGCCCGGTCGCGCGGCTACCGGACGGCGACGGTGCCGGGCATCGCGATCTGGCACATGTCGTTCCTCGAGAAGGACGACACCAGCGACTGGCAGGCCTACTTCCACTATCGCAACCGGCTGGTGGCGGCCGCGATGCACGGGCCGGACGACCCGAAGGCCCTGCTCACCGACATCCTCAAGCGCACCGTCCGGCACCTCATGCTCATGGAGTACTCGGCCGTGGCGCTGCAGCACATGGCGCTGCGCGACTTCCTCGCCGGGCCCGAGGCGCTGTTCCCCAGCCTGCCCGTGGTGCTGGGGAAGGTCCGCGCGACGCGGGCGGAGTACGACGACGGGCGCCCCCTGGACTCCGCCACGCAGGTCCCGCCGAGCAGCCTGGACGCGCTCGCGGCGCAGGCCTTCCCCGTGCCGCCCACCACCAGGCCGGCCATCCTCACGACCCTGGCCCGCAGCCTCGTCCGCAACCTGCGCACCCCGGATCCTGCGCACCACGAGGTGCCGCAGCGCAACGTGTCGTCGCGGCAGGCCCAGTGGTTCGTGCTGTCCCAGGTCGACTCGGCGACGGTCTCCACCCCGGACGGCCGCGGCGTCACCTTCCGCCGCCGGGACCCGCAGCTGTTCCGGGCCCAGCTCAAGACCTCGGCGCAGCTGCTGGGCACGGCGGCCCGCGAGTGGCCCGCTCTGCGCCGCCGCTACCGCGAGGCGGCCCCGCACCTGACGAGCCGCGAGGGCTGGAAGCAGATCTTCGAGGACTGAGCGGCCGGCTGTCAGCCGTCCGGGCCGTCGATGCCGTAGAGCCGCGCCCAGTTCTCGCGGCTCGTCAGCACGCCCATCTCCGCCCGGAACTGCGCCGCGACCTTCGGGCCCTCCGTCGCCAGCCGGGCCAGCGACCGGGCTCCCCGCTTGGCCAGCGCCAGCGCTCGGGCCCGGTCCCGGGTGCGCACCCGCAGGCCCTGCTCCGACATGTCCGTCACCACCGCGCGCCGGAACAGCGAGACGTGCCACCAGTGCGCGTCCCCCGCGACGACCATGCCGGTGGGGTGCACGGCCCGGTCAGTGAGGTGGTAGGCGGCCCGCTTGAGCCAGGTCAGCACCTCGTGCCCCGGCTCGTTGGGGGCACGGACGACCTGCATCTCGCGGAAGTCACCCTCCACGGCGGACACGGGCTGCATCTGCGTCTCGGGGTACTCCGCGCGGATCCGGCGGATCGCCGTCGCCGCCGCGGCCGACCCGTCGCGCAGGACGTCCGGGCCGTCGAGGAAGTCGTCGACGGCCTGGATCAGCGTGGCGGCCAGCCCGTACTGCATGGCGACGAGGTACTGCCCGAGCAGCGTGCCGAGCGTCCGGCCGATCCGCTTGACCGAGAACGGGGTGTGCAGCGCGGCGGTGATGAGCCCGTTGCGCATGTTGAAGTACCGGTGCCACTCGTCCCAGTCCTTCCACCCGAAGTCGGCGTGCCACACGCCGGCCCCGGGCAGCGCCACGGTCGGGAAGCCGTGGGCGCGGGCGCGGTAGCCGAACTCGATGTCGTCCCACTGGAAGAACAGCGGCAGCGGGTAGCCGATCGCCCGCACGACCGCGGCCGGGACCAGGCAGGCCCACCAGCCGTTGTACTCGGTGTCGATGCGCTGGTCCTGCACCGTCGGCAGGTCCCGGTCGTCGCGCCCGAGCAGGTACGCCTCCTTGAGCGCTCCCGGCACCGCGCGCCCTACCCGCAGCTTCTCGGGCTCGGCGTACTCGGCGCCGATGTGCAGGTGCGCCGGGTGCAGCAGGTTGAGCATCTGACCGCCGACCAGCATCGGATGCGTGGTGCACGTCGCGAACGCTGTGAGCCGGATCAGGATCTCGGGCTCGAGCAGCACGTCGTCGTCCATGAGCAGGACGTCCCGGTCGTCGGCCGGGTCGCCCGCCGTGGCGTCGTAGAGGCCGCGGGTGAACCCGCCCGTGCCGCCGAGGTTGGGCTGGCGGACGTACCGCAGCCGAGGGCCGAGCAGTTCTCCGACCGCCGCGAACCGCGGCCGGGACTCGACCGGATCGCTGCCCTGGTCCACGACCACGACCGACCCGATCACCTCGCCCGCGCCGGGGTCGTCCGCCATGGCGGCCAGCGTGTTGAGGCAGTCGGCGACGCGGTTGTAGGTGCAGATCACGACGGAGGTCGGCCGCTGCGGGCGCGGTGCGGCCACGCTCCACCGCACCTCGTCGACGGTCATCGGGGCGGACTCGGTGCTCAGCTCCAGCCAGAGGCCGCCGCCGTCGACGAACCGGTCGATCTGCGCGACCAGCCGCACGGCCAGCCCGTCGGCAGCGGAGACGTCTTCGGCGGCGACGATGCGCCACACCTTGTTCGCGTCCGACGCCATCAAGCGCACTCGGCCGGTGCCGCTGACCTGCGCGGTCACCTCGACCTCGCCGACCGCCGTCCACCGCTGCCAGTAGGTGGCGTGGAAGCGGCCCCAGTAGGTGTTCGTGCCGACCGTGCTGTGCGGGTCGAGGACGACCCGGTGCCGCTCCCGGCGCGCCCCGCCGCGGGTGACGACGGAGTAGAGGTCTTCGGGCACCAGCGCGGACGGGCCGAAGAACAGTCCACGCTGCACGGTCAGCCGCGTCGGCGCCGGGGGTTCGTCGGCGGCGGTCAGCGGAGCGTTCACGACGGCTTCGACGGTCTCGGTGCGGTGCGGTCGTGCTGGCATGCGGTGCGGCCGTCCTCCGGTCGGGTGTCTGTGTCGGGTTCCTTCTTGGGCATCATTCTGGGACATACCGGTCTTCCCGACGACACCACCTACCCGCCCTCGATCAACTGGGGTACACGCAGATGGCCGGGGTCGGGCACGTCCGCGGCGTTCCGCATGCGCACAGTGGCGGTGAGTGTGCGCATCGGCTCGACGGGTTCCCAGCGGTACAGCTGGATCCCGTCGCGGATCGGATCGTCGCGCAGGTAGGTGGGCATGCGACGTTGGGTGACGAGCAGCCGTGGCCCGGCGAAGGGACCGCCCAGCCCGGGCGTGTAGGTGATCTCGGCCGAGGCGTCGTCGGCAGGCGGTGCGACCCGCCACTGCGGGAGGCTCGCGGTTCCCGGTGGCAGCGGCTCGGGTTCGAGGCAGGGGAAGACGAACGCGACGGGCCAGTCCAGCAGCGCTCGGGTGCCGCGCGGCAGCACCTGCGTCATCGGGGTGAGCACGGGCGCGCGAGGCAGTGACACGACCGCGGAGCCGCCGGCGTCCGCGGCGACCGTCAACCGGACCGTCTCGGCCCCGGGCGGGGCGAGCAGCCGCCGGTCGGTGGGCATGCCGTCCGCCGTGCCGGCCAGCGGGACCGTGGCGAGCACTCGGGCGCCGCGGGCGAACTCGGCGTTCAGCACGTCACCGGGCCGCGGTGTGCCGGTCACGGTGACGACCACCGGCAGGGTGCCGGCGCGCTGCCGGGCGTCGAGGGTGAACCACGAGGTCGCGCCGGTGCTTGCGACCGCGATCCCCGGCAGCGTCGCGCCACCCGCGTCGACCTCGGCCGGCAAGGCCGGTGGCAGGGCGGGGGCGGGCACGATCCCGGGTACGGGAGCGGGCTGCGGCGCGACGGCGAGGACGCCGGCGGCCGGGTCCGTCTCGACCTGCAGGGCGGGCTGCAGCCCGCAGGGGTCGCCGCGGAACGTGGCGAGCGCGTCCGCCGCAGGGGTGTAGCCGTCCCGGTGGACGACCGCGATGCGCGCGAGGCTCAACACCTGCAGCCCGAGCACGGCGGCGAGCACGACGGCGACTAGTGCGGCAGGCGCCGGAATGCGATGCGCGTTCCTCCTGCATGCGGTTGGAGG
>CAVRHG010000014.1:0-7010 GCA_963720845.1 uncultured Actinomycetota bacterium | reverse complement strand
CTGCCGCTCACGCTCGAGCCGGTAGAGGCCCCGAGCGGAGGCGACGGGGGATAGCGGCGGTGGAGGGCCTCGGCGCGTCGCAGCGAAGATCATCAACACTGGTACATTTCTCCACCATCGAGACACGGAGCGCTAACGCCGGGCCCGGTGGGGCCGAGTCATCGCCGAGACTCCGCCCATTCCGGTCCGCCACGGGCAGTGTCTCCGCCGGTGGATCCCCTCCCCGCCGGTCGGTCCACGCCGGCGTGCCCGCCGGCGTGGACCATCGGGGGCACTACTGGAGCGGCGGTAGCTCGTCCACCAGGTCCGCGATCGAGTCCACGATGCGGCTCGGCCGGAACGGGAAGCGGTCGACGTCCGCGGCATGGGTGATTCCGGTGAGCACGAGCACCGTGCGCATCCCGGCCTCGAGGCCCGCCACGATGTCCGTGTCCATCCGGTCGCCGATCATGACAGTGGTCTCCGAGTGCGCCTGCAGCCGGTTCAGCGCCGCCCGCATCATCAGCGGGTTCGGCTTGCCCACGAAGTAGGGCTCGACGCCGGTCGCCTTGCTGATCAGTGCCGCGACCGAGCCGGTCGCGGGCAGGTCGCCCTCCAACGACGGTCCCGTCGGGTCCGGGTTGGTCGCCACGGACCGGGCGCCGCCCTGGATCAGCCGGATCGCCGTCGTCACCGCCTCGAAGCTGTAGGTGCGCGTCTCACCCAGCACGACGTAGTCCGGCGCCTGGCTGGTGAGCACGTAGCCGATCTCGTGCAGCGCGGTCGTCATCCCGGCCTCGCCGATGACGTAGGCGCTGCCCTCGGGCCGCTGGTCGCGGAGGAACGTCGCGGTGGCCAGCGCCGAGGTCCAGATCGAGTCGGCCGGGATGTCCAGGCCGCTGTTGAGCAGGCGGTAACGCAGGTCGCGGGGGGTGTAGATCGAGTTGTTCGTCAGCACCAGGAACGGGGTGCCGCTCGCCTGTAACCGCTCCACGAAGGTGTCCGCACCGGGGATCAGCTTGCCCTCGTGGACGAGCACGCCGTCCATGTCGGACATCCAGGCCGTGACGGGTTTGGGTTCGGGCACGGCCGACAGGCTAACGCGTGTCCGGAGGCAGGAAGCAGAGGATCCCCAGCCGGTGACCAGCCGCAGCCCCGGTATGAAAGCGGACGAGTCGGGAACGTTCCGCCCCCGTGGTCCGTTGTTCAAGACGCCGGTGGTTCCGGTACCGAGGAGTGAGTGAGGACGTGGGTTCGATCCTGACGCTGCTGGTCGTCGTGGCCATCATCGCGGGTGGGTTCTGGCTGGTCCGCCAGCAGCAGGCCACCAAGACGCGTGAGCTGGACGACGCGAAGTCCGAGGCGCGCCGGTGGGTCGAGCGGCTCGGCGGCCAGGTGCTGAACCTGGTCGGCACAAACGACGCCGCGAAGCAGGCGCTGGCCGACGCGGCAGAGCGGTACACCGCCGCCGGGTCCCAGATGGATCAGGCCCGCAGCGCCGCCCAGGCCCGGGGCGTGACCGAGACCGCCTACGAGGGCCTTTACTACGTCCGCGCCGCGCGCACCGCGATGGACCTGGATCCTGGTCCCGAGCTGCCCCCGCTGCCCGGCCAGCAGCGCGCGGGTGCCGTCACCGAGGCCCGCGAGGTCGACGTGGAGGGCCACCGCTACGGCGCCTCGCCGAGCCCGACCGGCCGCAACACGCACTACTACCCCGGCGGCACGGTCGCAGGCCGTCCCGTACCGCGCGGCTGGTACTCCGAGCCGTGGTGGCGGTCGGCCCTGATCGGAGGCGCGTGGGGCGTCGGGTCGGCGCTGCTGTTCACCTCGCTGTTCAGCGGGATGTCGGGCGTGGCATATGCCGACGGGTTCGCCGACGGCGTGGCCGCCGACGGCATGGACGGCGGCTTCGACGGCGGCGACGCGGGTGGTGGCGACGTCGGCGATGGCGGGGATGCCGGCGGCGACTGGGGCGGCGACTTCGGCGGCGGTGACTTCGGCGGCGACTGGGGCGGTGGCGACTTCTTCTGATCCTCCTCGCGACGACCTGAGCGGGCTGCGGCCCGCCTCTCCGACCGGCCCGGTGGCACGTTCCCGGGCCGGTCGGCTATGGGTGGGCTAACCGTGCCGGAGCGGGGCGCACCGGGCAGAAGGGCGGGCCGGCGGAAGCCTTTCGGGTGACCGCGGCCGGTGCCAGGATGGTGGCGTGACCGACCGGATTCCGGGTGCGGCCGGGCACGCCCGCGGTGGAGGGCCCACGCTGCTCGAGCGGGAACCGGTGTTGGACGTCCTGCTCGGCGCGGTCGCGACGGCCGCCGCCGGCCACGGCTGCGCCGCGATCCTCACCGGCGAGGCCGGGATCGGGAAGACCAGTGGTCGGACGGACGCTGGACCTCGCCCAGGAGATCCAGCCGCAGGAACCTCGGTAGCGGCTGTGCAGGAGCTGCGCTGATCGTCCGGCACCTATCAGAGCGCGTTGAGCCCGGATTCGTCATGGACGATCAGCGGCGTCCGGAGCTTGTGATCAACCCCGTCATCACGTCCGGCTGTGCGTCCGTCCTGAGGGCATCTGCACGGGTTCGGCGGCCTGCGGGGCCTGGCACACCGGGCACCAGAACAGGTTGCGGGCCAGGTGGCGGGCGTGCGCGACCGACGTGCCGCAGACCAGGCAGGGCTCGCCGGTGCGCTTGTAGACGTACGACGCCCGGGCGCACGGGCCGACACCGTCCACCAGCCGCGGGTCGTGCTCGGGCCGCAACGTCTCGATCTTTCCGCGCCGGAACCCGTCCTGCAGCAGGTCGACCACGTCGGCCCACAGCTGGTCCCAGCACCCGCGCGTCAGCTCGTGACCGGGCAGCTGCGGGTCGAGCCCCTGGCGGAACAGTGCCTCTGCGCGATAGACGTTGCCCACTCCGGCGATCACGGACTGGTCCATCAGCAACGTCGCCAGCGGCGCCCGGGAGCGGGAGATCCGGGCCCAGGCGCGGTCCGGGTCGGCGTCGTCGCGCAGCGGGTCCGCCCCGAGGCGCGCGTGGATGACGTCGACCTCGGCGTCGGAGAGCAGCTCGCACGCCGCGGGGCCGCGCAGGTCCGCGTAGTGCGTCTCGCCGATCATCCGCATCCGCACCTGGCCCCAGGGCTCCGCGGCCGGCAGCCGGTCGTCGGAGAACCTCCCGTACAAGCCCAGATGGACATGCACGACGAGGTCGGGTCCGTAGTGGTGGAACAAGTGCTTGCCGTGCGCCTCCACCGACTCGAGCACCCGCCCGTCGACCAGCTCCGCGCTCGTCGCGAAACGGCCCTGCGGGCTGGACACCGCGACCGGGCACCCGACGTAGCGGCGGATGTGCTGGGCGGCGAGCCGATGGAGGGTGTGACCTTCGGGCATCAGCCTCTGCTGCCGGGCAGCGGCGGCGGGGTGCCGCTTCGTTCGTAGTCGGCGACCATGTCGATGCGCCGCTGGTGGCGTGGGTCGTGGGAGAACGGCGTCGACACGAACGCCTCGGCCAGCGCCGCGGCCTCCTCGAGGCTGTGCATGCGCGCACCGATGGCGACGACCTGGGCATCGTTGTGCTGGCGGCCCAGCTTCGCGGTGTCCATGCTCCAAGCCAGGGCGCACCGGATGCCCGGGACCTTGTTCGCCGCGATCTGCTCCCCGTTGCCGGAGCCGCCGATCACGATGCCGAGGCTGCCGGGGTCGTCGAGGACGGCCTGCGCCGCGGCGACGCAGTAGGGCGGGTAGTCGTCGGCGGGGTCGTAGGTCGGGGGGCCGACGTCGATCGGCTCGTGGCCCAGACTGACGAGGTGGGCGATCAGGTGAGCCTTGAGCTCGAAGCCGGCGTGATCGGAGCCGAGGTGGACGCGCACGATCCCTTATCCTGCACCATCGCGCGGGCGGCGGCCGCCGGCCCGTGTGGACGGGGTGCCCGGCGGCTGGGTGGTCGCGCGCGTGGCGGGCGGACGGGTGACGTGGTCGGTGGTCCGCTCGGCCGCCGACGTGCTGGAGGCGACGGCCGGCTGCGTCGCGGTCGGCGTCGACATCCCGCTCGGCCTGCCCGCGGGGGCGGGACCCCGGGCCTGCGACGTCGCGTGCGCACGCCGGCTGGGCCGCGCGCGGTCGTCGGTGTTCCCCGCCCCACCGCGGCCGGTGCTCGCCGCGCGGACCCCCGAAGAGGCGTTCGCCGTGGCCCGCAGGCTGACCGGGCGCGCGATCAGCCTGCAGACGTTCCACATCGGCCCGAAGATCCGCGAGTGGGACGCGCTGGCGCCCCCCGCGCACGTCGTCGAGGTGCATCCGGAGGTGTCGCTGCGCACGCTGGCGCCCGGCGTCTCCTTCGCGCCGAAGAAGACCGCGCGCGGGGCCGGGCAGCGGATCGCGGCGCTGGCCCGCTGGCTCGACGTCGGTGAGGCGCTGGGCGACCTGCCGTCGGGTGCACGGCTGGACGACGTGCTGGACGCGCTGGCGGCGGCCTGGTCCGCGCAGCGCTGGGCGGCGGGCACGGCCGAGGTGCTCGGCGAGGAGCTCGACGACCGCGGCCGGCCGATGCGGGTCGTCGTGTGAGCCCGGGCGGGGACGGGGAGCGCGCTACCGGCGCCGGAGCCGGCTCGCCCAGGCCACGGGTGCGGCCCGTTGCTCGGCCGCCGTTTTCCGCTCCGGGTCCGGGGCGGGCGCCACGTCCGCCGCGGCGGCGGCCTCGGGATCGCCCGGGGCGTCCGTCTCGTCGTCCTCCGACGTCTTGTCGATCTGTTCGAGCAGGTAGCGGAGCAACGCCACCACTGCCGCCGTCACCGGCACGGCGAGGAACGCACCCCCGATGCCGAAGAGCGTGCCGCCCGCGGTCACCGCGAGCAGCACCACCGCGGCGTGCAGCTGGAGGCTCTTGCCCTGCAGGATCGGCTGCATGACGTTCCCCTCCAGCTGCTGCACGAGCAGCACGATGCCGAGAACGATCAGTGCGGCGGTGAACCCGTTGCTGACCAGCGCGACGAGCACCGAGAGCACGCCGGCGATCAGGGCGCCGATGATCGGGATGAACCCGCCGAAGAAGGTCAGCACGGCCAGCGGGAGGGCCAGCGGCACGCCGACGATCACGAGCCCGAGCCCGATGAAGAACCCGTCGACCAGGCTGACGAGCACCTGGGCCCGGATGAAGCCGCCGAGGGCGTCCCAGACCCGGCACGACACCACGGTCAAGTGGCCGCCGGCGCGGGGCCCGGCGATGCGGCGCACCCACGGCAGGAACCGATCGCCGTCTTTGACGAAGAGGAAGGCGAGCACGACCGCGAGCAGGGCGGTCGTCACGAGCCCGGCGAGCGTGCCCACCCCGGTGAGCACGCTCGAGGCGATGGTGGTCACGCTGCTCTGCAGCCGGCTCGTGACCTGATCGAGCAGGGCGTTGAACTGCGTGGAGCCGATGTTGAGCGGCGGCCCGGCGATCCAGTCCTGGATCGACTGGAGGCCCTTCACGGCGCTGTCGGCGATCTCGCCGAACCCGCCGGTGATCGACCGTGCCATGAAGAAGATCACCAGACCGAGCAGCACGAGCAGGCCGAGGACGACGGTGGCCGCCGCCAGTGCTGCGGGCGCACCGCGGTTGCGTAGTCGGCGGGCCGGAGGCGCCAGCACGCTCGCGAGCAACAGCGCCAACAGCACCGGCATGACGATCACCCACAGCCGGGCGATCACCCACCAGAGCAGGGCGAGCCCGATCCCGATCAGACTGAGCCGGACGCTCCATCGTGCGGTGAAGATCAAGCCGTCCGCGATCGTGGCACTGCGGCCGCGCGGTCGGGGTTGCGTCGTGCTCAACCTGCCCTCACTCATCCGGGCCCTCGCTCGTTCGGCCCTCGCTCGTCCGGCGGGCCTGCACCCCGCCGACGTGCGGTACCCGCCCGTCCGCTTCCGCAGTCCGGTTTGGGTGGTGTCGCCGGTTACCCCGCCCGGACTGGTTGTCGACCTCGACAGTCGCGTACAACCACCGGGTGACCGACAGTAGCCCACTCGTGGCCGGCATCGTCCTCGTCGGCGGCCGGTCGGTACGGATGGGTAGCGCCAAGGCAGCGCTGGAGTGGCACGGGTCAACACTGCTGCGCCGAACGGTGGGGGTGCTCGCCCGGGCGGTCGACGGGCCCGTCCTCGTGGTGCGGGCCCCGGGGCAGGCGCTGCCCAGCCTGCCGCCGCGCGTGCAGCTCGTGGACGACCCGGTGGCCGGCCGCGGGCCGTTGCAGGGCATCGCGACGGGTCTGGCCGCCGCGGCCGGGCGCGCGGCGGTGGCGGCGGTCTGCGCCGTCGACCTACCGCTGATGCATCCGGCTTTCGTCCGCCGCGTGGTGCGCGAGGTCCGGGCGGACGCGGCGCTCGAGGTGGCGCTGCCGGTGGCGCGGGGCCATGCCCAGCCGCTCGCCGCCGCCTATCGCACGAGCCTGGCCCCGCGCGTCGCTGAGCTCCTCGACAGCGGCACGTTCCGCGCGCAGACGCTGTTCGAACGGTGTCGCGTGCTGACGCTGGACCAGTCCGCCCTGCTCGCGGACGCCGAGCTCGCCGCAGCAGACCCGCGGCTGGAGTCGCTCTTCAACGTCAACACCCCGGCCGAGTACGAGGAGGCCAGGGCCCGTCGGCCGCCGGTGGTGCAGGTCCAGTGCTTCGGGGCGCTCGCGACCTCGGTGGACCCGGGCCCGCGGACCGTGCGGGCGGCCACGTTGCGTGCCGCGGCGGCCGCCGTCGGGCTCACGCTCGACGGGTCGGCGGTCGCGGTGGTCGAGGAGGTCGGCGCGGCGACGCACTCGACGTCCGACCCCGAGCTCCCGCTGCTCGCCGGCGACATCGTGGCGTTCCTGCCGAGCGACGAGCACTGCTGAGGTTGACCTCAAGCAGTGTCGAGGTTCTAGCGTCATTCCCGAGAATGTCGGTGCCGCGCGCCACACTGCCGCCACCACACCGACCGAGGGACCGGGAGAAGACCCATGAGCGAGCTTGCGAGCGAATCAATGTCACAGCGCTTGCGCCCCGACCGAGCGAAGCGAGGGAGTGC
>CAVRHG010000013.1:0-72540 GCA_963720845.1 uncultured Actinomycetota bacterium | reverse complement strand
CTCGCTGCGTTGCGCGTCCGCGATCTCGGGCAGCTCGACGATCAGCGCCTGGGAGTCCGGGTGCAGCGCGTTCCATTGCTCGATCAGCTTCCCGCGCTGCCCGTCGATGCTGTCGTCGCGCCCGCTCAGGACGACGACGGTGCCCTTCTCCAGGTCGTCCGGGTCGTCGAGCGCGGCAGGGAGGGCGGTGACCAGCAGGGCGACCACCAGCCCGACGGCGACACCCGCGAGAAGCCACTGCGCAGTCGCGAGGCGCCGCTCCGTGGTGTCGTCGACCGGCCGGTCGCGCAGGTCGCGCAGCCGTTCGCGGGTGCTGCGGGTCGGTCGCTCCACAGCACCCTCCTCGGCCAGCTCGGTCTTCTCGCCGGTCGGCTCGGCCTCGTTCGGCGTGGTCACGAGGCCTCCTCGCTGACGCTCGTCGGGCGCGTTCCCGCGGGTGCTGTGTTGAACGGTGAGCTCGCAAGCTCGCTCACGACCGGCCTCCCCGCAGGTGGGTGACGAACTCCTGCACCCGCCCGGGCACGTCGGCGGGATCGGACTCGACGCACTCCCCGCCCGTCGCGTCGGCCAGGGTGGCGAGGCCCGCCTCGGCGCACCGGATCCCTCCGAGGGCCACCACGACGATGCGGACCCCGCGGCCGGTGACCCGGTCCACCGCGTCGTCGAGGGTGGTGCCGCTCGCGTTGTCCCGCCCGTCGGTCAGCACGATGAGAGCACGGGTGCCGATGCGCTCGCCGGAAGCGGCATCGCCGCCCGCCGACAGTGCGGTCACCCCGTCGGTCACCGCGCGGAACAGCGGCGTGCCGCCGTCCGGCTGCATGCGGGCGAGCGCCTCCCGCGCGGTGGCGAGCCCCTCGTCGCGGGGTCCCACCGGCACGACGTCGGCGTACGCGGCCGGTGTGCCGCCCGGGAAGAGCCAGAGCCCGAACTCGTCGTGCGGCTGCAGGTCCGCCAGGCCGGCGCCCACGGCGTCGGCCGCCACGGTGGCGCGGGTGCGGCTCTGTGGCGCCCCGGTGCCGCCCGGCACCACCCTGCCCATCGAGCTGGACGTGTCGACGAGGACGAGCAGCCGGCTGGGCAGCTGGGCCGCCTCGTGCGCGGCGTAGGCATCGGTCCACTGCTCGACGGAGACCGGTTCCGGGGACGGGGCGAGGGAGGGACCGACCCCGTAGTCGCCGGTGAGCGGCGCCGCGGGCGTCGGGAGGTCCCCGGCGGGCCGCAGCCCGGTTTCCACGACGGCACTGCGGCCGGCGTCGCAGCGCAGCCAGCGCCCGAACGCCTCCGCTGCCCGCTCCTGCACCGGTACCGGATCTGTCCAGCGCAGCCGGACGAGCTGCAGGTCCTGGTCGGCGGTGTCGTCCGGGTAGACGGCCTCGATCCGCCTGTCCGGCGCCGGGCGGTCCCGGGTCGGACTGCACGTCGCGCCGAGCGCTGCGCCCTGGTTGTAGCGTGCGACGTCCTGCCCGGTCGCGACGACGACGACGGCGGTCGCGGCGCCCGTGCCCGCGGCGCGCCGGAGGCAGAGCAGCTCGGCAGCGCCGCCGATGGGGCAGCGTGCCCCGGGCGGCGTCGAGGCTCCGCTCGACCGCGAGGGATCTCGCCGCGTCGGGGTATGCCGTGTCGCGGCCGTAGAGCAGCACCGTGGCGAGCCGCCCGACCTGGGTGGTGCGAGGGTCGGGGCGCACTACCGCAACGCCTGCCTCCTCGAGCTGCCGGAACACCTGTGGCCAAGTGCCGGTCGGCCGCAACGCGCCGGCCGGCACCGCGAGCACCAGGGGCGAGTGCGCGAAGGGCAGCGACTCCGCGACGGCGCCCCCCGCGCCGACCTCGCGGCGGGTGGACGCCAGCCACACGTCGGGCCGCGGGCCGACCGCGCGCAGCGACTCGGTGGCGTCCGACCATCCGTCCGTCGTCGCGACCTTCCGGGCGATCGTGGCGGGCTCGGCGGCGAAGACGTAGGCCTGCGCGGTGGGACAGCCGTGGTTGCCGTCGGCTGTCCAGCGCTCGTAGCGGCCGGCGAGCTCCCGCGCGGTCGCGACCGTCTCCGGCTCGGCGAGCACTCGCAGCTGGACGGCGGGCGGGCAGCCGAGGACGCGGTAGGACAGCCCGCGCGCAACGTCGAACAGGAGGGGCACGGCGAACGCGACGACGGAGCGTGACCGGCGGGTTTCGGGGTGATCCCGACGAGCAGCACGCCGAGCAGCGCACCGAGGAACTGGACGACATCCCCCCACGTCATGCCCGCCGTTCGCGGCAAGGCCGGCTTCCGGGCGTCCGTTCCCTGCGGGCGTGTCTCCCCTTCGCGCTCCGTGCCCGGCGCGTCCGTGGCCACGGACGGGCCCGGAGGCGGCGGGTTGCCGGGTGGACGCGACGTCACGAGGTGGCGCATCCCGGCCGATCAGCGCGGCCGGGGACCCGCCGGCGGCATGGTCACGGGCGGTGGCAGACGAAGATCGCTGTCCCGGGGAACAGGGCGCCGCGCAGCGGCGACCACTGCCCCCACACCGTCTCGCGGCCCTCCGGCCACTCGGGCTCCACCACGTCGTCGAGCCCCAGCCCGGCGGCGACCACGTCGCGGATCCGGTCCCCCAGCGTGCGGTGGTGCTCGACGTAGGTCGACACCCCTGCGGCGTCCACCTCGACGTAGGGCGTCCGGTCGAAGTACGACTGGGTGACGGTCAGGCCGTCCGGGCCCGGGTCGTCGGAGAACATCCAGCGCATCGGGTGGTTCACCGCGAACACCCACCGGCCGCCCGGCCGCAGGACGCGGGCGACCTCGCGCATCACCCGCTCCGGTTCCGCCACGAAGGGCACCGCGCCGAACGCCGAGCAGGCCAGGTCGAAGGAGCGGTCGGCGAAGGGCAGCCGCTCGGCCCCGGCCTGCACGAGGGGAACAGTGACCCCCGTCGCGGCGTTGAACGAGGCAGCGTGTTGCAGCATCCCGCCCGACAGATCGACGCCCACCGGCCAGGCGCCCTGGGTCGCGAGCCAGCGTGCGCACGGCGCCGAGCCGCAGCCGACCTCCAGGACACGGCGCCCGGCGAGGTCGCCCAGCAGGTGGGCATCGGCCTCGCGCAGGCCCTCGGGGCACCAGACGAAGTCCACGTCGCCGATGTCGGTGCCGTGCTCGGCGAGATAGTCGTCGGCGTCGGCGTCCCACCAGGCCCGACTCGCCCGCTGCGACTCGGCGGAGCCGACCGCGCGGCGCGCGATCGCCGCCGTTCCGAGCCGCTGCTCGGCGCTCGGGTTGCCCACATCCACCGATCCATCGTGCCCGCCCCCTCGTGGGACGCGGGCGGGGGGCCGGGTGCGGGAGGCATCGTCGTGCCGTCCGGCCTGCTCGGAGGCGGGGCGCGTTGCCCCGGCGACACCGGGCCGCGTAGCATCATCGACGCACTGTGGTCAACGTGGCGCCTGCGCGCAGACGGTCGTCCTGCCGTGCGCCACGATCCATCGCAAGACCACTCGTGCTTTCGCACGTTCTCGAGAACAGGGTGACAGCACCACGTCACAGCCAGTCCCGCACCAGAGCCGCACCAACCAAACATCCACTACCGGAGCACCCCACTACATGTCCACCGACACCACCTTCTCCTCCGCCGCCTCGACCACGCCCCAGGTCGCCATCAACGACATCGGGTCGGAGGAGGACTTCCTCGCCGCCATCGACAAGACGATCAAGTACTTCAACGATGGCGACATCGTCGAGGGCACGATCGTCAAGGTCGACCGCGACGAGGTCCTGCTCGACATCGGCTACAAGACGGAGGGGGTCATCCCCTCCCGCGAACTCTCCATCAAGCACGATGTCGACCCTGCAGAGGTCGTGTCGGTCGGTGAGTACGTCGAGGCTCTGGTCCTCCAGAAGGAGGACAAGGAGGGCCGGCTGATCCTGTCCAAGAAGCGCGCGCAGTACGAGCGCGCGTGGGGCACGATCGAGGCGCTCAAGGAGGCGGACGAGCCCGTCGAGGGCACCGTCATCGAGGTCGTCAAGGGCGGCCTGATCCTCGACATCGGCCTGCGCGGCTTCCTGCCCGCGTCGCTGGTCGAGATGCGCCGGGTGCGGGACCTGCAGCCCTACGTCGGTCGCAAGATCGAAGCCAAGATCATCGAGCTGGACAAGAACCGCAACAACGTGGTCCTGTCCCGCCGTGCCTGGCTGGAGCAGACCCAGTCCGAGGTCCGCAGCGAGTTCCTCAACCAGCTCGCCCGCGGCCAGGTTCGCAAGGGTGTCGTCTCCTCGGTCGTCAACTTCGGTGCGTTCGTCGACCTCGGCGGCGTGGACGGTCTGGTGCACGTCTCCGAGCTGTCCTGGAAGCACATCGACCACCCGAGCGAGGTCGTCGAGGTGGGCCAGGAGGTCACCGTCGAGGTCCTCGACGTGGACCTGGACCGCGAGCGCGTCTCCCTGTCGCTGAAGGCGACGCAGGAAGACCCGTGGCGGCTCTACGCCCGGACGCACGCGATCGGCCAGATCGTGCCGGGCAAGGTCACCAAGCTGGTGCCGTTCGGTGCGTTCGTCCGCGTCGAGGAGGGCATCGAGGGCCTGGTCCACATCTCCGAGCTGGCCGAGCGCCACGTGGAGATCCCGGAGCAGGTCGTGCAGGTCGGCGACGACGCGATGGTCAAGGTCATCGACATCGACCTCGACCGGCGCCGCATCTCGCTCTCGCTCAAGCAGGCCAACGAGGGCATGACGGTCGACACCGAGTTCGACCCCACCCGCTACGGCATGGCGGCGGAGTACGACGACCAGGGGAACTACATCTACCCCGAGGGCTTCGACGTCGACACCGGCGAGTGGAAGGAAGGCTTCGAGTCGCAGCGCGAGGCGTGGGAGAAGGAGTACGCCGAGGCCCACCAGCGCTACGAGCAGCACATCGCCCAGATCCGCAAGGCCGCCGAGGTCGACGCGGAGGTGGGCGACGTCGCCGCCGCCACCACCAACTACTCCACGCAGGGCGGAGCCGCACCTGCCGAGAGCGGTGGCTCCCTGGCCAGCGACGAGCAGCTCGCGGCGCTGAGGGAGAAGCTGTCGGGCGGCGCCTGATCCCCTAGTACGACTCCCGGGACGGCCCCGGCGACCCCTCGCATGTGCGAAGAGTCGCCGGGGCCGTTCCGCATCCGGGGGTACCCGGAAGATCAGGTGTCCGGGCGGTCACGGTTGGGCTGCGGTCGGTCACAGAATCGGCACGTTGACGGAATCGATCATGCGGTCCGCCCTACCTTCGGTGGCGTCCAGGGGTGGGTCTCGTGCCGGGGGGTCCGGGTGTGACGGGTGTGTCGACCGGGCGGTCCGGCGCCCGGCGCAGGACGATCGACAAGGGTGGGGCAGGCGACACCGTGATCGGCGGCAGTGGGATCCTGGCGAGTGCTATGCGTGGGGGGATCTGGAGTCGGCTCGGAGCCGGTGCGGCTGTGCTCGCGTTGGCGTCGTGCGGGAGCGCGTCGGGTGACCCGGGCGCCCTGCCCGTGCCGACCTTCCCCGCCGCCCCGACGGCCGCGGCGTCCGTGGGTCCGGCCGGCGCGGCGGACCAGGGCCGGTTGCCCGACGACTGCACGCGGCTCTTGGGCGGCAACGACCTGGGCGCCCTGTTCGGCCTGCCGCTCGACTCGGTGGCCGTGCGCACCACGATCGGCACCCCGGCCCCGGCCGTGGGCCGCACCGAGCGGCTGACCTGCTCGTACGCGCGCACCAGCGGGGCGAAGAGCGACCTGCTCGACGTCAACGTCAGCGCCTACACGGACGCGGACGCCGCCACCAAACAGTGGCGGACCAACGCGGCGGTCGAGGACGGTCCGCACCGCGACGTCACGCTCGGCAACGCCCACGGTGTGCTCGTCGAGCGTCCGACGGACGCGGTCCTGCTGGTCGCGAACGGTGCCGAGACGCTGACCTTCGTGCTGCCCCAACCTGTTCGGATCCGCGACCTGTCGGCCGCGGACACGCTGGTCGACCTCGCCCTGCGCGTGCTGCCTGCGGTGGCGGCCGGCGCGGCGCCACCACCTGCCGCGGGCTGACCTTCGGGGCGGCCGCACAGAGCCCGATAGGGTCGGCGGATGCTGCGGGTCGGGCTCACCGGGGGGATCGGGTCCGGCAAGTCAACGGCGGCGCGCCGCTTCGCGGAGCTCGGGGCCGTGCTCGTCGACTCCGACGTGCTGGCGCGTGAGGTCGTCGCTGCGGGCACCGAGGGTCTCGCCGAGATCGTCACGGCCTTCGGCGAGGGCGTGCTCGGCCCGGACGGCGGACTCGACCGGCCCGCGCTGGCGGCGGTCGTGTTCGGTGACCCGCAGGCGCGCGCCCGCCTCAACGCGATCGTGCACCCGCGGGTGCGTGACCGCACCGAGGAGCTGATCGCTCGCGCGCCCGGGGACGCCGTCGTGGTGCAGGACGTCCCGCTGCTCGTCGAGACCGGCTCCCCGGCCGCGTTCGCGCTGGTCGTGGTGGTGCACGCCGACGCGGGGGAGCGGGTGCGGCGGCTCGTGGAGTCGCGCGGCATGGCGGAGGCGGACGCCCGGGCGCGGATCGCCGCGCAGGCCTCCGACGAGCAGCGCCACGCCGCGGCGGACGTCGTGCTCCACAACGGAGGCTTGCCTCGGGAACTGTGCACGGTCGTCGACGCGCTGTGGCACCACCGGCTCGTGCCGTTCGAGGACAACCTGCGGAACCGGCGACCGGTGCCGCCCGCGCCGGACCCGGTCGACCCGGACCCGCGGTGGGCGGCGGACGGTGCTCGGCTCGCGGCCCGGGTCGCCCGTGCGGCCGGTCCGGGTGCGCGGGACGTCGCGCACGTCGGACCGACCGCCGTGCCCGGGCTCTCCGCGGTCGACGTCGTGGACCTCCAGGTGGCGCTGCACCCCGGCGCCGTCGACGACCCGGGCGCGGTGGAGGCGGTCCGAGCCGGACTCGACGCCGCCGGTTTTCCCCGGATCGGTGCCGCCGCCGTGGGCGAGTGGCGGCATGCGGGCGCCGATCCGGTCCGGCCGGTGCGGCTGGTGTTGCGCCCGGCCGGGTCGCCGTCGTGGCGGGCGGACCTGCTGTGGCGGGACTGGCTGCGGGCGGACGCCGTGGCCCGGGCGGAGTGCCGGGAGCCATCGGTCGACCCCCGTGCGGGACAGTGTGCAGTCACCCGACGTGCCTTCACCCGAGCGGAGGAATGGGCCGCATCGTCGGGGTGGACGCCGTCGTTGGAGGAGCTGCCGGGACCGTGAACGGCCACGACGTTCCCCCGCCCCCGGGGGAGGGCTCCCGTCAGGTAACACTAGGGTCTCGTCACTCGATGGAGTGGGCGACGCGGCCGACTGCTCCCTTCGATCCCCGGTCGACCGTCACCGGGCCGGATTCCCGGGCCCTCGGTGACTCTGTGCGATCGGCCCGGGGGTGCGATGGTGCTGGAGTAGGGTCGAGCAACGATCGGGAGGACGAAGAGGTGAGCGTGCTGGCCGACCACCGGGCCGACCCGGGCGACGATGTCCCCGCCGCACCGTCCGCCCGAGCCGACGCCGACCCGGCGGCCACCTCGATCGATACCGCCCTCGACGGTGCGACGCGGATCGAGCCTGCTTCCGACCTCGATCCCGGCCCGGCCGAGCCCGCCCGCGGTCCGCTCCGGCCCGATCAGCTGCGTGCCGACTTCGGCGCCCACTTCGAAGCGAACTACCAGCGGCTCGTCGCCCAGCTCTACGCGATCACGCTCAACCCGGCGGAGGCGCACGACGTCGTCCGGGAGGCGTACTCGCGGGCCTGGCGGCGCTGGGCGGAGGTCGGGTCGTCGGCTGACCCCACCGGGTGGGTGCGGCGCGTGGCCGTCCGGTCCACGATGCGCAGTTGGCGCCGCACGGTCGCCCGGCTGGCTCCCGGCCGCCGCCGCGGTGCCCTCGTCGACGGTGGTGAGCCCCGAACCCGGGTCGCCCTCACCGCGCTCGGGCGGCTCGCCGACGCCGAGCGCCGCGCGATCGTGCTGGTCGACATGGCGGGCGTGCCCGTCGTCGAGGTCGCGGCGCTGGAGCAGGTGCCGCCGGGAACCGTCGCCGCGCGGCTGTCCCGGGCCCGCCGGGTCGTGGGCGACGCCCTGGCCGACGTCGTACCGGCCACCCCGGTCTCGATCGGCCCCTACGGACACGGTGGCCGCTGGTGAGCGGCCCGACGAAAGAACCTTCATGAGTGTCGATGTGCACTGGGTGAGCCGTGAGCTGCGCGCCCTGGACGACGAGCTGGCCGAGGCGGTGGAGCTGCCGCCGGTCGACTCGGTGATCCGCCAGGCGGGCCGGACGGCCCGGGCGAGCACCGCGGCTGCCGCCGCCGTCCTGACGGTCGGTGCCCTCGGTGGGGTCACTGCGGTCACGCACGTCGGCGAGCCCGCACCGGTCGCGGACGTCGCGCCCGTCGCGGCTCCCGCGGCCGTGCTTCCGGCGACGACAACGGCCGCGCCGACGGAGACCACCGCAGCGTCCACCCCGACGACGGCCACGTCCGCGTCGGCCCGCCGCACCCGCGTCCGGGCCGCCGTCCCGGCGACGACCACCCCGCCCCGCAAGCGGGCCGCCCCGCCCGCGGCCGTGACGACCAGCACCACGCCGGCGACGTCGACCACCAAGAAGTCCGCGGACGACGGGAACAGCGACGCCCAGGCGGGCCAGGCGGCACTCATCCCGGACGTGCCGGTGTCGACGAAGTCCACCAAGAAGAGGAACGACTGACCGGAGGTCGGGCGCGCCGCCGGCCGGGGTCAGGCCGGGCCGGCCTCCCAGGTCAGGGCGATGCCGAGGTCCGCCAGCCAGGCGTCGAGGTCGTGCCCGTGGGCGGCGAGTCCGTCGACGGCGGCGTACGAGCTGTGCAGCGCGTGCTCGGCCTGGCGCGCGTCGACCAGGCCCGCTCCGACGGCTGCCACGAACTCGTCGACGTCGACCACCGCGGCCCCGCGGCCGGTGCGCAGCACGATGTCGAGGTAGAGATCGGTGAGCCGCCACCGGTCGCCGTCGCGGTCGATCTCGCAGATGTCGAGGTAGAAGTCCTGGTCACGCTCGTGCCCCGGGTTCCACGAGAAGTCCGTGACGGCCAGGCCGAGGGCGGGCAGCAGCCACGAGCGCATCCAGTGGGCGCTGGTCCGACCCACCATCGGCCGACTCATGTAGAGGCCGAACGAGGTGGTCCGGTACTGCGTCACGGTCCGGGCGAAGCCCTTGTTGTCGACGCTGACGCCTGCGGGGACGTCGAAGGTCACGATCTTCGGCGGGTGCATCGCGACCGATCCTGGCAGAGCCCGGATCCGGCGCGGGGCGGCCGGCCCGCACGGAGTGCGGGGTGGATGCGTCGTGGCCGGATCGGTCACAGAAACTGTCGGTGGGCGCTCGTACCCTGGGGGCGTGGCATTCGCGACCGAGATACCGGGCAGTGCGGCCGACGTTCATGGGCAGGCTGACGTGCACCACGACGCCGGGCACGCCGACGGCGACCGCGTGTTCCCGCTGGCCCACTCCGAGCATCGCCCCGTGGGCGAGATCCCGCGGTCCGGAGGGCGGTTCGAGGTGGTCAGCCCGCACCAGCCGGCGGGCGACCAGCCGGCGGCGATCGCCGAGCTGCAGCGGCGGCTGAAGGCGGGCGAGCAGGACATCGTGCTGCTGGGCGCCACCGGCACCGGGAAGTCGGCCACCACGGCCTGGCTCATCGAGCAGCTGCAGCGGCCAACGCTGGTGATGGCGCCGAACAAGACGCTCGCGGCGCAGCTGGCGAACGAGCTGCGCGAGATGCTGCCGAACAACGCCGTCGAGTACTTCGTCTCGTACTACGACTACTACCAGCCCGAGGCGTACATCGCTCAGACGGACACCTACATCGAGAAGGACTCCTCGATCAACGAGGACGTCGAGCGGCTGCGCCACGCCGCCACCCACAGCCTGCTGTCGCGGCGCGATGTCGTCGTGGTCGCCTCCGTGTCGTGCATCTACGGCCTGGGTACGCCGCAGAGCTACCTCGACCGGTCGGTGGAGCTGGGCGTCGGGGACGAGGTGGAGCGGGACGCGCTGCTGCGCGCGCTTGTGGACGTCCAGTACGTCCGCAACGACCTGGCGTTCAACCGCGGCACGTTCCGGGTCCGCGGCGACACCGTGGAGATCATCCCGGCGTACGAGGAGCTGGCGATCCGCATCGAGTTCTTCGGCGACGAGGTCGAGGCGCTCTACTACCTCCACCCGTTGACCGGCGACGTCGTCCGGCAGGTCGACTCCCTGCGGATCTTCCCGGCGACGCACTACGTCGCGGGCCCGGAGCGGATGGAGCGCGCGGTCCGCGACATCGAGAAGGAGCTGGAGGAGCGGCTGGCCGAGCTGGAACGGCAGGGCAAGCTGCTGGAGGCCCAGCGGCTGCGCATGCGCACCCAGTACGACATCGAGATGATCCGGCAGGTCGGGTTCTGCTCGGGCATCGAGAACTACTCGCGCCACATCGACGGCCGCGGCGCCGGCACCGCACCCGCGACGCTGCTCGACTACTTCCCGGACGACTTCCTGATGGTCATCGACGAGTCGCACGTCACGGTGCCGCAGATCGGCGGCATGTACGAGGGCGACATGTCGCGCAAGCGCAACCTCGTCGAGTTCGGGTTCCGGCTGCCGTCGGCGGTCGACAACCGCCCGCTGACGTGGGAGGAGTTCGCGGACCGGATCGGCCAGACCGTGTACCTGTCGGCGACCCCCGGCCCGTACGAGCTGAACCGCACGGGCGGGGAGTTCGTCGAGCAGGTCATCCGGCCGACGGGCCTGGTCGATCCGCACGTCGTCGTGAAGCCGACCAAGGGCCAGATCGACGACCTCCTGCACGAGATCCGCGTGCGCACCGAGCGCGACGAGCGAGTGCTGGTCACGACGCTGACCAAGAAGATGGCCGAAGACCTTACAGACTACCTGCTGGAGCTGGGCGTCCGGGTGCGCTACCTGCACTCCGAGGTGGACACGCTGCGCCGGGTCGAGCTGCTGCGGCAGCTGCGGCTCGGGGAGTTCGACGTGCTGGTGGGCATCAACCTGCTCCGGGAGGGGCTGGACCTGCCCGAGGTGTCGCTGGTGGCGATCCTGGACGCGGACAAGGAGGGGTTCCTGCGCTCGGGAACCTCGCTGATCCAGACGATCGGCCGCGCGGCCCGCAACGTGTCCGGCGAGGTGCACATGTACGCGGACAAGATCACCGACTCGATGCGATACGCGATCGACGAGACCGAGCGCAGGCGCGCGAAGCAGGTCGCCTACAACGAGGCGAGGGGGATCGATCCGCAGCCGCTCCGGAAGAAGATCGCGGACATCCTGGACCAGGTGTACCGCGAGGCGGACGACACCGAGGTGCCGGTCGGCGGATCGGGCCGCAACGCGTCGCGAGGCAAGCGCGCGGCGGGTGAGCCGGGGCGGGCGGCCGCCAGCTCCGGCATCGTCGCTGGTCGGGACACCTCCAACATGCCCCGTGCCGAGCTGGCGGACCTGGTGCAGCAGCTGTCGGACCAGATGCTGGCCGCCGCGCGGGACCTGCAGTTCGAGCTCGCGGCCCGGCTGCGTGACGAGATCGCGGACCTGAAGAAGGAGCTGCGCGGGATGGACGCCGCCGGGATCCGCTGACGGTGGGGGCGGGGCGGGTGGGCGGATGTGACACCGGCCGCCTGCGGGCCGGTCGGTGCACACATGGACCGGCAGCGCGGCTACCGTGTGTGGCGGCCCTGCGTGGCACGGCGCAAGGCAGGTGAGGGACGCACGCTCGAGGACACGGCCGGAGGATCCGCTTGACCAGACATCTACCGGCGCAAGCCCGGGCGTTTACGGCCGGGATAGCCGCTTCGTCTGTAGGCGTTAGACGGTGGGTCGCGCTGCTCGAGTGGGCTGCCGCTGCCGTTCGACGTACTCGCGGATGATCGACAGCGGGGCCCCGCCGCAGGAGGCGGCGAAGTGCGACGGCGACCACAGGTGGCCGCGGTGGGTGCGCAACCGGGTGTCGATCGTCCGGTACCGGTACCGCGCCTACCCCACGGAGGGCCAGGTGCAGGCGCTGGCGCGGACGTTCGGCTGCGCGCGGGTGGTCTACAACGACTGCCTGCGGCTCCGGCAGGACGCCCACGCGGCCGGGGAGAAGCTGTCCGACACCGCTTACCGCAACTGGTTCGACTCTCTGTCTGGCAAGCGGAAGGGCCGTCGGATCGGGCACCCCCGGTTCCGGTCCAAGCGCGACAACCGGCAGTCGGTGCGGCTCACTCGCAACGGGTTCGCCGTGCGCGGCAACGGGCGCGTGTACGTGGCCGAGGTCGGGGATCTGCGCGTGGAGTGGTCTCGGCCACTGCCGTCGGTCCCGTCGTCGTGCACGGTGATCCGGGAGGCCGACGGCCGGTACTACGTGTCGTTCGTCGTCGACCGCGACCCCGCCCCGCTGCCGCCCACCACACGGGAGGTCGGGGTGGATCTCGGCCTGGACCGGCTCGCCGTGCTGTCGGACGGGGATGTCGTCGCCAACCCGCGCCACCTCCGCAAGGCGCAGCGGCGCCTCGGCAGGGCGCAGCGGGCGCTCGCGCGCAAGCAGCGCGGATCAGCGAACCGCGGCAAGGCCGTCCACCGCGTCGCCGTGCTGCGCTGGCGGGTTCGGGAGACCCGCCTGGACGCACACCACAAGCTGGCCCTGCGGGTGGTCCGCGAAAATCAAGCGGTCCACCTGGAGGTCCGCTTGGTCGCCGAGAAGGCCGAGCAGTACGGTCGGACCGTCGTGAAGGTCGACCGCAGGTTCCCGTCGTCGCGGATGTGCTCGACCTGTGGGCACGACGACGGCCCCAAGCCGCTCGCCGTCAGGTCGTGGACCTGCCCACGGTGCGGCGCCGAGCACGACCGCGACCTCAACACCGCGCGCAACGTGCTCGCCGAAGGACACAGGATCGCCGCCGGGCTGGCGGAGATCGCAAACGCCAGTGGAGCTGGTGTCAGACCGGGGCTCGCCCCGGCAGTCGGCGACGAAGCAGGAACCCGCCTCGCGAGGCTCGCATGAGCCGTCGTGGAGGAATCCCAGCCGTTCACGGCCGGGAGGAAGTCAACCGCCCCAGCACGCCGTCGGCCGCGGCCACCCCGCCGCGGCGCAGGGACGCGCTGCCCGGACGCCAGACGATCGCCGCCGTGGCGCTGCCGCTGCTGGCGGTCTCTGTGGCGATCCTGGTCTGGCACACGCACGGCTACCACATCGACCTCGAGGTCTACCGGATCGGCGTCCGGACCTGGCTCGCGGGCGGCGACATGTACGGCCCGCTGCCCCCCACGATCAGCGGGATGGCCCTGCCCTTCATCTACCCGCCCTTCGCGGCGATGCTGCTCGCGCCCTTCGCGTTCCTGCCGTGGACGGCCGCATGGGTGCTGCTGTTCGCGCTCTCGCTGAGCTCGCTTGCGGTGACGTTGTACGTGACGGCCCGGCAGGCGTGGCCGGACGGTGGGCCCGGGGGAGCGCTGTCGGTCGCCGCGCTGGCGCTGCCGCTGCTGCTGTGGATCGAGCCGGTCCTGGAGACCTTCGAGTTCGGGCAGGTCAACCTCATCCTCATGGGCCTGGTCGCGGTGGACTGCCTGGCACCGCGCACCCGATGGCCGCGGGGCCTGCTGGTCGGCGTCGCCGCGGCGATCAAGTTGACCCCCGCGGCGTTCGTCCTGTTCTTCCTGCTCCGCCGCGACGTCCGGGCGGCCGTCGTCACGGTCGTCACCGCCGCCGTCGCCACCGGGATCGGGTTCGTCGTCGACGCGGGCTCGTCCGCCCGCTACTGGTTCGGCGGCCCGGCCGCCGGGGTCAGCGGCTCGGTGTTCTACACGAACCAGACGATCCAGGCCGTGCTCGCCCGCGCCGAGGTGCCGGCCCCGGCCGCGAAGGCGGTGTGGTTCGTCGCGACGGTCGCACTGCTCGTCCTGATCGTCCCGGTGGTGCGCCGCGCCGAGCCGGCCTTGGCGTTGGTCACCGTCGCCGGGTTCGCGCTGCTGGTGAGCCCGACGTCGTGGTCGCACCACTGGGTGTGGATCGCGCCGGCCCTGCTGGTGGTCGTCGTGGAGGTGGTCCGGCGGCGCTCGCGCGGCTGGGCGGCCGCCGCCGCGGTGCTGGCCGTGACGTTCTACTTCGCCCCGTTCCGCTTCCTGCCGCACGAGCAGGACCACGAGCTGAACTGGACGGCCACGCAGCAGGTGGTGGGGGCGACGTACGTGATCGTCGGGATCCTCGCCCTGGTGGCGGTCCGTCTCACCATGGCGCGCCGGGACCGCGCGCCCGCCGCCCTCGTCGCGCGGTGATCAGGCCCGCGTCCCCTGGATGCCACGGACGGTGCACGCACCATTGACCCGCACGGACGAGGCCGGCCGCGCAACTGCCTGAAAGGTCAGTGTCGCCGCCGGCCTCGGCGTGTCACGCTCCGCACGGAGGTATGCCCGTGGACGAAGCGGTCTGCGCGATCCGGCCCGGCACCGATGTGGGCCGGTACGCCCGGCTGCTCGCCCGCACGCATGACGCCCTGCTCTCCGGCGACCGCCCGCCGGTCGACCCGCGGCGCCTCGTGGCGCGCTCGTGGCTGCGGGTGCAGGCGCAAGGCGTCGATCCCGACCGGCGTGACCCGCCCGGGCCGCTCGATGCGTCGCAGGTCGAGCAGCGCCGAATCCGCTCCCCGCTGCTCCAGGTGCTCCCCGCACTGCGGGCCGCGCTGACTGCCGTCGCCGAGGATGCGCGGCACGTCATGGTCGTGACCGACGCCGACGGCGTGTTGCTGTGGCGGGAGGGATCGACCCGCGTGCGGCACCGCGCCGACGCGCTGGGCTTCACCGAGGGCGCCCGCTGGACCGAGGGGGCCGTCGGCACGAACGCGATCGGCACCGCGCTGGCCGAGGACGCGCCGGTGCAGATCTTCTCCGCCGAGCACTTCGTCCGCACCCACCACGGCTGGACCTGTACCGCCTGCCCCGTGCACGACCCGCGCAGCGGCGAGCTGCTGGGCGTCGTCGACGTCAGCGGGCCCGCGGAGACGGTGCACCCGACGACCGTCGCGCTCGTCGGCACGGCCGTGAAGCTCGCCGAGGCGGGCCTATGGCGCTACCACGAGCACCGGCTCGACGCGCTGCGCTCCGTCGCCGTGCCGGTACTGGCGTCCGGCTCCGGCCCGGGCCTCGTCGTCGACGACCACGGGTGGGTCGCGGCCGTGCGGGGCATGCCGCACATGGAGCGGGTCGCGGCACCGACCGCGGACGGCCCGGTGGCCGTGCACGGGCTGGGACTGTGCGTTCCCGAGCCGGTCCCGGGCGGCTGGCTGCTGCGTCCGGGCGGGACCGGCCGCGTGCTGAGGCTGACCCTGGAGCTCGACGCCCGCCCGCCGCGTGCCGTCGTCGCCGGCACCAACGTCTGGCTGCACCCGCTGTCGACCCGGCACGCCGAGGTGCTCCTGCTGCTGGCCCACGCCGGGCGCACCGGCATGGACGCCGCCGCACTGAGCACGGCGCTCTACGGCCATGTGGGCAGCCTGGTGACGATCCGCGCCGAGGTCTCCCGGTTGCGGAAGGCGATCGGCGGGATCCTCCTGGCCCGGCCCTACCGGCTGGCCCCGGAGGTCGAGGTCGTGCTGCCGGACCTCGAGACGAGCCCGTTCGTGGCCGCGTCGACGGCCCCCGCGGTGCGGGCACTCGCCGGGCGGTGAGGTACGCGGCCGGTCACCGCCGGCCGACGACGAGCTCGGTCGCGGAGACGACGAGATCGGGTTGACGCACCTGGATGTAGTGGTCGCTGTCGGCACCAGCGTCTGCGGGATCTGAGGGTGCGTCGAGACCTCGGCCCTGGCGGTGAAGTCGGCGACGACGTCGGCCGCCGTCCGCGGCATCGGGACCGGCGGCGAGCAGCAGCATCAGTGCCGCGAGGACCGCGGCGCATGTCGGTCCGACGCATGCCGCCGAGCCGGCGTCGAACCTCGACGGGCATCGGGCACATCGCGGGCTTCCTCCGGGTCGTGAACCGGGCCGATGGGGACGGTGGCAAAACCTACGGAGCGGAGATCGCCGCGGTCCTCCTGAAGACGCCGCCGCTGACCCGGGCAGGCCACGCGGCTGCAACACCGCTGCAACCCTCGTTCCGGTCGCCGCCACGCGATGGACTCCGCTTGTGAGCGCGGTCACGAGCGGGGAGCTCCCGGTGGTACCGGGCTCGACGGTCGGGATCATCGCCAACCCGATGTCGGGCCGCGACATCCGGCGCCTCGTCGCGCAGGCCTCGGTGTTCCCGAACGCCGAGAAGACCAACATGGTGGTGCGGCTGCTCGCCGCAGCGGGGGCCGCCGGGGTCGAGCGGGCCTTGGTCTCCACCGACGGCATGGGCGTCGCGGGCGGCGTCGTGCGGGCGCTGGCGAAGCGCCGGGCGAGCGCGGGGCGGTTGCCGCACCTCGATTTCGTCGAGCTGGACGCGCTCACCGGCACCGCCGACGACACCCGGGCGCTCGTCGTGGCGATGCGCGCCCGCAGCGCCGGCGTGATCGTCGTTCTCGGTGGCGACGGCACCGTCCGCGCGGCCGCGGCGACCTGCGAGGACGTTCCGTTGCTGCCCCTGTCGACCGGCACCAACAACGCCTTCCCCGAGATGTGGGAGGCCACCGTCGCCGGCACGGCGGCCGGCCTGCTCGTCACCGGGCGCGTCGACGCCGACGCCGTCACGCACCGCTCGAAGGTGCTGCACGTCGAGTGCGGGCCGACGCGCGAGGTCGCGCTGGTCGACGTGTGCGTCTCCACCGTCACCCACGTCGGCGCCAAGGCACTGTGGCAGCCCGCGACCCTGCGCGAGCTCTACTGTGCGTTCGCCGAGCCGCACGCGATCGGCCTGTCCAGCATCGCCGGCCTGCTGCACCCCGCAGCGCGGACCGATCCCCACGGTGTCGTCGTCACTCTCGCCGATCCCGCCACCGCGGACCGGACGGTCTTCGCCCCGATCGCGCCGGGCGTCGTCGCCCCGATCGGCGTCCGGGACGCCCGGGACCTGCCCGTTGGCGTCCCGCACCGGGTCGCCGTGGAACGCGGCACCGTCGCGGTCGACGGCGAGCGCGAGATCGAGTTCGGCCCCGGCACCCCCGTCACCGTCACCCTCGCGTCCGCCGGACCGCGCGTGCTCGACGTGCGCGTCATGCTCGCCGACGCCACCGGTCGCCGGCTCCTCGTCCACCAGCCCGAATGCCGTTCCATCCTGCAGTCGGCCCTCTGAACGAGGAGAAACAGATGAAGGCAGCACGGTTCCACGGTCCCGGCGACATCCGCATCGACGACATCCCCGAGCCCTCCGTCGGTCCGGGGCAGGTGAAGGTCGACGTCGAGTGGTGCGGCATCTGCGGCACCGATCTGCACGAGTACCTCGAAGGGCCGATCTTCATCCCGCCGAAGGGCTCCCCGCACCCGCTGACCGGCCAGGAGATGCCGGTGGTGATGGGCCACGAGTTCGCCGGGGTCATCGCCGAGGTCGGTGCGGGCGTGACGAACCTGAAGGAGGGCGACCGGGTCGCCGTCGAGCCCTACGACGTGTGCGGCGAGTGTTCGGCCTGCGCGATCGGCCGCTACAACATCTGCCGCAAGCTGGGGTTCATCGGCCTCGACGGCCAACAGGGCGGGTTCGCCGAGAAGTGCGTCGTCGACTCCCGGTGGGCGCACCCGCTCGGTGACATCCCGACCGACCTCGGCGCGCTCGTCGAGCCGCTCGCTGTCGCCTACCACGCCGTGCGCCTCTCGGGCATCAAGCCGGGCGGCACCGCAGCGGTCTTCGGGTCGGGTCCGATCGGGCTGGTGACCACGGCTGCGCTGAAGGCGGCGGGGGCGGAGAAGGTGGTCGTCGTCGAGCCGGCCGCTGTCCGCAAGGCCAAGGCGCCCGGCGCGGGTGCGGACGAGGTGCTCGACCCGACCGAGGTCAACGTCCCCGACGCGATCCGCGACCTGACCGGCGGCGCTGGCGTGGACGTGGCCTTCGAGTGCGCGGGCGTGGACGCCGTGCTCGCGAGTGCCGTCGGCTCGGTGCGCCCCGGCGGCACGGTCGTCAACGTCGCGATCTGGGGCCACTCGGCCAGCTTCGCGGTGAACGAGCTCGTGTTCTCCGAGATCAACCTCATCGGCACGCTCGCGTACTGCGAGGACCACCCGGCCACCATCGGCCTGCTCCGCGACAAGAAGGTCGACGCCACGCAGTTCATCACCGGCCGGATCGGGCTCGACGACCTCGTCGGCAAGGGGTTCCGCGAGTTGATCGACAACAAGGAGGAGAACGTGAAGATCCTCGTGACCCCGAAGGACCTGGTATGAGCGCCGCCATCGTTACGGGTGCCGGCCGGGGTATCGGCCGGGGGATCGCGCTGCGGCTGGCCCGCGACGGGCACGCCGTCGCCGTGAGCGACGTGAACAAGGCGGGAGCCGAGGCGGTCGCCGAGGAGATCACCGACGCCGGTGGCCGCGCGATCGCGGTACCAGCCGACGTCACCGACCGCGACGCCGTCTTCGCGCTCGTCGACCGGGCCGCCGACGAGCTCGGCAGCGTCGACGTCATGGTCGCCAACGCGGGCATCGCCCAGGTCAAGGCCCTCCTGGACGTGACGCCCGACGACCTGCGGAAGATCTTCGACGTCAACGTCTTCGGCGTCGTCTACAGCATCCAGGCCGCGGCCGAGAAGATGATCGCCCAGGGCACCGGCGGCAAGATCATCAATGCTGCCTCGATCGCCGCGCACGGCGGATTCGACCTGCTCGGCCACTACTGCGCCACCAAGTTCGGGGTCCGGGCGCTCACCCAGGCCGCAGCGAAGGAGCTGGCGAAGCACAAGATCACGGTCAACGCCTACTGCCCCGGCGTCGTCGACACCGACATGTGGGAGCTGATCGACGAGCAGATGGGCCCCTACCTCGGCACCGGTAAGGGTGAGGCGAAGGCCCAGTTCGGCGCCGGCATCGCGCTCGGTCGCCTGCAGACACCCGACGACGTCGCCGCGCTCGTCTCCTAACTCGCGGGACCCGACTCAGACTACATGACCGGACAGTCGATCATCATCGACGGAGGGATGGTGTACTCGTGACCGGCACCCTGACCCAGGCACCGACCACCGAGCTGACGCCGGACGACGGGCCGCAGGCCGCCGGTCGCCGCACCCACGGACGAGCCGCAGCCGCAGCTCGTCGAGATCGGCGGCCGGACGATCTCCTACTTCACGCTGACCGCGGAGGAGCCGGGCGGTGATCCGGTCGTGCTCGTGCACGGCTTCGGCGGCGACAAGAACTCGTGGCTGTTCGTGCAGCAGCCGCTCGCCGAGCACCACGCGGTGCACGCGCTCGACCTGCCCGGGCACGGTGCGTCGGACAAGGAGGTGGGCGACGGGTCGTTGGCCTCCCTGGCCGACACCGTCGTCGGGTTCCTCGACGCGCTCGGGATCTCCCGCGCGCACCTCGTGGGGCATTCGCTCGGCGGCGCCGTCGTGGCGGCGGTGGCCGCTCCACGCCGGGAAGGGTGGCCTCGCTGACGCTGCTCGCTCCGGCCGGCTAGTCGGCCGACGCTGACGCGGAGTACCCCCCGCACTGGTCACCCGCCAGCTGGTCGACGACCTGCTGCGCTACAAGCGGCTCGACGGGGTGGACAAGGCGCTGTCCGCACTGCTCGGCACGCTGCTCGACGGCGACCGTGGTCTGGGGCACGGCGGACCGGATCCTGCCCCCGCCCGAGGACATCGGGGAACGGGGGAACGCCGGGCACATGGTGCACATGGAGGCGGCGAACGACGTCATCGGCGTGCTGAGGGCACACCTGTAGCCTGCGTGTCACACCGGCCGTGCCATGCCCCGTACCTACGGGGCATGGCACGGCGGTGGTTGCGCCGTGCGGTGACACACGGGGGGAGCAGCGATGCGCAGACGAGCCCGACCTCCGGTACTGCTCGTACTGGCCGCCGCCACGCTTCTCGCGGGCTGCGGCGGCGGCCCTCCGCCGGGGCCGCCGCCGACCGCCCCGCCGCCGCCCGCGACGCCGCAGGCGTGGACGGACGCGGTGTGCGGGGCGCTCGTGCCCGTCGTCGCGCGGCTCACCGCCGCCCCCGGGTTCGACCTCGGTGCCCCGGACGCGACCCGGCAGGCGTACCTGACCTACCTCGACGAGGGCCTCGCCGTGACCGACCGGGCCCGTACCGAGATCGCGGCGGCGGGACCGGCCCCCGTCCCCGACGGCGACGTGATCGCCGAGCAGGTCCGTGGACACGTCGCCGACCTGCGTGCGGATCTCGCCGAGGCCCGCGACCAGGTGCAGCGGACCGACACGGGCAGCGCCGTCGCGTTCGGCCGCGCGCTCGTCGGCGTGACCCGGGTGGTGGGCGCGCTGCTCAACGGTGCCGAGGTCGCCGGGACGGTCAACCGCGACCCGACGCTCCAGGTGGCCTACGCGGCGTCGCCGTCGTGCGCTGCGCTGCAGCGCTCCGGCAGGCCCAGCACGCCTCCCTCAGCGCCCTCCGCGCCCCCGACCCGCTAACTCGTGATGTCCTTGCGCCCGAACCGCACCACCGCCGCCGCGAAGAACACCGCCGCGAAGGCGACAGCCGAGAACGCACCCCGCGTCATGTCACCCCAGTCGACCTGGTCGGCCAGCAGCCCGGACCACGCCGTGCCGAAATGCGTGGGCAGGTAGTCGCGCAGGTCGTCCAGCGCCGTGATCTGGTCCAGGATCTGGGAGACGATGGACGCCATCACGGCGCCCCCGACGGCGCCGAGCGGTGCGTCCGTCGACACCGACAGCAGCATCGCCAGCCCGGCCACCCAGGACAGGTGCACGGCGACGTAGAGCGCGCCCAGCAGCACCCGGATGGCCCCTCCGGCGAACGGCAGGGACTCACCTGTCGGGCTCACCAGGTCGTTCGCCCCGTACGCGAGCGTGCCCACGAGCAGCGCCACGGCCGGCAGCAGGAGCACCGCCGTGGCCGAGAGCAGGCCGGCGACGATCGCCTTCTGCCGCAACAGCCGGGCCCGGGGGATCGGCGCGGCGAGCAGGTAGCGCAGGCTCGACCAGGACGCCTCGGCGGCCACCGTGTCGCCGAAGAACAACGCCACGACTACCACCAGCAGGAACCCGGCCGAGGCGAACAGCGCGAACACCGCGAAGTTCGCCCCGCTGCCCTTCGCGAGGTCGACGAGGTTCGGTGCGCCGCCGGGCGGCCCGTCGTCGCCCAGCTCGAACGCGATCAAGAGGATCACTGGTAGCAGCGCGACCAGCGCGAACGCCACCTGCGTCCGGCGGCGACGCAGCTGGCGGACCAGCTCCACGCGCACCGGCAGCGTCCCCTCCGGGCGGTACGGCGCGTGCTCGACGAGCGGCAGCGCGCCGACGTGGCCGGCGACGGTGGACGGGCCCGGCGCCGTGTCGCGGCGGCCGCGCCGGCCCGCGCGACCCTCGTCCGTCGGGCCGGTCATCGGGTCGGGTCCTCGCCCACGAGTTGCAGGAACGCGTCTTCGAGGCGCCGCCGGGGACCGGCCGAGCGCACCTCGACGCCCGCGGTGACCAGCGCGCGCACCGCCGCCGACCGGGCGGTGCCGTTGAGCTCGGCGTGCACGGCGTCGCCCTCGACCGCGACGCCCCGAACGCCGTCGAGCCCGTCGAGCACCGCGGCGGCCCGCGCGGGCGCGTCCACGGTGAAGCTCGCCGCGCCGCCCCCGGCGATGATGTCGTCGACCGTCCCGCTCGCGACCACGACGCCCCGGTGCATCACGACGACGTGCGAGCATGTCTGCTCCACCTCGGCCAGCAGGTGGCTCGACACCAGCACGGTGCGCCCCGCCGCCGCGTAGCGACGCAGCACCTCACGCATGGCATGGATCTGCGGCGGGTCGAGTCCGTTCGTCGGTTCGTCCAGCACCAGCAGCTCCGGCAGCCCGAGCATGGCCTGGGCGATCGCCAGGCGCTGCCGCATGCCCTGGCTGTAGGCGCCCACGCGGCGCCGCACCGAGCCGCCCAGCCCGGCGATCTCCAGGGCGTCGTCGAGGTGGGCCTCCTCGGTCGGTCGCCCGGTCGCCGCCCAGTAGAGCCGCAGGTTGTCCAGGCCGGACAGGTGTGGCAGGAAACCGGGGCCCTCGACGAACGCCCCGATGCGGGCCAGCACCGGGGCGCCCGCGCCAACCGGCTCGCCGAAGGCGTGGATCGAGCCGGCTGTGGGCCGGATCAGGCCCATGAGCATGCGCAGCACGGTGGTCTTGCCTGCGCCGTTCGGGCCGAGCAGGCCCAGCACCATGCCCCGCTCGACGTCGAACGACACCCCGCGCACCGCCTTGAACCCGCCGCGGTAGGTCTTGGCGAGGTCGCGGATCTCCAACGGCCGGGCCGCGGGGACGTCGGCGGTGTCCGGGGCCCCCGGCTCCTTCGTCGACGCGGCCGCACCGGTGGGCGCGGCGGCGCGGTCGCGCACTCGGCTGCGCCGCCACAGCCGGGCCGCGGCCGTCGTGAGCAGCGCCGCGGCCAGCACGCCGGCGATGCCGAGCAGCGGCCCGAGCGGCACGGTGTTCGCGGTGACCGCCTCGCCGGGCACGACCGGCACGACGAGCGCCGCGCCCGCGCCGTCGCCGAGCCCGATCCGCCAAGCCGCAGGGGTCGTGGTGCCGGCGTAGCCCTGGTCCGTGGTGCCGAACGACACCATCAGCCGGTTGCCCGCCTCGATCGGCGCGACGACAGCGGGCAGGGTGACCGTGGCCCGCGCGGGGGACCCGTTGGCCGGGACGGCCACCCGGACGGGTGCGACGGCGCCGCCGAGGAGCGTCCGGGTGCCGTCCGAGGTGACCTCGTAGACCTTGCCGAACAGCACCGCCTCGTCCGGCGCGGGCTGGCCCGGCACCCGGGCGACCGTGAGGTCGACCCGCGGCGTGCCCGCCACGAGCAGCGGGGCGGTGACGGGGGCGGTGCGGAACACGGCGGACTGCCCGGGGAGCTCCGCGGTGAACGCGGCGATGCGGCTGCCGATGGTGCCCAGTGCGCCGCCGAGCCCCGGTAGAGCGGTGATCGCGGCGGGGTTGCCGCCGGCCGGGACCAGCGCGACCTGCGGCTCGCCCTCCAGCGGGAGCGGCCGGGTGGACACGGTCGGAGCACCGGCGAGGCCGGGGTAGGTGGGTGCCTCCACGGTGCGGCTGGTGGGCGTGTCACCGCCGGTGCGCACGCCGCTCGCGACCGTGTAGCTGAAGCTCGTGCCCGGGTCGCCCTTCCCGGCGAGCCAGTGGTCGAACCAGTCCCCGATCGCGTCCCGGACGCGCTGGTCCACGCCGGCGCCGTCGTGCCCGCCGCCGTACCAGAGCACCCGAACCGTGCCGCCTGCCGCGGCGATCTGTCGAGCGGTGGCGTCGGCCTGGTCCAGCCCGAACAGCGTGTCCGCCTCCCCCTGCACGACGAGCGTCGGAGCGGCGATCCGGTCCGTGACCGAGGCGGGGGAGGACCGGCGCAGGAGCTCCGCGGTGGCGGGGGAGAGCCGTCCGGTGGTGGCGGCCTCGGTATAGGCCGCACACACGGCCGGGGTGAAGCGGCCGCAGGTGAGCGGCCGGTCGGGATCCGGTGCTGCCGTGGGGGCGGGTCCCGACTGCGCCGCCGCCCCGCCGTCGCCGTCGGGCCCGCCCCCGGGCGCGAGACCCGCGGAGAAGAACACTCCGGCCCAGCCGCGCTTGAACACCCCGTCCGGGGAGAAGGCACCGCGCGCCGGGGTGTCGGCAGGCAGCGACCCCGGCGCTGCGGCGGCGTTCGGGAACAGGGCCTGCCCGAGGTCGTTCCACGTGATCACCGGGGCCACGGCGTCGACCCGCCGGTCGTACCCGGCGAGCAGCAGTGCCAACGCCCCGCCGTACGATCCGCCCGTGACGCCCACCCGCGGGTCGCCGGGGCCGTCCTGGACCACCTCGGGGCGGGTGGCCAGCCGGTCGACCAGGGCGCGGGCGTCTGCGACCTCGAAGTCCGGGGAGTCCAGCGCGATCTGCCCGCCGCTGGCCCCGAAGCCACGCGCTGTCCACGTGAGCACGACGAACCCGCGGTCGACGAGTGCCCGGGCGTCCGTGTCGACCGACGCCTTCGTGCCGCCGAAGCCGTGCGCGACCAGGACGGCAGGCGCCGGCGTCGCGGCCGGCAGGTACAGGGTGGTGTCCAGGGTGATCGTGCCGGGCAACCCGGTGCCCGCGGGGACCTCGACCTTCTCCTCGACCGTCCGGGCCCCGGTGGCAGCGGCCGCCGGAACCGCGCCCACCAGCGCGAGCAGGGCCGCGGCGAGCACCGCGACCGCGAGCCGGGCGCGAGAGACGCCGGCGCGGACCGCGGTGGAACTGGACATGCTCGCGACCGTAGGGCAGCCCACCGACGGTTTCGCGGGTGGCCCTCAGCCGCTTCTCAGCGCCCTCTCGCCCCGGTGCGTTCCGTCACCGCGAGCGCGCAGAACTGGCGTCGTCGTTGCCGACCCGTGACAATTGAGGTGCACCGGAGGGGAGTATCCCGCCTACGGTGGCATCGTCAGCACGGTATCCGCCCAATCGGGAAGGGGTACCCGGTGTCATCGGTCGATCGCGAGCGTCGTTGTACGTTTTGTCCGCGTCGACGGGAGAGACCTCGGGCCGCTCGACGCCGCCCGAACGACCTCCTCCGGAAGGACACCGTATGAACGTCCCAGCGTGGCTCTGGTTGGCCACCATCGGTGGCCTGGTCGCGATCATTCTGGCCGACCTGTTCCTCGTGGACCACAAGCCGCACGCGGTGACCGCGCGCGAGGCCACCCGGTGGGTGCTGTTCTACGTCGCGCTGGCCGTGCTCTTCGGCGTCGGCCTGTGGTCGTTCGCCGGCGGAGTGGCGGCCGGGGAGTTCTTCGCCGGGTACATCACCGAGTATTCGCTGTCGGTGGACAACCTGTTCGTGTTCGTCCTCGTCCTGGCCGCGTTCCGGGTTCCCGAGGAGCACCAGCACCGGGTGCTCCTCGTCGGCATCGTCATCGCCCTGGTGATGCGCGGAGCGTTCATCGCCGTCGGTGCGGCCGCCATCCAGGCGTTTAGCTGGGTGTTCTACCTGTTCGCGGCCGTCCTGATCGTGACGGCGGTCAACGTGGCCCGGCAGGGCATCGACCACGACGACGAGTTCTCGGAGAACGCCGTGCTGCGCCTGATGCGCCGCGTGCTGCCGGTGACCCCGGAGTTCCACGGATCGCGCTCGTTCGTGCGGGTCGCCGGACGCCGCATGATCACCCCGATGCTGGTGGTGATGGTCGCGATCGGGTCGACGGACCTGCTGTTCGCGCTCGACTCGATCCCGGCGATCTTCGGGCTCACCCAGGAGCCCTACCTCGTTTTCACGGCGAACGCATTCGCGCTGATGGGGCTGCGGCAGCTGTACTTCCTGCTCGGCGGCCTGCTCTCGAAGCTGGTGTACCTGTCGTACGGCCTGTCGGTGATCCTCGGCTTCATCGGCGTCAAGCTCGTGCTCGAGGCCCTGCACGAGAACACCCTGCCGTTCGTCAACGGCGGGCAGCCGGTCCCGGTGCCGACGATCGGCATCGTCCTGTCGCTGTGCGTCATCATCGGGATCCTGGTGATCACGACCGTCGCGAGCCTGGTCAAGGTGCGGCGCGACGCCGCGGCCCTGCGGGCGGCCGCGCGGGCCGCGGAGGTGGCAGCGGCCGCCGAGCGGGCCGTGCCGACCCCGGGACGCGGCGTCGCGCAGGCCGGGTGCGCGCCCGGTCGTCCGCACCCGTCGCGGGCCTGACGGTCGCGGCGCGGGTTCCCCCGACCTCTCAGTGGCGGGGTGGCAGACGGTGCAGCGTCACCCCGGTCAGCCCGCCCCCGCCGACCTCGGCGGTCATCCAGGTGAAGTCCGGCTGCCGCCTGCGGTCGGTCGGCGAGCCGGGGTTGAGCAGGCGCAGCGTGGTGCCGTCCGGGCGGGTCGCGGTGGTGTCCCAGGGGATGTGGCTGTGCCCGAACACCAGGACGTCGACGTCCTGGAAGGCCGCCGCGCACCAGCGTTCCCGCCCCGCTGCGGACCCGGTCTCGTGGACCACGGCGAACCGGACGCCGCCCAGGTCCACGCGCGCGACCTCCGGCAGCCGGGCCCGCAGTGCTGGCCCGTCGTTGTTCCCGTGGACCCCCACCAGCCGTGCGGCCCGCGCCTCGAGGGCGTCGAGCAGGTCGACGGTGGCCCAGTCGCCCGCGTGCACGACCACGTCTGCCGTGTCGACTGCCGCCCACAACGGTTCCGGCAGGTCGCGGGCACGGCGCGGCAGGTGGGTGTCCGCGGTCAGGACGAGCCGCAGGGACACCGTTCGGCCAGGCGAGAGGCCGCGGTGTCGTGCCCCTGTCAGCTCACGCCAAGCAGGTCGACGACGAACACCAGCGTCTCGCCCGGCTTGATCACGCCGCCCGCGCCGCGGTCGCCGTAGCCCAGGTGCGGCGGGATCACGAGCTTGCGCCGTCCGCCGACCTTCATGCCTGCCACGCCCTTGTCCCAGCCGCCGATCACCCGGCCGGCCCCGAGCGGGAAGCGGAACGGCGCGCCGCGGTTCCAGGAGGCGTCGAACTCCTCGCCGGTGGAGTGCGCGACCCCGACGTAGTGCACGCTGACGGTCTGGCCGGGCACTGCCTCGGGGCCGTCGCCGACGGCGATGTCCTCGACGACCAGGTCGGGCGGCGGCGGGCCGTCGTAGGGGTCGACGTCGGGGCGCTGCGGTGCGGACACGGGAACCTCCGGGAACGAATCGGGTCCGGATGAGCCTGCCAGACCCGATTCCCCGCTTCGTCGACGGCGTGACCGACGGGCGGAAAGGGTAGCCCGGACCTCGATGATCGAGCGGGTGAGCGAAGTGCGGTCGGCCGGGCACGGTGGCAGCGAGCAGCGGGGGACGGACCCGGTGGAACCGCCCGACGACACCCCCGACCCCCGGCGCTGGCGCGCCCTCTCGGTGACGCTCACCGCCGGGTTCATGAGCCTGCTCGACGTCAGCATCGTGGCCGTCGCCCTGCCGTCGATGCGCGAGAGCCTCGAAGCGTCGCCCGCGGCGATCCAGTGGGTGGTCTCGGGCTACGCGCTGACCTTCGGCCTCGCGCTGGTGCCGGCGGGGCGGCTGGGAGATGCCATCGGGCGCCGGCGGATGTTCCTCGCCGCGCTTGCCGGCTTCGTGGTGTGCAGCGCGGCGGCCGGCGCGGCGCAGAACGAGGGCATGCTGGTCGCGGCCCGCCTCGCGCAGGGCCTCGCCGCCGGGGCGCTGGCGCCGCAGAACTCAGCGCTGATCCAGCAGCTCTTCCGCGGCGCGGAACGGGGCCGGGCGTTCGGCTTCTTCGGCGCCACGGTCGGGATCTCCACCGCGGCGGGGCCGGTGCTCGGCGGCGTCATCCTCGCGCTGGCCGGGGGCCCCGGCGGGTGGCGATGGATCTTCTACGTCAACGTGCCCATCGGGCTCGTCGCCCTCGTGCTCGCCGCGCGGCTGCTGCCCCGCGGGAGACCGGGTCGGCGCGGGCACATCGACGTCGCGGGGGTCGCGCTGCTCGGCGGCGGTGTGCTCGCCCTGATGCTGCCGCTCATCCAGGCCGAGTCGGGCGGGTTGGCGCGGCTGTGGTGGCTTTTCGTGGTGGGCGTCGCGCTGCTCGTGGTCTTCGCATGGTGGGAGCGACGGGTGGTGCGCCGCGGCGGGGACCCCCTGCTGGATCCGCGGCTGATCACCCAGACACCGGGGTACGCCACCGGTGCGGCGCTGGGCACCGTCTACTTCGTCGGGTTCTCCGGCGTCTGGCTGGTGTTCGCGCTGTTCTTCCAGACCGGGCTGGGGTGGACGCCGCTGCAGTCGGGGCTAGTGGTGACCCCGTTCGCGTTGGGGTCGGCGGTGTCGGCGGTGTTCGGCGGACGTCTGGTCGACCGGTACGGGCGGCGGCTGACGGTGATCGGGCTCACCGGCGTGCTCGTCGGGATCGCGGCGGCCGCGATCGTGCTCCGCTTCGCGCCGGCCGGTTCGGTGGGCTGGGCCGTGACGCCCGCGCTGCTGCTGGGTGGGCTGGGCGGCGGCCTGGTGATCTCCCCGAACGTGACGATGACCCTGCACGACGTGCCGGTGCAGATGGCGGGCTCGGCGGGCGGGGCACTGCAGACCGGGCAGCGCTTCGGCGCGGCGATCGGCACCGCGACCCTGCCTGCGCTCTTCTACCTGGTGCTGTCGTCGACGGGGAACGACTTCCGGGCCGCGATCGCCGCGGCACTCGCCACCGCGGTGGTCGGGGTGGCCGCGGCGCTGGTGATCGCGGTGGTCGAGTGGCGGCGCGATGTGCACCGGGACCGCGCCGATGCGGGCCGGCTGGCGGATCAACATCCGTAGCGCGTACATCGGGGCGGGCGCCGACCGGCCGGTACCCCTTGACCGGCCGGGCCTCAGCCGGCGGCAGGTGGGGGCGCGATGCCGAGGGCGTCCCGGAGGAACTCCACCTGGAGCAGGAGCAGGTTCTCCGCTACCACCTCCTGCGGCGTCATGTGCGTGACCCCGGACAGCGGCAGCACGCTGTGCGGGCGGCCGCCGGCGAGCAGCGCCGACGACAGCCGGAGCGTGTGCGCGGCGACCACGTTGTCGTCGGCGAGACCGTGCACCAGGAGGAGCGGACGGGTCAGCTTCGCCGCGTCCGGGAGCAGGGAGGTCCGCGCATAGGCGTCGGGATGGGTGTCGGGACGGCCCAGGTAGCGCTCCGTGTAATGGGTGTCGTACAAGGTCCAGTCGGTGACCGGCGCTCCGGCGACGGCGGCGTGGAAGACGTCCGGGCGGCGCAGCACGGCCAGCGCGGCGAGGTAGCCCCCGAACGACCACCCGCGGATGCCCACGCGGGTCAGGTCGAGCTCAGGACGGTCGGCCGCGAGCGCGTGCAGGGCGTCGACCTGGTCGTCCAGCACCGGCCCGGCGAGATCGCCCCACACCGCACGCTCGAACGCCGGACCGCGTCCCGGGGTGCCCCGGCCGTCGACGACCACGACCGCGAAGCCCTGCTCGGCGAACCACTGGCTGGTCAGGTGCGGGCCGCGGGCGGCGACGACGCGCTGGGCGTGCGGGCCGCCGTAGGGGTCCATGAGCACCGGCAGCGGCGTCCCCGGCTCGTGCCACGACGGCAGCAGCAGCGCGGAGCGCAACGCCCGCTCGCCTGCGCGGTGCAGGGTGACCCGGGGCGTCAACCCGGGCGGCTCGGCGAACGAGGTGACCGTTCGTTCGATCCCGCCCGCCGGCCGGACGGTGGTGACCGTGCCGTCGGCGTCGAGCGACTGCCTGCTCACGACCAGCGTGCCGCCGACCAGCCGCCCGCCGTGCACACCGGTCTCCGGGGTGAGGCAGCGCAGCCCGTCCGCGGCGGACCAGGTCCACAGCGCCGTCGAGACCGGGTCGTCGGAGGCGCTGAGCAGCGCAGTGTCCCCGTCGACGTCGAGCAGGGCGCGGACCTGCAGGGTCGGCGGGGTGATCGGCTCACCGTCGACGAGCAGGCGGCGCGCGGCTCCGTCGTCAGTGATCCACAGCAGGGCGCCGGACGCCGTGCGGGCCGGCGCGCCCGGGACGATCTCGACCCAGCGTCGGTCGGTATCCTCGTGCACGAGGGTGGTGGCGCCCGTGGCCGGGTCGACCTGCAGCACGCGCAGCGCGCGCTGGTCGCGCGGCTGGACCACGATCAACAGCTCCCCGGGGTACCACACGGCGTGCGCCAGGTACTCGTCGCGCCCGGCGTCCCACGCGACGTCGACGCGCGTGCCGTCGAGCCCGATGAGGACGAGCGACACCAGCGCGTTCGGCGTACCCGCTGCGGGGTAGGCGACGACCGCGGGCTCCCGGTCGGGGTTCGCGGGGTCCGCGATGTACCAACGGCCGACCGGTGCATCGTCGACCCGGGCGACGAGCAGCGACTGGCCGTCCGGAGACCACCAGTACCCGCGCATCCGGCTCATCTCCTCGGCCGCGACGAAGTCGGCGAGGCCGTAGGTCACCGTGGTGCTCTCGGGCGCGGCGAGGATCGCTGTGGTGGCCTCCGCGAGGTCGTGGACGTGCAGCGCGGCGCCGCTGACGTAGGCGACGCGGGCGCCGGTCGGGTCCGGCCGCGGGTCGACGACGGGGCCGGGCGAGTCGAGCGGCCGGGGCGGGGCGCCATCCGTGGTGAGTCCGGTGACGTAGGCGCGTCCCGACAGTGCGAAGGCGGCGACGTCACCTGCGCCGTCCGTGGCGTACGCGACGATCCCCCCTGCCTGCTCGCGCGCCCGCTCTCGTCGGGCCCGCTCCTCGGGCGGCAGATCGTCGTCGCTGCCGGCGTCGAGCATGCGGGGGTCGGCGACCAGGCGCTCCTCGGCGGTGACCGGGTCCAGCGTCCAGAGGCAGGTGACGGCGTCGGTGCCGCCGCGGCTGCGCAGGAACGTGACGCGCGCCCCGTCGGGGGAGAGCGATACGCCGCGGGGGGTGCCCAGGGTGAAGCGGCGGGTCCGGGCCTGGCGGCGGGGGAAGGAGTCCGTCACGCCGACAGTGTGCCCCGGCGATGGATACCGGAGCGGCCCGGCGGTATCCGGAAGGGGGTCGGCTCGTTCCTCCCCACAAGGAGGTGAACGACGATGATCACCATGTACCTCTCGCCGCGGTCGCTGGAGGCGGCCCGCGCCGTCGACCCGTACGTCTCGGCCGCGGCGGTGCACGCCGCCGTGGAGATCGCCGTGGCCGAGCAGTTGCGCGTGTACGCGGACCGGGGTCCGGACGAGATCCGCGCCTGGGCCGCCGCGCTCGACCGCCGGGAAGGCGACCGCGACTGATTCGGGACCGCTGCTTACGTCACGTGAGCGCGGTCGACGCGGCCTTCAGCCCACGCAGGTGACGCCGGCGGCGGAGATCCCGGTGCTCGGCGCCGTCGGTGCCGTCGACGGCGCGGGGGCGTTCGGGGTCGGGTTCTCCGTCGCCGCTGCAGCCGCGCTGTCGGTCGCGGCGACCGCCTCCCGGACGAAGGCGCGGACGTCGTCGGTGTCGACCTGAACGGCGACCCCGTCGACCGGCGTCTCGAGTGCGGGAGTCCCGGTCGGGATCGTGACGAACCGGATGTCGCCGCCGGACATGCGCCCGAACTGGGTGATGAGCCGGTCCAGGTTCCACCCGCGGTCCAGGACGACGTTCCGCGTGACGGCGTCGACGAGCCGGCGGACCGCGCCCGGGTCGGACAGCGTCCCGGTCGACAGCATCCGGCTCGCCAGGCCGGCGAGGAACGCCTGCTGGCGGGCGATGCGGTCCAGGTCCCCGCCCTCGAGGCCGTGGCGCTGCCGGACGAAGGCGAGCGCGTCGGCGCCGCTGACGGTCTGCGGGCCGGCGGGGAGGTCGACCCCGGACCGGACCTCGTGCTCGGGCCGCTTGAGGCATACCGGCACCCCACCGATCGCCTCGGTCATCTCGACGAACCCGGCGAGGTTGATCTCCGCGTAGTGGTCGATCGGGAGCTGGGTGAACTTCTCGACGGTCGCGACCAGCGCGCGGCGACCGGCGTCGCGGGACCGCCGGTCGAGCTCGGGACCGGTGACCCCCTGGGCCTCGAGAGCTGCCTTCGCGTCGTCGGTGGCCCGCCCGTACGTCGAGTTGATCTTGTGGCGGCCACGTTCGTCGGCGAGGGCGACGAAGGAGTCGCGGGGGATCGAGATCGCGACGGCACGCGCGTTCGGCCCGGCCGGGACGTGCAGCAAGATGATCGTGTCGGTGTGCAGCTGGCCTTCGTCGTCGCCCGCCCGCAGTTCGGCCAGCAGCTCCGGAGGCAGGGGGTTCCCCGATGCGTCCGTGCGGCTGTCCAGCCCCACGAGGAGCGCCGTGAACGGCTGCTCGGGCGCCGGCGCCACGGTCCGGCTGGTGATGACGTCGCTCGTGACGACGCGGTCGGTCAGCGTCCGCTGGACCACCCAGCCGTACCCGGTGCCGATCAGCAAGGCGAGCGACAGCATTGCGGCGACGGCGCGCCCGATCGCGCCCGCGACCAGGCGCAGCAGGTGGGCGACTCCGCTCATCGCATTCACGCTTCGCCGAGGCGTTGTGACACTGATTCGCTCCCGGGCTCGCTCACTGGTGCACTCCCTCGCTACGCTCGGTTCGCGCCGCCGAGAGGTGCCACGACGCCACCGGACACGGCACGGCCGTGCCCGACGTCGCGGGGACGCTGGTCACCCCATCATGATCGGCCGACACGAACGCCGATGTCGATCACGGTTGGGTGATCGTTACCTGGCGGCCGTCACTCCCCGCGTTCGTGCACGCTCCTCGACGTCCCGTGATGGACCAGGCACCGGGACGATCGGCGGATCGGCGGCCCCGGGGCGCGCCAATCCGGCAACGACGAAGCGAGTCGCGTTGACCCTGGACAGAGCGGCGACGGTCATCGACCGTCGCCGGATACGAGAGGGCGCGTGACCGGTACGACGGTGAGCAGGCCCAGTAGTCCGTCGAAGTCGTCAGGATTCGTCGTGAACAACGGTAGGCTCTCGGCGATCGCCGTTGCAGCGATCATCAGGTCTGCGATTCGGCGTCGCGGCTTCCGCCCAGCGGAGACGATTGCCGCGGTCACTCGGCCGTACGTCCTGGCCGCCTCGGCGTCGAACGGGATCGGGTCGAACTCGTGTTCGGCCCGTTGAAGCACATCGAGCCGGCGGGCGCGTTCGGCATGCTCGTCGTAGGTGTCTTGCTCGCTGTTCGGTCGTACCTGGTGCAGGCTGGCGGAGAGCTCGGCGAGCGTGACCGCACTGATCGCCATTTCGTTCGGCAACTCAGTCACGTCGACCCAGCGGCGAAGGATCAGGATGTTCGTGTCGAGGAGGCCCTGATCATGAGCACTACCGTCCATACGGATCGACGACCTCATGATCCGCGACTGCGGCCTGATCCGCGCGGAAGGCGGTGATATCGACGGTTGCGGCGTTGTGTGACATCGCGGCGAACTCATTCCGGCCAACGAAGCGCCGACGTCGACGCAGCGGGACCAGCTCTCCTATCTCGTGGCCGTCGCGGGTGACTGTGAAGGATTGGCCGCCTTCGACCGCATCCATGATCTCCTTGGATCTTTGCCGCAGGTCGCGCTGCGTGATCTCAGGCTGGCTCATCACACCATGGTACGCCGAGTGTGCTACGCGGTGCCACTGCGTGGCACACGCACCTGTCTAGGCCGTCAGCGTCTGCTCGTCGCTCCTCGAGGTCCTGCGGTCCTCGCCGAGCGTGGTGTCGTCACCGTGCCCCGGGGTAGACCCACGTCTCGTCCGGCAGGTGCCGAACACGGTGCACCGACGTTCGCGCTCGTCGCCCGTCGTCGACCCGCGAGCGCTGTGCCCTACGGTTTTGGCGGTTCTGAACCGCAATCGTGTGAGGTGTCGTCATGTCCCGCACTCGAGTCCACGACCTGCTGGTCTCCCTCGACGGCCGCGCCATCGACGGGGATCGACCGGATCGCCGACCCTGTCACGCTCGACCGCGCTCTGATCAGCATGTGGGGCCAGGGCGTCGGTGCCGAGATCATGGGCCGGCGGAAGTTCGGGCCGCAGGTAGGTGAGTGGCCCGATGACGGTGGCGCGGCTGGTGGGGTGACGAGCCACCGTTTCGGACACCGGTCTTCGTCCTCAGCCACCATCCGCATCCCACGATCGAGTTTCCCAACGGAACCGTCGTCAACTTCGTGGACTCCACGCCTCAGGAGGCGCTCAGCCTGGCCCGGCAGGCCGCAAAGGGCGGTGACGCGCGCATCGGCGGAGGGCCGTCCACCGTGCGGCAATTCCTCCGCGCCGACCTGATCGACTTCATGCACCTGATGGTTGTGCCGATCACGCTGGGCCGAGGCGTCTCTCTGGGACGGTACGAGCGGCGTTGACGACCGCTTCACGATCGAGACCACCACGTCGGCGAGCGGTGTCACCCATCAGCTCTGGAACAGGAAGAACCTCGCCTGAGTGCGGACGGCAGCAGTCGGATCACCAGCCGCGCGACCGCCACTCCGGCAGTGATGGCCGCTCGACGCCCAGCGTGGTGTCGTCCCCGTGGCCGGGGTAGACCCACGTCTCGTCCGGCAGCGTCCCGAACACGCGCTCCTCGAGGTCGTCCACCAACGACGCGAAGTCTGCCGGTGAGTTCGTCTTCCCCGGACCGCCCGGGAACAGGGAGTCGCCGGTGAACAGGTGGGGGCCGTCGGCCGCGCGATACACGAGGGCGATCGATCCGGGCGTGTGCCCGCGCAGGTGGATGACCTCCAGCAGCACCCGGCCCACCGTGATCGTGTCGCCCTGCTCGACCGTGTCGTCCGCGGGGACCGGCAACTCGGGCGCGTCCAGGGGGTGCGCGAGCTGCCGGGTGCCGAACTTCTCGGCAACCGCCCCGAGGGCCTGCCAGTGGTCGTAGTGGCGGTGCGTGGTGACCGTGGTGCGCAATTGTGCGCCCTTCGCCGCACCGACCACGCCGGCGAGGCGGTCCGGCTCGTTCGCCGCGTCGATCATCAGCGCCTCGCCGGTCTCGGTGCAGACCAGGAGGTAGGCGTTGTTGTCCATCGGCCCGACCGAGACCTTCGTGATCGTCAGTGCGCCGAGGTCGCGGCGGGCAGCGGCCCCGCCCGGGTCCGTATGTCCACTGTAGGTGTCGAGGACGTCCACGACCGGGGAGCGTACGGACCTCCGCACCACTCTGGCCAGCCGTCGTCACTCGGCGGAATCCATCGCGATTGACGATGGTTCCACCCCTGAGCACGGTGGCGGCATGACCCGCGCGGCGCCCTCCGACCCCGCGCACGATCCGGCCGCCGGAGCGGAGCGGCCACGCAGGCACGCCCGCGGGTCCACCGGCGAGGAGACCGCCGCCGCCGCCGACCCGGCAGTCGACGCTGCGGCCTTCGCCGCCCTCTTCCGCGCCATCTACCTCACCTACCACCGCCGCGACGGGCCCCGCAGCGGGCTGACCGCCGCCTCCCGCGCCGTGCTCGGCCACCTCACCCACACCGGTCCCTTGACGATCGGCGAGGCTGCGCTGCACCTGGACCGGGCGCAGTCGGTGGTCAGCGAGATCGTCGACGGCCTCATGCGGCGCGGGCTGCTCATGCGCGACCGCGACCCCGCCGACCGGCGCCGCACCCTCGTCTGGCTCACCCCCGCCGGGGTCGAGGCCATGCGGCGCAACGCGGAGGTGCTGTCGGAGGACGCACTGACCGCGGCCATCGCGCGGATGACCGACACCGACAGCGCCGCCCTCCTCGCCGGCGCCACCGCCCTCCTCGACGCCGCGCCCTCCGGTACTGCACCACCGACTCCGGCGACCTTCAGCCGTTCGAGGAGCGCTTCGCGCGGATGGTGGCGTGGCAGGAGCGCCGCCACCCGGAGCAGTCCCGGGCCGGTGCCGAGGCGGCCACGCTGACCTACCTCGCCACCATGCCCGCCTGGCGCGACCACCCACAGGTGACCGGCCGAGGCCGAGCAGGCGGAGCAGCGCCCCGAGCGGGCCGCGGCCTCGTGGCGTATCGACCGCGCGGGTGCCGCCGTGGGGCGTCGAGCGGGCGCAGGGTCGGGACGAGCGGGCGCGGACAGGGCCGGATGGCGCGGTTTCGAACATGCGTGCGAAGCTAGCGGAGCGGTCCGACAATTCCCTACCATCCCCTGTCGCGTCCGGCGCGCATCGCTGCTCGTCCGGCGCGGGTGGGTCGGTGCCCCAGAAGTTGTCGGTGGCCGCACTTAGCATGGATTGCGGGGCCGGACGCCGTCCGGTCACAAGTTCGTGGCGCCAGCCGCGTGGTACCCAGCCTGATTCCGGAGGCTCCCGACCGTGGTCGACCGTTCCCCCGACGACCGTTCCGGCGGCGCCGCACGCTCCGCGGAGGCCCCGCGCCTCGTCGTCCGCGGTGCACGCGAGCACAACCTGCGCGGCGTCGACCTCGACCTCCCCCGCGACAGCCTGATCGTCTTCACCGGGCTGTCGGGCTCGGGGAAGTCGAGCCTGGCGTTCGACACGATCTTCGCCGAGGGCCAGCGCCGGTACGTCGAGTCGCTGAGCGCGTACGCGCGACAGTTCCTCGGGCAGATGGACAAGCCGGACGTCGACTTCATCGAGGGCCTGTCGCCAGCCGTCTCGATCGATCAGAAGTCGACGAACCGCAACCCGCGCTCGACCGTCGGCACGATCACGGAGGTGCACGACTACCTGCGCCTGCTCTACGCCCGCGCCGGCGTCCCGCACTGCCCCGTATGTGGACACGTGATCGAGAAGCAGACACCGCAGCAGATCGTGGACCAGGTGCTCGCCATGCCGGAGGGCAGCCGCTTCCAGGTGCTCGCCCCCGTGGTGCGTACCCGCAAGGGCGAGTTCGTGGATCTGTTCGCCACCCTGCAGACGCAGGGCTACTCCCGCGTGCTCGTCGACGGCACGGTGCACCAGCTCAGCGCCCCGCCGACGCTCAAGAAGCAGGAGAAGCACGACATCTCGGTGATCGTCGACCGGCTGGCGGTCAAGGTGAACGCCAAGCAGCGCCTCACCGACTCGGTGGAGACGGCGCTGCGGCTGGCCGACGGGCTGGTCGTGCTGGACTTCGTCGATCTCCTGGACGACGACCCGCACCGGCAGCGCCGGTTCTCCGAGCGTATGGCGTGCCCCAATGGGCACCCGCTGACGCTGGACGACCTCGAGCCGCGCACGTTCTCCTTCAACTCGCCCTACGGTGCCTGCCCCGAGTGCACCGGCCTCGGCGTGAAGAAGGAGGTCGACCCGGACCTGGTGGTTCCGGACCCCGACCTGAGCCTGGCCGACGGAGCCATCGCCCCGTGGGCGGGCGGTCAGTCCGCCGAGTACTTCGGGCGGCTGCTCGACGGGCTCGCCTCGGCGGTCGGGTTCCGTACGGACATCCCGTGGCGGCGGCTGTCGGCGGCGGCTCAGAAGGCGGTGCTGCACGGCACCACTGATCAGGTGCACGTCCGCTACCGCAACCGCTACGGTCGCGAGCGCGCCTACTACGCGAACTTCGAGGGCATCATCCCCTTCCTCGATCGGCGCCTGGACCAGACGGACTCGGAGTACGCGCGGGAGAAGTACGAGGGCTACATGCGGGACGTGCCGTGCCCGGCCTGCAAGGGCGCACGGCTCAAGCCAGAGGTTCTGGCCGTCACGCTGGCGCACCGCGACCAGGGCGAGAAGTCGATCGCCGAGGTCTCGGCGATGTCGGTGGCCGACTGCTCGGCGTTCCTCGACGGGATGCTGCTCGACAGCCGCCAGGCCGCGATCGCCGGGCGGGTGCTCAAGGAGGTGCAGGCTCGGCTGGGCTTCCTGCTCGACGTGGGCCTTCACTACCTGTCGCTGGACCGCGCCGCGGGCACGCTGTCCGGGGGAGAGGCGCAACGGATCCGGCTCGCCACGCAGATCGGCTCCGGGCTGGTCGGTGTGCTCTACGTGCTGGACGAGCCGTCGATCGGGCTCCACCAGCGCGACAACCGGCGGCTGATCGAGACGCTGACGCGGCTGCGCGACATGGGCAACACGCTCATCGTCGTCGAGCACGACGAAGACACCATTCGCACAGCCGACTGGGTGGTCGACATCGGGCCGGGTGCGGGTGAGCACGGCGGCGAGGTCGTGCACAGCGGCACCGTCGCCGCACTCGAGTCGCACGACACGTCGCTGACGGGCGCCTACCTGTCCGGGCGCCGGTCCATCCCCGTCCCGGCGGCGCGCCGGTCGGTCGACCCCAAGCGGAAGCTCGCGATCGTCGGGGCGCGCGAGCACAACCTTCGCGAGCTGGACGTCGACATCCCGCTCGGCTGCCTCGTGTCGGTCACCGGGGTGTCCGGGTCGGGCAAGTCCACGCTGATCAACGACATCCTCGCGACGGTGCTGGCGAACCGGCTCAACGGTGCGCGTCAGGTGCCGGGCCGGCACACCCGGATCACCGGCCTGGACAACCTGGACAAGCTGGTGCGGGTCGACCAGAGCCCGATCGGCCGCACCCCGCGGAGCAACCCCGCCACGTACACGGGCGTGTGGGACCAGGTCCGCAAGCTCTTCGCGGCCACCACCGAGGCGAAGGTGCGCGGGTACCAGCCGGGCCGGTTCTCGTTCAACGTCAAGGGTGGGCGCTGCGAGGCCTGCTCCGGCGACGGCACGATCAAGATCGAGATGAACTTCCTGCCGGACGTCTACGTCCCGTGCGAGGTGTGCCACGGCGCCCGGTACAACCGGGAGACCCTCGAGGTGCACTACAAGGGCAAGACGGTCGCGGATGTTCTGGACATGCCGATCGAGGAGGCCGCCGAGTTCTTCGCGCCGATCACCTCGATCGCGCGCTACCTGCGCACGCTGGTCGACGTCGGCCTGGGCTACGTGCGCCTCGGGCAGCCTGCGCCGACGCTGTCCGGCGGCGAGGCGCAGCGGGTCAAGCTGGCCAGCGAGCTGCAGAAGCGCAGCAACGGGCGCACGGTCTACATCCTGGACGAGCCGACCACCGGTCTGCACTTCGAAGACGTCCGCAAGCTCCTGGCGGTGATCGACGGGCTGGTCGAGAAGGGCAACTCGGTGATCGTCATCGAGCACAACCTGGACGTCATCAAGACCTCGGACTGGATCATCGACATGGGGCCGGAGGGTGGCTCCGGCGGCGGCACCGTCGTGGCGCAGGGCACCCCCGAGGAGATCGCGGCGCATCCCACGAGCTACACGGGCCAGTTCCTGCGGGAGCTGGTCGCGCCCGCAGAACAGGCTCCGGCTCGGCCCGCGCGGCGGCGGAGGATCGCGGCCGCGAGCTGAGGCCGGGCCGCGGTCGGCTGCGGGCTCGCACGTCGTCCTACCCCGTCAGCCCGAGCGCGGGTCGTCCCTTGCGGCCGTTCCCCGCCCCGTGCCGCTCCGGGGTGGGGTCTTCGCGCCCTTCGGGCCCCCCGATCCGGCGGGGTACTCCTCCAGCGGCACCTCGTCGCGCTCCCACGCCTGCAGCACCGGCTCGACGATGCGCCACAGCTCCTCGGCCTCGTCGCCCCGGATGGACAGCGTCGGGTCACCCTCGAGGATCTCGTTGAGGAGCAGGCTGTAGGGCGGCAGCTCCTGGACGGGAAAGGCGCTGTCGAGCGTCACCCGTTCGAGGTCGAAGGGGTCGCCCTCCCCGTTGAGGTTCAGCTCCAGGGCGATGGAGTCGGGGGAGAGGGTGAAGCGCAGGACGTTCGGCCGTTCCCGGTCGTCGAACGGTTCGTGCGGCACCGATCTGAAGTACACGGCGATCTCCCGCCGCTCCTGCCCGATCGCCTTGCCGGTGCGCAGCCGGAACGGCGTCCCCGCCCACCGCCAGTTGACGAGGCGGAACGTGACCTCGGCGTAAGTCTCGGTGCTGCGGTCCGGGTCGACGCCCTCGGTGTCGGCATAGGCGGGCAGCTCCTTGCCGCCGGCGGTGCCGGCGGTGTAGCGGGCCCGCCGGGTGGCCTTCGCCATGTCCTCGGGCTTCGGCGGTACCACCGCACGCAGTGCCTCGACCTTGCGGTCGCGCAGGTCCTGCTCGTTGATCGATCGCGGGGGTTCCATCGCGACGAGCGCGAGCATCTGCAGCAGGTGGTTCTGGATCATGTCGCGGAGTGCGCCTGCGCGGTCGTAGTAGTTGGCCCGGCCCTCCAGCCCCAACGACTCGTACCAGGTGATGTCGACCCGGCTGATGTGATTGCCGTTCCACACCGGCTCGAAGATCCGGTTGGCGAACCGGAGCCCCAGCACGTCCAGCACGGTCTGCTTGGCCACGAAATGGTCGATGCGGAAGACGTCGCGCTCGTCGAACGACCGCGCGATCAGGGCGTTGAGCGCCTTCGCGTCGTCGAGATCCGTGCCGAACGGCTTCTCGACCACCAGTGTCGTGTGCGCAGGCAGGCCGGCGCCGGCCAGTGCCTCCAACGTCGGCCGGAACAGAACGTTGGGCAGCGCCAGGTAGACGGCCATCGGCGTGGCCGCGCCGTCGAGTGCAGCGCGCAGGGCGCCTGGGGAGGTCACGTCGGCCTGCCGGTACGACACGTGCTCCAGTAGCGTCTGCGCCGCCTTCTCGTCGCGGTCGGGCAGGTGCGCGTCGAGCTTCTGCCGGGCGTGCGCCCGGTAGGTCTCGTCGTCGCCCGGGTCGCGGTCGAGAGCCAGGATCGCGGTCGACGACGGCAGCCCACCGGTGCCGGCGAGCTGGACGAGTGCCGGCAGGAGGAGACGCCCGGTCATGTCACCGCGGGCGCCGAGGACGACGAGGGTCTTGAGCACGTCTGGCACGCAGCCGTGTTCCCCGTGTCACGTCGGGTGAACCCGCCGGTCCGCACGAGCGCGACGCTCGGCGCAGCTCGTCGCTCAGCGCAGCCGGTAGAAGCGGAAGAAGTCGTTCGCGATGTCGAGGATCTCGACGTCCGCGAACCCCGCCTCCACTGCATAGCGGCGCAGTGTGGACGGCCGCATCACCGTGCCCGTGCCGGCCGACGGCTGGTGCGCCATCCCGTCGGCAAGGCAGCACATCAGGCTGTAGCCGTACATGAGGCGCTCGACGTCGTCGCCCGGGGCGGTGAACGTCTCGGCCACCCGCTCGTCCATGACCACCACGGCGCCGTCGTCGCCGGCGAGTCGGCGCATGGCGGCGAGCACGCCGACCGGGTCGGGCAGGTCGTGGATGCACTCGAAGGCGAACACGGCGTCGTACGTTTCCGCGGTCACGGCGGAGGCGTCCACGGTGCGGAACCGCACCCGATCGTCGACGCCGGCCTCGCGGGCGTTGCCGCGCGCGGCCTCGATCGACGGAGCGTCGACGTCGTAGCCGTCGACGGTCACGTCGGGGTAGGCCAGCGCGATGCCGATCGACGACCAGCCCAGCCCACAGCCCACGTCGGCGATCCGGCCGCCGGCGCGCAGGGCGGCGTCGACGTCCGGGATCGACGGCAGGTACTCCCGGCCCAGCGGGCCGAGGAACAGCGGTCGGTTGGCCCCGGCCTGGCCCTCGCGGGCGTCCGCACCGTGCTGCGCCCAGCTCACTCCGCCGCCGGTCCGGAAGGCCTCGACCAGGTGGTCGACGTGCTTAACGAAGCCGATCGTCGCCCGCGCGAACGGGGCGACGTGCCCGAGGTCGAGCTCGTCGGTCAGCGGCGCGACGTACGCCGCGGGCAGGGTGTAGCGGCGCTCCCCGGCGTCCGCCTCCGGGTCGGTGACGAGGATCCCGGTGACGGCCTGCTGCTCCAGCCACTCGCGGGCATAGCGCTCGGCTGTTTCGGTCCGGGCGGCCAGCTCCGCCGACGTCAGCGGTCCGGCAGCCAGCGCCCGGTAGTAGCCGAGGCGGTCGCCGAGGTACACGGCGTGCAGGTCCATCGTCGCGAGCACGGCGCCGAACAGCCGCTCGACGAGCGCGTCGGCGGCGTGGATGTGGGGTGCGGTCTCCAGGGTGGTCATGGCGGATCTCCTCAGCGAATGCGGTGCCCTGCGTGTGACGCGGACGACGCTAGGAACGCGGGCTTGCGGATCGCTGTCGGCGCGCTGTCGCTGGCGCTACAACCGCCCGTGCAGACTCGCCCATGCGGACGCCGACGGCGGGTCACAGGCGCACTGTTGCTATTCGATCACGGGCTGTACAGCGATGAGGCGCCTTTCACCCGCGGAGACAGACCGCCGACGTCCGCCGCGACCACGCGACGGAGCCGGTCCGGCACGATCCACGTGCCGAGCCGGCCCCGTCGTCGCGTCAGCTCGCGCGTGAGAAGGCCGTGCCGGTCTCCAGCAGCGACTTGAGGTCACTGAGCACCCAGGGCCACCCGCCACCGCCGGCGCCCGGCTGGTCGTCGGCAGCGCCGCTGGTCAGGACCGCGAGGTTCGGAGCGCCGGTGAGGTCGTGCGTGACCGTCAGCCGGGTGACTCCGCCGGTCTCGACGAGCTCGTAGGTGAGGCGGGTGAAGCCCTCGGCCTTGAGACCGTCGTCCATGAGCATCCGCCAGGTCTGGACGAACCGCCGGGGCGGGTCGGACTCGATCACCTCGCCGTCGATGATCGGCCCGGCGATGCCGTACTCTTGCATACCGCTTCCGGCGGTCGTGACGTACGGGCTGCCGGCCCGCAGGTCGGACTGCACGAACCCGCCGTAGCCGTACCGGTCGGTCCACTCAGGGCTCAGCAGCGCGTCCCACACCCGCTGCGCGGGAGCGGTGATGTAGACGCGGTGCACCTGCACGGTGCGCGTGCCCGCCGGGTCGTCGGTCGGGGTGCTCGTCGCGGTGGTCATGTCTCGTCCTCCAGGTGCCTCTTCAGGTCGGCCAGCGCCGAGACCTGCCGTTCGGTGTACTTGTCGATCCACCGGTCGTGGATCAGCCGGATCGGGACGGCGTTGAGGAAGTGCAGCTTCTCCCGGCCGTGGCGGCGGGTGACGACGAGGCCGGCGTCCTCCAGCACCTTCAGGTGCTTCATCACCCCGAAGCGCGTCATCTCCAGCTCGGACTCCAGCTCGGTGAGCGTGCGGCCGTCACGCGCGAAGAGCAGGTCGAGCAGGAAGCGACGGGTCGGGTCGGCGAGGGCCTTGAAGACCCGGTCGTCGTCGCCTCCGCCCGTCACGAGTTCAATTATGTGACCAAAAGGTCACATGTCAAGGGTGGTTCCGCCGTTCCGTCCGCCGTGTCCGGTCTGGGACGATGGCGGTCGTGGTAGCGCTCGGCGTCCTCGGGCCGCTGCTGGCTGGAGGGCGACAGCGGTCCGGTGCGGATCGGATCCGTCCGTCAGCGGCGGCTGCTCGCCGCGCTCGCGGCGCACCTGGGGCGGTCCGTCGACGTCGCACGCCTGGTGGACATGGTGTGGGCGGACCAGGTCCCGGCCGACCCGCCCGGGGCGGTGCAGACCAACGTCGCCCGACTGCGCCGCCTGCTGCCCGACGGCATCCGGCTCACCACCACTCCGGACGGATACCGGCTGGACGCGGACCGCGCGAGCGTCGACGTGACGGCGTTCGCGGACCATCTCGCCGCGGCGGCGACCCTCGACGACCCCGTGGCCCGTCGGGACCGTCTGGGAGCGGCGTTGGCGCTCTGGCGGGGGAGTCCTTACCCGGAGCTGGACCACCACGCGCTGGCCCCCGAGGTCGCGCGGCTCGCCGAGCTGCGGGCCGGGGCGGCCCAGCAGCACGCGGAGGCGCTGTTGGCGGCGGGTCGGGCCGCGGAGGCCGTGGCGGAGCTCGACGCGCTGGTGGCTGCCGAACCGCTGCGAGAGCGGCGCCGTCGGCGTGCTCATGCAGGCCCTGGTCGCCGCCGGCAGGCAGGGCGACGCGCTCGCCGCCTTCGCCCGCCTCCGCTCGCGGCTCGCCGACGAGCTCGGCCTCGACCCGTCCCCGCAGCTGCAGGAGCTCGAGCAGCGGGTCCTGCGTCAGGAGCTTCCCGTCCCCGGTATCCCGGTCGCCGCAGGACCGTAACCGACCGCCCGCACCGGCGCATCGCGCCCGCGGGTACCGCTCAGCTCCTTCGTGGGCCGCGCCGCGGACCTCGCGCGCGTCGTCGACGCCGTGCGGCGCTGCCGGGTGGTCTCCCTGTGCGGTCCGGGCGGGGTGGGCAAGACGCGGCTGGCCCGGCACGTCGCCGCGGCGGTCGCCGACCGCTACGACGACGGCGTGCTGTTCGTCGAGTTCGGCGAGGGAGGAGCCGCCGACGTCGAGCCCCTGCTCGCCGCGGCGCTGCGGCTCAGCGACGGCCGGGCCGAGTGGAGCGGTTCGGTGGCCGACGGCATCGTCGAGGTGCTCTCGGTCCGCAACCAGTTGGTGGTGCTCGACAACTGCGAGCACGTCTGCGACGAGGTCGCCACGCTGGTGGAGGCGATCATCGCTGCCGCACCCGGCGTCGACCTGCTGCTCACCAGCCGGGAGCCGGTGCGGGTCGACGGCGAACAGGTGCTGCCGGTCGCCCCGTTGGAGCCGGGTGCGGCGGCCCGGCTGCTCGTCGACCGGATGCAGGCCGGCGACCCTGCTGCTGCGCCGGATCCGGAGGACGAGCTCGTCGCCGAGGTGTGCCGGCGGCTCGACCATCTGCCGCTCGCCCTCGAGCTGGCCGCCGCCCGTGCGCTCCCGCTGGGCCTGCCCGGCCTCCTCGACGCCCTGGAGACCTCGGAGGAGCCGCTCGGGGTCCTGCGCGGCGGAGTCGGGCCGCGTCGCCGCGGCACCGCTCCCTGCGCGACGTCGTGGCGTGGTCCTACGGACTCCTCGACGAGGAGCGGCGGACGCTGTTCGACCGGTTGTCGGTGTTCGCGGGACCCGTGGAGTACGGCGCCGTGCTCGCGGTCTGCGGCGACGCCGATGTACTGCCCGACCTCGTCGACCGCTCCCTCGTCGTCCGGCACCCGGGGGAGCCCGCGCGGTTCGGGATGTTCGAGACGCTGCGCGCCTTCGGTCGTTCCCGCTTCGCCGGCGACCCGGCCGCGACCCGTCTGCGGGTCCGCCACGCGGCGTGGGCGGCGCGGCTGGCCGACGAGGTGACCGAGGCCAGGCGCGGCTCCGGGGAGCTCGCGGCGATCCGGCGCTTCGACGCGCATCTGGCCGACCTGCGCCGTGCCCACGCCTGGCTGTGCTCCCACGGCCCCCTCGACGAGCTGCTCCGGCTGACGGTTCCCATCGCGGAGCTGTCCTACCTGCGGGGCCGTGCCGACCTCGTCCTGCTGCTCGAGGAGACCCTCCGCACCGCGGCCGCGCTCGACCCCGAGCAGCAGGTGCATCGGCCGGGCGCACCCGCTGCTCGCGCGCCTGCTCGGCTACCACGCGCACACCTGGTGGCAGCGGGGGAACCTCGACCTCGCGGAGCGCCAGGCTCGGCGGGCACTGGCGATCGCCGCCGAGTCGGGAGACCCGACGTCGGCCCGGGACGGGCAGGAGGCGCTGGCGAACGTCCTCGGCTTCCGCGGTGACCTCGATGCCGCGCGTCATCGAGGGGAAGCGCGCCTACGAGCTCGCCGTCGCCGCCGACGACGCCGACGTCCTGGCGATGGTCCTGATGGACCTGGCGACGCAGTCGGCCTATGCCGGGCGCCACGACGAGGCCGCCCGGTACGAGGCCACGTTCGCCGCTCTCGTCGAGCGGACCGGGTCCGTGACCGGACGGGCCGCTCCTCGCCTACGTCCGCGGCGAGTGCCGGGCCGAGCGCGGGCGACCCGGACGCGGCGCGGTACCTGGAGGAGGCCGTCGCTGTGGCCGAGGAGGCCGAGCTGTCCTTCGCGGCCGGGGTCGCCCGGCACACGCTGGTGACCTCGTCGGCGCGAGCGGCCGGGGATCCCGCCGCGGTGTTGCGCACCTTCGGCCCGCTGATCGACCACTGGCACGGCTTCGGCTCGTGGACCCAGCTCTGGATGGCGGTACGGGTGTTGGTCGAGACGCTCTCCCGCCTCGGCCGCCACCGCGAGGCGACGATCCTGCTGGGGGCGCTGGCCGCCAGTCCCCGGGCGTCGCGGGTGTACGGCTCCGACTCCCGGCGGATCGACGCCGTCGAGGCTGCAGCGCGCACCGCGCTCGGCGACACCTTCGAGGTCTGCCGGGCCGAGGGGGCCGCGCTCGGGGACGTCGGGGCAGTCGCCCTCGCCCGCCGTCTCACCTGCTCCGCCCCGCTGCCGACGAGTGGTGCCGGATCCGGCGCTCACGTCCCGCGCTGACTACGTCGTGCGGCGCGGTCGAGCCCGACGTGCCGGCCACCCGTTTCCGTACGGCCTGCACGGACTGGTACCCTCCGGAATGCGACCACCCTGTCGTGCGTTTCCCTTGCGTCAGGGCGATCAAGTGGAGCCCCGGCTCCCACCCGGCACCGCAGGTGTCCGGGTTCGGTCCGTTGATGTGCCGCGTGCCATTGCGCCGTGGCGTGGCACCGGATCGTCGGGTCTCCGCTCCGTCGCGCCACGACGTCGAAACGAGGAGATCCGCATCAGCACAGAAACGCGCATCAACGACCGCATCCGCGTGCCCGAGGTCCGCCTGGTCGGCCCGAACGGCGAGCAGGTCGGCATCGTGCGCATCGAGGACGCCCTGCGGCTGGCGCAGGAGGCCGAGCTCGACCTCGTCGAGGTCGCTGCCACCGCGCGCCCCCCGGTCTGCAAGCTCATGGACTACGGCAAGTTCAAGTACGAGAGCGCGCAGAAGGCCCGGGAGTCACGCCGCAACCAGCAGCTCACCATGATCAAGGAGCAGAAGCTCCGCCCGAAGATCGACACCCATGACTACGAGACCAAGAAGCGCAACGTGGTGCGCTTCCTCGAGGGTGGGAACAAGGTCAAGGTCACGATCATGTTCCGCGGTCGCGAGCAGTCCCGCCCCGAGCTGGGGTTCCGGCTGCTGCAGCGGCTTGCCGAGGACGTGGCCGAGCTGGGTACGGTCGAGGCGGCCCCGAAGCAGGATGGGCGCAACATGACCATGGTGATCGCTCCCAACAAGAAGCCGACCCGGCCGCGCGCCGCGCAGACGCCGGCTCCGGCGGACGCCCCCGGGGCCTGACCGCCCGGGGGCCCCGAGCGCCCGCCAGCAAAGATCACGTACCACCCGCACGTCAGCACTGGCCCCCCGAACCGGGGTGCCACCGGTGAACGGACCATCATGCCCAAGAACAAGACCCACAGCGGGACCGCGAAGCGCGTCAAGATCACCGGCAGCGGCAAGCTGCGCCGGCAGCAGACGCGCCTGCGGCACCGGCTCGAGGTCAAGCCGAGCACCGTGACCCGTCGTCAGTCCGGGACGGTGGAGATCGCCCCGGCCGACGTCAAGCGGGTCAAGAAGCTCCTCGGCCGCTGACCCTCCCTCCCCGCTGACCCGGGACGGCGGCTCTCCCCGCACCGCCGCCCCGACGAGAGACAGGAACTCCCATGGCACGCGTGAAGCGCGCGGTCAACGCTCAGAAGAAGCGGCGCACCACCCTCGAGCTGGCCAGTGGCTACCGCGGCCAGCGGTCGCGGCTGTACCGCAAGGCGAAGGAGCAGATGCTCCACTCGCTCAACTACGCCTACCGCGACCGGCGCGCCAAGAAGGGCGACTTCCGGCAGCTGTGGATCACGCGTATCAACGCGGCGGCCCGCCAGAACGGCATGACCTACAACCGGTTCATCCAGGGCCTGAAGATCGCCGGGGTCGAGGTCGACCGCAAGATCCTCGCCGAGCTCGCCGTCAGCGAGCCCGCCGCGTTCGCCGCTCTCGTCGACGTGGCGCGCGCGAACGTACCCGCGCCAGGCGTGACGTCACAGGACGGGACCGCCGCCTGAGCACTCCGGCTCACCACCACCGGAACCCCGAACCGCCCGGCACCGAGCGCACCCCGCGCGTGGTGGCAGCACGCAAGCTGCTGCGCCGCGCGGGCCGCGATCGGGCCGGGCGGTTCCTCGTCGAGGGGGCGCAGGCCGTTCGCGAGGCTCTCGCCGTCGCGACCGTGCACGAGCTGTTCGTGACGGCGACGGCCGCCGAGCGGCATCCGGAGCTGGTCGCGGCCGCGCGCGCCGACGGCGTACGGGTCCTCCCGGTCACCGACCGGGTCGCGGAGACGCTCTCGGAGACCGTCACCCCGCAGGGCCTCGTCGCGGTCTGCGATCTCCTCGACGTGCCCGTGCGGGTCGCGCTCGCTGGACCACCCGCACTCGTCGCGGTGCTGGTCGGCGTGGCGGACCCGGGCAACGCGGGCACCGTCGTCCGCGTGGCCGACGCCGCCGGCGCCGGCGCCGTCCTGCTGGCGGGCGACACCGTGGACCCGCACAACGGTAAGGCGGTCCGCGCCTCCGCCGGCAGCGTCTTCCACGTGCCGCTGGCCCGCGACCGCGACCCGGCCGCCGTGCTCGATGCCTGCCGCACCGCCGGGCTCACCCTCCTGGCCGCGGACGGTCGCGGTGAGCTGGACCTGCACGACCCGGGTGCGGCCGCCGTCCTGGCCGGCCCGACCGCCTGGGTGTTCGGGGGAGAGGCGCACGGACTCGCGCCGGAGCTGGCCGCGGCCGCGCATCACCGGGTGCGGGTGCCGATCCACGGCCTGGCCGAGAGCCTGAACCTCGCGACGGCCGCCGCGGTGTGCCTCTACGCGAGCGCGCAGGCGTCACGCACCGGCTGAGCGCCGGCGGGTCCGCCGTCCCAGCGTCCCGACCAGCTGCGGCAGGTTCGGCACCAGAAGAACATCAGGCGTTCCGTCGCGCGGCGGGCCACATCGCCGAGCTCGCCCGCGGTGCCCTCGACGGCACCGGGGACATTCCCATCGTCCGCCCCGTCCACAGCGTCCACCACGCCGCTGTCCCGTGACAGATAGATCGGCCCGCTGCAGGCGCTCTGACCAGGCCGGGCCTGATTGAATGGCAAACGATCAAGAGTCCGTGATCGCCGCATCGTAGGCGTGTCCGCAGTGGCTTGCCATTCGATCCGGCCACCTGTGGTAGGGACACCAACCCGCCGACCAGCAGCTCGATCGGTGTGAGCGCGGATCGGGCCGACTTGGATGACATCGGGCCGAGAAGCGTGTCACGGGGCAGCCGCGAGCGTAAGCGCCGTGCGGCGTGACGGCACTGAATCAGGTGACGCAGGTCGCGGACACTAGTGTGACCAGGATTGGCCCCGTCCCGGAAGGTTGACCGATCTCCATGTCCGAGAGCACCGACGCCGCGAGCACCGACGCTGGGGGCACCGTGTCCGGGGCCCTGCTCAAGCCGGAGGCGCTCGACGACGCAGTGGCGGCGGCGCGCAAGGCGTTCGACGCCGCGCCGGACCTCGCCGCGCTCGCCGTGGTCAAGCCCGCGCACCTCGGCGACCGCGCGCCGGTGCTGCTGGCCCGGCGCGCGCTGGGGTCGCTGCCCGGCCCGGAGCGGGCCGAGGCGGGTCGGCGGGTGAACGCGGCGCGCACGCAGGTGCAGGAGGCGTTCGACGCCCGCCGCAGCGTGCTCGAGGCCGAGCGGGACGAGCGGGTGCTCGTCGAGGAGGCCGTCGACGTCACCCTGCCGTTCGACCGCACCCCGCGTGGCGCACGGCACCCGATCACGCAGATCGGCGAGCGGATCGAGGACGTGTTCGTCGCGATGGGCTACGAGGTCGCCGAGGGCCCCGAGGTCGAGTCGTCGTGGCTGAACTTCGACGCACTCAACTTCGGCAAGGACCACCCGGCCCGCACCATGCAGGACACCTTCTACCTCGGTGACAGCGAGGAGTCCGGGCTCGTCCTGCGCACCCACACCTCACCGGTGCAGGTCAGGGCGCTGCTGGAGAGGCCGCTGCCCGTCTACGTCGTCTGCCCGGGCCGGACGTTCCGTACCGACGAGCTCGACGCCACGCACACCCCGGTGTTCCACCAGGTCGAGGGCCTGGCCGTGGACAAGGGGATCACGATGGCGCACCTCAAGGGCATGCTCGACGCCTTCGCGCGCGCCATGTTCGGCGAGACCTCCCGCACCCGCCTGCGTCCCTCGTTCTTCCCCTTCACCGAGCCGTCGGCAGAGGTCGACGTGTGGTTCCCGGAGAAGAAGGGCGGCGCGGGCTGGGTCGAGTGGGGCGGCTGCGGCATGGTCAACCCGAACGTCCTGCGCGCGTGCGGCGTCGACACCGCGGTGTACTCCGGCTTCGCGTTCGGCATGGGGCTGGAACGCACGCTGCAGTTCCGCAACGGGCTGCCCGACATGCGCGACATAGTCGAGGGCGACGTGCGGTTCAGCCGGGCCTTCGGCGTCTGACCCCGCAAACCCAGGAGCGAGAGAAGTGCGTGTCCCCCTGTCCTGGCTCGCCGCCCACGTCGACGGCCTGCCCACCGACGCCGACGCGGTCGGCGAGGCGTTCGTTCGGGTCGGCCTGGAGGTCGAGGACGTCCATCGCGGCGCGGAGCCGACCGGACGGGGCCCCCTGGTGGCAGGCCGGGTCGTCGAGATCGAGGAGCTGACCGGGCTCAAGAAGCCGATCCGGTGGTGCCGGGTCGACACCGGCTCCCACAACGGGGACGACGGGCCGCGCGGCGTCATCTGCGGCGCCCGCAACTTCGCGGTCGGCGACCTCGTGGTGGTCGCGCTGCCCGGCGCGGTGCTGCCCGGCGGGTTCGCGATCTCGGCCCGCAAGACCTACGGGCACGTGTCGGACGGCATGATCGCCTCGGCGCGCGAGCTCGGCATCGGCAGCGACCACGCCGGGATCCTCGTGCTCCCGCAGGGCGCGGCGGCCCCCGGCGAGGACGCGACGGTGCTGCTGGGCCTGGACGACCCGGTGATCGAGCTGGCCGTCACCCCGGACCGCGGCTACTGCTTCTCCGTGCGTGGCCTCGCCCGCGAGCTCGCGGGGGCGTTCGACTCCGATTTCGTCGATCCCGCGGCGCGCGTCGAGGTGCCACCGGCGGCGGGGGACGCATGGCCGGTCGCGCTGGACGACCCGGCCTGCGCACGGTTCGTCGCCCGCCGGGTCGACGGCGTCGACCCCACCTCCTCAAGCCCCTGGTGGCTGCAACGGCGGCTGCTCGCCGCCGGGATGCGCCCGATCTCCCTGATCGTCGACGTCACCAACTACGTGATGCTCGAACTCGGCCAGCCGCTGCACGCCTACGACGCGGCCCGGCTCACCGGCGGCATCCGGGTGCGCCGTGCCGAGCCGGGCAAGACCCTGACCACCCTCGACGACGTCGAGCGCCGGCTGGATCCGGACGACCTGCTCATCGTCGACGACTCCGGGCCGATCGGCCTGGCCGGGGTCATGGGTGGGGCGTCCACCGAGATCGGCGAGGCGGGCGAGGGCGGCACCATCGACGTCCTCCTGGAGGCGGCCCACTTCGACCCGGCCGTCATCGCGCGGGCCGCGCGTCGGCACAAGCTGCCCAGCGAGGCGTCGCGGCGCTTCGAGCGGGTTGTCGACCCGCAGCTGCCGCCGGTGGCCGCCGAACGGGCCGCGCGGCTGCTGGTCGAGCACGGCGGCGGCACGATCGCCCCCGGCCGCACGGACGCGGGGGCGGCACCCGTGCCGGCGCCGGTGCGCATGCCGCTGGAGCTGCCCGACCGCGTCGCAGGCGTGGCGTACGAACGTGGCGCGACCGTCCGGCGGCTGCACCAGGTGGGCTGCAGCGTGGAGTTCGACACGGGCACCGACGGCCACGGCGTCGTGGTCGCCACCCCGCCCTCGTGGCGACCGGACCTCGTGCAGGCCGCGGACCTGGTGGAGGAGGTGCTGCGGCTGGAGGGCTACGACACCATTCCGTCCGTCCTCCCTCCGGCCCCGCCCGGACGCGGGCTCACCCCGACCCAACTGCGTCGCCGCGCTGTCTCCCGGGCGCTGGCCGAGACCGGCAGCGTCGAGGTGCTGCCGTTCCCGTTCGTCGGGCCCGCGGTGTGGGAGGCGTTCGGGCTGCCCGCCGACGACGTCCGCCGCCAGACCGTTCCCGTGGTCAACCCGCTGGACGCCGACCGGGCCGCGCTGTCCACGACGTTGCTGCCGGGCCTTTTCGACGCCCTGGTGCGCAACCGGGCGCGCGGTTTCACCGACCTGATGCTGCACACCGTCGAGCAGGTCGTGCTGCCGCACCGCAACTCGGTCGCGATGCCCGACCCGGACGTCGCGGACCGGCCGACGGACGCCGAGTACGCGCAGATCAAGGCCGCGCTGCCGGCCCAGCCGGCGCACGTGGGCGTGGTGCTCGCCGGCGACCGGGAACAGCGCGGCTGGTGGGGCGCCGGGCGGCCGGTCCGGTGGGCCGACGCGATCGAGATTGCCCGGCTCGTCGGCGCCGCGGCGGGCGTCGAGCTGCGCGTCACGACGGCGTCGCTGCCGCCCTGGCACCCGGGCCGGTGCGCCGCCCTGCGCGTCGGGGACTGGATCGTCGGCCACGCCGGCGAGCTGCACCCGAAGGTCGTCGAGGCGCTCGACCTCCCGCCGCGCACCTGTGCCGTCGAGATCGACCTCGACGCCCTGCCGCTGCGCGACGACCGCCCCGCTCCGCAGGTGTCGCCCTACCCCCCGGTGTCCGTGGACGTCGCGCTCGTGGCGGCGGCGGACGTCCCCGCCGCCGAGCTGACCGAGGCGCTCGAGGTCGGTGGCGGAGACCTCCTCGAGCAGGTGCGGCTGTTCGACGTCTACACGGGCGAGCAGGTCGCAGAGGGGAACCGCTCGTTGGCCTTCACCCTGCGGTTCCGCGCCCCGGACCGGACGTTGACGAGCGAGGAGGCCAACGCCGCCCGCGACGCCGCGGTGGCCGTGGCCGCGGACCGGTTCGGCGCGACGCTGCGCTGATCCCGGTTGCGATGACGCCGTTCCCGGGGCATGGCGTGCACCGCTGCCCGGCGCCGTCGTGGCGCGGCCTCGCAGCGCGAGGGCGTCACGGCGGCAGCCGGGTGAGCGCGGCCCGCGCTGCTGCGCGCCAGGCGTCGTCGGGCGGCGAGCGGCCCTGCACCAGCAGCGTGACGAGGAACCGTGGGCTCGCGACCTGCAGGGTCGGCCCGGCCGCGGTCTCGAGCAGCGCCGCCGCCTCGCCCAGGCCGGGGAGCGCCCGGCCACCTGCTGCACGCACGACCTCCGCGGGCGTGCCCGCCCGTACCCGGTAGACGTTGATCGCCGCCAGCGGTTCCCGCGGCCCGTCGGCAGGGCCGACGTAGCAGCTGGTGCTGCGCGTGCCGTCGGCGCGACGCACCACCGCCTGCTCGGCTCGCACTGGACGGTCCAGCAGCGCCCCGAGCTGCATGGCGTCGAGCAGGCACTCGTCGGCGAGCGCGTCGGCGTCGAGCGTCGGAGCCCGGGCTCGCGCCGTCGTCGCCGGCGTACCGGCGTCGGTGGACGGGGATGCGGACGGGGAGGCGCTCAGTCCGGGTGCCGCCGCGGGCATGCCCACCACCGTCCGGCTGCACCCGGACGACGCCATCAGCAGCCCGATGACCGCCGGGAGCATCCACCACCATCGCCTGTGTCCCACGTCGCGGACGCTAGCCCGCGGTCCCGTCCGGTCGTGGCCGTTCGGGAACATCCGCGGGCACTTGTCCACAGGTGACCCGGTCGTCGTTGCGTGGCGGGCGCCGGGCCGGAACGCTCGATCGCGTGAGCACCACGACACCGGTCACCGTCAGCACCACGGGCGGTGCCGTGCAGGGGGTCCGGACCGGCGGCGTCGTCGCCTTCCTGGGCATCCCGTACGCCGCCGCATCCGTGGGGGAACGCCGTTTCCGCGCGCCGGAGCCGGCACCGCGGTGGTCCGGTGTGCGGGACGCTGTCGCGCACGGCCCGACTGCCCCGATGCCCGGGTACCCGCGGCCCTTCGATGCGCTGCTGCCGAACCCCGTCATCCCCGGCGACGACTACCTGAACCTGAGCGTGTGGACACCCGATCCCGGCGCACGGGGCCTGCCGGTACTGGTGTGGATCCACGGAGGTGCCTTCGTCAACGGCTCGAGCGCCGTTCCCCTGACGGACGGCTCCGCCTTCGCCCGCGACGGGGTCGTCACGGTCGCGCTGAACTACCGGCTCGGCGTCGAGGGGTTCGCGCTGCTGCCCGACGCGCCGCCCAACATCGGCCTGCTCGACCAGGTGGCAGCGTTGGAGTGGGTGCGCGACAACGTGGCCGCGTTCGGCGGAGACCCGGACGAGGTGACCGTAGCGGGCGAATCCGCAGGCGCGATGAGCATCGGTGTGCTGCTCGCGATGCCGCGCGGCGCAGGCCTGTTCCGGCGCGCGATCCTCCAGAGCGGCGCGGCCCACCACACACTGACCACGGCCACGGCCGGGCGCGTCGCCGGCTACCTGGCTGCCGAGCTGGGCGTGCCCGCCACCGCCGCGGCACTGCGCGGCGTCCCGATCGAGCGGGTGATCCGCGCGCAGAAGGTGCTCACCCGCCAGGTGCACGTCGCGCCGGATCCCGCCCGTTGGGGGGAGATCGTCGCGAACCTCATGGTGTTCGAGCCCGTGGTGGACGGCGAGGTCCTGCCCGGGCCTCCGTGGCAGCGGGTCGCGGCCGGGTCCGCGGCAGGCGTGGACGTGCTCGTCGGCGCGAACCGGCACGAGTACCGGTTCCTCCTCGTCCCGACCGGTGTGGTGGACGAGGTCGACGCGAAGGCCGTCGCTGCGGTCGCCACCGCGTACGGGCTGCCCGACGGCGCGCTCGACCACTACCGGCAGCACATGCCCGACGCGTCACCGGGCCTGCTGCTGTCCGAGGTCATGAGCGACTGGTTCTACCGGATCCCGGCACTGCGGCTCGCCGAGTCGAACCCCGCCCGCAGCTTCGTGTACGAGTTCGCCTGGGAGTCGCCCGCCTACGGCGGCCGTCTGGGCGCCTGCCACGGCCTCGAGTTGCCGTTCGTCTTCGACAGCCTGCACGACCCCGGCGCGCGGGCCTTCGTGGGCATCGATCCGCCCGCGGAGCTCGCGGCCGCCATGAGGCGCGCCTGGACGGCCTTCGTCACCACGGGTGATCCCGGGTGGCCGGCCTACACGACCGGCCGGCGGGCCGTCGCCCGATTCGGCGCCGGCGCGGACCGCGGGTGGGAGGTGATCGAGGATCCGCGAGGTGATCTGCGCGAACTGTGGGACGGGATCCGCTGACGCCGGCGGAGCCGACGGCCCTCGATAGCATCGCACCGTGCCCGACCCGCCCGTGTCCGATCTCGATGCAGCCGGGCCGGACGGCCCGTGCGCCGGAACGGAGCCGCAGCACGCCGTCGCGCGGACCGCACCGGAGGCGACCGCCGGGGAACGCGCCGCGTTGACGGGCTCGCTCATCGCACTCCCTCGCTGCGCTCGGTCGGCGCTGCGCGCAGGCGCTGTGACACTGATTCGCTCGCAAGCTCGCTCACCGCCTCTGCGGTGTGCGGAGGCCTGGCCGTCGTGTGGGGGGTGCTCAGCGGTGCGCGGATCATCCTGTTCGACGGCGCGTACGCGCTGATCGGGATCGGGGTCGCCGGGTTGTCGCTGCGGATCGCCCACGCGGTCGCCGCCGGGCCGACCCACCGGTTCCCGTTCGGCCGCGACGCCCTCACCCCGATGATGGTGGTCGCGCAGGGCGTCGCACTCGCGGCGACGCTGTTCTACGCCGGCGCGGACGCGGTGGCCGTGATCCGTGAGGGCGGCACCCCACGTCGCGCCCGGCGACGTCGCCGCCTACGGCGCCGTCACCGGGCTGATCTCGCTGGCGGCGGCGTGGTGGCTGCGGCGCGCGGCTCCCGGCTCGGATCTGGTCGACGCCGAGGCCCAGCAGTGGCGCGCCGACGCGATCCTGAGTGCCGTGATGGTGGCCGGAGCGCTGACCGGCTTCGGTCTCGTCGCGACCGGCCGGGCCGGTCTGGCCGACTACGTCGACCCGGTTCTCGTCCTGGTCGCGTGTGCGGTGCTCGCGCCGATGCCGCTGCGGTTGCTGCGCTCGGGCGCCGTCGAGTTGCTGGAGGGCGAGCCGTCTGCCGAGATCAGTGACGCCGTGCGCGCGACGGTCGAGGAGGTCCGGCAGCGGTTCGGCGTGGACGAGCCGATCATCCGGCTGCACAAGCTCGGCCGGAAGCTCTACGTCGAGGTCGACTTCGTCGTCGAGCCGGGCGAGTGGGACGTCAGTCGACCGGCGGCCGGTTTCCGCCGGGCGACCTCGGCGTGGACCAGCGGTGCGACCTGCGTGCCCCAGCAGCTCGATCGCCGTCATCACCGCGCGGTGTGGCACGGTACCGAGCGCGACTGCACCAGGGTGCGGTGACCGACACCTCGCGCTGGAAGAGGATCTTCTCGGCCACCTCCTCCGGCGTGCCGAGGGTCAGGTGGCCACGCAGGCCGGTCGCCGCGGTGAACGCGCGCTTGTTCGTCGGGCCCCAGCCCCGCTCGGCCCCGATGCGGTCCATCACTTCGGCATGGTGCGGGTAGTACGTGTCCACGGCCGCGTCATGCTCCGCGGCGACGAACCCGTGCGTGTTGGTCGAGCGCGGGCCGGTGCCGCCCCGACCACGTCACGCGCTCGTTCGCCCGTACCGCGAGCAGCAGGTCGAGCTTGTCGGCGAACAACGCGTCGTAGTCGGCGAGGTCGTAGCCGAAGAGCGGGAAGGACTCGACGAAGGACCCGCGCCCGGCCATGATCTCCGCTCGCCCGCCGGACAGCAGGTCCAGCGTCGCGAACTGCTGGAACACCCGCACCGGATCGTCGCTGCTCAGCACGCTCACGGCGCTGGTGAGCCGGATCCGCGAGGATCGCTCGGCCCCGGCAGCGAGGATCACGGCCGGAGCCGACGCGGCGTAGTCACGGCGGTGGTGCTCGCCGACCCCGAAGACGTCAAGGCCCACCTCGTCGGCCAGCGCGATCTCCTCCACGACCTCCCGGAGCCGCTGGGCCGGGCCCACTCCGTCGGGGTCGAGGCTCACGTCGGCGAAGGTGTACAGACCGATCTCCACGTCACGCACAAGGCGCCGGCACCGTGCATGATTCCCGCAATGTTGACCCGACCGGGCCGTCCTAGAATGACAGCGGCGCCACCCTGCCGCCATTGGACACCGGCACGCCACCCTGCTGACACCCCCGCGGACGTATTGACTTGCATGGTTGTGCATAATCTTCCACGTGCGGGTCGCGGTGGCGGGAGCGAGCGGGTATGCGGGAGGCGAGCTGCTCCGGCTGCTGCTCGGCCATCCCGAGGCGGAGATCGGGGTCCTGACGGCCGGAGGAAGCGCGGGCACGAGGCTGGGTGCGCACCAGCCGCACCTGCTGCCACTGGCCGACCGCGTCCTCGCGGACACCACCGTCGACACCCTGGAGGGGCACGACGTGGTCTTCCTCGCGCTGCCGCACGGCCGCTCGGCCGAGCTCGCGGCGCAGCTCGGCGACGACGTGCTCGTGGTCGACTGCGGTGCGGACCACCGCCTCACCGATCCCACGGCCTGGACCCGCTGGTACGGCGGCGCGCACGCCGGTTCCTGGCCCTACGGCCTGCCCGAGCTGCCCGGCGCGCGCGACGCCCTGCGCGGCGCCCGCCGGATCGCAGTCCCCGGTTGCTACCCGACCGCGGCGACGCTCGCCCTGTTCCCGGCGCTCGCCGCCGGCCTCGTGGATCCGGAGGTGGTGGTCACGGCTGTCTCCGGGACGTCAGGCGCGGGCAAGTCGCTCAAGCCCCACCTTCTGGGCGCCGAGGTGATGGGCGCACTGTCGGCCTACGGCGTCGGGGGTGTCCACCGGCATACGCCCGAGATCGTCCAGAACTTGTCGGTGGTCGCCGGTAGGACTGTCAGCGTGAGTTTCACCCCGGTTCTCGCCCCGCTCCCGCGCGGCATCCTCGCCACGTGCACGGCGCGGACGGACGCGTCGGCCACGGAGATCGTCGAGGCCTACACGAAGGCGTACGCGGACGAGCCGTTCGTGCACCTGCTGCCCGCGGGGACGTGGCCCACCACCGCGGCCACGCTCGGGGCGAACACCGTCCACCTGCAGGTCACCGTCGATCCCGACGCACAGCGCCTGGTCGCCGTCGCTGCGATCGACAACCTCACCAAGGGCACCGCCGGAGGCGCCGTGCAATGCATGAACCTGGCCCTGGGACTGCCGGAGACCACCGGCCTGCCGCTGACGGGGCTGGCCCCATGACAGTGACGACGCCTCGGGGATTCCGGGCCGCCGGCGTGGCGGCGGGGCTCAAGTCCACCGGTGCCCTCGACCTCGCCCTGGTCGTCAACGACGGCCCGGCGTATGCGGCCGCCGGCGTGTTCACCCGCAACAAGGTCAAGGCCGCGCCGGTGCTGTGGTCGCAGCAGGTGCTCACCACCGGCCGGCTGCGGGCCGTCGTCCTCAACTCAGGCGGCGCGAACGCGTGCACGGGGCCCGAGGGCTTCCAGACCGCGCACGCCACCGCCGAGAAGGCGGCCGACGCGCTCGGATGCGCTCCGCTCGACGTCGCCGTTTGCTCCACCGGGCTGATCGGGAAGCAACTCCCCCGGGAGGCCGTGCTCGCCGGGGTCGAGGCCGCCGCCGCGGCGCTCGGTGACGACACCGCGTCGGCGCTGGCCGCCGCCACCGCGATCATGACCACGGACACCGTCGCGAAACAGGCAGCACGCACCGACGACACCGGCTGGAGCATCGGCGGGACCACCAAGGGCGCCGGCATGATCGCGCCGTCGATGGCCACGATGCTCACGGTGCTCACCACGGACGCCGTGGTCGACGCGCCGGTGCTGGACCAAGCGCTGCGCGCGGCCGTCCGGGTGAGCTTCGACCGGCTGGACGTCGACGGCTCCATGTCCACGAACGACACCGTGCTCGTGCTCGCCTCGGGTGCCTCCGGTGTGGCCGCGGACCCGATCGTGTTCACCACCGCGCTGACGACCGTCTGCCGCGACCTCGCCCAGCAGATGCAGGCCGACGCCGAGGGCGTCACCAAGCGGATCACGGTGCGGGTGACGGGCGCCGCCACCGAGGACGATGCGGTGACGGTAGCGCGCACCATTGCCCGCGACAGCCTGGTGAAGACCGCGATCTTCGGGTCGGACGCCAACTGGGGGCGCATCGCGGCCGCGGCGGGGTACGCGGACGCGGCCGTCGACCCCGACCGGCTCGACGTCACCGTGAACGGCGTCCAGCTGTGCCGGGGCGGGGTGGCCGCAGGCGGCCGCAGCGATGCCGACCTGTCGGGCAAGGAGGTGCTCGTCGAGGTCGCCCTCGGGCTCGGCGTCGGCACAGCAGACATCCTCACGACGGACCTGTCGCACGCCTACGTGGAGGAGAACAGTGCCTACCCCTCCTGACGGCACGCTCACCCGCCTCGCCCACGCCGGTGAGAAGGCCGCCGTGCTCGCCGAGGCGCTGCCCTGGCTGCAGCGGTTCCACAGGCGGATCGTCGTCGTCAAGTACGGCGGTAACGCGATGATCGACGAGGAGCTCAAGCAGGCCTTCGCCCGGGACATGGTCTTCCTGCGGCTGGCCGGGATCCTCCCGGTCGTCGTGCACGGCGGCGGCCCGCAGATCACCGCGATGCTGGACCGGCTGGGGCTGCCCGCGGAGTTCCGCGGCGGCCTGCGCGTGACCACGCCGGAGACGATCGACGTGGTCCGGATGGTCCTGGTGGGTCAGGTCGGTCGCGAGCTGGTCGGGCTGATCAACCAGCACGGCCCCTACGCCGTTGGCCTCTCGGGTGAGGACGCGCATCTGTTCACCGCCGAGAAGCGCACCGCGCTCGTCGGCGGGGAGCCCGTCGACATCGGCCTGGTCGGAGACGTGGTGGCGGTCAACCCGGACGCCGTGCTCGACATCGTCTCGGCCGGCCGTATCCCGGTGGTCGCGGGCGTCGCCCCGGACGCCGCCGGCACCGTCTACAACATCAACGCGGACAGCGCCGCCGCCGCGCTTGCCGCGGCGCTCGGCGCGGCCAAGCTGGTCGTCCTCACCGACGTCGCCGGGCTGTACGCGAACTATCCGGACCCCGGCTCGATCATCAGCGCGCTGACGGCGGAGGAGCTCGAGCCGATGCTGCCCGGCCTGGAGTCGGGGATGGCCCCGAAGATGGAGGCCTGCCTGCGCGCGGTGCGTGGCGGGGTCGAGCAGGCACACGTGATCGACGGGCGGGTGCCGCACTCGGTCCTGCTCGAGGTCTTCACCCCCGAAGGAGTCGGGACGATGGTGGTTCCCTCATGACCGCTACCTCCACGAGCGGGTCCTACCAGGAGCGCTGGAACGCAGCGCTCATGAACAACTACGGCACGCCCGCGCTCGAGCTCGTCAGGGGCAGCGGGGCCGAGGTGTGGGACTCCCATGGGCGCCGCTACCTGGACCTGGTCTCCGGGGTCGCCGTGAACGCCCTGGGCCACGCCCACCCTGCCGTCGTCGCCGCCGTGACGGCCCAGATCCAGCAGCTCGGGCACGTGTCGAACTTCTTCGTCCACGAGCCGGTGCTGCGCCTGGCCGAGCGGCTGCAGGGGCTGCTCGACACCCCGGACTCACACGTCCTGTTCTGCAACTCGGGCGCCGAGGCGAACGAGACGGCGTTCAAGATCGCCCGGCGGACCGGGCGTCCGCACATCGTGGCCGCCCAGAACGCCTTCCACGGCCGCACCATGGGCGCCCTGGCGCTCACCGGCCAGCAGCCCAAGCGGGCACCGTTCGAGCCGCTGCCGCCGGGGGTGTCGCACGTGCCCTACGGCGACGTCGCCGCGTTGGACGCCGCGGTGGACGGTGACACCGCCGCGGTCGTGCTCGAGCCGATCCTCGGCGAGGCCGGTGTGATCGTGCCGCCCGAGGGCTATCTCCGGGCCGCGCGGGAGATCACCGCCGCGCGGGGAGCACTGCTGGTGATCGACGAGGTGCAGACCGGCATCGGCCGTACCGGTGCCTGGTTCACCCATCAGGCCGCCGGGATCGTGCCGGATGTCGTGACGCTGGCGAAGGGGCTCGGAGGCGGCCTGCCGATCGGGGCGTGCATCGGGGTCGGAGATGCCGGTCGGCTGCTCGAACCCGGCCAGCACGGCACCACCTTCGGCGGGAATCCCGTGTGCTGCGCCGCCGCGCTCGCGGTGCTCGACACGATTGCGGGCGAGGGGCTCCTGGAGCACGTCCGGCAGGTCGGCAAGGAGATCGCCACCGGGATCGAGGCACTGGGGCACCCGCTCGTCACCGACGTCAGCGGGGCCGGGTTGATGATCGGGGTCGGACTCGCGTCGCCGGTGTCCGCGGTGGTCTCCACGGCCGCGCGGGAGGCGGGCTACCTGGTCAACAACGCGGTGCCGGACCGCGTCCGGCTGATCCCGCCGCTCGTGCTGACCGAGGCCCAGGCCGCCGAGTTCCTCGACGCGCTGCCCGCCTTCCTCGACGCCGGCACGGCCTCGGCCGCGGGGGCGGTCTAGGTGCCCCTGCGCCACCTCCTGCGCGACGACGACCTCACGCCCGCCGAGCAGGCCGAGATCCTCGACCTCGCGGACGCGCTGAAGGCCGCGCCGTTCTCGCGGCGGCCACTCGAGGGACCCCGCAGCGTCGCGGTGCTGTTCGACAAGAGCTCCACTCGCACCCGGCTGTCGTTCGAGACCGGTGTCGCTCAGCTCGGAGGTACTCCGCTGATCGTCGATGCCGGCGGCAGCCAGATGGGCCGGGGCGAGACCATCGGCGACACCGCCCGGGTGATCTCCCGCTACGTCGCGGCCATCGTGTGGCGGACCGGGGCGCAGGCGCGGATCGAGGAGATGGCGGCCGCGGCGACCGTTCCCGTCGTGAACGCCCTCACCGACGCGTTCCACCCCTGCCAGGTGCTCGCGGACCTGCAGACGGCCCGCGAGCGGTTCGGCCGGCTGGCCGGGCTGACCCTGACCTATCTGGGCGACGGCGCGAACAACATGGCCCATTCGCTGCTGCTCGGCGGGGTCACGGCCGGGGTACATGTGCGGGTATGCGCTCCCGACGGGTTCACCCCGGACACCGCCGTGCTGCGCGATGCGAAGGCGCGCGGTGAGGAGACCGGCGGGAGTGTGGCGCTGGTCGCCGACCCGCACGCTGCGGTCGAGGGCGCCGAGGTCGTGGTCACCGACACCTGGGTCTCGATGGGCCAGGAGTCGGACGGGCGGGACCGCGCGGCCCCGTTCCGGTCCCTGCAGGTGAACGACGCGCTGCTGGACCGGGCGGCGCCCGACGTGATCGCGCTGCACTGCCTTCCCGCCCACCGCGGCGACGAGATCACGGACGAGGTGCTCGACGGCCCTCGTAGCGCGGTGTGGGACGAGGCGGAGAACCGGCTGCACGTTCAGAAGGCACTGCTCACCTGGCTGCTGGCCCAGGTGCCGCGATGACGACCGGCATCACCACCCGCGCTGCCCGCCAGGCCCGGATCGTCGAGATCATCTCTCGCGAGCAGGTCCGCAGCCAGACGGAGCTGCTCGGCTTGCTGGAGGCCGAGGGGATAGAGACCACCCAGGCCACCCTCTCGCGGGACCTCGATGAGCTCGGCGCCGTCAAGCTGCGCGGCGCCGACGGCGGTGTGCCCGTCTACGTCATCCCGGACGACGGCAGCCCGGTGCGCGGCATCGAGGGCGGCACCGGCCGGCTGGCCCGGCTGCTCGGTGAGCTGCTCGTGTCCGCCGACGCGAGCGCGAACCTCGCGGTGCTGCGCACGCCGCCGGGCGCGGCCCACTACCTCGCCAGCGCGCTGGACAGGGCCGCCCTGCACGACGTCGTCGGCACGATCGCGGGCGACGACACCCTGCTCGTGGTGGCCCGTGAACCGATGACGGGCGCGACGCTCGCCGCCCGCCTCACGAACCTGAAGACAGCCAAGATCGATTAAGGCAGCGATGAAGGAGTTTCGAGAGATGACGGACCGGGTCGTACTGGCCTACTCCGGGGGCCTGGACACCTCGGTGGGCATCGGCTGGATCGCCGAGGAGACCGGCGCCGAGGTCGTCGCCGTCGCCGTGGACGTCGGCCAGGACGGTGAGGATCTCGAGGAGATCCGCAAGCGCGCGCTGGCCTGCGGTGCGGTCGAGGCGGTCGTCGCCGACGCCCGGGACGAGTTCGCCGAGCAGTACTGCTTGCCCGCGCTCCAGGCGCAGGCTCTCTACATGGACCGCTACCCGCTGGTGTCGGCGTTGTCCCGGCCACTGATCGTCAAGCACCTCGTGGAGGCGGCGTCGGGAACGTGCCACGGCTGCACCGGCAAGGGCAACGACCAGGTCCGCTTCGAGGTCGGCATCCAGGCGCTCGCGCCCGAGCTGCGGTGCATCGCCCCGGTCCGCGACTTCGCGTGGACCCGGGAGAAGGCGATCCATTACGCCGAGGACCACGATCTCCCGATCGAGACCAGCAAGCGCTCGCCGTACTCGATCGACCAGAACGTCTGGGGCCGTGCGGTCGAGACGGGGTTCCTGGAAGACATCTGGAACGCGCCGATCGAAGACGTCTACTCCTACACGCGCAACCCGGCGCAGCCGCGCGAGCCCGACGAGGTCGTCGTCCGGTTCGAGAAGGGTGTTCCCGTCGCGATCGACGGGCACCCCGTCACGATGCTGCAGGCGATCCAGGAGCTCAACGCCCGCGCGGGAGCGCACGGGATCGGCCGGCTCGACATGGTCGAAGACCGGCTGGTCGGCATCAAGAGCCGCGAGGTGTACGAGGCGCCCGGCGCGATCGCGCTGCTCACCGCGCACCAGGAGCTGGAGAGCGTCACGGTCGAGCGCGACCTCGCCCGGTTCAAGCGCACCGTCTCCCAGCGCTGGTCCGAGCTGGTCTACGACGGCCTGTGGTTCTCTCCGCTCAAGGAGGCGCTCGACTCGTTCGTCGCGACGAGCCAGGAGTACGTCACCGGCGAGGTGCGGATGACGCTGCACGGTGGCCGGGCCGTGCCGACCGGCCGGCGTTCGGACGCGTCGCTGTACGACTTCGGCCTGGCCACCTACGACGCGGGCGACACGTTCGACCAGGGCCTCGCGAAGGGTTTCGTGCAGCTGTGGGGCCTGCCCAGCAAGATCGCGGCGAGCCGGGCCCAGCGCGTGGCAGGCGGGGGCCGGTGAACGAGCGTCGGCGAGGCGACGGCGTGAGCGGGCTGTGGGGCGGCAGGTTCGCCGCCGGCCCGGCGGACGCGTTGGCCGCGCTGTCGAAGTCCACGCACTTCGACTGGCGCCTCGCCCCCTACGACTTGCGTGCCTCGATGGCGCACGCCCGCGTGCTGCATCGCGCAGGGCTGCTCAGCGACGACGAGCTCGCCGGAATGCTCTGCGCTCTGGAGAAGCTCGACGCGGACGTCAGTGCTGGCGCCTTCGGCCCCGCCCCGGACGACGAGGATGTGCACTCCGCGCTCGAGCGCGGCCTCGTCGAGCGGGCGGGCGCGGAGCTGGGCGGCAAGCTGCGCGCCGGCCGCTCGCGCAACGATCAGGTGGCGACGCTGTTCCGGATGTGGTTGCGCGACGCCGCCCGCCGGGTCGCCGCGGGTGTCTGCGACGTCGTGGACGCCCTGCTCGCCCAGGCGACCTCCCACCCGGGCGCGCCGATGCCGGGTCGGACGCACCTGCAGCACGCCCAGCCGGTGCTGCTCGCCCACCACCTCGCCGCGCACGCGCACGCGCTCCTGCGTGACGTCGATCGGTTCCGCGACTGGGACCGGCGAACGGCGGTGTCGCCCTACGGGTCGGGTGCGCTGGCCGGGTCGTCGCTCGGGCTGGACCCGGAGGCGGTCGCGGCCGAGCTCGGTTTTCCGGAGTCGGCGGCCAACTCGATCGACGGCACGGCCGCGCGCGACTTCGCCGCCGAGGCGGCGTTCGTGCTCGCGATGGTGGCGGTCGACCTGTCCCGGATCGCCGAGGAGGTGATCGTCTGGGCAACCGCGGAGTTCTCCTACGTCACGCTGGACGACGCGTTCTCGACCGGCAGCTCGATCATGCCGCAGAAGAAGAACCCGGATGTCGCGGAGCTGGCCCGCGGTAAGGCGGGCCGGCTCATCGGCAACCTTGCCGGGCTCCTGGCCACGCTCAAGGGGCTCCCGCTGGCGTACAACCGCGACCTTCAGGAGGACAAGGAGCCCCTGTTCGACTCGGTGGAGCAGCTGGAGCTGCTGCTTCCCGCGGTCGCCGGCATGATGGCGACTCTGACGTTCCACACGGACCGGCTGGCGGCCCTCGCACCTGCCGGGTTCACCCTCGCGACGGACGTCGCTGAGTGGCTCGTCCGGCAGGGCGTGCCGTTCCGGGTGGCGCACGAAGCCGCCGGTGGTTGCGTGCGGGCGGCCGAGGCGCGCGGCGTCGGGCTGGAGGACTTGACGGACACGGCGCTCGCGGCGGTACACCCCGCGCTCACCCCGGAGGTCCGCTCGGTGCTGACGGTCGAGGGATCGATCGCGGCACGCGACGCCCGGGGAGGCACGGCCGGGGTGCGCGTGGCGGAGCAGCTCGCCGGCCTGCGCGCGCAGGTCGCAGAGGCACGGTCCTGGGCGGGATGATGCCGCCCCGGCCGGCCGCCCCCGGCGTCCGCGCAGGAACGGTAGGTGATCCTTCCGCGGTGGCGGACGCGCCCACGGGTGTGCCGATCGGTCGTGACGAGCTGGCCGCCGACGTCCTCGACGCCGCGGTCCGCCTGCTCGGCTGCTCCGTCGAGGCCGACACCCCGGAGGGCACCGTCGCGGTCCGGCTCGTGGAGGTGGAGGCCTATCGCGGGGCGGACGACCCAGCATCGCACTCCTTCCGCGGCCGCACCGCCCGCAACGCAGTGATGTTCGGGCCGCCCGGGCACCTCTACGTCTACTTCGTCTACGGCATGCACTACTGCGCCAACGTGACCTGCCTGGCCGACGGCGAGGCCGGCGCGGTACTGCTGCGCGCCGGCGAGGTGACCTCGGACCTGGCCATGGCCTTCGCACGGCGCCCCACGGCGCGCCGTGCGGCCGAACTCGCCCGCGGTCCTGCCCGGTTGGCGGCGCTGCTCGGATTGGGCCGTTCGCACAACGGTCTCGACCTGACCGACCCGCGCTCGCCCGTCCGGGTGCTCGCCGGGCCGCCCGCGGACCCGGCGGTGGTGCGCACGGGCCCCCGGGTCGGGGTTGCCGCCGCGCACGAGACGCCGTGGCGGTTCTGGATCGCGGACTCGGCCGCCGTGAGCCCGTACCGCCCGGGCCGGGGCGCCGGGACGAGCCCGGGTACCGGTGGGGGAGGATCGACGGCGTGAGCACCACGAACGCCGATCGCCCGGGGAGCACGGGCGGCACCGACATCCTGGACGAGCTGGAGTGGCGCGGGCTGATCGCCCAGACCACGGACCGCGACGCGCTGCGACGCGAGCTCGCGGCCGGGGTGCTCACGCTGTACTGCGGATTCGACCCGACCGGGCCGAGCCTGCACGCAGGGCACCTCATCCCGCTACTCACCCTGCGCCGCTTCCAGCAGGCGGGTAACCGGCCGGTCGTCCTCGCCGGCGGCGCGACCGGGCAGATCGGCGACCCGCGTGACCTGGGAGAGCGCACCCTGCAGAGCACGGACACGGTCGCGGACTGGGTGCAGCGCATCCGCGGCCAGCTGGAGCGGTTCGTTGAGTTCGACGGCTCGCCCACGGGTGCCGTGATCGCGAACAACCTCGACTGGACCGGATCGCAGACGGTCCTGGAGTTCCTGCGGGACGTCGGCAAGCACTTCTCGGTCAACGTCATGCTCGCGCGCGAGACGGTCAAGCGGCGGCTGGCGGCCGAGGGCATCTCGTACACCGAGTTCAGCTACCTGCTCTTGCAGAGCCAGGACTACCTGCACCTGTTCCGCAGGGAGGGTTGCCGGCTCCAGATCGGCGGCTCGGACCAGTGGGGCAACATCGTGGGCGGTGTCGAGCTGATCCGGCGTGTCGAGGGTGCGACGGCCCACGCGCTGACCGTGCCATTGATCACGGACTCCGAAGGGCGCAAGTTCGGCAAGTCCACCGGGGGCGCCAACATCTGGCTGGATCCGCAGATGACCTCGCCGTATGCGTGGTACCAGTACTTCGTGAACGTCGCCGATGCCGACGTCGGGCGGTACCTGCGGATGTTCACCTTCCTGCCGCTCGAGGAGATCGAGCAGCTCGAGAAGGACGTCGCCGAGCGGCCACACCTGCGCGCCGCGCAGCGCCGGTTGGCCACGGAGCTGACCACACTCGTCCACGGCGCCCACCAGACCGCCCAGGTGGTCATGGCGAGTCAGGCCCTGTTCGGCCGGGGGGATCTGAGCGATCTCGACGGCTCGACCGTCGAGGCCGCGCTCTCGGAGGTTCCGGGGGCGACCGTGGACCTCGCCGATCGTTCGACGATCGTCGATCTCCTCGTGGCTACCGGCCTGGCCGACAGCCGTGGAGCGGCGCGCCGCACCGTCGCCGAGGGTGGCGCGTACGTCAACAACGTCAAGGTCGTGGACGACCAGTGGGTGCCGGTGGAGCGAGACTTGCTGCACGGCCGGTGGCTCGTCGTGCGCCGTGGAAAGCGCAACATCGCCGGCGCGCGAGTGGAGCGCCGGCCCGGGTAGCCGCCCACGGGTGTGAGCAGCGACAACGGCGGGCGATCGACCCCCTGCAACAGCCTCCTCGCGGAGCGTGTAGTGTTCTCCACGTCGCCAGGGCGGCAGTACGACAGAGCGGGACGGCTCCACCGGTCCGCTGTCCAAGCCCCCGGCAGTGCGACACCCCCTCGGAAGTCTCCGCCCAGTGCGGTGTACTGTCGAGGGGTGGGACGGTCAGGGGTTGACCCTGAGCACCGGACCACTTAAGGTGGGGTGGTTGCCCCGGATTCGATTCGGGATGCTACTCTGCATGAACAAGCCCCGACGGACTGCCTGGCGGTGGGATGTTGGTGTGCGGGTGTCTTTTGAGAACTCAACAGTGTGTCGAGCTTGTTTGTTCGGACTGGTGGTGTTGTGCCAGTTTGATGTTTTGTGCTCTGGTCTTGCGACCCCGTCGTGAGGTTGGAGTGCCAGTTAGGGCCAGTTTTTGTTGGAGAGTTTGATCCTGGCTCAGGACGAACGCTGGCGGCGTGCTTAACACATGCAAGTCGAGCGGTAAGGCCCTTCGGGGTACACGAGCGGCGAACGGGTGAGTAACACGTGGGTGACCTGCCCTCCACTCTGGGATAAGCCTGGGAAACTGGGTCTAATACCGGATATGACTACATGTCTCGCATGGTGTGTGGTGGAAAGCCAGTTACATTTGTTTCTGGCGGTGGGGGATGGGCCCGCGGCCTATCAGCTTGTTGGTGGGGTGATGGCCTACCAAGGCGACGACGGGTAGCCGGCCTGAGAGGGCGACCGGCCACACTGGGACTGAGACACGGCCCAGACTCCTACGGGAGGCAGCAGTGGGGAATATTGCGCAATGGGCGGAAGCCTGACGCAGCGACGCCGCGTGGGGGATGACGGCCTTCGGGTTGTAAACCTCTTTCGGCCCCGACGAAGCGTGAGTGACGGTAGGGGTAGAAGAAGCACCGGCCAACTACGTGCCAGCAGCCGCGGTAATACGTAGGGTGCGAGCGTTGTCCGGAATTATTGGGCGTAAAGAGCTCGTAGGCGGTCTGTCGCGTCGATCGTGAAAACTTGGGGCTTAACCCTGAGCTTGCGGTCGATACGGGCATGACTGGAGTTCGGCAGGGGAGACTGGAATTCCTGGTGTAGCGGTGAAATGCGCAGATATCAGGAGGAACACCGGTGGCGAAGGCGGGTCTCTGGGCCGATACTGACGCTGAGGAGCGAAAGCGTGGGGAGCGAACAGGATTAGATACCCTGGTAGTCCACGCCGTAAACGGTGGGCGCTAGGTGTGGGGGCCATTCCACGGTCTCTGTGCCGTAGCTAACGCATTAAGCGCCCCGCCTGGGGAGTACGGCCGCAAGGCTAAAACTCAAAGGAATTGACGGGGGCCCGCACAAGCGGCGGAGCATGTGGATTAATTCGATGCAACGCGAAGAACCTTACCTGGGTTTGACATGCGCCAGACGCGTCTAGAGATAGGCGTTCCCTTGTGGTTGGTGTGCAGGTGGTGCATGGCTGTCGTCAGCTCGTGTCGTGAGATGTTGGGTTAAGTCCCGCAACGAGCGCAACCCTTGTTCCATGTTGCCAGCGGGTGATCGCCGGGGACTCATGGGAGACTGCCGGGGTCAACTCGGAGGAAGGTGGGGATGACGTCAAGTCATCATGCCCCTTATGTCCAGGGCTTCACACATGCTACAATGGCCTGTACAGAGGGCTGCGAGACCGTGAGGTGGAGCGAATCCCTTAAAGCTGGTCTCAGTTCGGATCGGGGTCTGCAACTCGACCCCGTGAAGTTGGAGTCGCTAGTAATCGCAGATCAGCAACGCTGCGGTGAATACGTTCCCGGGCCTTGTACACACCGCCCGTCACGTCACGAAAGTTGGTAACACCCGAAGCCGATGGCCTAACCAGCTTGCTGGGGGGAGTCGTCGAAGGTGGGACTGGCGATTGGGACGAAGTCGTAACAAGGTAGCCGTACCGGAAGGTGCGGCTGGATCACCTCCTTTCTAAGGAGCCATCATGTTGTGGTGTACTCGACTGAGGTTTGGTAGGCGTGAGTCTGCTGGCCGGTAGGTGTGGGTCCCTCCTTTCACTGATTCCGCACCTGATCATGCAGTCGGCTTCCTGTTTCGGTGGCGGGTTGTGGGTGTGGCTGGGTGGAACACTTCTGCTGCTTGGTTCCGAACGGTCAGAGCAAGCTCGGCACGCTGTTGGGTCCTGAGGAGACACCTGCTGTGGTGGGTGTTTTTTCTGGTGCCGCTTCTGGTTCTGCTGTTCTAACGCGTGCGGATGTGCGTGGTGGCGGTGGGGGGCTGGGGTGTGGTTGTGTGTTGAGTGTTGCATAGTGGATGCGAGCATCTTGTTGTGGTCAAGTGTGTAAGGGCACATGGTGGATGTCTGGGCATCAGGAGCCGATGAAGGACGTGGGAGGCCGCGATAGTCCTCGGGGAGTTGTCAACCGAGCTGTGATCCGAGGGTGTCCGAATGGGGAAACCCAGCGCGCGTCATGGCGTGTTACCAGCGCCTGAATTCATAGGGTGCTGGGGGGAACGTGGGGAAGTGAAACATCTCAGTACCCACTGGAAGAGAAAACAACCGTGATTCCGTGAGTAGTGGCGAGCGAAAGCGGATGAGGCTAAACCGTGTTCGTGTGATACCCGGCAGGGGTTGCGGATGTGGTGTTGTGGGGTTTGGTCGTCTTGGTTCTGCCGGACTGGGGATGGCATGTGCGTGGTGTTAGTGGAAGACTTCTGGAAAGGGTCGCCGTAGTGGGTGAGAGCCCCGTACGCGAAAACACTGCGTGTGTCATGGATCGGATACCCGAGTAGCAGCGAGCTCGTGGAATTTGCTGTGAATCTGCCGGGACCACCCGGTAAGCCTAAATACTCCCTGGTGACCGATAGCGGACTAGTACCGTGAGGGAAAGATGAAAAGTACCCCGGGAGGGGAGTGAAATAGTACCTGAAACCGTGTGCCTACAAGCCGTCAGAGCCGGGGCTGCGTCACCTTTGGGTGGTGTGGTGGTGATGGCGTGCCTTTTGAAGAATGAGCCTGCGAGTTATGCTTCGTGGCGAGGTTAACCCGGGTGGGGTAGCCGTAGCGAAAGCGAGTCCGAACAGGGCGTCGTCCTTTGGGACATTGAGTCGCGGGGTGTAGACCCGAAGCGGAGTGATCTACCCATGGCCAGGGTGAAGCGGCTGTAAGAGGTCGTGGAGGCCCGAACCCACCAGGGTTGAAAACCTGGGGGATGAGTTGTGGGTAGGGGTGAAAGGCCAATCAAACTCCGTGATAGCTGGTTCTCCCCGAAATGCATTTAGGTGCAGCGTTGTGTGGTGGATGTCGGAGGTAGAGCACTGGATGGGCTAGGGGGCCGACAAGCTTACTGAACTCAGCCAAACTCCGAATGCCGGCATTTCTAGCATGGCAGTGAGACTGCGGGGGATAAGCTTCGTAGTCGAGAGGGAAACAGCCCAGATCACCAGCTAAGGCCCCTAAGCGTGCGCTAAGTGGGAAAGGATGTGGGGTCGCCCAGACAACCAGGAGGTTGGCTTAGAAGCAGCCATCCTTGAAAGAGTGCGTAATAGCTCACTGGTCAAGTGGTCCTGCGCCGACAATGTAGCGGGGCTCAAGCGCACCGCCGAAGCTGTGGCAATGAGGACTGTGTCTTCGGGCACGTGGGTTCTTGTTGGGTAGGGGAGCGTCCTGCATCCGGTGAAGCGGCGGGGTGACCCAGCCGTGGAGGGTGTGGGAGTGAGAATGCAGGCATGAGTAGCGAATGCAGAGTGAGAATCTCTGCCGCCGATTGACCAAGGGTTCCTGGGCCAGGTTTGTCCGCCCAGGGTGAGCCGGGACCTAAGGCGAGGCCGACAGGCGTAGTCGATGGACAACGGGTTGATATTCCCGTGCTCGTGACGGTGCGTCCATGCCCAGGCCGGTGATGCTGACCATCCGAACCTCTTGGTGTCCCTTCGGGGGTGCTTGTGGGGGGAGCGTGGGACCCGATCCGGTAGTAGGCAAGTGATGGGGTGACGCAGGAGGGTAGTCCCGCCAGGCGGTGGTTGTCCTGGTGCAAGCTCGTGGCCCGATGCCTAGGTAAATCCGGGTGTCTGTCTTTGATGACGGGGGTGAGGGGTGATGCGTAGCCGATTGAGGCGAAGTAGGGTGATCCCATGCTGTCGAGAAAAGCCTCTAGCGAGTGCTGTTGCGGCCCGTACCCTAAACCGACACAGGTGGTCAGGTAGAGAATACCGAGGCGATCGAGTGAACTGTGGTTAAGGAACTCGGCAAAATGCCCCCGTAACTTCGGGAGAAGGGGGACCGCTGGCCTTGAAGCCTTTTGCGGGCTAGGGGTTGGTGGTCGCAGAGACCAGGCCCAAGCGACTGTTTACTAAAAACACAGGTCCGTGCGAAGTCGTAAGACGATGTATACGGACTGACGCCTGCCCGGTGCTGGAACGTTAAGAGGACCTGTTAGTCCGTAAGGGCGAAGCGGAGAATTTAAGCGCCAGTAAACGGCGGTGGTAACTATAACCATCCTAAGGTAGCGAAATTCCTTGTCGGGTAAGTTCCGACCTGCACGAATGGCGTAACGACTTGGGCGCTGTCTCGACCACAGACTCGGCGAAATTGCAGTACGAGTAAAGATGCTCGTTACGCGCGGCAGGACGGAAAGACCCCGGGACCTTTACTACAGCTTGGTATTGGTGCTCGGTTCGGCTTGTGTAGGATAGGTGGGAGACTGTGAAGTGCTCACGCTAGTGGGTGTGGAGTCGTTGTTGAAATACCACTCTGGTCGGATTGGGTGTCTGAACCTCGGGCCATGATCTGGTTCAGGGACAGTGCCTGGTGGGTAGTTTAACTGGGGCGGTTGCCTCCTAAAGGGTAACGGAGGCGCCCAAAGGTTCCCTCAGCCTGGTTGGCAATCAGGTGGTGAGTGTAAGTGCACAAGGGGGCTTGACTGTGAGACGGACGTGTCGAGCAGGGACGAAAGTCGGGACTAGTGATCCGGCATCTCCTGGTGGAAGGGGTGTCGCTCAACGGATAAAAGGTACCCCGGGGATAACAGGCTGATCTTGCCCAAGAGTCCATATCGACGGCATGGTTTGGCACCTCGATGTCGGCTCGTCGCATCCTGGGGCTGGAGTAGGTCCCAAGGGTTGGGCTGTTCGCCCATTAAAGCGGTACGCGAGCTGGGTTTAGAACGTCGTGAGACAGTTCGGTCCCTATCCGCCGTGCGCGTAGGAGACTTGAGGAAGGCTGTCCCTAGTACGAGAGGACCGGGACGGACGGACCTCTGGTGTGCCAGTTGTCCCGCCAGGGGCATGGCTGGTTGGCTATGTTCGGAAGGGATAACCGCTGAAGGCATCTAAGCGGGAAGCTCGTTCCAAGATGAGGTCTCCCACCACCTTGCGTGGTTAAGGCCCCCTAGAGACGATGGGGTTGATAGGCCGGGGATGGAAGCTCTGTGAGGGGTGGAGTCGACCGGTACTAATAGGCCGAGGGCTTGCCCACAATATTTTGTTGCTCGCATCCACTGTGTGACCCTGAGCACACAACCAACTTCTGTGCCGGCTGATTGCCGGTGTGTGGGTGGTGTGTTGGGTAACCCCCAGGGTTTGTGTGGGGGGATAGGTGAATAGTGTTGTCGGTGGTGTTGGCGGAGGGGGAACGCCCGGTCCCATCCCGAACCCGGAAGCTAAGCCCTCCAGCGCCGATGGTACTGCACTCGTCAGGGTGTGGGAGAGTAGGTCGCCGCCGACATTCA
>CAVRHG010000012.1:0-30406 GCA_963720845.1 uncultured Actinomycetota bacterium | reverse complement strand
TCGAGCGCGACGGCTTCGCTCGCGCCCGCGGGGCGACCGTGTACGGCCGGCTCGCCGGCATCGGCACGTCGTCCGACGGTCACCACATCACCGCACCGGATCCGACCGGCGGCGGCGCGGCGCGGGCGATCGCGGCCGCGCTGCGCACGGCGGGCCTGGACCCGGCGGATGTCGGGCACGTCAACTGCCACGCCACCTCCACGCCGGTGGGCGACGTCGCCGAGGCGGCGGCGATCCGGGCCGCGATCGGCGACCACCCGGTGCTCACCGCGCCGAAGTCGGCGATGGGACACCTGCTGGGTGCGGCCGGGGCGGTGGAGAGCATCGCGGCGATGCTGTCGGTGCGCGAGGGAATCATCCCTCCGACGCTGAACCTGGAGCACCTCGACGACGGGGTGCAGCTCGACGTCGCGGCGGGCGAGGCCCGCAAGGTCGAGCTCAGCGCGGCGGTGAACGACGCGTTCGGCTTCGGCGGGCACAACGTCGCCCTGGTGTTCGTGGCGGCGTAGCCGCGCGTCGGCCCGCATAGTGGAGCGAACGCGTCGTTGGGTGCAGTAGATGCGCCGAACGCCGCGTTCGCTCACATTGGGGTGCGCTTCGCGGCGCGACGAACGCGGTCAGCCGACCTGGTGGAGCCAGGTGACCGGGGCGCCGTCGCCGGCAAGCCGGAACGGCTCCAGCGCCGCGTCCCACGCCGAGCCGAGCAACTCCTGGATGCGGCCGGAAACCTGGCCGCCGGGCGTGTCGACGACCAATGCGCGCAGCTGGTCCTCACCCACCACGATGTCGCCGTTGGCGCTCGTCCGCCCGCGCCACAGCCCGAGCGAGGGCGCGTGGCAGAACCGCTCCCCGTCCACGCCAGGGCTCGGCTCCTCCGTGACCTCGAACCGCAGCATCGGCCAGGCGCGCAGCGCACCCGCGAGTGCGCCCGCACTACCGGCCGGGCCGGACCACGTACATTCCGCGCGCAGCAGACCCGGGGCTGCCGGCTGCGCTGTCCACTCCAGCGACACTCGGGCCCCGAGCACGCCGGATATTGCCCACTCGACATGCGGACAGACCGCAGTCGGCGACGAGTGGACGAAGATCACGCCGCGTGTGCTCACTGCAGACCTCCGCTGTCGACGAGGAACGTCTTCCCCTACGTCCTCGCGTCACGATGGACCGCTCGAGCTTGTGCAACCGGCCGCGTCGTCGGGGTCGGTCGCGTTGTGGTGATCAGTCTGCCCGCCGCCCTCGTTCCCCGCCAACTCGTGTCGGCGCGGCGCGCGCGGTGGGCGTGTCGTATCCAGGTGCACTCGGGCACCTGCTGTCAAGAGAGATCAAGGTGGTAATCGCCGATCACCGTTCACCGATCGGTGAGTGCCGCTTGTCGTCGACTAACGGGTGCGCCCACGCGAGCGGAGTGGCGTGGCCGGCATCGGCGGCGCCGCGAGCGCTGCGCCCACATATCCCGGAACGGCGCCGAACGGACCCGGCCGGAACGACTCCGTACCGGCCGCAGCCGTCGGGGTGGGCTCCCCGGCCAGCTCCGCCTGCCAGCGCCCCCGCGCCACGGCGATCTCCTCGCCCGTCCGCGCGATGAAGTTCCACCACATGACGATCTTCTCGGCGAAGGGGATCCCACCGAGCAGGAGCAGCCGGCTGGGCGTCTCCGCGCGCAGCCGCAGCGTCGACCGGCCCGTGCCGAGGTAGCAGAGCGACCCGGGCGGCAGCTCCCCGCCATCGACCTCCGGCGCACCGGAGACGGTGAGCACCGCGTGCTCGAAGTCGCCCTCGAGCGGCAGCCCGGCGTCCGCCCCGCCCTCCAACGTGACATCGACGCCGACCAGCGCGGTGTGCACCTGCCCCGGGGAGCGGGCTCCGGCCAGCTCGCCGAGCAGTACGGTCGCGGTCGCGCCGGGCTCGTGCAGCACGGGCAGCTCACGGTGGTGGTCGAACGACGGCGCCCGCTCGCGCTCGGCGTCGGGCAGCGCCACCCACAGCTGGGCGCCGTGCAGCATCGGGGAATGCGGGTCCGGCGACTGCTCGGAGTGCGCGATGCCGCCGCCCGCGGTCATCAGCCCGAGCTCACCCGGACGGATCAGGACGTCGCTGCCGAGGCTGTCGCGATGGTGCACCTCACCGTCGAGCAGCCAGCTCACCGTCTGCAGCCCGGTGTGCGGGTGCGGGGGAACCTGCATGCCGGGCTCGCGGGCGATCTCGTCCGGACCGTAGTGGTCGACGAAGCACCACGCACCGACCATGCGCCGGCCCATCGTCGGCAGCAGGCGGCGCACCACCGTGCTCTCGCCCAGCATCACGGCCCGCTCCGGCAGCAACTCCCGCACCGGGCCCGCGTCGGGCCGCCCAACGCACACCTGCACGGCCGGTTCCGCGGCGATGTTACTCACTGGACCACGGTACGACCCGGCACCGACATTTCGGAAAGACGAGGATGCGCCCATGCGCCGCACGGTCACCGTCCACGGCCCGCGCGCGGTGCCGCACGGCGGCGAGTCCGACCTGCTGGAGTACCGCCCCCCGAGCCGCTACTGCCCGTCCGACAAGCTGCTCGCGATCGCCGCGAACGAGTTCGGCGCCATCGGCGACGACGCCAAGCTCGTCTCGGCCGTCACCACGTGGGTGCACGACCGGCCCGTCTACACCAGCGGCTCCAGCGGCTCGACCGACGACGCCGTCGACACCCTCCTGCTCGGCGCAGGTGTGCCGCGACTACGCGCACCTCGTGCTGTCGCTGCTGCAGGCCCGCGACGTCCCGCCCGGCTCGCGGCCGTCTACGCGCCCGGACTCGACCCCGTGGACTTCCACGCCGTCGTCGAGGCTTGGGTGGACGGCGCATGGCGGCTGGTCGACGCCACCGGCCTGGCTCCGCGGGCGTCGATGCTGCGGATCGCCACCGGCCGCGACGCCGCGGGACACCGCGTTCATGACGACCCACCGCGGCGCCGTCACGCTGACGGAGATGACGGTGACCGCGACGGTGGACGACCTGCCGTTCGACGACCCGGCGACGGTGATGGAGCTGCGCTGAGCACGAACGGCGGCGCGGGGTGAGTGCCTCGCCGCACCCGAGGGCACGGCGGGGCACCGGACACGGTCAGCTGCAGCCGCTGGTGGAGCCGCAGCCCTCGCACACGTAGCACGAGCCCGCCGGACGCATCTTCGTGCCGCAGGTCATGCACAGCGGCGCGTCCGCCGCCTTGCCGAGGTGCAGTTCCAGCAGCTCGGTGGAGCTGTGGGCCTCCACCGGCGCGGGGGTGACCCCGATCGGCGTGACCGGGCCCGAGTCGTGCTCGACACCCGACCGCAGCTCCTCCAGATCGACCTCCGCGGCGCCGTAGCTCTCAGCGACCTGGGCGGTGCGCTCCTCCGCGGAGAAGATCCCCAGCTGCGCGCGCTTCTCGTACGGCAGGTGGTCCAGCGCGAGGCGGCGGAACAGGTAGTCCATGACGCTGGTGGCGATCCGCACGTCCGGGTCGTCCGTCATGCCCGCCGGCTCGAACCGCAGGTTCGAGAACTTCGAGACGTAGAACTCCAGCGGGATGCCGTACTGCAGGCCCACCGAGATCGACATCGAGAAGGCGTCCATGACGCCGGCCAGCGTCGAGCCCTGCTTGCCGAGCTTGACGAAGATCTCCCCGAGCCCGTCGTCCGGGTAGGAGCCCGACGTCAGGTAGCCCTCCGCACCGCCGACCGTGAACGACACCGTCTGGCTCGGCCGCTTCTTCGGCAGGCGCTTGCGGACGGGGCGGTACTCCACGGGCGCCTGCGCCGCTACCGCTGCCATGGCCGGCTTGGCCTTCTTGCCCGCCGAGAGCGGCTGCCCGACCTTGCAGTTGTCCCGGTAGATCGCCAACGCCTTGAGGCCCAGCCGCCAGCCCTCAAGGTAGATCTTCTCGACCTCCTCGACCGTGGCCGCCTCCGGCATGTTCACGGTCTTCGAGATCGCGCCCGACAGGAACGGCTGCACCGCGGCCATCATCCGCACGTGACCCATAGGGGCGATCGACCGCTCGCCCATGGCGCAGTCGAACACGTCGTAGTGGTCGCGGCGCAGGCCCGGCGCGTCCATGACGTGCCCGTGCTCGCCCACGAACTCGACGATCGCCTCGACCTGCTCCGGCTGGTAGCCGAGCTTGGCCAACGCCCGCGGAACCGTCTGGTTGACGATCTGCATGGACCCGCCGCCAACCAATTTCTTGAATTTGACGAGCGCGAGGTCAGGCTCAATTCCGGTCGTATCACAGTCCATCATCAAGCCGATAGTCCCCGTAGGGGCGAGTACTGAAGCCTGCGCATTTCTCCATCCATTGTTCGCGCCAATGGAGAGAGCCTCGCGCCACGCAACAGTAGCAAGCCGATGAATATCGGCGCTCGCGGGGAACGTGCGCACGTCGTCGTTCGCCGCGGCGTGCTTGCGCATCACCCGCTGGTTCGACTCGGCGTTGCGGGCGTAGCCGTCGTACGGCCCGACGACCCCGGCGAGCTCGGCCGAACGCTGATAGGCGGCACCGGTCATCAGTGAGGTGATCGCCGCGGCCAGCGAGCGGCCGCCCTCGGAGTCGTAGGCGTGCCCGGTGGCCATCAGCAGGGCGCCGAGGTTGGCGTAGCCGATGCCCAGCTGACGGAACCGGCGGGTGGTGTCGGCGATCGGCTCCGTCGGGAAGTCCGCGAAGCAGATCGAGATGTCCATCGCCGTGATGATCAGCTCGACGGCCTTCCGAAACCGGACCGCGTCGAACTTCCCGTCGCCGCCGAGGAAGGTCAGGAGGTTGAGCGACGCGAGGTTGCAGCTGGAGTTGTCGAGGTGCATGTACTCCGAACAATTAGCCACCACGACCCCGCTGACCACGTAGGAGTGGTTGCGCGGCTCGGTGAGGTTGTACGTTGTCTCAAAACCGCGAGGAACTCGGGAAACAAGACGGGTGGTCGCGTCGACGGGCTTGAACGTCCGCCGCTCCAGCATGGTAGCGAGCTTTACAGCCTTGTCGGCGTGGTCGAAACCAATCCGATCGGCGAACCGGGCTATATGATCGCTACTGATGCGCAAGTCGTAGCTCGGCCCGTTGCTGCCGTAGAAGGCCTCGGTCCCGTCCTTTCGGACATAGCGGAACGACGCCTCCTTGGTGCCCGTCTGATAGATCCTCGCCATGACACCGAGGCTCGCCAACAGCTCCTGCACCCCGATGAGCAGCTCCTCCGACCGGCTGCCGAGACCGACGTAGCGGGTGCCCTTCGACTTGTTGTCGAACACGCACCCGTCGGCGTCGAACAGTCCACGCAGGAAAGCCCGCAGTGCGTACTCCGGGGCTTCGAATAGCGAGGCCGGAACGACCTTTGACGAGGACCGCTCCCGCGAGACGCCCAGCATCTCCAGGAACGTCGCGAATCGGCCCCGCATCGCCCGCAACTGCATTGTGCCGTTGTCCTGCACGCTCGGCTTAGTGTTGACCCCGGTGATTCTCGCGATCAACGCCCGGTGCTGAGGCAGCAGATGGTCCTGCTCCCATCCACCGGCGTAGACCGTGACCGCACCGGCCGTGGTGAGGCAACCATCGCCGACGAGCCAGCCGAGATAGCCCGCCAGTTCCGGAGTCCACTTCTCCGGCACCTCGGCGAGGGAACGGCCGCGGGCGATGCGCGCGGCGTCGATGGCGAGGGACGGCAGTGCAGGGCTGGCATGCGGCCGCGGTGCGTACTCGACAGACCGCACCACCCGGTCGTCCTCGGTCAGGTCCTCCGCCCGCACCCAGCCCTGGTTCATCGTCCAGATCCGGTGGTTCGGTGTGCAACGCAGGCGGCTGCCGTCACGGAACCGCAGCTCCAGAATCTCCTTAGTGCCGGTGACCATGTAGCGGGTCGGAGAGGTGGCGAGCACCGCGTTGACCGGCTTGTCCGCGTTCGTGACATCGTTCGTGTAGATCCGGAACGACTCGCCTTCAGCGGCTCGCCGGACCAGCTCACCGATAGGCACGAGTCCCACGTCGGTGACGACCTTCTGGCCGGCCGGGAAGCACGGGTTCGACGCGGAAATGCGCCCCGACTCCGGGCAGGTGTGCCAGTCGTTGATCGTGCCGTCGTACTGGATGCCCGGATCCGCGCATTCCCACGCCGCCTGCGCGATACCCCGGAACAGCTTCTTGGCGTCGACGGTGTCGATGACCTCGCCCGTCATGCGGGCACGCAGCCCGAACTTGTCGCCCGACTCGACCGCGCGCATGAACTCGTCCGTGACGCGCACCGAGTTGTTCGCGTTCTGGTACTGCACCGAGGTGATGTCCGAGCCGCCGAGATCCATGTCGAACCCGGCGTCGCGCAGCACTCGGATCTTGGCCTCTTCCTTTGCCTTGGTCTGGACGAACTCCTCGATGTCCGGGTGGTCCACGTCGAGGACGACCATCTTCGCCGCGCGCCGGGTGGCGCCACCGGACTTGATGGTGCCGGCGCTGGCGTCCGCACCGCGCATGAACGACACCGGGCCCGAGGCGGTGCCGCCGGAGGACAGCAGCTCCTTCGAGGACCGGATCCGCGACAGGTTCAGGCCCGCACCGGAACCGCCCTTGAAGATCAGCCCCTCTTCCCGGTACCAATTCAGAATGGATTCCATGGTGTCGTCCACGGAAAGGATGAAGCAGTTGTGTACACGAAGACCGGCCGCGAGGAACTCGCCGGACTCGGTCTGGATGTCGTAGACCTGCTGCTTGCCGAGCCGCTCGACGCGAGCGATCTTCAGGCGCTTCACGTCGCGGGCAGGCATACCCGCCAGGTCGAACGATGCCTCGAGCTTCGCCGCCTTGATCGGATCGATGAAACCGATCTCGTCAGCGAAGATCCGGCGGTCGCCGCCGTTCTGGATGCGAATCCCCCAGAGGTCGTGTCGATCCGGCCGAGGGTCCGCCTTGCGGCCGACACGAGCGAAGATCCCGAATCGACCGAGAAGGGCCTGGACGCCGCGGATCAGCTGCTCGCTGATCATGTCGAGACCGACGAGAGTGGACGACTCACGACGCGACACGTACCCCTCGGCCTGGAACAGGCTCTGTAGGTAGCACGCCACGACAGGCAGCGGGGCGGTGAACAGGTGGGCAGGCACGACCATGTCGACACCGCGGGCGCGCAGGCCCCACCGCTCGACGAAGTCGGTGAGCTGAACTCCGTACAGCCGGGTGCGACGGCAGTCGAGCGAGGTGTCCTGGGTCACGACGGCGCGCTCGTGGCGGTGCACGTCCGGGAACACGGTGTCCAGTGCACCGGTCACCCACTCCAGCTCGGCTGGGGTGACCGTCACGGCCTCGATCGTCAGAGAGCGGTTGGTGCCGGTGTCGTACTGCCCGACGAACCCGTCGGACTGCAGCCAACCCGCCAGAGCGGCTTCGGCGAGCTGAGCGACCTCGACCACGGCCTCACGATCCGAGTGCGTGCGGTGCCATTCCAGCGCGTCGCCGGGCTGCAACGTGACTGCCTCGACCCACCGTCCACAACCCTCGCTCGTGCTCTTCCACACCACGTGGTCCGGGGTCAGGTCGAGCTGGTGACCGGCCTTGGTGTGGAGCCGGATGACCTCACGGACACCGTTGGCCTTCGTCGCGACGATCTTTGTCAGACCGTGGGCGTCGAAGATCTTAGTGTCGACCGCGTCGTTGCTCACCAGCTCACCGATAGGGATCAAGCCGCAAGGCGTCGTGACCAGAGTGTCGTAGACGACACACGCCGAGACCTGCTGGGGCGATGTCGTGCCGACGTTGAACCACACCGGGGAGTTGAAGCTGAACACCTGGTGCAGGAGCATCCAGGTCAACTCATGAGCGAAGATCTCCGCGTCGTTCTCCGTCGCGAAGTAGCCGTGCTCGAGGCCAGCGCGGTGGTAGACGCCCACCACGCGGTCGATGAGCTGGCGGAGGCTGGACTCGCGGTGCGGCGAGCCGGCGGCGCCGCGGAAGTACTTGCTGGTGACGATGTTCGTGGCGTTGACCGACCAGAACTCCGGGAACTCGACGCCGCGCTGCTCGAAATTCACCGTGCCGTCCCGCCAGTTCGTCATCACGACGTCGCGGCGCTGCCAGGTGACCTCGTCGTAGGGGTGGACGCCGGGGGTGGTGTACACCCGCTCGACGGTCAGACCCCTGCGCTCGCCCGTGCGACCGGCCTTCCTTCCGCGTCCCGGGGCGGCGGCGGGGGATCCGGCGGTCTCGGTCATGCTCTCCCTTTCCTGCGGCTCCGCCCTGGGGCGGCGGGCCACGTTCAGCATCTGACTGGGTACGAATTCAGCTGGGTCTGGCTCAGCTAGGCGGGACGTGCGTACAGGTTTCGGATACAGCGGTAGCCGCAGCGGTGGCACGGATCGGCGGCGACGGTGCGGCGCGAATGCAGGGAACCGGGTCAGCCCGGTGGAGCGGCGTCGACCGGCGGGGCCGTCCGACGCAGGTCGGCGATCTCCTTCTCGAAGTCTTCGATGGAGGAGAACGAGCGGTAGACGCTCGCGAAGCGCAGGTAGGCCACTTCGTCCAGCTCGCGGAGCGGGCCGAGGATGGCCAGCCCGACCTCGTGGCTCGGGATCTCGGCCGCCCCACCGGCGCGGACGGCCTCCTCCACGCGGTGGGCGAGCTGCGCGAGCGCGTCTTCGTCGACCGGACGCCCCTGGCAGGCCCGCCGGACACCGCTGACCACCTTGTCGCGGCTGAACGGCTCGGTGACGCCGCTGCGCTTGACGACGGCGAGCACCGCCTCCTCGACGGTGGTGAACCGACGGCCGCACGCGGCACAGGATCGTCTGCGCCGGATGGCCTGGCCGTCGTCCACCTCTCGGGAGTCGATGACCCGGCTGTCGCCGTGCCGGCAGAACGGGCAGCGCATGACGACCCCTTCCTGCTCGGCCATCCCCCAGTACTGGGCGAACAACAGCGATGTAACCACAACATGTAGGGGTAGGCAAAGTCGGGCCGGGCTCTGATCGGCGTGTCGCCCGGATCGTGGGACGAGCGGCGCGCCCTTCGTGGCGGGCGTGCGCACAGCGTCAGCCCCCCGCCACCCGCAGCACCTGACCGGGCTCCAGCCGCACCGACGGGAGGTCGTTCTCGACGACGATCCGCTCGGCGACGGCCGCCACCTCGGACCCCGGACGCCCCGGGGCGATCCGGGCGGCGACGTCCCACACCGTCTCACCGGGCCCTGCGGTGACGACCACCGGGGCGTGCGCCTGAACGGGAACCGGGGCGGGCTCGGTGACCCGGACGATCAGGCCGAGGGCGACGACGATCACGGCCGACGACGCGACCACGGCGATCCCTGCGACGGCACGCCACAGCCGCGAGGCGCTCTCCCCTACATGGACGGCGCGACGGACCAGCACCCGCGGACCGGAGCCGGGCCGCGCGAGGTCACGACCCGACCACGCACCGGCCCGCTCGACCGCTCCGCAGCCGGAAGCGGACTCCCGCACCGGCCGCGGCACCTCGAGAGGACGGACCAGCACCAACGCCCGCGCCGGCCGCACCGGCCGCGGGCCGCGTGCCGCGTGCCGCTCCCCTCCTCGCTCGAATCCCGTACGACCCTGCTCCACCCGCTCGCGCATGTCGCCTCCGCTGCTCACACTATGTTCGCGGGCGCCTACTAGAACGAATGTTCGAGAGGCGCTGCCGAAGTGTGTACCACTGGCCACCGACAAAACCAGGGAAGTCAGCGTGTCGTTCGAACATGTGTTTGGAACTGTCGGTGATCGGGGCTACCGTTTCCGCGAGTGCCGGTGGCCCGGCGGCACGCGCACGGGCACCGGCGGTACGAGGAGGAGCGAGAACATGGCACGCGACGAGGGCGGCGGGGGGGTCGGTGGAGCCGGCGTCGAGAGCGCCCCGGCGAGCGGGCGGGACGAGGTACGGGGCGGTGCGGTGAGTGCTTTCCCGGAGCCTCCGACGGAGGCGGCGAACCTGACGCCGAGGCAGCGCAAGGTCCTCGAGGTCATCCGGGACTGGGTGGAGCGCTTCGGCTACCCGCCGAGCGTGCGCGAGATCGGCGACGCAGTGGGCCTGACGTCCACCTCGTCGGTGCACCACCAGTTGCGGACGCTGGAGCGCAAGGGCTACCTGCGCCGCGACCCGCACCGCACCCGCGCGGTCGACGTGCGCGGCCCGGACGACCCGGTCGCGGACGAGGCCGGAGACGCGGCCGAGGCCGGCGTGGACACCGTGGCGGGCCCGCTCGCCCGCCGACCCGAGCCCGCGTTCGTGCCGCTGCTCGGGGACATCGCCGCCGGCGGCCCGATCCTGGCCGAGCAGGCGGTGGAGAGCGTGTTCCCGCTGCCCCGCGAGATCGTCGGCGAGGGCACCCTGTTCCTGCTCAACGTCCGCGGCGACTCGATGGTGGACGCCGCGATCCGCGACGGCGACTGGGTGGTGGTGCGGCAGCAGCCGGTCGCGGAGAACGGCGAGATCGTCGCCGCGATGATCGACGGCGAGGCGACGGTCAAGACCCTGCGCCGCCGCGACGGGCACGCGTGGCTCATGCCGGCGAACCCCGCGTACGACCCGATCCCGGGCGACGAGGCCACGGTGCTCGGCCGGGTGGTGGCGGTGCTGCGCCGGCTGTAGCGGACGGGCAGGCCATCACTCAACTCGGCACGATCACCACCGGGTAGTACGCCGAGCGCACGAGCACTCCCAGCACTCCGCCGAGCAGGATCCGGCGCATGAAGCGGTAGCCTCGGGAGCCGATCACGAGCAGGTCGGTGCGTTCGGGCAGGTCGGCCAGCGTCGGCCCCACCGGCCCGTCGACCACGTCGGCGAGCGCGTCGATCTCCGCCGGGGCACAGGCGAGGCCCCGCAACACCGCCGCCTGGGCGGCGGGGCGCTGCTCGGGGGTCTCGGCGACGGCGACGAACCGCAGCGCGGCCCCGCTGCGGCGGGCGAGCCGGGCCGCGACCGCCGCCGCCCGATCGGCTTCGGGCGAGCCGTCGTAGGCCACCGACATCGCGGTGATCCGGTCCGTCGCGAAGTGCCGGTGGCCGCGCGGTGCCACGGCCACCGGGCAGGTGGCGGTCGGCAGCAACCGCTGCACCGTCCCGCCGGGCGCCAGCTTGCCGGCGAGGCCGTGGCCGGTGGAACCCACCACGAGGAACGCCGCTCCCACCTCGTCGGCGTGGTCGGCGAGCGCCGTGTGCGGGCTGGCCGGGCCCAGCCACCGGAACTCGGGCTCGACCTCGCTGTAGCCGTGCGCGTCGATCCGCGCCCGGGCCAGTGCGAACCGCTCACGGGCGACCGTCTCGGTGCGCTCGCGCCACCGGGGGTCGCGGGCGACGGCCGTGACACCCCGCCCGTCCTCGGGATAGACGCTCGCCACGACGGCACGCATGCCGGTCAGACGCGCGAGCTGCGCGCCGAGGACGAGCGCGTCGTGTCCGGACGGCGTGTCCTCGTACCCCGTGACGATCGGCAACGGCACCTCCTCGGAGGGAGCTTATCGGCGGCGGGCGGCGTGCCGAGCCATCCCGAGTGCCAGCACGGCCAGGATCAGCACCACCACCCCAGCACCGATGGCGGCCGTGCGCCAGAACGGTACCGGCTCTGCGGGCAGGTCCGTGGAGGCCGGCCCCGCGACCGGGGTCGGGGCGGCCACCAGCGCCGCCGCCGCGGCGGGGACCGCCCGGATCTGCCCAGCCACCCCGCCACGCGTCTCGGAGCCGGAGAGCAGCATGCCGTCGGCGGTGAACGCCAGCGCCTCGCCCTGGGGCTCGCCGGGGAGCGGGACCTGCACCGGCGTGCCGCGCAGCGCGTCCACGACACCACCCTGCGCCGGGACCGCGAACAGCCAGGCGTCGGTGTAGGTGCGTAAGCCGACCACCCGCCCGTCCGCACTGACTGCTCCCCCGGTGACGGTCCGCGAACCGAAGCCGCCGATCGGGCCGCCCAACGTGGTCGACCTGGGTAGTGCCAGGTCGCCGACGTGCACCAGCGGGGTCGGGTCGGCTCCGTGGAGCGCGCCCTCCGGCTGGTAGATCCCGGCCACGCCGACGCTCTTGGTGACCACCGTCGGGACGCCGTGCGCGTCGACGAGCAGGGCCTCCGCGTCGTGCGGGCCATCGGGGTAGGTGAGGCGGTGCAGCACCGGCTCCCCCTTCGGGGGAACGACGATCAGGGCGACGGTGCCGCGGTGCTGCTCGTTGTCCCCGATGTCGCCCACCCACAGCGACCCGTCCGGGCCGACGGCGAGGTCCTCCGCGTCGTAGGGGTCGACCTTCGCCGTCCGGCTCTCGACGATCGCGCATGTGTCCGGGTCGAGCCGGTGCAGCTCGACCCGGCGACCGCCGTCCGCCATCGCCCACAGGCCGTCCCCGACGACCGCGAGCCCGGACAGCTCGACCAGGCGTGGATCGCCGACGATGCAGCGTGTCTCGGGCGGTGGCACTGACCCGGACGGGGGCACCGAGGCCGGCACCGGGGCGAACGCGACCGCGAGTGCGGCCAGGGCGGCGGGAAGGCTCAGCTGCCCGAGCTCCCCGGCCCCGACCCGTTGCGCACCGGGTCGCCCACACACGTGAACGGCAGCACCGCAGCGGCCAGCTCGGCACCGACCAGGGCGTGCAGCCGCGTGCCGTCGGCGGTGTGCTCCTCGGCGAGCACCTCACCCTCGGCGTGCACCCGGGCCGCGAGCGAGCCCTCGGTGTAGGGCAGGAGCAGCTCGACGTCCACGTCCGGCCGCGGCAGCAGCTCGGCGATCCGGGCCCGCAGCCGCTCGATGCCGTCGCCCCGGCGAGCGGAGACGAACACGGCGTCCGGCAGCAGGTGGCGCAGGCGGGCCAGGGCGAGGTCGCCCGCGGCGTCGCACTTGTTGACCACCAGCAGCTCCCGCGGCATCGTGCCCTGCTCCTCGCCGATCTCGACGAGCACCTGGCGGACGGCCTTGATCTGGTCCTCCGGCAGCGGGTCCGAGGCGTCGACGACGTGCACGAGCAGGTCCGCCCCCGCCGTCTCCTCCAACGTCGAGCGGAACGCCTCGACGAGCTGGTGCGGCAGGTGCCGGACGAACCCGACCGTGTCAGTGAGCGTGAAGGTGCGCCCGTCCGGGGTCTCGGCGCGGCGGGTGGTGGGGTCCAGGGTCGCGAACAGCGCGTCCTCGACCAGCACGCCCGCCCCCGTCAGCGCGTTGAGCAGGCTCGACTTGCCGGCGTTGGTGTAGCCGACGATCGCCACACCACTGACGTCGTGGCGGCGGCGCTCGCCCCGCTGCGTCTCGCGGACCTGACGCATGGCGGCGATGTCGCGGCGCAGCTTGGTCATGCGGTGGCGGATCCGGCGCCGGTCCAGCTCGATCTTGGTCTCACCGGGGCCGCGGCCGCCGATGCCGACGCCGCCCGCGGCGCGACCACCGACCTGCCGGGACAGCGCCTCACCCCACCCGCGCAGGCGCGGGAGCAGGTAGGACAACTGGGCCAGCTCGACCTGAGCCTTGCCGTCCCGGGAGCGGGCGTGCTGGGCGAAGATGTCGAGGATCAGCGCCGTCCGGTCGATCACCTTGACCTTGAGCTTGTCTTCGAGCTGACGCAACTGGCCGGGCGAGAGCTCGCCGTCGCAGATCACGGTGTCCGCGCCGGCGGCACGGACGGCGTCGCCGAGCTCGGTGACCTTGCCGGAGCCGATGAACGTGGCGGGGTCGGGGCGGCTGCGGCGCTGGATCAGCCCGTCGAGCACTTCCGATCCGGCCGTCTCGGCGAGGCGGGCCAGCTCGGTCAACGAGGCCTGGGCCTGCTCGGAGCTGCCCTCGGTCCACACGCCGACGAGGACGACACGTTCGAGACGCAGCTGCCGGTACTCGACCTCGGTGACGTCGGCGAGCTCGGTCGACAGGCCGGTCACCCGGCGGAGCGAGCCGCGGTCCTCGAGGTCCAGCTCGCCTGACGAGGGGACGCGATCGGTGGAGCCGGCTCTGTACTGGGATAGTTCAGTCATCGTGGGAGGCATACTCCCACCAGAACGCTCACGGCGTCTCGCGGATTCCGGTGAGGTCGTCCTCAATACCCCGGCTGAGGGAGGCCCACCAGTCGACGTCCAGCTCCCCGGACGCGACGAGGACGGCGGGGCCGTGCAGCACCGTCGTGTCGTCGGTGACCGTGACCCGCAGCCGTCCACCGGGGGTCTGCACCGCGACGTCGCCGGTCGTCTCGCCCGCGGCGCGCAGCGCGGCCACGACCGCGGCGACGGTGCCCGTGCCGCATGAGCGCGTCTCCCCCACCCCGCGCTCGTGCACCCGCATCGCCACCCGCCCGTCCCGGACCGGCGTCACGAACTCGATGTTCACCCCCTGCGGGAACAGGGCGCGGTCGTAGCCTGGCGCGACCGTCAGGTCCAGGGCGTCCAGTGCGACGCCGGTGACACACGCGAGGTGTGGGTTGCCGACGTCCATCGCCGTCCCGGCGAACGCCTGCGCGGCCACCTGGGCGGTCGAGGCCCGGCCGACGCGCGCGGGGCCCATGTCGACGGCCACCCCGTCGCCGGTGAACCGCACCTCGCGGACGCCGGCCCGGGTGCCCAGCCGCAGCACGTCCGCCTCGGGCAGCCAGCCCGCGCGGTCGAGCCAGTGCGCGTAGACGCGCACGCCGTTGCCGCACATCTCCACCGCGCTGCCGTCGGCGTTGCGGTAGTCCATGAACCATTCGACGCCGGGTTCGGCCGGGAAACCGTCGTCTTTGAGCGCCGCCCACCGGACCACCCGCAGCACCCCGTCCGCGCCGAGCCCGCGGCGGCGGTCGCAGAGGACGGCGACCCGGCTGGCAGTCAGGTCGAGCGTGCCGTCGGGGTCGGGCAGGACGACGAAGTCGTTCTGGGTGCCGTGGCCCTTGGTGAACGGGATCCCGGTCATGGACCCAGGGTACGAAGGGCCCGCCCGAGCAGGTCGGGCCCCGGGTCGAGCCAGACGATCCGACGGTCGCGGCGGAACCAGGACCGCTGCCGGCGGACGAACCGCCGGGTGGCGCGTACCGTGTCCGCGGCGGCAGCGCCGAGATCCCCCCGCGGGTAGGGGACGCAGCCGTCGAGCGCGGCCACGACCTGCTGATAGCCGAGCGCCCGGGAGGCGGTGCGGCCCTCACGCAGGCCGTGGTCGAGCAGGGCGCGGGTCTCCGCGACCAGCCCGGAGGCGAACATGCGGGCGACGCGGCGGGCGACCCGCTCGTCGAGCTCGCCCGTGGGCCGGTCCACGCCGAGCAGCACGGCGCCGTAGCGCGGTGGCCCGCCCGTCTCGAGCCGGGCGGGGAACGGGTGGCCGGTGAGCGCCACGACCTCCAGCGCCCGCACGATCCGGCGCCCGTTGCTCGGCAGCACCGCGGCCGCGGCGGCGGGGTCGACGGCGGCCAGGCGGGTGTGCAGCGCAGCCGGTCCGACGGTGGCCAGCTCCGCCTCCAGCTCCGCGCGCAGCACCGGATCCGTGCCCGGGAACTCCAGCTCGTCCACCACCGCCTGCACGTACAACCCCGAGCCCCCGACCAGCACCGGGGTGCGACCGGCGCCGCGCAGGTCCTCGACGACCGCCCGCGCCGCCCGCTGGTAGGCGGCGACGGAGGCGGTCTCGGTGACGTCCAGGACGTCGAGCAGGTGGTGCGGAACGCCGGCCCGTTCGGCGGGGGCAGGCTTGGCCGTGCCGACGTCCATCCCCCGGTACAGGGCCATCGCGTCCGCGTTGACGACCTCCCCGCCCAGGGCCGCGGCGAGCTCGACGCCGAGGCCGGACTTGCCCGTCGCGGTGGGCCCGACCACGGCGACCAGCGGCGGCGGACCGGCCGCCGGGGAGATCACAGACCGAGGGTAGCGGGGTGGTCGGCTCGTCGCGGCAGAACCACCGCTCAGGGCGACGCGCGGCCCGAAGCGGTTTCGGTCCGGGCGCGGAGCTGTTTGAATCCCAGGTGGCCACCGTCCTCATCGACCGGCGACGGCCCGCGGAACGTGGCCCCGCTGCGGCGGGGCGCCCGCCGTCGTGGCGGGCTGGAGGAGGGAGACGACCGTGTCGGAGCAGCACCCGAGCCCGGAGCCGGACGGCACTCGGCTCGACGCCGCAGACCAGCACCGTCCGGAAGCCCCGGCAGCACCGTCCCCGCCCGACCCGGCCCCGGCCGACGAGCCGGTAGTGCCGTCCCCTGCCGACCTGGCCCCGTCGGACCTGTCGGCGGCGACCTCCCCGGCCGACCTGTCCGCGCCCGAGTCGTCTCCGGCAGACCTGCCGATCGCTGCCGAGCACCCGCGTCCGCGGCCTCCGGCGCCCCACGCAGGACCGGGCGTCGAGCCGGGCAGCGACGACGAGCTCGACGCCGTCGCGGCGGGTCCCTCCCCGACACACCCGCACCAGCCGACGGACACGCCCGAGCCGGCGCACCCCGTCCCGGCACCGCCGCCTGCCGCATCCGGGCACCCGGTGGCACCGGCGACCCTGCACCCCGAGCGGTGGGGGCGCGTCGACGCAGATGGCACCGTCTATGTCCGCACCGCGGACGGTGAGCGGGCGGTCGGCTCCTGGCAGGCCGGCGAGCCCGCCGAGGGCCTCGCCCACTTCGCACGCCGCTTCGACGACGTGCTCACCGAGGCCGAACTGCTCGCCAGCCGGCTGTCCGCCGGCGGAGCCGACCCCAAGCACACGCTGGGCAGCGCCCGGGCCCTGCGCGACGGCCTGGCCGAGGCCCACGTCGTCGGCGACGTGGTGGGGCTCGCTGCGCTACTCGACGGGCTGGTGGTGCAGGCCGAGGAGGCCATGGGCGCCCAGCGCGCCGAGCGCGACGCCGCGCGGGTCGCCGCCGTCGCACGCAAGGAGGAGCTGGCCGCCGAGGCCGAGACGCTGGCGGCCGAGGCGACCCAGTGGAAGCAGGCAGGCGACCGCTTCAAAGCGATCCTCGACGAGTGGCGCACAGTCCGCGGCATCGACCGCAAAACCGACGAGGTGCTGTGGAAGCGGTTCTCCAAAGCGCGCGAGGCGTTCAACCGGCGCCGCGGCTCACACTTCGCGGACCTGGACCGGCAGCGGGCGGGTGCCCGGGCGCGCAAGGAGGAACTGGCGCTGGAGGCGGAGAAGCTCGCCGACTCCGACGACTGGGGCCCCACCGCGGCCCGCTTCCGCGACCTCATGACCGAGTGGAAGGCCGCCGGCCGCGCGCAGAAGGACGCCGACGACACCCTGTGGCAGCGCTTCCGGACCGCGCAGGACGCGTTCTTCGCCCGCCGTTCGCAGAACTTCGCGGAGCGCGACGCCGAGTTCGACGCGAACGCCGCCGCGAAGCGGGCGCTGCTCGACGAGGCCGAGAAGATCGACGCCAGCGACCCGGACGCGGCCCGTGCCGCCCTGCGCGGCGTCCAGGAGCGCTGGGAGGCGATCGGCAAGGTCCCGCGGGACGACATCCGCCCGCTGGAGGCGCGGATGCGGGCCGTCGAGGAGCGGGTCCGCGAGGCGGTCGACCGGCAGTGGCGGCGCACGGACCCCGAGGCCGAGGCGCGCGTCGCCCAGTTCCGGGAGCGCGTGGCGCAGTTCGAGGCCCAGGCGGCCAAGGCCCGCGCCGCGGGCGACGCCCGGCGCGCCCAGCAGGCCCAGGGCCAGGCCGACCAGTGGCGCGAGTGGCTGGCGACCGCGGAGCAGGCCGTCCAGCACCGCTGAGCCTGGCGTCCGCCGTGATCGTCGGCTGGTCGACCAGGGCGACATCGGTGGCCGGTTCGGTCGACCAAGTACTGATCTCGGGGATGGATTTCCCGAAACGGGCCCGGGCCGCCCACCCCGCCCCCGACTCTGGCCCCCGTGTCGCCCGAGTCGCGTATCAGTCACCTGCTGCTCCGGCAGAACGGGCTGGTCACCGGGGAGCAGGCCGTCGCGCACGGCCGATCATGCCCGGGAAGAGGTCAGCCGCGCCGGCCGGCGATCTTCACCCAGCTCCCGGTCAGCACCACCATGGCGACCACCGCCAGGACGAGGCCGACTCCCGGGCCCGTTCCACCGTGGGGGACGTTGACCTGGCGCGACCAGATCGCCCACACCCCGTTGACGATCGAGAACCCGCAGCCCACGGCGCACGTCCAGGCCGCGGCCCAGTACCGCCCAGCCAGCGCCACCGCCGATCCGAGCACCCCGAAGAGCACGGCGGTGAACGTGAACAGCCTCGGGAGCAACCCGAGGTTCGCCACCCCGGCGAGGATCTCCCAGCCGGCCACGCCGCCGGTCCACGGCAGCATCAGCGACACCAGCACCAGCAGCACCCCGATCGCCACCGGCAGTGCCGTCGACCCCGGGTCGACCCGGCGCACCACCCGCCGCTCCGCCTCGGCCAGCTCGGCCTCCAGGGCGGCGATGTCGTCCGGCGAGCCCTCGTTCATCGTGCCCCTCCCCCGGATCCCGCAAGCCCGGATCCCCCAAGCCCGGATCCCCCAGTGCAGCCGGCGACGGCCGGTTCCGGTCCCGGTGTGCCGAAGCCCGGTAGGCCCAACCCCGTCGGCGCGCCGCCCGGCCGGGTGCCGGCCTCGTGCGCGTCACCGGCGCGGGTGCGTCGGAGGGTGAGCGGCGGGCCGTCCGCGACCAGGTGGTGGGGCGCGCCGTAGGTCACCGCGACCGTCACGACGTCCCCCGGCCGCACGGCCCGCTCGCCCGGGCTGAAGTGCACCAGCCGGCCGTCGCGGGCGCGACCGGACAGGCGCCGGGTCGCGGCGTCCTTGCGGCCCTCCCCCGTGGCGGCCAGCACCTCCACCGTCTGCCCGTGAAGCGCCCGGTTCTGCTGCCAGGAGATCTCCTCCTGCAGCGCGACGAGCCGCTCGTAGCGCTCCTGCACGACGGCCTTGGGCAGCTGGTCGGGCAACGCGGCGGCGGGCGTGCCCGGACGCGCGGAGTACTGGAAGGTGAACGCCGAGGCGAACCGTGCCTTCGCGACGACATCCAGGGTGGCGGCGAAGTCGTCGTCGGTCTCCCCGGGGAACCCGACGATGATGTCGGTGGAGATCGCCGCGTCCGGGATCGACGCCCGCACCTCGTCGAGGATCGCGAGGAACCGGGCCGAGCGGTACGAGCGGCGCATCGCCTTGAGGATCAGGTCCGACCCGGACTGCAGCGGCATGTGCAGCTGCGGGCACACGTTCGGCGTCTGGGCCATCGCCGCGATGACGTCCGAGGTGAAGTCGCGCGGGTGCGGCGAGGTGAACCGGACGCGCTCCAGACCGGGCACGTCGCCGCAGGCCCGCAGCAGCTTCGCGAAGGCGCCGCGGTCGCCGAACTCCACGCCGTAGGAGTTGACGTTCTGCCCGAGCAGCGTCACCTCCAGCACGCCCTCCGCCGCCAGCGCCTCGACCTCGGCGAGCACGTCGCCCGGCCGCCGGTCGCGCTCGGTGCCGCGCAGCGAGGGCACGATGCAGAACGTGCAGGTGTTGTTGCAGCCGACGGAGATCGACACCCAGCCCGCGTAGGCTGACTCGCGCCGCGCCGGGAGCGTGGACGGGAACACCTCGAGCGCCTCGAGGATCTCCACCTGCGCCGCCGCGTTGTGCCGGGCCCGCTCCAGCAGCACCGGCAGCGCGCCCACGTTGTGGGTGCCGAACACCACGTCCACCCACGGCGCCTTACGCACAATCGTCTCGCGGTCCTTCTGGGCCAGGCAGCCGCCGACGGCGATCTGCATGCCCGGGTTCGCGATCTTGCGCGGCCGCAGGTGCCCGAGGTTGCCGTAGAGCTTGTTGTCGGCGTTCTCCCGGACCGCGCACGTGTTCAGCACGACGACGTCCGCGGTCGCCGGGTCGTCCGAGCGCGCGTAGCCCGCGGCCTCCAGCAGCCCGGCCATCCGCTCGGAGTCGTGCACGTTCATCTGGCACCCGTACGTGCGGAGGGTGTAGCTGCGACCCACGGACCCGAGGGTAGACGCCCTCGACCACGGCGGCCGCACCCGCCACGATGCACCGGTGGAGCTCACCCGGCGGCAGGTGCTGCGCGGCGTCGGCGCCGCCGGACTGATCGCGGCGCTCCCCGCGTGTGGATCGCGGTTCGCGCAGGCGCGGCTGCGCATCGCGACGGGCGGGACGGCCGGCGAGTACTTCCGGCTCGGGCGGGCGCTTGCGCAGGTGTGGCAGGAGCAGCTGGGCCTGACGACGGAGCCCGCGGTGCTGCCCACCAACGGCTCACCGGCGAACGTGACCCTGCTGGCCACCGGCGCCGCCGAGGTGGCCGTCAGCCAGCTCGATGTCGCCGCGGACCGGACCGCGGGCAGCTCGTCGCTCCGCGCGTTGGCCGCGGTGTACAACGACGCCCTGCAGATCGTCGTCCCGGCGGGCTCGCCGATCCGCACGGTGGCCGACCTCCGCGGCGTCCGGGTGTCCATCGGTCCGGAGAACTCGGGCGTCGCCTACGTGGCCCAGCGGGTCCTCGCCGCGGTGGGGCTTTCCGGGCCCGACGACGTGCAGCTCTCCCGCCTCGACCTCGCAGGCTCGGTGGCCGCGCTGCACGTGGGCGGCGTCGACGCGTTCTTCTGGGTCGGCGCGCTCCCGACGACCACCGTCACCGATCTCGCGGCCACCGTGCCGGTGCGCCTGCTCGACCTCGACCCGGTGCTCGACACCCTGCGCATCCGCTACCCGGTATACGCGCCCGGAACCGTGCTCGCCGGCACCTACCGGATCGCGGACCCGGTCGCGACGATGTTGGTGCGCAACGTCCTGCTCGTCGACGCCGGGCTCGACGCCGACCTGGTCCAGGCCCTGACCGGGGCGCTGTTCGCCGACCAGCAGCGCCTCGCCGACGCGACCCAGGCGGCCCGCACCGTCGACCCACGCTCGGCGATCCTCACCCAGCCCGTCCCCCTGCACGACGGTGCGCTGCGCTGGTTCTCCGACGACGCGATGGCCTAAGCATGTCCTGGGGATCGACGCCGCAGCGGAGCAAGGCGGAGATCCGCAGGTGGGATAGCTAGTTCGCAGGCTCAACCATCCGTGCCGGCCTGGAGCGCGTCCACGTCCGCGGACATCCGGTTGATCGCCGCCTCGAAGAACGCCGCCCCGTGCGCAGCCGCAGTGCGGTCAACGGGTTGCGCAACTGGTGGCTCGCGTCGGCGACGAACGCGCACTGCGCGGCGAGCGCCCCGGTCACGGTCTCGGCCATCCGGTCGAACGACACCGAGAGCCGGCGCAGCTCCGGCGGGCCGCTGTCGTCGGCGACCGGCTCGGCCGCGCCCCCCGCGAGGACGGCCGACGCGACCCGGCCGGTGCCCTCGTCGAGCCGGCGAACGGGGTGCAGGATCCAGCGGACGACCGGCAGGGACACGAGCACGCCCAGCGCGAGCGCCAGCAGGACCGCGGCCGCGATCAGCGCCCACGTCTCCAGCTCGCGCTGGTGCAGCGCGGTGGTGGGCGAGACGGTGACGACTGCACCGCGCACCTCGCCGTCGACCAGCACCGGCTCCGCGATCACCAGCGGCCGGCCGTCCCACGGCATCTGCAGCATCGGCGGCTGCGAGCGGCGCCCGGCGAGCGCCGCGTCGAGCCGCTCGCTGCCCGTCGCGTCGAGCGGGGCGGGTGGCGCTGCGGGCGCCGACGGTGCGAACGGTGCCCCGTCGGCGGTGACGACGTGCACCGACACGCCGTAGACCTGTTGGTAGCGGTCCAGCAGCGCGTCGAGGTCCGCGCCGGCGGCGTCGGTCAGCGGCCGCTGCACGAGCGAGGCGAGGTAGACGGTGTCGGTGAGGCGGCGTGTGAAGAACCCCTCCTGCTGCGCCTGCGCGGTGGTGTAGGCGAGCAGGCCGCCGAGCCCGAACGCGACGAGGCCGACGACGACCAGCACGATCACCAGGAGCCGGGCGCGCACGCCTACTCCGCGGGCGAGGTCGTGCCGGCCTCCGCGTCGATCCCGGCGTCGATCCCGGCGTCGGGGACACCCAGCCGGTAGCCGACCCCGCGCACCGTCGCCACCAGCTCGGGGCGGCCGAGCTTCGTACGCAGCGTCGCGACATGCACGTCCAGCGTCCGGTTCGCCCCCGGCCAGCTGCGGCCCCACACCTCGGCGACGATCCGGCCGCGCGTGCAGACCGTGCCGCCCGCGGCGGCGAGCAGGGCCAGGATCTGGAACTCCTTGCGGGTCAGCGCGATGGGAATGCCGGCGACGGTGACCTCGTGGCGGCGCAGGTCCACCCGCACGTCCGCCACGGTGACGACCTCACCCGGGTCGCCGGGTGCAGGCGCCGGGGCCCGGCGGCGCAGCACCGCGTGCATCCGGGCCAGCAGCTCACCGGTGTCGAACGGCTTGACCAGGTAGTCGTCGGCACCGCAGTGCAGGCCCTGGATGCGGTCGTTCACCTCGCCGCGAGCCGAGACGACGATGACCGGCACATCGCCCGCGGCCCGGATCTCGCGGCACACGTCGACGCCGTCCATATCCGGCAGACCCAGGTCGAGGAGTACGACGTCCACGCCGGCCAGGTGCTGGGTGACGCCGCGGCCGCGGGAGAGCCGGGTGGTCGTCATGCCGTGCCGGTGCAGGGCTGGGCGCAGCGCGGCGGCCACCCGGTCGTCGTCCTCGACCAGCAGGATGTGCATCTCGGAAGTGTGTCGGAAAGAGCGCGGACGGAGTGGGCAAAATCGAGTGTTATCGGACGGAAACCTCATCAGGTCCTCAAGGTGCTGGACTGTGCTGTCGAATTCGCCCTAGCGTCCCGCCATGCCCGGAGGCTGCCGATGACCGCTGCGACCCCGCCGATGATCCGGATGCAGGCCGTCGACAAGCACTCGGGCCGCTCGGCTTCGGCGGGAAACGCCGCCAGCAACCGGTCGCGGTAGCGATCCCACCCCGCCGGGACGCGGAAGGTGAGATGAGGAACACCGAGGTCGTGAAGCCGTCGGGATCGAGCGGCGGAACCTGATGCGGTCCTCGAGACCGAGGCCCCGGAGCGTCCGCGTGATCGCGCCCTCCGGTCCGCACTCGCCGATGTAGTGGACGCCGACGTCGAACTCGTAGGCGCGTCCGCGCCGCCGGCGCCGGAACGACTGCGAGTTACCGCCGGCGACGTAGTGCGACTCGAGGACGAGGGTCGGCGTGCCGGCCGCGCAGAGATAGGCCGCGCAGGCGAGGCCGCCGAGTCCCGACCCGACGACGATCGCACCCCATCGCTCGCGGCTGTGCTCGGTCATGGGGCTCGTCGAGCATCGCGCATGCCAGGCGCGCGATCGTGGAAGTCGTCGCGTCCGCGTGACCGATCGCCCGCGGCTTCCCACACGCGGGAACGCGGCCGGCGCCGCCGCCCTTCCGCCATCCTACTGCGCCGCTCGGTGCACGCGACGCGCGGGAGGCCGCCGCCGCCCGCCGCCGGCCCGCCGGAATCGCGGCGGCACGTACGCGCACGCCGGATCCTCGGCGAGGAAGTCGCCGGTGGCCGCGTACGCGCGGGCGCGCGAGCCGCCGCATACGTGGCGGAACGGGCAGACGCCGCATTTGCCGCGGAGCAGCCGTTCGTCGCGCAGCGCGCGCATCACGGGACTGTGGTGGTAGATGGCGGCGACCGACGTCTGCCGCACGTTACCGCAGGCGAGCGGCAGGAAACCGCTCGGGTAGACGTCGCCGGTGTGCGAGACGAAGACGAATCCCTTGCCGTCGTTCACCGGGCCGGCGGGCGGCGCGGCTGCGCGTGCGCCGCCGGAGGGCGCCCGCTCGAGAACGACCCGGCGATACGCCGGCGCGGCCGTGGTCTTCACGGCGCGACCCGTGCGCTCGCTCCAGTCGTAGAGGTAGTGGAAGACGGCTTCCGCGCCGTCGGCGTCGATCTGCTGCTCGGGGGCCGCCCGGCCCGTCGGGACGACGAAGAACACGCTCCAGAGATCCGGCGCCAGACCGGCGACGCGCGCGCCGGTCGCCGGCAGCTCCCACACCGTGCGTCGCGAGAGACTGGTGTTGATCTGCAGCGGACAGCCCCGCCGCGCGTGCGTGCGCGATCGCCTCGAGCGTCGCGCGGAACGATCCGGACGTGCCGCGAAAGGCGTCGTGCGTCGACGGCGTCGGGGCCGTCGAGGCTGAGCGCGATCCGGCGGACGCCGGCGCCCGCGAGCCGGGCGATGACGTCGCGGTGAGGAGCGGCGTCACGCTCGGCGCGATCGCGACCTGCATGCCGCGAGCGACCGCGGCGGCGATCAGCTCGAAGAGGTCCCGCCGTTTCAACGGGTCGCCGCCGGTGAGGACCAGGACCGCCGGCTCGAGCTCGACGAGCTGATCGATCAGGCCGAGCGCCTCGCGCGTCGAGAGCTCGCACGGGTCGCGCTGCGGCGCCGCCTGGGCGCGGCAATGCAGGCAGCACAGGTCGCACGCGCGCGTGATCTCCCAGATCGCGACCAGCGGCCGGTCGCCCAGCGCCGGCGCGGCGGGAGCGCGCTCGGGTGTCACTCGGGGTAGACCGTCGGCACCGTGGCGGCGCCGTCGAAGAAGCGCTGCAGGCTCTGGATGTAGCGGTAGAACGCGTCGATCTCGAGCTGGTCCGGCCCGTCGAGACGCAGCGGGTCGTCGGGCAGCGTGAGCGAGTTCAAGGTGTAGGCGAGCTCGGGGGCGCCGTGCGCGCGGATGTTCTCGATCATCGCGCGCCAGGCCGCGAGCGGCCCCGCGATGACGAAGTGCGAGCGCGGCGCCTCGTCGAGCGTCACCAGCGCGCGGACGGTGCTGACGGCGTACCCGGCGAAGGTGATCGCGAAGAGCTCGTGCCGGCCGACGTCGTGCGTGACTGCGACGACCATCACGCAGTCGAGCGGGCCGAGCTCCCGGAACGCCTTCTCGTCCGCGCGCATGATCGCGGCGAGGCGCTGGAACCAGGCGACGGAGGGAAACGGGATCGGCGCCGGTGCCGGCGCCGGACGCGTCCGACCGGTGTCGCGTTGCGCGGCGGAGTTCTGCATCGTTCCTCCCTAGGCCGCGAGGGCTGCGACCGGCAGCTCGCGCGGGATGACCATCAGGGGCTCGCGATCGAGGCCGGCGACTTTGAGCCGATGCAGGTACTCCTTCACCTGCTTGTTGTAGAGGAAGGCGAGCCGGCCCATGCCGAGCTGGATGTTCTCGACGCCGCCGCCGGCGAGGATGGCCCGCGGCTCGACGGTCTGCGGCTCGAGCGTGAGCCGGAAGATCGCCTCCTCGCCGAGGTCGAGGATGTGGTTGATCTCGCCGCGCATCTCGGGCTGGTGCTCGAGGAAGTACTTGAGGTGGCGGACGCCGTAGGCGACGTGCCGCGCCTCGTCCTGCATGCAGAGCCGGAAGATCGTCTTCTCGACCTCGGTCGGCGCCAGGAACTCGCCGGCGCGGAAGAGCGTCAGGATGAAGCCCTCGCCGAAGATGTGCATCAGCGAGCTCGCGGTGGTGTAGTTCGGCGCCTGGAGGATCGCGGCGAGGAGCTGCTCGTTCGCCGGCGACGCCATCAGGAGACCGCCGCCGTTCGCGAGGGCGCGCTTGCGGAACACGTCCATGTGGCGCGCCTCGTCCATGATCTGGGTCGCGAGGAAGAGCTTGACCTCGTGGAAGTCGTGGTTGATGTGGCAGAGCCACTTCGCGGGCATGTCGCCGGCGACGAACTCGACCTCGGTGAAGTTGGTGCACATCTGGCAGACCGCGCGCTCGATGTCGTCGGGCAGCTTCTCGAGCTTGTGCCACGGCACGTCGGTGACGGAGTTCCACTGGCGGGTCACCGCCTCGTCGTAGAGCAGCGCGGCGTTGTCGGACCACACCTCCGACTTGTCGTTCAAGTCGTACATCCCGAGCGACGGCGTCTCGAGCGGCACGTGGGAGCCGCGCGGCGCCATGCTGCCGTGGCGCGAGCCGTACTCCGGCACCCGGCCGTAGTGCCCGGTCTCGATGTCCTTGAGGCCGAGGCCGACGGGACCCGGCGTCGCCCGATGTCCCCAGCCTTCGGGGTTGGCGTGCATCCAGCCGAGATCGAAGTTGCCGCGCGCCATCTCGGCCATCCGGTCGAGGCCTTCGCCGACGATCGCGTTGTACTGGCTCATGGTGTCCCTCCGTCGGATCGACACGCCGCGCGATCGCGCGCGTGGGAACTCCGCTGCCCGGGATCGCAAGCAACGTGCCACCTCGGACGGGCATCAGTCCCGCGTCGGCGGAGCGCCCCGCCCCGGCGCCGTTCTCGTTCTGGCGAACGGCGTCGCGCTCGTTTCACAGACTTGCGAATCGCCGCGACGCTTTGCCGCTTCGCAAGCGAGGCGCCCATGACCGCTCGCTCGTCGTTCTCCGGCGACGGCGGTCGCGCCGCCGCTTCGGGCCGGTGAACCCCGGCGTCTACCAGCAGCGTCGCCGCTGGCTCGGCGGCCGCTCCTAGGGTTCGCCGGCGCTACCAGTGGACGCCGGGGAGCAGGCGCGCGAACGCCTTGCCGAGGCTGCCGGGCTGCTCGTCGCGGCGCGGGGCCTCGCCGCGCGCCGCGGCCGAATCGGGAAACAGGCGATACGCGAGGTAGAGCGCGAGGTCGACGAGGCGCGGCGCCAGGCTCGCGTTCAGCTGGCCGAGAAAGCCGAACCACGTGCTCACCGACTTCGGACGGCGGACGATCGCGGAGCAGATGAGGTCGGCGGCCTCCGCGGGCGTGATCGCCGAGAACGACTCGTAGAGGCGGGTCGGCGCGATCATCTCGGTCTTCACCAGCGGCATGTACACCGTCGTGATGTCGATGCCGTCACCCATGAGCTCCGGCGCCGCGCAGCGTGAGAAGCCGTCGAGCGCGGCCTTCGACGCGATGTAGGCGGAGAAGCGCGGCGGGCCGACCTGGGCGCCGATCGACGAGACGTTGACGACGTGGCCGTCGCCGCGCTTGCGCATCGCCGGCAGCAGACCGAGGAGCAGCCGCACCGCGCCGAAGTAGTTGATCGCCATCGTGCGCTCGAAGTCGTGGAAGCGGTCCTCGGAGAGACGCAGCGAGCGCCGGATGGAGCGCCCGGCGTTGTTGACCAGGACGTCGACGCCCCCGAAGCGGTCGACGACCTCGCGACAGAGCCGCTCGACGTCGGCGCCGTCGGTGAGGTCGGCCGCAAAGACCGAGGCGGCGCCGCCGGCGCGCTCGACCAGAGCGCGCACCTCGGCGAGGCGATCGGCGCGGCGGGCGACCAGGATCACGTGGGCGCCGGCGGCGGCGAGCTTGAGGGCGAGGGCGCGGCCGATCCCGGACGACGCGCCGGTGACGAGGACGTGCTTGCCGCCGACCGCGTGCTCGAGCGCCGCGCGCGTGCGAGGTGTCGGTGTGCAGGTTCCGCTCCCAGTAGCGCCAGAGCTGGCGCGCGTACGACTCGAGCGGCGGCACCTCGATGCCGGACCCGGCGAGCGCGGCGCGCGTCTCGCTGCAGTCGAAGGCCGTCGGGTTGCCGACGTAGTCGAGGGCGCGCAGCGGCATGCCCGTCGTCCGTTGCACCAGCCGGTTCACCGCGCCGTTGCCGTTGCGCGCGATCGCATGCGTGACCACGCCGACGATCGGCTCGGCGGCGCCGAGCCGCAGCGAGAACCGCGGCGCTCCCGCCGCGTCGGCGAAGACGTCGAGGGTCTCGCCGACCGAGCGCGGCGACGGGTCGACGAGGTGGAAGGTCTTGCCGTCGAGGCCGTCGCGGTGCGCGATGTGATCGAGCGCCGCGGCGACGAAGTCGACCGGGACGAGATTCAGCTGGCCGCCGCCGATGCCCGGCAAGCGCAGGAAGCTCGGCAGCGCGACGCCGAGCCGCGCGAGCAGCGGAAAGACGTAGTAGGGGCCGTCGACCTTGTCCATCTCGCCGGTCAGCGAGTGGCCGACGACGAGCGACGGCCGATAGATCCGCCACGGGACCGCGCACGCGGTGCGCACGATGCGTTCCGCCTCGTGCTTCGTCCGGAAGTACGGATCGCGAAGACCGCGGGCCTCGTCGAACATGTCCTCGCGAAAGACGCCGCGGTAGCGTCCCGCCGCCGCGATCGAGCTCACGTGGTGGAAGCGTCGCGCGGCGATCCGCGCCGCGACGTCGACGGCGTGCTCGGTGCCGGCGACGTTGGTCTCGACGAGCGCGTCCGCGGTCGCCGCCATGTCGTAGAGACCGCCGACGTGAAAGACGTGCGCGATGCGGCCGCGCAGCTCCGCGAGCTGCTCGGCCGCGAGCCCGAAGCGGGGGACGCAGAGGTCGCCGACGAGCGGGACGACCCGGTCGGACGCGCCGTTCCACGAGGCGAGTCGCTCCGCGAAGCGAGGCAGCGAACGCTGCCGAACCAGGACGAAGATCGTGCCCGTGCGGCGCCGCAGCAGCTCCTGGACGAGATGGCGGCCGATGAACCCGGTCCCTCCGGTCACGAGATAGCCGGCGCGGCGATCGACGGTGTGCGGCATCGAGGACTCGGGACGACGCGCGGCGGCAGGCGGCAGCATCGACCGCCTCGCCGCGCGCGGCAGCTCCTGATTCCAAGTACCGTTCCACAGGCGCGCCGGACGTCACGAACGCGCGAGGCCCGCGAGATCGACGCTCTCGGCACGCGCAGCGCGTCGACGGCGTCGACGGGTGTCGCAAGGACGAGATCCGTTCGCGGGCGGCTGTCGCAGGGACGGGAACCGAGGCTCGCGCCCGCGCCCGTGGCACGCGGGCTACGGTCGACGGAGCAGCTTCGGGGCCACGAACGCCAGCCACACCGCGGTGCCGAGGATCCAGACGGCTGCGGCTGCACCGATATGCTGGAGATACGTGGCGCTCCAATCCGCGGTGACCCGTCCCAGCATCGCGAGGATGATCGAGGCGCCGAGGACGGCGACCGCGGGCGGACGTCCGAGCGCGAGCGCCGGGAGATCGAGGTGGCTCAGCGTCACGTGCGTCGCGACGCCGAACGCGAGCAAGCGCGAAGCCGCCGATGAAGAGGACGTGGAGCGCCGGAACGCGGTAGTCGGGCGCGAGCCCGGCGAAGACGAGCCCGGCCGGCATCAGCCAGACGGCGATCCACACCAGCCAGCGATGCAGGCCCGGCGTCCCGGGCGGCCGCCACGCGCCGCCGCCGAGACCCAGCCCCGCCGCGACGACGCCGCCGCGCAGGAGCGGACCGCCCTGCTTCCAGCCTCGCTGCTCGAGCACGAAGCTGACGAAGATCAGGACCCCCGCGCCGGCGTACGCGACCGCCTTCCGGCGCTCGCGCGGCGACGACCCGAGATCCGCCGGCGGCGCTCCGCCGCTCATGAGCGGCAGGACGAGCGCGCCGGCGCCGACCGCGAAGCACAGGAAGACGCCTTGCTCGACGAGCAAGCGCCGAACGCGAGCATCGCCCCGGGGGTCTCGGACCGCGATGCCAGCGCGATCAGCGCGGCCCCGCCGATCCCGTGGAGCATGCCGATCGGAATCAAGACGAACGCCGCCGGCGGCCGCCTTCCCCCCGCCGCGCCGAGGAAACGGCGGAGCGCGAACTGCAAGAGCAGGACGAAGAGCGCCGCGTACGCCAGCTCCGCGACGACCCAGCGCTCGACGAGCGCAGCGGCGACGTTCGTCACCAGCGCCGCGGCGGCGAGACCGAGCTCGAGCGCGGACGCCGGCGCCGAGCTCGTCCGCCGCGGGATCGCGGTCAGCAGGAAGCCGATCGCGAACGCCATCAAGAAGGCCTGCACCTGGACGAGGCCATGGAAGAAGCACGAGTACGAGCGCGTGACGCCCGCGACGTAGAGCAGCCAGTGCCCGATGCCGACCCATCCGAGCACGACCGCGAGCGGGAAGAAGAGGCGGAAGGGCTCGTGGCGCCAGCGCGACGCCGCCGTCACGACGGCCACGCCATGAAGCCGGCGGTCAGGAGGCGACCGGACCCGTGGCAGCCGCCGTCTCGCCGGCGCGGAGCCAGAGCTTCTTCATGTCCTTCGGCAGCTGGCTGAAGACGTCCCATGCCTCGCCTTCCATACCCGACGGGCTGCCGAGAAGGCGTTGCAGAGCGCGGAACACCGCCAGGACGGCGCGCTCCGCCTCCGTGTCGTCGGCAAGACCCGCCTGGCGCCGCACCCGTCCGATGAACTCCGGCGCGTGCACCTTGTCGACCGTGCGGCCGGCACGCTCGCGCTCGAGCCACTCCCGCTTGATACGCTCGGGGAGCTGGGCCGCGACGTCGGCCGCCTCCTTCGGCGTCAGCCGGTGATGAAGCTCATCCATGACGGCCAACGCGATTCCGTCGGCGCGGCGTGTGTCGCAACGCAGCGCGCCGGCGATCTCACGGATCATCGTGTTCTCGTCCATGTCGACCTCCACCGGGGGCGCGAGCACCGGTCGTGCCATGCTATGTCGTGCGCGAGACGCGGACCATCGTGGTCCATGGGCTCGACGTCGTTGCAATTCCGAGAGTCGGCTGCGCGCCGACGTCTCGAAGATGCGAATGACATGGGTCTGATGACGAGCGAATCTTTCGACCTGGACGTCGCGTCGTCACCGAACGTGCGGTAACGCGTTTGCATGAGAATCGCAACGGGCGTGCCGAAAC
>CAVRHG010000011.1:0-135063 GCA_963720845.1 uncultured Actinomycetota bacterium | reverse complement strand
CCGGTGTAGGCCGCCGCTCCACCAGTGGCAACGAGCGCAGCTGGCGCTCCAGGTGCCACTGCAGATGCGCCGCCACCAGCCCGCTGGTCTCGCGGCGGGTCGGGGCGGTGGCGGCGTCGGCGTAGGTCCAGTCGCCGTGCAGCAGCGCGTCGAGCAGCCCGAACGACTCGGGCGCCGGCGTCACCGAGCCCGGCGGGCGGCACCGGGGGCACACCGCTCCCCCACCCGCGACGCTGAACGCCCGGTGCGGGCCCGGCGCGGCGCAGCGGGCACAGTCCGTGATCGCCGGGGCCCACCCGGCGTGGGTCATGGCGCGCAGGAGGAAGGCGTCGAGCACCAGCGACGGGTCGCGCTCGCGGTCGGCGAGCGCCCGGATCGCGCCGACGACCAGCAGGTACACCCGCAACGCGGGATCGCCCTCCTCGGCGACCAGCCGGTCCGCGGTCTCCAGCACCGCGCAGCCGGCGGTGTAGCGGGGGTAGTCGCCCACGATCCCGGCGCCGAACGCGTCGACGGTCTGCGCCTGCGTGACGACGTCCAGACTGCGGCCCGTGTAGCACTGCACGTCGACGTGGTTGAACGGCTCCAGCCGCGCCCCCCATCGTGACCGGGTACGCCGCACCCCCTTCGCGACTGCGCGCACCTTGCCGCGGCGGCGGGTGAGCAGGGTGACGATCCGGTCGGCCTCGCCGAGCTTCTGCACCCGCAGCACCACGCCGGTGTCGCGGTAGAGGGTCACGGGAGAGCCTACGTCCGACGCCCCGGCACGACGCCGGCGCCGCCGGACGATCCGCACCCTCGTCCCGACAGGACCGACGGGCATCACAGGTGAGGTGACCCTCACTTCCTTCACCCACGCTGGAGGCCCGGTGTCCCGAGCTGTCCCCGCGAACGCCAACCACCGCGTACCCGAACACGCCCGGACCGAGACGGCCCGCACCCTCGCCGCCACCCCCGGGATCCGGGGCGAGCCTTCCGACGCCGAGCGCGGACGCACGCTGCTCGCGGCGGCACGCACCGGCTCGCTCGCCACCGTGTCCCTCGACGGCGGGTTCCCGTTCGGCTCCCTGGTCGCCTACGCGGTCGACGATGTCGGGCGCCCGCTCCTCTGCCTGTCCGACCTCGCCGAGCACAGCCGCAACCTCGCCGCCGACCGGCGGGCGTCGCTGATGGCGTCCGAGACGACAGCAGGCACGGCGACGGGTGCGGGCGACCCGCTCGCACTCGCCCGGGTCACGGTGCTCGGCACCGTCGTCGAGCTGCACGACGACCTGCGCGCCGCAGCCCTGCGCACCTACCGCGAACGGCACCCCGACGCCTTCTACGCCGCGTTCGGCGACTTCCGCCTGTACCGGCTCGACGTCTCCTCGGTCCGGTACGTGGGCGGGTTCGGCCGGATGAGCTGGGTGTCGGCCGACGATCACGCCGCGGCGGAGCCCGATCCGCTGCGCCCGCACGTCCCGGGCATCGTCGCGCACATGAACGACGACCACGCGGACGCGCTCGTCGCCTACTGCCGGGTGTTCGGGAGGCGGACGGCGACGGAGCGGGCGGAGATGGTCGGGGTGGACCGGTACGGGTTCACGATGCTCGCCACCGACGGGGGCGGCACGGACCGGACGGCGGTGCGCATCCCGTTCGGCACGCAGGTGGACAGCGTCGGCGAGGTCCGCGCGGCGATGATCGCCCTGCTGCACGAGGCCCGGACCGCGGAGCCGTAGCGCTCCGGGCGCTCGCATGCCGACGGCCGCGTCCCCTCCGGAACTCGTCCGGAGGGCCGCCGTCGCTGCCGGGTCAGGTCAGCCAGTGGTTGCGCTGCACGATCGGCAGTGCCTTCCACGAGCGGCCGAGCCCGTAGACGTCGCCGGCACCGAGCAGGCCGAGCGCGGCGAGCACGAGGGCGTCGACGACGTGGTCGTCGACGATCGGGTTGGTCTCCAGCGGGAAGGAGGCCAGGTACATCATCGCGAGCAGGAGCACCGCGGAGACGGTGGCGATCCGCATCCCGATGCCCAGGATCAGCGCGACCCCGATGCCGAACAGGCCGGCCATGAACAGCCAGTCCGCCCAGGCGGCGCCGGCGATGGCGTGGAACGCGCCGGCGAACGGGCCCTTCACGCCGGACAGGAAGCCGGTGGTCGGACTGCCCCCGTTGATCCACGCCTTCTCCGGCGCGGTGTGGAAGCCGAAGCCGAACAGCTTGTCGACGAAGGCCCACAGGAAGTAGAAGCCGAGCACCACGCGCAGCGCAGCGAGCACGATGCGGGCGGGCTTCGGAGCGACGGCGGCCAGTCCGAGCCCAGCGGTGTCGGGCTGGCTCTGGATGGTGGCGGCGGGACGGCTCATGGCCTTCCTTCCCTCGGCCGGGACTCCGGTAGGTGTCCACGGACATTGACACCATCCTCCTTTGGCCACCCCACCGGCGTAGGTGCCGGAGGGACCGCGTCCCGGGGCCCTTCGACCCGCGGCACCCGGGTGGCCCGAAGCGGTCTAGAACCCCAGCTTCCGCAGCTGCCGCGGGTCGCGCTGCCAGTCCTTCGCGACCGTCACGTGCAGGTCCAGGTAGACCCTCGTGCCCAGCAGGGCCTCGATCTGCCGCCGGGCCGCGGTGCCGACGGCCCGCAGCCGCTCGCCGCCCTTCCCGATGACGATGCCCTTCTGGCTGGACCGCTCGACGAAGATCGTCGCGTGCACGTCCAGCAGGTCGTCGCGGCCCTCGTGCGGGATCATCTCCTGCGACGACCACGGCGATCGAGTGCGGCAGCTCGTCGCGCACGCCCTCCAGCGCGGCCTCGCGGACCAGCTCCGCGACGAGCGTCTCCTCCGGCTCGTCGGTCAGCTCGCCCTCCGGGTACAGCGGCGGGCCCTCGGGCAGGCGGGCGACGAGCAGGTCCGCGAGCAGGCCGACCTGGAAGCCGTCGACCGCCGAGCACGGAACGACCTCCGCACTGTGAATGTCGAACTTGGCCATCAGCGCCGTCATCTGCGTCAGCCGCTCGGCGACCTGCTCGGGCCGGGCGATGTCCGTCTTCGTGACGACGCCGAGTATCGGCGTGCGCCCGGCGACCGACTTCAGCTCGTTCACGATGAACTCGTCGCCCCGCCCGACGGGCTGGTCCGCCGGCACGCAGAAGCCGATCACGTCGACCTCGGCCCACGTCTCGCGCACGACGTCGTTGAGCCGGCTGCCCAGCAGCGTGCGCGGCTTGTGCAGGCCCGGCGTGTCGATCACGATCAGCTGGGCGTCGGGCCGGTGCAGGATGCCGCGGATGGCGTGGCGGGTGGTCTGCGGGCGGCTGGAGGTGATCGCGACCTTCTGCCCGATCAGCGCGTTCGTCAGCGTCGACTTGCCGGCGTTCGGGCGGCCGACGAAGCAGGCGAAGCCCGACCGGAACCCCTCCGGGACCTCGGGGAACGTCACGCAGTCTCCTCGCCGTCGTTCGTCGCCGCGTCCGTGAGCTCGCAACCTCGCTCACAGCGGCCCCAGCTTCTCGCCGGTGAGCGTCTCCAGGATCTCCCTGCCGATCGGCAGCGCCGCGGTCGCGGCCGGGGACGGCGCGTTGAGCACGTGCAGCACCGCGCCGGAACCCGAACCCTGGGCGACGAACAGGAAGTCGTCGACCAGGCTGCCGTCCCTCCGGACCGCCTGGGCCCGCACGCCGGCACCGGCCGGGTGCAGGTCGTCGGCCCGGACGTCGGGCAGCAGCCGCTGGATCCGGCGGACCATCGCCTCGCGCGACAGCGACCGGTGCATCTCGCCGAGCCCGTAGCGCCAGTGCTGCCGCGCGAGCCGCAGCATCCCGGGGTAGGCCAGCGACCCGAGCAGCTCCTTCGGCTTCACCACGCCCCACGAGTAGCCCTCGCGGGCGAGCGCGAGCACGGCGTTCGGGCCGGCGTGCACGCTGCCGTCGATCCCCCGCGTGGCGTGCACGCCCAGGAACGGGAACGCCGGGTCCGGCACCGGGTAGATCAGGCCCTTGACCAGCCCCGCCGCGCGCTCGCCGAACCCGGAGTACTCGCCGCGGAACGGGATGATCCGCACGCCCGGGTCGGCGCCCGACGCCCGGGCCAGCTCGTCGCAGCGCAGGCCGGCGCAGACCACGACCTGGGTGCCGAGCAGGTCGCCGCCGTCCGTGCGGACGACGACGTCGGCGCGACGCCGCACGACGCTGCGGACCGCCCGGCCGAGATGGATCTCACCGCCGTCCTTCTGCACCAGCTCGCCGATCTTCTCGGCGATCGCCCGGTAGTCGGTGACCCCGGTCGACGGCACGAACAGGGCCCGCAGCCCGCGCACGTGCGGCTCGTGCGCGCGCATCCCGGCCTCGTCCAGCTCGTGGCTCTCGACGCCGTTCGCGTCGCCGCGCCGCTTGAGCTCGGCGAGGCGGGGCAGCTCGTCGGGTTCGGTCGCGACGACCAGCTTGCCGGTGACCTCGCACGGCAGGTCGTGCGTGCGGCAGAAGGCGACGGTCTCCGCGCAGCCGGCGACGGCGAGGCGCGCCTTGTGGCCGCCCGGCGCGTAGTAGAGCCCGGAGTGGACGACGTTGGAGTTGTTGCCCGTCTGATGGGCCGCGAGGCGCGGCTCGCGCTCCACGACGGCGACCGAGCGGCCGGTGCGCGCCACGGCGTGCGCGGTGGCGAGGCCGACGATGCCGCCACCGACGACGACCACGTCGAACCGCGGGGTGGTCACGAGCCCTCCTCGCTGACGCTCGTCGGCCGCGTTCGCGGCGCCGCTGTGTTGGACGGTGAGCTCGCAAGCTCGCTCACGATGTCTCCGGGGTCAGGACGGCGCGCACGGCGCCGCTCGGGTCGGCGTGCAGGACCGGGGCGGCGGGCGCGAGGTCGCGGACGGCCGCCAGCGAGGCGTCGTCCACCCCGTCCGCCGCCGTCACGACCGTGGCCGCCTCCAGGCCCGGCGCACCGCTGGACACCGCGGCGGCGACCGCGGCCTGCAGCGCCGTCAGCGACAGCGAGGGCAACGCGACCGTCGCCGCGACGTAGGTGCGGCCGTCGGTGTCGCGGACGGCCGCCCCCTCCGCGGCGCCGGTGCGCGCCCGCGCCGACCGGGCCAACGTGACGATCTTGGCGTCCTCCGGGTCGAGATCAGCCGCGCCGGACATCGTCCTCCTCCCGCCTGCCGGCGTAGGCGCCGGCGGCGTCGTCTCGCGTGTGTGCGGCCGGGCGCCCGTTCGGGTGCTCGTCGGAGGGAGCGAGCGCGGCGTTCGGCGCGTCAGATGCACCCGACGCCCCGTTCGCTCCGTTGTCCGCGTCACCGTCTGCGGCCTCGTGCACCGGCGTGATCAGCACCGTCGTGATCCGCACGCGCCCCCGCGCGTCCTTGCCGCCCTCGGCGAGCAGGTGCAGCCCCGCGACCTCGACCTCCGCCCCCGGCAGCGGCACCCGCCCGAGCTGCTGGGCGAGCAGGCCGCCGACCGTGTCGACGTCCGCCTCCTCCAGCACGGCCCACAGCTGCGCCGCCGGGCCCTCGTCGAACTCGCCGCCCTCCGGGAACAGGCCGTCGAGCTCCTGCAGGTCTTCGACGGGCAGCCGCGCGGCGACCCGCAGCCGCCCGTCGTCGAGCCGGGCGACGTCGGGCAGCTCCTCGCCGTCGTACTCGTCGGTGATCTCCCCGACGATCTCCTCGAGGATGTCCTCGATCGTGACGACGCCGGCGGTGCCGCCGTACTCGTCGACGACGATCGCCATGTGGTTGCGGGTGCGCTGCATCTCCTTGAGCAGCTCGTCGATCCGCTTGCTGTCCGGGACGAACACCGCGGGCCGCATGACGGCGGTCAGGACGGCGTCCGGCTGCTCCGCCTGGGCGCGCACCAGGTCCTTGAGGTAGGCCACCCCGATGACGTCGTCGATGTTCTCCCCGAGCACGGGCAGCCGGGAGTAGCCGCTGCGCAGGGCCAGCCGCAGCACCTTGTCGACGGCGGTGTCCCGCTCGACCCAGACGACGTCCGGGCGGGGCACCATCACCTCGCGGACGAGCGTGTCGCCCAGCTCGAACACCGAGTGGATCATCTTGCGCTCGTCCTCGTCGACGACCCCGCTGGTGCTGGCCATGTCGACCAGCTCGCGCAGCTCCACCTCGGAGGAGAACGGGCCCTGGCGGAAGCCCTTGCCGGGCGTCACCGCGTTCCCGATGAGGATCAGCAGCTTGGTCAGCGGGCCGAGCAGCGTCGCGAGCGCCCGCACCGGTGCGGCGATCGCGACGCCCAGCTCGTAGGGGTGCTGGCGACCGAGCGTGCGGGGGCCGACGCCGATGAAGACGTAGCTGACGACCACCATGATCGCCCCCGCGCTGAGGATCCCCGCCGACACGGGCGTGATCAACCGGGCGAGCGCGACCGTGAGCAGCACCGTCGCCGCGGTCTCCGCGACGAGCCGCAGCAGGAGGAGCAGGTTGACGTGCCGGGGACGGTCGGCGACGACCGCGGCGAGCGCGCGGGCGCCGGCGCGTCCCTCGCGGACCAGGGTCTCGACGCGGGCGCGGGACACGGAGTTCAGCGCGGCGTCCGCGGCGGCGAACAGCCCGGCGAGCGGGACCAGCAGCGCGGCGATGACGATCAGGGCAGCCGGGTTCACGGGTTCATCGGATCGCCGGTCAGGAGTCCTCGAGCCCGACGGTGCCGAGCAGCCGCGAGTCGTGGCGGCGCTGAGCCTCCCGCGCGGCGGCCTCGTGCCGGGCCGACTGCCACTCCGCGAGCAGTGCGTTCTGCAGGCCGAACATCTCGCGCTCCTGCTCGGGCTCGCCGTGGTCGTACCCGAGCAGGTGCAGCACGCCGTGCACGGTGAGCAGCGCCAGCTCGTCGCCGAGGCCGTGGCCGGCCTTGCGGGCCTGAGCGGCGGCGAACGCCGGGCAGAGCACGACGTCACCGAGCAGCGCCGGGCCGATCTCGGGTGCGTCCGGCCGCCGCGACTCGTCGACCAGCTCGTCCATCGGGAACGCCATGACGTCCGTGGGCCCGGGCTCGTCCATCCACCGCTCGTGCAGCTCGGTCATGACCTCGGTGGTGACGACCATGATCGAGAGCTCGGCGGCGGGGTTGACGCGCATCGCGGCGAGCACGTGCCGCGCGACGGAGGCGAGCGCCGACTCGTCGACGGCGACGCCGGACTCGTTGGCCACCTCGATGCTCACGAGTCCTCCTCGCTGCGCTCGTCGGCCGCGTTCGCGGCGCTGCTGTGTTTACCGGTGAGCTCGCACGCCCGCTCACGAGTCCAGCCTACGGGTGCCGCGGACACCGCGGAGCGCAGGCAGCCGGCTGACCGCAGCGGCACGTTCGTCGGGTCCGGAGGCCGGCCGGTCAGCGGCGGCGGGCGCGGGTGCGGTCCTGCGGCGGGCCGGTGCGCGGCGCTGCCGCGAGGGTCTGCCGGCTGCTCCCGGCGTCGAACCGGGCGTAGGCGTCGACGATGTCGCTCACCAGCCGGTGCCGCACGACGTCCGTGCTGGTCAGGTACGAGAAGTGGACGTCGTCGATCCCGTCGAGGATGTCCCGCACCACCTGCAGCCCCGAGCGGGTGCTGCCGGGCAGGTCGATCTGCGTGACGTCACCGGTCACGACGATCTTGCTACCGAACCCGAGCCGGGTGAGGAACATCTTCATCTGCTCGGGAGTGGTGTTCTGAGCCTCGTCGAGAATGATGAATGCGTCATTGAGGGTGCGACCCCGCATGTAGGCCAGCGGCGCGACTTCAATTGTTCCCGGCCGCCATCAGTTTCGGAATCGACTCGGGGTCGATCATGTCGTGCAGCGCGTCGTACAGCGGGCGCAGGTACGGGTCGATCTTCTCGTTCAGCGTGCCCGGCAGGTAGCCCAGCCGCTCCCCCGCCTCGACCGCGGGCCGCGTCAGGATGATCCGGCTGACCATCTTGCCCTGCAGCGCCTGCACGGCCTTCGCCATGGCGAGATAGGTCTTGCCCGTGCCGGCGGGGCCGATGCCGAAGACGATCGTGTTCGAGTCGATCGCGTCGACGTAGCGCTTCTGGTTCAGCGTCTTCGGCCGGATCGTCTTTCCGCGGCGCGACAGGATGTCGAGGCTCAGCACCTCCGCGGGCGACTCCCCGATCCGCCGCACGGTGGCGGAGTCCGACAGCATCTCGACCGTGCGGCGAACGGTGTCCGTACCGACGTGCTGGCCGCGCTCGGCCAGCGAGATCAGCTCGCCGAAGACCCGCTCGGCGAAGGCGACGTCCGCAGGAGTACCGGAAAGGGTGACCTCGTTGCCGCGCACGTGCACGTCCGCATCGAGCAGCTCCTCGGCGGTGCGCAGGCTCTCGTCGCGCGAGCCCAGCAGCGCGAGCAGCGCAGTGTCGGGAACGGCCATGCGGGACCGGACGGGGGCCGGCTTCAAGTCCGTCAAGAGCACTGCTTCCTGCTCGGCGCGGCCGCCCTGGCACGGTCGCTGCGACACCGTCGATGCTACCGCCGGAGCCCGACAGTTCGCCGCCCTTTCGGCGATCACCGCGCGAACGGTGGGGGTGCCGGGCGACCGGCTCCGGCCGCCTCAGTGCCCGCGAGAAGCTGCCTCAGTGCCCGCGAAAAGCTTCGGAAAGCCACCACGACCCGCCGTCCGACGCGATCGGGGCGTGCACGAGCAGGGGCGCCCTCCGCGGTCCCGTCACCCAGTCGGCGACACCCCCGAGGTCGGCGGGTGCCCGGACCGTCACGGCCTCGAACCCGTACCCGCGCCCGACCGCCGCGAGGTCGATCTCGGGGAAGGTGACCGTGGCGTGGTCCGCGTCCGGGAAGTGGTGCACCTCGGCGCCGTAGCCACGGTCGTCGTACACGACCACGACCATCGGGATCCCCAGCCGCACCACGGTCTCCAGCTCGGCGGCCGCCATCAGCGCCCCGCCGTCGCCGAGCGCGGCGACCGCCACCCGGTCGGGCCGCGCGAGCGCCGCGCCGACCGCCGTCGCCAACCCCAGCCCGATCGACTGGAACGCCTGCGTGAAGCAGAACCCGGCCTCGTCCGGCACCGACAGGTAGGCACTCGGGTAGCCCATGAAGTTGCCGGAGTCGACGGCGACCGTCCGCTCGCGCGGCAGCACGTCGTCCAGCCCGATCGAGAGCGTGCGCGGGTCGATGCCCGCGGCGCCGGTGAGGTCGTCGTACGGGACGTCGCGCCACCGGACCCGGGCCGCGATCGCCGCGCGGACGGCGTCCGTCCGGTAGCCGGTGCGCGGTGCGACGACCCCGAGGAGGTCCGTGGCGGTCGCGGCGACGTCGCCGAGCACGCCCAGGTCGACCGGCCGGTGCGCGCCGATCGCGTCCGCGTCGAGGTCGACCTGCACCACCCGCGCTCCCGGGCCGATCAGCGTGCCGTGCCGCGTCGTCCACATGTTCAGGGCGCAGCCCCAGCCGACGACCAGGTCCGCGTCCCGGATCAGCTCGGCGGCCAGGGGTGAGGCGAACCCGCCGGAGATCCCGAGCGACCACGGGTCGCCGGCGAACAGGCCGTGCGCGACGGCCGAGGTCGCGAGCAGCGCTCCGGACGCGGTGCCGAGCGCCCGCAGCTCGCGGCCTGCCGTGCGCGCGCCGCGACCCGCGACGAACACGGGGCGCTCCGCCGTCGCGAGCAGCCCGGCGAACTCGTCGACCGCGGCGGGCCGGACCGGGCCGGTCCGGGGCACCGCGGGCAGGGGTACGTCCGGGGCGGACGCGGCCTGCACGTCCAGCGGGAGGTTGAGCACGACCGTGCGCCGCTGCTCGACGGCCGTCCGGTAGGCCCGGACCACGTCGGCGGCCGCCGAGGTGGGCGTGTGCACCCGCTCGGGCACCGCGCCGACGGCGGTCACCAGCGCGTCCTGGTCGATGCGGAAGTTGGAGCGGACGGCGGCCGCCCCCGTGTCCGCCGCGAGCACGAGCAGCGGCGTGCGGCTCTTCGCGGCCTCGGCGATGCCGGTCATGGCGTTGGTGAGCCCGCAGCCCTGGTGGACGGTGAGGACCGCGGGGCGCCCGGTCGTGCGGGCCCAGGCGTCGGCCATCGTCGCGGCGCCGCTCTCGTGCCGGGCCGCGACGAACGGGACGCCTGCGGCGCGCAGCGCGTTCGTGACGTGGAAGTTGCCGCTGCCGACGACGCCGAACGCGTGCCCGACCCCCAGCCGGGCGAGCGCGTCGCCGACGAACTGGGCGACGGTGCCGGACGCGCCGGAGCCGGACCCGTCACCGCTCGACCAGCGCCAGCACCCGCGCCGGGCTCCCGGACCCCGACACGATCGGCAGCGGCCCGGCGAGCACGACCGCGCCCGTGGCGGGGAGCCGGGCGAGGTTCTGCAGCTGGGTGAGCCCGTACTTGCCGGCGCCGAGCACGTAGGAGTGGCACGGGAACGCGGGGTCGAAGGAGTGCGCCGCACCGGCGTCCGTCCCGACGGTCTCGACGCCGATCCCGATCACCGGCGCCTCCTCGGCCAGCCACCGCGCGCACTCGACCGAGATGCCCGGGGTGTGCGGGCCGGTCTCGTTCGCGTTCAGAAACGCCGCCGGCGTCCTCGCTGCGCGCGTCCCAGCCCGTGCGGTAGAGCAGCCAGCCGCCCTCGGGCAACGGCCCGTGCTCGGCCTCCCAGGCGCGGACGTGCTCGACCTCCAGCAGGAAGTCGGGGTCCTTCGCGCCCTCGGCGGAGAAGTCGAGGACCGCCGCGGGCGCGACGAGCTTGTCGACCGGCACCTGCGACACGTCCTCGCCATCGCGCCCGGTGATCCAGTGGTTGGGCGCGTCGAAGTGGGTGCCCGTGTGCTCGCTGGTGGAGATGTCGTTCCAGTACCAGGCCGGGCCGCGCTCGTCGAAGCGGCTCCGCTCGGTCAGCGAGAAGGGCGACGGCGTTCGCGAACGGCGGCGGCAGCTTGATGACCGGGGTGCCGCTGTGCAGGGGCGCGGTGAGATCGACGACCTCGACGCGCCCGGTGCGCAGGGCGTCCAGGAGGTCGGCCAGCACGGGCATGGGAGCTCCTCACATGATCGGGAGCCCCAGCATCGCGCGCGGCGGTGGTGTCAGGAAAGCCACCTTCCTGCAGTCAGGCGGCATGAAGGTGGCTTTCCTGCACCGACGGGTCGCAACACGGCCGGTGCTCAGTCGTCGGCCGGGGTGCGCCAGCGGCCCGTGAGCACCCCGAGCGCGCCCAGCGCGACGGCTCCCGCGGTCGAGGCGCGCAGCACCTCCGGCCCCAGCCGCACCGCTCGGGCACCCGCCGCCACCAGCGCGTCCAGCTCGTCGTCGGCGATCCCGCCCTCGGGACCGACGACGAGCAGGAGGTCGCCGTCCGTGGGCAGGTCGACCGCGGCAAGACCGTCCGTCGCGGACTCGTGCAGCACCAGCGCGGCGGCGACGGTCGCGACCCGACGGGCCAGCGCCGCCGTCGTCACCGGCTCCTCGACCACCGGCACCCACGGCCGTCGGGCCTGCTTCGCGGCCTCGCGTGCCGTCGTCCGCCAGCGGGCCAGCGCCTTCTCGCCGCGGGGGCCGGCCTCCCAGCGCGCGACGCACCGCGCCGCCCGCCACGGCAGCACGGCGTCCACCCCGGCCTCGGTCGTGAGCTCGACGGCCAGCTCCCCCCGATCGCCCTTGACCAGCGCCTGCGCGAGCAGCAACCGGGGCGCGGGCGGCGGCAGCGTCCGCCGGTCGACGACCTCCAGCCGCAGCGCATCCTTCTCGACGGCGGTGACGACGGCGTGCGCGAGCCCGCCCCGCCCGTCGGCCAGCAGCAGGCCCTCCCCCGCCCGCAGCCGCTTGACCGTGGCAGCGTGGCGGCCCTCCGGGCCGTCGAGGACGGCGGCGTCGCCGGACGGGAGCGCGTCGACGAGGAACAGGGGTGCTGTGGTCATTTGCGGCGGATCGGGATTCTCGTCGGGACCGGTTCGGTGGTGAGGAAGTCCAGGACCAGCCGGGCGACCAGGTCCGGCTTCTCCATGATCAGGACGTGCGAGGTACCGGGAACGACGGCCAGCTCGGCGTCCGGGATGGTGCGGTAGATCTCGAGCGTGTGCTCCAGCCGCACGACGTCGTCGTCCGCGGCGACGACCAGAGTGCGCGCCTGCACGCCCGCCAGCTCGGCGACGTCGAGGCGGGGCTCCTCGAACGCCATCCGCATGATCTTCTCGGCCACCACCGGGTAGTGCTCGGGCCCGTCGGGCGACACCTCGGCATGGCGTTGCGCCTGCCGGCTCTCCGCCATACGCGCCACGGCCGCGTCCAGGTCGTCGCCGAACAGGTCGGGCAGCAGGCCGTCGCGGTGGAACTGGCCGCTGATCATCACCATTCGGCGCACCAGGTCCGGGCGGCGCAGCGCGACGTGCAGCGCCGTGGTCGCGCCGTCGCTGAAGCCGACGAGTTCAGCGGGTCCGCCGACCACCTGCTCGAGGAACGCGATCGTGTCGGCGGCGATGCGCTCGAAGTCCATCGGCCCGTCGGCGTCCGGGGTGCGGCCGTGGCCGCGCCGGTCGGGGGTGAACACCCTGAACCGGGCGGCGTACTGCGCACGGACCGGGTCGAGCTCGCGGGAGTCGCTGAACCCGCCGTGCAGGTACACCAGCGGGTCTCCGGCACCGTCGACCGAATACCAGGTCCGCAGGCCGCCGAGGTCAACCGTCGCCTCCATGACGTCGGACCCTAGCGGGGCCGCCGCGGACGCCTGTGCTAGCGGCCGCCGAACGAGTCGCGCAACCGGGAGAACAGCCCGTGGCCGTTGCGGTTCCCGGCCCCCAGGTCCGGCTGCTCCTCGCCACGCATCTGCGCGAGGCGGCGGAGCAGGTCGGCCTGCTCCTTGTCCAGCCGCGTCGGGACGACGACGTCGACGTGCACCATGAGGTCGCCCTGGCCCTCGACCCGGCCGGTCGAGCGCAGCCGCGGCATCCCCTTGCCGCGCAGCGTGCGCACCGTCCCGGTCTGCGTGCCGGGCTCGATGTGCAGATCCTCGCTGCCCGCCAGCGTCGGCAGCTCCAGCGTGGTGCCCAGCGCCGCGGCCGTCATCGGCAGCTGGACCGTGCAGTGCAGGTCCGCGCCGTCGCGGGTGAAGACCTCGTGGGGCACCTCGTCCACCTCGACGTACAGGTCGCCCGCCTCGCCACCGCCCGGGCCGACCTCACCCTGGTGGGCGAGGCGTACCCGCATGCCGTCCGCGACCCCGGCCGGGATCCGCACGCCGACGGTGCGCCGTGAGCGGACCCGACCGTCACCGCCGCACTGCCGGCAGGGCTCGGGGATGACCTCCCCGAAGCCGCGGCAGTTCGGGCACGGCCGGCTGGTGACCACCTGGCCGAGGAAGGACCGCTGCACGCTCTGCACCTCGCCCCGGCCACCGCAGATGTCGCAGCGGGTCGGGTGGCTGCCGGGTGCCGCGCCGGAGCCCCGGCACTCGGTGCACAAGACGGCGGTGTCCACGGCGAGGTCCCGGGTGACGCCCGACGCGCACTCCTCGAGCGTCAGCTCCATGCGGATCAGCGCGTCCGCACCCCGCTGCACCCGGCTGCGCGGGCCGCGGCTGCGGCCACCGGCGGCGCCCCCGCCGAAGAAGGCGTCCATGATGTCGCCGAGCCCGAAGGCGCTGAACGGGTCCGCACCCGCAGCACCGGCGCCACCGTTGCCCAGAGGGTCGCCTCCGAGGTCGACGATGCGCCGCTTCTCGGGGTCCGACAGCACCTCGTAGGCGGCGCTCACCTCGGCGAAGCGCTCCTGCGCCGCCGCCTCCGGGTTGACGTCGGGGTGCAGCTCACGGGCGAGCTTGCGGTACGCCCGCTTGATCTCGTCGGGTCCCGCGTCGCGGCCGACGCCCAGGATCCCGTAGTAGTCGCGTGCCACCCCTGCGTTCCCCATGGTCCTTCTCAGTTGTCGAATCGTGTGACCGGTGCTATCGCCCCGCCAGGATCTCACCCACGTACCGGGCGACCGCGTGCACCGCCGCGATCGTGCCTGGATAGTCCATTCGGGTCGGCCCCACGACACCCATCCCGCCCAGCACCGTGCTCGCGCCGTAGCCGATCGAGACGACCGACGTGGCGCGCATCTGCTCGGACTCGTTCTCCTCGCCGATCCGCACTGTCACGGTACCGGGGTCCTGCGCGGCGGCGAGCAGCTTGAGCACGACGACCTGCTCCTCCAGCGCCTCCAGCACCTGCCGCAGGCTGCCGGGGAAGTCGGCGGCGTTGCGGGTGAGGTTCGCGGTACCGCCGAGCACCAGCCGCTCCTCCGGGTGCTCGACGAGGGTCTCGATCAGCACCGACGACAGGACGGTGATGACGCTCCGCATCTCGCCCGGTGCCGTCAGCGGCAGCTCGGCGACGGCCGCCGAGGCCGCGGCGAGGGGGCGGCCGACCAGCGCACCGTTGAGCATGCTGCGCAATCCGGCGACGTCGGCCTCGGACAGCACCTCGCCGAGGTCGACGACGCGCTGGTCCACGCGCCCGGAGTCGGTGATGAGCACGAGCATCAGCCGGGCCGGGGTGAGCGGGACGAGCTCGAGGTGCCGGACGGTCGAGCGGGTGAGCGTCGGGTACTGGACGACGGCGACCTGCCGGGTCAGCTGGGCGAGCAGCCGGACGCTGCGGCGCAGCACGTCGTCGAGGTCCACCGCGCCGTCGAGGAACGCCTGCACGGCGCGGCGCTCGGCCGCCGTGAGCGGCTTGACCTGCGCGAGCCGGTCGACGAACAGCCGGTAGCCCTTGTCCGTGGGGACGCGACCGGCGCTCGTGTGCGGCTGCGCGATCAACCCCTCGTCCTCCAGCAGGGCCATGTCGTTGCGGACCGTTGCGCTCGACACCCCGAGATTGTGCCTGTCGACAATCATCTTGGAGCCGACGGGCTCCTGGGTGCGCACGTAGTCCGCGACGATCGCGCGGAGCACCGCGAACCGACGCTCCTCGGCGTTCACCTGCACCTCCCCCGCACGAAACCTGCGAGTCCAGTCTAGATGCGCACTCGGGGTGGGCGAGTGCCAGAAACCGCCCCGGGCCTCGGCCCGCCCGCCCAGCTCGCCGGGCGCCGCCGCCTCCACCTGACCGGCGAGCAACTGCCCGGTGTCGGTGTCTACGGGACGGGATCGGCCGGGTTCGTGCTCGTGCCCGTCAGCCGTGGGATCGCCGGGCGGGTGCTCGACGGGGCCGCTGCGGCCGGCGGGGTGCCGATCGCGGTTCCGAGTGGGCGGGCGGTGCGGATCGGGACGCGCTTCTGTCACTGGCCGTCCGCGGCGGACGGGGTGGGAGCGTGCTGCTGGTGGGGACCGTCGCGCCCGCGGTGCTGGAGCGGGCCGTCATCGAGCTGTCGGAGGCGCGGACGTGAAGCCGTGCGCCGCCGGGCGTGATCACCGCGAGCGGTGCGAACCCAGCACGGGTGCGGCTTTCGCACCCGTCGTGGCGATCATGGAAGGGGCGACGTGACCGACGTGACCGTCACGCGCGGCCTGGTCAAGCGGTTCGGTCGGATCACCGCCGTCGCCGGGGTGGACCTGCGGATTCCCGCCGGCATCCGGTTCGGCCTCCTCGGCCCCAACGGCTCGGGCAAAACGACCCTCGTGCGCATGCTGCTCGGCCTCTGGCGGGGAGCGGCACGGACCGGGTCGACACCCCCGCGGCGGACCCGGAGCTCCGGGCATGATCGGCACGGACCTGCAGCTCCTGCTCCGCCGGCGTCGGGTGTGGCTGTGCTCCGACTCCCCGCTCGCCGCGGCGCTCGGCGTGCTGGCGCTCGTCGTCGCCAGCGCGGCACTGCAACCGCTCGACACTGCCGCCGCGCTCGAGCCCTACCTGCCGACGGCGCACTGGCTCGCCTGGATCGACCTCTACCGCGACCCGATCCTGTGGCCGGCCGAGCGCGAGGGTGCAGCGGTGCAGACCGGGTATGTGCTGGTCGCGTTCGGGGCAGCGTGGGCGAACTTCGCGACCAAGGACGTCACGAGCTGACCGCGCCGGAACCTCGACTAATCTCGGGGTCGTGGAGGAGCTGACCGTCGGGGAGCTGTCGACCCGTAGCGGGGTCGCCGTGTCCGCACTGCACTTCTACGAGAAGAAGGGGCTCATCACCAGCCGGCGGACCAGCGGGAACCAACGCCGCTACCGCCGCGACACGCTGCGGCGGGTCGCGCTGGTGCGGATCGGGCAGCGGGTCGGGATCCCGCTCGCGGAGATCGCTGCGGTGCTCGCGACGCTGCCCGACGGCCGCACGCCGAACCGCCACGACTGGCAGGAGCTCTCGGCGCGCTGGCAGAAGCGGCTGGACGAGCGGATCCGCGACCTGCAGCACCTGCGCGACGACTTCGGCGACTGCATCGGCTGCGGCTGCCTGTCCCTGGACCGCTGCCATCTGGCGAACCCGGCGGACGAGCTGGGCCGGCAAGGCCCGGGGCCGCGGCGCCTGATCCCCGCCGCACCCTGACCGCCGGCGCCCTCGACCTGGGACATCGCTGCGCTCCGAGCAAGCTCGGCGCTCGTCAGCCCGCGGCCCGGACCTCGGCGCAGTTGCCGGCGACCCCGGTCCCGAGCGGATCGGCCGAGAGCGCCCGCAGCACCAGTCCCGTGACCACCGGGTCGGTCGGCAACGCCGAATGCGTCACCCGCGCCCCGGGACACACGGCCTGGACCTGCAGCGGGACCGTCCCCGCCAGCTGCGACGCCGTGGCCGGCGGGGTGACGGTCTCGTCGTCCGCCGTCCACACCGACAGCCACGGCACCGCCTCGCCCACCCGCGCCCGGGTCAGCTCGGTGATCTCCGCGCTGCCCGGCGCGAGCTGGCGGCACGCCGCGGGACAGGCGTCCGGGGCGACGACCGTGGCCGTCGCCGCCAGGGACGTGCCGGCCAGCGGGGCGCCGAGGGTGACGATCCGGCGGGCCTTGGCCGCCCCGTCGTCCCGCGCGACCCACAGCCCGGCCACCACCCCGCCTGCCGAGTAGCCGACGACGTCCACCGAGGGCGCCCCGGCCGCCAGCGCCGCGTCGACCGCGGTGTCGAGCACCGCGACCTGCGCGGAGAGGTCACCGGTGCCGTCACCGACGAGCGTCAGCACCGTCGCCGAGCGCCCGGTGGCCTCGATCCGCTCGGCGAGCTGGAGCAACCCTGTGCGGCTCCCGCCGTAGCCGGGCACGAGCAGCACCGGGCCGGGCCGGTCCTGGGCCGGCCGCGCGACCGGGTCGACGGCCGGGGCGGTGGTCCGCAGCAGCCGCGCGCCCACGATCCCCGCGCCGGCGAGCAGCAGCACCACCAGCGCGGCGACGAGCAGTCGCCGGCGCGGGCTCACCACCGTCTCCCGTTCCGGGGCACTGACTCGCGCATCAGACGGGGCTGGGAGCGGGGGTGCCGGCGAGGAGGGCGTGCACGACGCCGTCCGCGAGCAGGCGGCCCCGGGCGGTCAGGACGGCCCGGCCCGCGGTCAGGGCGGCCGGGTCGAGCAGGCCGTCCGCGGTCGCCCGGGACGCCGCGGCGCGGCCCGCCTCGTCGAGCAGATCCAGCGGCAACCCCGACGCCAGGCGCAGGCGCAGCATCACCCGCTCCGTCGCCCGCTCGGCCTCCGTCAGCTCCTCGCGCCCCGCCTCCGGCGACTCCCCCGCCTCGAGCAGGGCCGCGTAGCGGGCCGGGTGCTTCACGTTCCACCACCGGCTCCCGGCCAGGTGCGAGTGCGCGCCCGGACCGAGCCCCCACCAGTCGCCGTCGAGCCAGTACCCGAGGTTGTGCCGGCAGCGGGCCCCCGCCGACGCCGCCCAGTTCGACACCTCGTACCAGCGCAGACCCGCCGCGGTCAGCCGCTCGTCGATCAGCTCGTACCGGGCTGCGGCCACGTCGTCGTCGGGCCTGGGCACCTCCCCGCGGGCCACGCGCCGGGCCAGCGCCGTGCCGTCCTCGACGATCAGCGCGTACGCCGAGACGTGGTCCACTCCGGCGGCCAGCACGGCGTCCAGCGACGCCCGCAGGTCGTCGTCGGTCTCCCCCGGCGTGCCGTAGATCAGGTCCAGGTTGACGTGCGCGAGCCCCGCCGCCCGCGCCTCCCGCGCCGCCGCGAGGGCCCGGCCCGGCGTGTGCCGGCGCTCCAGCACGCGCAGGACGTGCGGGGCGGCCGACTGCATCCCCAGCGAGACACGGGTGAACCCGGCCTCGGCCAGGCCGGCGAAGAACTCCGGCGAGGTCGACTCCGGGTTGCTCTCGGTCGTCACTTCCGCGCCCGGGGCGAGCCCGAACGTCGACCGGACGGCGTCGAGCACGTCCGCGAGCCGCGCGGCGCCGAGCAGGGACGGCGTCCCGCCGCCGACGAACACCGTGTCGACCGCCCGTGCGCCGACCACGGCGCGGGCCTGCGCAAGCTCCCGGCGCACCGCGTCGAGCCAGCCGTCGGGCGAGGCCCCGGATCCCGCCAGCTCCGAGGCTGTATAGGTGTTGAAGTCGCAGTAGCCGCAGCGCGCCGCGCAGAACGGCACGTGGACGTAGATCCCGAAAGGGACGGGACCGGGGACGGCGGGCACCCGGTCGAGGGTAGCCGCGTCGGTGATCCCACTCCCACGATCCGGTCCGCGGTGGATCGGGAGCCGCACAGGTGGCACTCTGAGAGGGTGTTGAGGAACCCGGCCCGTGCGCTTGCGCACCCTGGGGGTTTCTCAACACCCTCTCAGGCGGTGGCCGCGCCGACGCTCGATCTTGTAACCGGGTCGTCGACGCCGTCTGCTCTCCTGCTGCGCCTCGTCGCCCGTCGCCATGTCGACCTGCACCGGGTGAGCAGCGCCCTCTGTCGAGTGGCCTGCTGACCCGCGCCGCACCTCGTTCCCATTCTCGGCGCCGGGCGCCCGCCCGCGACCCGGGCGACAGCGCACGGCCGCAACCCGGAGGCCTGCCGCAATGCCCCCCACCACCACACCGACGGCCCAGAAGAATCCTGCCGCGCAAGCGCGGCGAGGGCCAATGGAAGCTCGGACACCGCGAGCCGCTCAACCCGAACGAGCGCACCAAGAAGGACGACGACGGGCTGAACGTCCGTGCCCGGATCGAGACGATCTACAGCAAGCGCGGGTTCGACTCCATCGACCCGGCCGACCTGCGCGGCCGCATGCGCTGGTGGGGGCTGTACACCCAGCGCAAGCCGGGGATCGACGGCGGCCGCACCGCGGTGCTGGAGCCCGAGGAGCTCGACGACCGCTACTTCATGCTCCGCGTCCGGCTCGACGGCGGGGCGCTGACCACCGAGCAGCTGCGCGCCCTCGGCGAGATCAGCCAGACCTACGCGCGCGACACCGCGGACGTCACGGACCGGCAGAACATCCAGTACCACTGGATCGAGATCGAGAGCATGCCGGCGATCTGGCAGCGCCTGGAGAGCCTCGGGATGATCACGACGGAGGCGTGCGGTGACACGCCCCGGGTGATCCTCGGCTCGCCCGTCGCCGGCATCGCCGCGGACGACGAGATCGACCCGCGCCCGGCGATCGACGCGATCCTCGAGCGCTACATCGGCAACAAGGCGCTTCTCCAACCTGCCGCGCAAGTTCAAGACGCGCGATCTCCTGGCAGCAGGACGTCGCGCACGAGGTCAACGACATCTCCTTCGTCGGCGTCATGCACCCCGAGCACGGCCCGGGCTTCGACCTCTGGGTCGGCGGCGGCCTCTCGACGAACCCGAAGATCGCGCAGCGCCTGGGCGTCTGGGTGCCGCTCGACGAGGTCCCGGACGTCTGGGAGGGCGTCGTCTCGATCTTCCGGGACTACGGGTACCGCCGGCTGCGGCACCGTGCGCGGATCAAGTTCCTGGTCGCCGACTGGGGCGTCGAGAAGTTCCGGCAGGTGCTGGAAGACGAGTACCTGCACCGGACGCTGATCGACGGGCCCGCGCCCGCGATCCCGGAGCGCCCGATCGACCACGTCGGCGTGCACAAGCAGAAGGACGGCCTCAATTACGTCGGGGTCGCCCCGGCCTCGGGACGCGTCTCCGGCACCACCCTCGTCGCCCTTGCCGACGCCGCCGAACGGGCTGGCTCCGGTCGGGTCCGGCTCACCCCGCAGCAGAAGATCGTCGTGCTCGACGTCCCGGACGGCGAGGTCGACGCGCTCAAGGCGGAGCTCAACACGATCGGCCTTCAGGCGGAGCCGTCACCGTGGCGGCGCTCGACGATGGCGTGCACCGGCATCGAGTTCTGCAAGCTCGCGATCGTCGAGACGAAGGAGCGCGCGATCAGGCTGGTCGAGGAGCTGGAGAAGCGCCTGGCCGACGTGCACCCGGACGTGCCGATCTCCATCCATCTCAACGGCTGCCCGAACGCCTGCGCCCGCACCCAGGTCGCGGACATCGGGCTCAAGGGCATGATCGTCACCGACGCCGACGGCAACCAGGTCGAGGGCTTCCAGGTCCACCTGGGTGGCGGCCTCGGGCTCGACGCCGGCTTCGGGCGCAAGCTGCGCGGGCTCAAGGTCACCAGCGCCGAGCTGGGCGACTACGTGGACCGCCTGGTGCGGCGGTTCGACGACCAGCGCGAACCCGGCGAGCGGTTCGCCCAGTGGGTGCTGCGCGCCGCCGAGGGCGACCTGAAGTGAGCGAGCCTGCGAGCGCGTCCTCGACACAGCATGGCTCACCCGAGCCGGCCGAGCGGAGCGAGGACGAGCAGTGAGCCTAGGAAATGTCTGAGCGCGCGGTGCCCTTCTACTGCCCGTACTGCGGCGAAGAAGATCTGCGACCCGCGGAGCAGACCGAGCGGGTCCCGCACGGGGCGTGGTACTGCCCCTCCTGCCTGCGGACGTTCGCCGTCAAGATGATCGGGATCGGGATACCGGAGGTAAGCCGATGATCCAGACGCCGACGACCAGGTCGACAACGGACCTGCGTGCTGTTGCGGCGCGAGGCGCGGCGGAGCTGGGTCCCGACGCCTCGGCCGAGCAGGTGCTGGCCTGGGGTGCCGAGACGTTCGGACACAGGATGATCGTGGCGTCGAACATGCAGGACGCCGTGATCGTCGACCTCGCGGCGAAGGCCCTGCCGGGCGTCGACATCCTGTTCCTGGAGACCGGCTACCACTTCCCCGAGACCATCGGGACGCGCGACGCCGTCGCCGCCATCTACGACGTCAAGATCGTCAACGCGCTGCCGGAGCACACCGTCGCCGAGCAGGACGCCCTGCTCGGCCGCGACCTGTTCGCGCGCGAACCGGACCACTGCTGCTTCCTGCGCAAGGTCGTCCCGCTGCGGAACACCCTGGCGGGCTACGACGCCTGGGCCACCGGTGTGCGACGGGTAGAGGCACCGACCCGCGCGAACACCCCGCTGGTCACCTATGACGAGAAGCACGAGCTTGTCAAGATCAATCCGCTCGCCGCGTGGAGCGACGAGCAGATGCAGGCCTACATCGACGAGCACCACGTCATGGTGAACCCGCTGGTCGACGAGGGGTACCCGTCGATCGGCTGCAGGACCTGCACGATCAAGCCCCTGCCCGGTGCCGACCCCCGCTCCGGCCGCTGGGCCGGACGCGCCAAGACCGAATGCGGCCTACACGGATGAGTCCTGCACGGATGACGACAGCTGCCCCCGTCCTCGACGCGATCGACGCCCTGGAGAGCGAGTCGATCCACATCTTCCGGGAGGTCGCGGGCGAGTTCGACCGCCCCGTGATCCTCTTCTCCGGCGGCAAGGACTCGACGCTGCTGGTGCACCTGGCCGCCAAGGCCTTCGCGCCGGCCCGCGTTCCCTTTCCGCTGCTGCACGTCGACACGGGCCACAACTACCCGGAGGTGATCGACTTCCGGGACCGCCTGGTCGAGCGCCTCGACCTGCGCCTGGAGATCGCGCACGTCCAGGACTGGATCGACGACGGCCGGCTCGTCGAGCGCCCGGACGGCACCCGCAACCCGCTGCAGACCGTCCCGCTGCTCGACTCGATCAACGAGCACCGGTTCGACGCGGTCTTCGGCGGCGGTCGGCGCGACGAGGAGCGCGCACGGGCCAAGGAGCGGATCATCAGCCTGCGCGACGCGTTCGGCCGCTGGGACCCGCGCTCGCAGCGGCCGGAGCTGTGGAACCTGTACAACGGCCGGCACTCACCCGGTGAGCACGTACGGGTGTTCCCGATCTCCAACTGGACCGAGCTGGACGTCTGGCGCTACATCCAGCGCGAGAACGTCGAGCTCCCGTCGATCTACTACGCCCACGAGCGCCCGGTGTTCCTCCGCGACGGCATGTGGCTGGCGGAGGGCCCGTGGGGGGGACCACGCGGCAAGGAGACGATGGAAACGAGGACGGTGCGCTACCGCACCGTCGGCGACGGCTCCTGCACCGGTGCCGTCGAGTCCACCGCCATGACCCTGGACGAAATCATCGCCGAGGTCACGGCGTCCCGGCTGACCGAGCGGGGGGCGACCCGTGCGGACGACCGGCTGAGCGAGGCCGCCATGGAAGACCGCAAGCGGGAGGGCTACTTCTGATGGCCGCGTCTGACAACGCCACGTCCGACAGCACGGAGACCACGGCTCAGGAAGCGATCGCCGCCGATCCCCACCACCCGCGGGACCTCCTGCGCTTCGCGACGGCCGGCTCGGTGGACGACGGCAAGTCGACACTGGTCGGCCGGCTGCTCTACGACACCAAGTCGGTGCTCGCGGACCAGATCGAGGCCGTGCAGCGCGCCTCGGTCGACAAGGGCCTGGCGACGCCGGACCTGTCGTTGCTGGTCGACGGCCTGCGCGCCGAGCGCGAGCAGGGGATCACGATCGACGTCGCCTACCGCTACTTCTCCACGCCTAAGCGTGAGTTCGTACTCGCCGACACGCCCGGGCACGTCCAGTACACGCGCAACACGGTCACCGGCGCGTCGACCGCGGAGCTGGCCGTCCTGCTCGTCGACGCCCGCAACGGCATCGTCGAGCAGACCCGCCGGCACGCCGCCGTGCTCGCGCTGTTGCGCGTCCCGCGGCTGGTGCTGGCCACCAACAAGATCGACCTCGTCGGCTACGACGAGGAGACGCTCACCGCGATCGCCAAGGACTTCGCCGCCCTCGCCCGGTCGCTGGGCTTCCCGGACGACGCCGTCGTGGCGATCCCGGTCTCCGCACTCGTCGGCGACAACGTCGTCGAGCGCTCGGAGCGCACCCCCTGGTACGACGGTCCGACGCTGCTCGGGCACCTGGAGTCGGTGCCGGTGATCGGGCCGGAGCTGCGCGCGCCGTTCCGGATGCCGGTGCAGTACGTGATTCGGCCAAGGGGCTCGGGCCTCGACGAGCTGCACGACTACCGCGGCTATGCAGGCCAGGTCGCCTCGGGCACCGTGGCGCCGGGCGACGAGGTCGTCGTGCTGCCCGGCGGCAGGCGCACCACGGTGGCGGCGGTCGACACCGCGGACGGGCCGCTGGACGTCGCAGGCGCCCGCCGGAGCGTGACGATCCTGCTCGCGGACGACATCGACATCTCCCGCGGCGACCTGCTCGCCGCCGCGGACGCGCCGCCGCGGGTGACGAGCGAGCTGGAGACCACGGTCTGCTGGCTCGCGGAGAAGCCGCTGCGTCCCGGCGCCCGGCTGCTTCTCAAGCACGGCACCCGGACCACACAGGTGATCGTCGGGGCGATCACGGAGCGGCTGGACCCGGAGACGTTGCGGTTCGGCGAGGCGCCGGCCCAGCTGCAGATCAACGACATCGCGCACGTCGGCATGCGGACGGCGGACGCGCTGCCGGTGGACGACTACGCGGACGTCCGCGCGACGGGCAGCTTCCTGCTCATCGACCCCCCGACGGGCAACACGCTGGCCGCCGGCCTGATCGGGTTCCCACTGGCCGACGCCCTGGGCTGAGCGCATCCCCGGCCCGACGAAGGGCCGGAGACAATACGGCGGCCCGGCCAGAACGGCTCCAGCAGCGTCCGGGACACGGAGGCATGCTCGGCCGGCGGGCCGCGGCCGCGCAACGCGATCGGGGAGTGCCGCGGAGACCTCGGTCACCAGCGCGTGGGTGGCCGGGCAGCGCCGCAGGTGATGGCGGGAGAACCGGACGTCCGTACATTTTCCCCGGTTCCCGCATCACGGACGTCAGGTTGTCGTTCCCGTTCGAGGCGACGCACGATGGTGTCGTGCGTACGACGCTGCCCTCTGCAGCGCCCACACCGTCGGGTGGGCGTGCCGGCGCGTCGACCGACAACGCGGCCGCCGACCTCGAGCGGTTCTGGCCGTCGCGGCGCGGACACGCCTTCGACGAGTTCTGTCGCTGACACCCCGCCCCGGTGACGGCGCGCCTCTGCGCGCCCGCCGGCCGGCGGCCAGCGGCCCCGCTCGCCTTCCCGAACACCAAGGAACCTCCGCATGCACCGCCCCTCCCTGCTCCGCCTCCGGGCGGCCCTGGTCCTCGTGTTCGTCGCCGTGCTCGCGCTGTCGGCGTGCTCCCGGCGCGAGACCGCGGGCACCCCGGCCTCCGGTGGTGCCGGCGCGTCGGCTGCCGGAACCCCGGCCGCCGAGCTGCGCCTCGGCTACTTCCCGAACATCACCCACACCCCCGCGCTGATCGGGGTCGCGAACGGCTACTTCCAGCAGGAGCTGGCCTCGACGAAGCTCACCACCCAGACCTTCAACGCGGGCCCCGAAGAGGTCTCCGCGCTGCTGGGCAGCTCCCTGGACGCCGGCTTCATCGGCTCCGGCCCGGCGATCAACGCGTTCGCGAAGAGCAACGGCGAGGCGGTCCGCCTGGTCGCGGGCTCCACCTCGGGCGGCGCGCAGCTCGTCGTCTCCCCCGACATCACCTCGCCCGAGCAGCTCAAGGGCAAGATCGTCGCCACGCCGCAGGCGGGGAACACGCAGGACATCGCCCTCAAGAAGTGGCTCACGGAGAACAACCTGACCAACGGCACCGGGCCGGACGCCGTGACCGTGCAGAACATCGACAACCCCCGCACGCTCGACCTGTTCAAGTCGGGGCAGGTCGCGGGCGGCTGGCTGCCGGAACCGTGGAGCTCGCGGCTGGTCGACGCCGGCGCCACGGTGCTCGTGGACGAGAAGACCCTGTGGCCGGGCGGTCAGTTCCCGACCACGGTGCTGATCGTGCGGACGCAGTTCCTGCAGGAGCACCCGCAGACGGTCGAGGCGCTGCTGCGCGGCGAGCAGAAGGCGATCGACTTCGCCACCGCGGACCAGGCCAAGGCCAAGACGGTCACGAACGACGCCATCAGGCAGCTGACGAACTCGGCGCTCGCGCCGGCGGTCATCGACCGTTCCTTCACGGAACTGTCGTTCGGCACCGACCCGCTCGCGGCCACGTTCCCGCAGCTGGCAAAGGACAGCGTCGCCGCCGGGATCACCGACAAGGAGACGAACCTGGCCGGGTTCGTCGACGTGACGCCGCTGAACAACGTGCTGACGGCAGCGGGCAAGCCGACGGCGGACGCCGCCGGACTCGACAAGGCTCAGGGGTGACCCGCGAGATGACCTCGACCATCGAACGCGCCGACACCGCCGACCGGACGGGCCTCCCGGCTCTGGAGCTGCGCGGCGTCGCCAAGACGTTCGGGAACGGCCCCGAGGCGGTGGCCGCCCTGCGTGGCATCGACCTGCACGTCGAGCCGGGTGAGTTCGTCTGCCTGCTCGGCGCGTCGGGCTGCGGCAAGTCGACGCTGCTCAACCTGGTCGCCGGGCTGGACGAGCCGACGGCGGGTGACATCTCGCTCAGCACCGCGCGTCCCTCGTTCATGTTCCAGGAGGCCGCGCTGCTGCCGTGGCTCACCGCGCGGCGCAACATCGAGCTGCCCCTGCAGCTCGCGGGCCAGGGCCGCCGTGATCGCCGGCAGCGCGCCGAGGAACTGCTGTCGCTCGTGCGCCTCGACGGCCAGGGCGACAAGCGCCCGCACGAGCTGTCCGGCGGCATGCGCCAGCGCGTGTCGCTGGCCCGGGCGCTGGCTGCCACGACCGCGGCCGCGGCCCACCGGACGATCGGCGGCGGCTTCGCTCGCCGTCGATCGTCCGGACAAGATGGGGAGGCCGAGAACCGGCCCGGCATGCTCCTGATGGACGAGCCGTTCGCGGCGCTCGACGCGATCACCCGCGACGTGCTGCAGGGCGAGCTGCTGCGGGTGTGGCAGGCCACCGGCACCACGATCCTGTTCGTCACCCACGACGTGCGGGAGGCCATCCGGCTCGCCGAGCGGGTAGTGCTGCTGTCGTCGCGCCCGGGCACCGTGGTGGGCGAGTGGCGGGTCGGCGACGGTCCGATGGAGCTGCACGGTGAGCTCCACGCGGAGATCACCGGCCGGCTCCGACAGGTCATCACCAGCCATGCGGCATGACCTGCGCCACGAGGACGAGCTCATGACTCGACCCGAGGTAGACGCCGTCCTGGAGGACGCGGCGGCCGCCGTCGCGGGGCTCGACGCCCTCGACACGCCCACCACCAGGACCCGGCCGTGGTGGCGCCGGGCCCTGGCGACGGGCCTGCCGCCGTTGGTGGCAACCGTCGCGTTCCTCGCGGTGTGGCAGATCGTCTGGGCGTCGGCGATCACCGAGGAGTACAAGGTCCCGGCCCCGTTCGACGTCTGGTCCGCCTTCATCCGGATCGTCGACGACGGCCAGGTCTGGTCGATCCTCTGGACCTCTGTCAGCCGGGCCTTCCTCGGCTTCGCCGTCGCCTTGGTCATCGCGACTCCGCTGGGTCTGCTGGTCGCAAAGGTCAAGGTCGTGCGGGCCGCGATCGGGCCGCTGCTCCAGGGCCTGCAGAGCCTGCCTTCGGTGGCGTGGGTTCCCGCGGCGGTGCTCTGGTTCGGGCTGACGGACGCCACGATCTACTTCGTCGTGCTCGCCGGGTCCATCCCGTCGATCGCCAACGGCCTGGTCGCCGGGATCGACCAGATCCCGCCGATCCTGCCCCGGGTCGGTCAGGTGCTCGGCGCGCGCGGCCTGACCAGTGCCCGGCACATCCTGCTGCCGGCGGCGCTGCCCGGCTATCTGGCGGGGTGCAAGCAGGGCTGGGCCTTCTCCTGGCGCTCGCTGATGGCCGCGGAGATCATCGCCGCCGGTCCGTTGCTCGGCTTCGGCCTGGGGGCCTTCCTCAAGCAGGGCAGCGACTTCAACGACATGCCCACGGTCATCGCCGCGATCTTCCTGATCCTCATCGTGGGCATCGGGATCGAGCTGCTGGTGTTCCGGCCGGTGGAGCGGCGCGTGCTGCGCGTCCGCGGGCTCGCCGGGGCCTGATCGGAGAGCCCAGCGGGGATCAGGCGGCAGACGAGGCGCGGGCCGCCGCGGGCAGGCTGCGCAGGACCGCGCGGGCCACGGCGTCGTTGTAGCGCAGGCTCTGAGCGTTCGTCCCGGGGCGGGTGAACGCGCCCGCGACGCGCACGTTGGTGTGCGGCCCGATCGCGAACCGCCGCGCGTGCACCCGGCCCGTCGCGTCCACCAGTGCTCCGTCCGCCGGGCGGACGCGGATCTCGCCGGTGTTGCGCAACACGGTGCCGTCGCCGTCGACGAGGATCTCCTCGGCAACCTGGCCGCGGCGCAGCAGATCCGCCAGTAGCGGGTCCGTGGTGCGGGAGGCGCTCGGCTCCTGCAGCCGCGCGTCGACCATCACCGTCGTCGTGACCGACTCGCCGGGCACGGCCGACCCGCCCGCCCGGAACACCGCTGCGCCCGATTCATCATGGCCGACCTCGGTCCACATCCCCGGCCCGAGGAACCGCACGAACCCGGCGCGGGAGAGCGCCAGCAGCTGCCGCACCCGGAATCCGGGCGGACCGCTCGCGACCGCGTTGAAGAAGCCCTGCCACCAGCGGATGTCGCGATCCTTCGAGCGGGCGGTCAGCGCGCCCTCGGTGACCAGGGGGCTGACCTGCGCGTAGACCGACAACATCGCCACGAACGCACCGAGGTGCGGGGTGTGCGCGGGGTCGACGTGCTGGTGCAGGTCGTTCTCGATGTGCGCGCGCACCAGCGGCTGCAGGGCGTCCAGCGAGCCCGCGCGGACGCCGTCCAGCGGACGGTCCAGGGCGGCGAAGTCGATGCGGTCCCGGGGATCGGGCACGGCCTCGTCGAGCAGCGCCATCATCTCGGGAGAGCCCCAGCCCGCTCCGGAGTACCGGTCGGTGAAGGTGTCGGCGTCGAGCCGGACGCGGTCGGGATGGCCGTGCAGCAGCTCGTGGTACCAACCCCAGGCGATCTCCTTGGCCATCAGCGGCCACACCTCGGTACGCAGGTCCACGTGACCGCGCGCGACCAGCGGGTCGACAGCCTCCGGGCCGAGGAACCTGGGCAGCGTCGGGCGGCCGCCGCGCAGCGCGTACTCGGTCTTCGCGTGGTAGAGCGAGCCCCGCGGCGACCCGACGTGCAGCACCGGCTCCCGGCCGGAGGACACGTAGCGCAGCTTTCCGTCCGGCCCGGGGTCGTAACGCCCGCCCCGGCCCTCGAACAGCAGCACCACCAGGTCCACGAACGCCAGCCCGGTGCCCCGCACGATCACCGGTTCGCCCGGTTCGACGCCCGACAGGTCGCTGTCGGTGGTCTGTTCCGGCGGCAGGTAGCGCAGCCCCGCGGCGGCGGCCCTGGCGGCGAGGTCGAGCTCGGCGTCGGTCGGGGTGGCGTCGAGGTGCCCGGCGGCGAGGACGACGGCGTCGACACGCAGGGTCGCGCCACCGTCGAGATGGACGAGCTGGGTCGGCCCGTCGTCGGTCAGCCCGGTCGCGCGGCACTCGTGGACGTGCACCCGGACCCCGGCAGGCAGGTCGGCGATGACGTGGCGCAGCACCCAGCTCAGGTAGGCGCTCTGCAACCGCCGGCTGGGGAACGTCGCGGCCGTCAGCGCGGACAGCTCGGCGGCGAGCTCGGACCCAAGATCGGCGACGTCCTCCCCGGGGAGGCGGCCCTCGCGCAGGTCCTGGGCCCAGTCCCACATCGACGGCCCGGAGACGATCGGCCCGTCGCAGCGCACCGAGTCGTCGGTGAACATCGTGACGTCCGCGGCCATCGAGTTCATGGCGAGCAGCGGCGACTGCTCGTGCCGCCAGATCCGGCCGGCACCCGCCGGGTAGGGGTCGATCAGGTGGACGTCAAGCGCACCGACGCGCGGCAGGAGCTCCGGCACGCTCGCCGCGATCCGCTCGACCAGCCCCGCCCCGCGCGGCCCGGCGCCGACGATCGCGATCGCGGCGCGATCCGTCGTCATGATCCCCCCTTCGGCGACTTTCCCGTGGTCAACGCCGCGCGGGGCCCGACGATTCCGGGTGAACGGCCCTCGGCGGGCATCGAGCGCGGCGTCACAGGTCACGCTCAGTCCGGGACTCCCAGCTCGTCGAGCAGGGCGCGCAGCCCGCCCAACGCCTCGGGGCGGGTGCGGTAGAGCCGCCGCGATCCCTCGCGGCGCTCGCGCAGGAGACCCACGCTGCGCAGCACCGTGAGGTGCTGGCTGATCGCCGGACGGGTGACGTCGAAGGCCGCTGCGATGTCGCCTGCAGTCAGCTCACCCCGTGCGACCAGGCGCAATATGGCTCTCCTGTGCGGTTCGACCAGCGCTTTCCACACCTCGTCATCGAGATTGTTCGGCACACCGTGGATGTTAGCGAGGACGTACGTCAGTCGTTGCGGAGGGTTGCATCACAGCGCGATAGTGAACGGATGAATCTAGCGGTCGAAACAGCCCACATCCTGACATCCTGTCCGGTCCGTCCCGCCAGGGTGATCACGCTCCGAATTCTTCGCTGCGCCGAGCGGGTGATCCACTACTCTGCCGGAATGAAGCCGGGGAAACCGTGAAACGAACCAGCGCCGCGAGCGAAATACATGACGTGCGACGCCAAAGCGGGCGTCGCCGGAACGACGCAAAGGACACAGAATGCCTGGATGTCTGCCCTTTTCACGCACGCTCCTGCGCAGCCGCGTCACCAGGAAGAGCACAAGGGCTGCCACAAGCCCGAGAGGCGCGAGCGGCACCACGACCACTGCAAGCCGCGCAAGCCGAAGCACTGCAAGCACCACCACCAGCCCAAGAACAAGCACTGCCGCTGAGCGCAGTCCCGGGAACCCCGCCGCCCAGCCCGGGCGGCGGGGTTCCCGCAGCTAGACGAGCTGGAGAACGATGAGAGCGATCGCACCTGACGACCCGACCGCGGTCGGAGATCCCGGACCCGCGGTCGCCGAATCGGACGACGAGGACGACAGCCTCGTCGAGGAGGCCCCTCAGGTTCCGCTGCGCGCGGTGTTCAGCCGGTTCTGGCCCCACACCCGCGGCTTTCGCGGCCGGATGACGATGAGCCTGCTACTCACCGGTGCCGTCCCCGCTCTCACCACGGCGAGCCTCTACCTCTACAAGGTGCTCGTCGACGACGTGCTCACCCCGCACGACTTTCGACTCTTCATCCCGGTCGCCGCGCTGTACCTCGGAATCACGGTCGTCCAGGGCGTTGTCACCTGGATCGATGAGTATCTGACCGCCTGGGTCGGCGAACGGTTCGTCCTGAATTTGCGTGTCCACCTGTTCACGCACATGCAGCGCCTTTCTTTGGGCTTTTTCGAGCGGCGCCAACTGGGCGACATGATGTCGCGTCTGGGGAGCGACGTCTCCACCATCGAGACGCTGGTGGTGACCGGTGTCAACATGGTTCTGACCTATACCTTTCAGGTCATCTTCTATGCCGGGATGCTGTTCTTTCTCGACTGGCGGCTCGCGCTCGCTGCCCTTATCGCCGCACCCGGCTTCCTGGCCGTCGCGCGCGGCCTGTCCGGGCGCATCCAGGCGTCGGCCCGCGAGCTGCGCCGGCGGTCGGGCACCATCGGCGCCGTCGCCGAGGAGAGCCTCAGCAACCTCGCGCTCGTGCAGGCGTACGACCGCCAGAACGACGAGGCCGCCCGCTACCGCCGGGAGAACCAGGGGGCGTTCTCGGCCCAGATGGTCGCCATCCGCCTGGAGGCGCTGTTCGGGCCACTCAGCGACCTCGTCGAGCTCATCGGGGTTCTCGCCGTGATGGGTTTCGCCGTCTACGAGTTGGCGAGCGGGCGCATCACCCTCGGTGGCCTGCTCGTCTTCGTCGCCTACCTCAGCCAGCTCTACGGCCCGGTCGCCGGATTCGGCGGCCTGTGGAACGAGATGTCGTCGGCCAAGGCTGGGGCCGAGCGGATCATCGAGATCCTCGACCAGGAACCCGCCGTCGTCGAGCCCGTCGATCCGGCGCCGCTCGCCCGCGCGCAGGGCACGCTCGCGCTGCAGGGCGTCGCGTTCACCTACCCCGACATCGAGCGTCCCGCGCTGTCCGAAATCGACCTGCGCATCGCCCCGGGCGAGAAGATCGCCGTGGTCGGGGCGAGCGGGGCGGGCAAGACGACGCTGACCAAGCTGCTGCTCCGCTTCTACGACCCCGACGAGGGCCGGATCACCCTCGACGGCCGCGACATCCGCGGGCTGAGCCTGTCCGACCTGCGCCGCAACGTCGCGGCGGTGCTGCAGGAGACCCTCGTCTTCGACGGGACGATCGCCGACAACATCCGCTGGGGACGGCCGGACGCCACCGACGACGACATCGAGCGCGCCGCCCGCGCCGCCGACGTCCACCGCTTCGTCCAGGACCTGCCCGACGGCTACGCCACCCGGGTCGGGCAGCGCGGCCGCCTGCTGTCCGGCGGGCAGCGGCAGCGGCTGGCCATCGCCCGAGCCATGATCCGCGACGCCCCGGTGCTGCTGCTCGACGAGCCCACCACCGGGCTGGACGCCGAGTCGAGCGAGCGGGTCCTCGTCCCGCTGCGGCGCCTCATGGCCGGCCGGACGACCCTCATGATCTCCCACAACCTGCTGACCGTGACCGACGCCGACCGGATCGTCTTCCTCGACAACGGCCGGATCACCGCGGTCGGCACGCACGGCGAGCTGCTGGCCCGCAGCCCGGGGTATGCCCGGCTCTACCGCCTGCACAACCCGGACGCCGAGCTGCCGCGCACCGACTTCGGCGGACCGCGCTCGATGGGCCGTCACCACGCCACCGTCGACCGCCGTTCCGGTGGGTCGCTCGGTGCTCCGGCGCCCGGCCGGGCACGTCACTCCGCGGGCGGCCCCCTGCCGCCGTGCGTGGCCTTCCCCGCGGCGCCCTCGCCCGAGCCCGTGACCGGGGCGGTGCCGACAATCGCGCTGCCCACCGCGGCCGCCCTGCACACGACAGCGCTGCCGACGGCCCCCCCGGAGACGGCCGCTTTCCCGACGGCCACCCCGGAGACGACCGCTCTGCCCATACCGGCACCCACGCCGCGGCTGACCGGTCCGCGGTCCACGGGTTGGTTCGACCCGGACCCGCCGACCATCCGGTTTCGGCTCCCCCTGATCGGCCCCGGACCGCGCAAGGGTCCGCAGCGCACGTCCGGCACTTCCCGGCCGTTCCCGGCACCGGCGCAGGCCACCCGCTCCACCGACTCGGGACCGCACGCAGCCGCGGGACATGTCCTCGCACCGGAAGCCGTGTACCACCGTCCGCCCGCCGCGCACTGAGCCTCGACGGACCGGGGTCGACCGGGCGGCGTTGATCAACAGGTCACGCCTGGGCCGCGACCGTACCCTGGAACGGTGGTGCCCTCTCCCGTGCGGCCCGAGACAGGCGCGCTCGACACCGCTCTCGACGTCCTCGCCGGCCGCCCCCTCGTCGCCCTCACCGGCGCGGGCCTGTCGACCGACTCCGGTATCCCGGACTACCGCGGCCCGTCGTCGCCCAAGCGCACCCCGATGACCTACACCGAGTTCGTCTCCGGCCCGCTCGCGCAGCGCCGCTACTGGGCACGCAGCCATGTCGGCTGGGCCCGCATGGCCCGTGCCCAGCCCAACCCCGGGCACCGCGCACTCGCGGCCCTCGAGGCCGCGGGCGTGCTGCACGGGGTGATCACCCAGAACGTCGACGGGCTGCACCGGGCGGCCGGCAGCGACGCCGTGATCGATCTGCACGGGCGGATCGCGGACGTCGTGTGCCTCGGATGCCGCCGGATCAGCGGGCGTGAGGAGCTGCAGCAGCGGCTGGCCGCGCACAACCCGGGCTTCATCGAGGCCGCCGGGCCGCAGGTGGAGACCGCCCCGGACGGCGATGCCGTGCTCGCCGAGGTCGCGGGCTTCCACCTCGCGGACTGCACGGGCTGCGGGGGCGTGCTGAAACCGGACGTTGTGTTCTTCGGGGAGAACGTGCCGCGCGACCGGGTCGACCGGGCCTTCGCACTGGTCGACGCCGTCGCTGCGACCGGCGGTGCCCTGCTGGTCGCCGGCAGCTCGCTCACGGTGATGTCCGGACTGCGGTTCGTCCGCCGGGCCCACCAGCGGGGCGCTCCTGTCGTCATCGTCAACCGGGGCGCCACCCGTGGCGACGACCTCGCCGCCGTGCTCATCGACCACGGCTGCTCCGAGACCCTGACGGCACTGGTCGAGGCCGCAGCCTGAAACGGGAGGCGACCGATTCGTCAGGTGTCCCGGTCCCGGGGCCGGCGCTTGCGGGCCCCCGCGAGCGCCACGGCGTCGACGGCCCGGTCGAGCAGCCCCGCCACCCCCCAGCACAGCGGCAGTACGACGAGGATCGCGAGCACCACTTGGAACGGGAACGCCAGCTGCGTCACCCACAGCTCGACGGCGTCCCAGCGGTTCGCCAGCTCCCGCAGCACGAGCCACAGCGTAACCGCGGCTGTCCGGCTAAGTTCGGCACATGTTCGCTGTCTACGCCGCCGAGCCGAACCCCGACACCCCACTGGACGCGCTCGTCGTCGGGGAGCGCCCCGATCCCGACGTGCCCGACGGCTCGGTCGCCGTCCACGTCGAGGCCGCCAGCCTGAACATGCACGACCTGTGGACGCTGGGTGGCGTCGGGATCAAGCGCGAGCAGTTCCCGATGATCCTCGGCTGCGACGGCGCCGGCCGCCTCGACGACGGCACCGAGGTGGTGATCTACCCCGTGGTCGGGGACCCGGCCGTCGCCGGCGACGAGACCCTCGACCCGAAGCGGAGCCTGCTCACCGAGCGGCTGCAGGGCACGTTCGCCGACGTCGTCGTGGTCCCGGCCCGCAACGTCGTCCCGCGGCCTGCGGGGCTGACCGCGGTGCAGTCCGCCGTGATGGGGACGGCCTGGCTGACGGCCTACCGCATGCTGTTCGTCAAGTCCGACCTACGGCCGGGGCAGACGATGCTCGTCCAGGGTGCGTCCGGCGGCGTGTCGACGGCGCTGATCCAGCTCGGCCGGGCCGCGGGCATGCAGGTCTGGGTGACAGGTCGCACAGAGGAGAAACGAGCCCTCGCCGCCAAGCTCGGCGCGCACGCCACGTTCCCCAGCGGCGAACGGCTGCCGGACCGGGTGGACGGGGTGTTCGAGACCGTGGGCGACGCCACGTGGGCGCACTCGATGCGGGCGCTGAAGCCGGGCGGAGTGATCGTCGTCTCGGGGTCGACGAGCGGGCCGAATCCGGGCGCCGACCTGCAGCGACTGTTCTTCCTCCAGCTGCGGGTCTTCGGCTCGACGATGGGGACCCGCGCCGAGCTCGCCAACCTTCTGACCTTCGTCACGAACGCCGGGATCGTTCCTCAGATCGGCCTCGAGCTACCCCTCGAACGGGCCGAGGAAGGTTTCCGAGCCCTCGCGGCTGGGGAGACCGGAGGCAAGATAGTGTTCACGCACTGAGACCGACACCACCCGTTCGCTCACCCACCCCGCATTTGGGTGCGGCGCTTCGGGGCATGAGCAAGTACAGTCGGTCACCGTGTCTGAGCCATCTAGTCGAACGGCGTCGGGGTCCGTCTACGTCCCGACGCCGAGAGTGACGGGCCTGGTCGAGCTCCTCGACCGGGTCGACCGCGCGGTGGCCGCCGCCCTGGCGCCGGTGACTGCCGCCGAAGGGGTCAGCCGCGACGGCTGGCGGGTGCTGCTGATGCTCGCGCGAGGGGGTGGCCGCAGCATGGGAGAGATCGCCTCGCACACCGCGCTGCCGGCGCCGACCGCGACGCGGGTCGTCGACAAGCTGGTCGATTCCGGGCTCGCGTCGCGCCGGACCGACCCGGTGGATCGGCGCCGCGTGCTCGTGCACCTGGCCGGCAACGGCCGGGCGGTCATCGAGCGGGTGTGCGGACGGGTCGAACGCAAGATCGGCGCGGCGTTGGGCTCCGCGCACACCCCCGAACGAGCACAGCTCGCCGAGCTCCTGGAAGCCCTGGCCCGCCGTCCGTCCGGTTCCGCCTGACAACTCATACCCCGGTCCCCCGAGTCTCCCCAGCTCTCCCCCCACCGCACTTCCCCCGGACACCGCGTCGCGGACGTCCGACATGCGAGCGCTCGGCGACACCGACGCGCCCGGTCAGCGTCGCGACGCCGCCAGCACGGCGTCGAGCCACTCGCGTCCCCGAGGACCGAGGTCCGTCCGTGCCTCGGCGATGCGCGGCAAGAGCTCGCGGTGCCCAGCGGTGGCCGCCAGAAGGTCCGCCGTCGTGACGCCATGGGCGGGGCGGTCCAGCACCGTCACGGGGTCACCCGCCGAGACCGCAGCCGGTTGCTCCACGGCGAGATAGGCCCCGGGCCGTCCGGCGGCGAAGAATCGTTTGATCAGGTCCGGCACGTCGAGGAAGCCGGAGAACACCCGGCACGGCGTCCGCGGCCCCGTCACCCGCAGCACGGCCTCGCCGACCTGCCAGCGCTCCCCGACCACCGCGTGCGAGCAGTCGATTCCCGTCAGCGTGAGGTTCTCCCCCACGTTGCCGGGCTCGACGAGCCGCTCCAGCTCGGCAGTCCAGAAGTCGAGGTCCTCGACAGCGTAGGCGTAGACGGCCTGCTCCGGGCCACCGTGGTTCTTCGTGTCGCAGATCGTGTCGCCGGCGACCCCGTTCACCTCGAGCCGCACCGGGCCGGGCGCCGGGCGCTTGTCGATGCCGGACCGGCCGCTCTTGACGTGCGTGAACGGGTCCGTCCGGACCACGGCGAGGTTGACCGACACGACCCTGCCCGACTCCATGCCCGCCATGCTGCCTGGCGTCCGCGGCGAGCGCCCACCCGATTTCGTCACACCCCCGCTACCGCGGGCGCAGCCCGTCGAGCAGGCGGGCCGGGACGACCGTGACGTCGAACGGCTCCCGGACCTCGAACGGCTCGTCGCCCACCACCCGCGCCACCTGGGCGTAGCCGCCGCCCTCGTTCGTGAATACCGTCAGCGCACCGTCGCCCGCCGGGTCCAGGATCCAGTAGTACGGAACTCCGATGCGCTCGTAGTGCGCCTTCTTGAGGTTCCGGTCGACGAGCGAGGTGCTGCGGGACAGCACCTCGACGGCGAGCAGCGGGGCGACCGGCAGGTTCTTGAGCGTGAGGTCGGCGTAGCGGGCCACCAGGACGTCCGGCCGCACCTCCGAGTCGAAGGCGGTCCGCACGGCGAACGGGGCAGCGAGGACCCGCAGATCGGGTGGGCAGTGCTCCCGTAGCTGCACGAAAAGCGTCAGCCCCATCTCCTGGTGCGCCCAGTTCGGGGCCGGGCTCACGAGCAACGTCCCGTCGATGAGCTCGTACCGGTTGCCGTCATCCGGGAAGCCCTCCAGGTCGTCGACCGTGAAGGGGCGTCCGTGCGGGATGACGCTCGTCATGACAGTCATGGTCCCTCCTTCGTCAGGTGCGGTACAGACGGAGGAGGGACCGCCTCGGTTCCCCTACTTCTTCTTCTCGGTGGACGAGTCGGTGGACAGCGCCGCGACGAAGGCCTCCTGCGGGACCTCGACCCGCCCGATGGTCTTCATCCGCTTCTTGCCCTCCTTCTGCTTCTCCAGCAGCTTGCGCTTGCGGGTGATGTCGCCGCCGTAGCACTTGGCGAGTACGTCCTTGCGGATCGCGCGGATGTTCTCCCGGGCGATGATCCGCGACCCGATCGCCGCCTGGATGGGCACCTCGAACTGCTGGCGCGGGATCAGCTCGCGCAGCTTGCCGGCCATCATCGTGCCGTAGGAGAACGCCGCGTCCTTGTGCCGGATCGCGGAGAAGGCGTCGACAGGCTCGCCCTGCAGCAGGATGTCGACCTTCACCAGATCCGACTCCTGCTCCCCCGCCTCCTCGTAGTCCAGCGACGCATAGCCGCGCGTGCGCGACTTCAGCGCGTCGAAGAAGTCGAAGATGATCTCTGCGAGCGGCATCGTGTAGCGCAGCTCGACGCGGGTCTCGGACAGGTAGTCCATGCCGCCGAGCTGCCCGCGCCGGTTCTGGCACAGCTCCATGATCGCGCCGATGAACTCCGACGGCGCCAGGATCGTCACCTTCACGACCGGCTCGAAGATCCGCGCGACCTTGCCCGTCGGCCAGTCCGACGGGTTGGTGACGGTGAGCTCTTTCCCGTCGTCGAGGATGACCCGGTAGACGACGTTCGGCGCCGTGGAGATCAGATCGAGCCCGGCCTCGCGCTCCAGCCGGTCCCGGGCGATCTCCAGGTGTAGCAGGCCGAGGAAGCCGCAGCGGAACCCGAACCCGAGCGCCGCGGACGTCTCCGGCTCGTACGTGAGCGCGGCGTCGTTGAGCTGCAGCTTGTCCAGCGCCTCACGCAGGTCGGGGTACTGCGAGCCGTCGACGGGGTAGAGCCCGGAGTAGACCATCGGACGCGGCTCGCGGTAGCCCGACAGCGCCTCCTTCGCCCCGTGCCGCTGACTGGTGACGGTGTCGCCGACCTTGGACTGGCGGACGTCCTTCACACCGGTGATGAGGTAGCCGACCTCACCGACGCCCAGGCCGATGCTGGGCTTGGGTTCCGGCGAGACGATCCCCACCTCGAGCAGCTCGTGCGTGGCCCCGGTGGACATCATCTTGATCCGCTCGCGCGGCGTGATCCGGCCGTCGACGACGCGGATGTAGGTCACGACGCCGCGGTAGGTGTCGTAGACCGAGTCGAAGATCATCGCTCGGGCCGGGGCGTCTGCGTCGCCCTGCGGCGGCGGGACGCGGGCGACGACCTCGTCGAGCAGCTCCTTCACCCCGACGCCGGTCTTGGCGCTCACCCGCAGCACGTCGCCCGGGTCGCAGCCGATGACGTGCGCGATCTCCGCGGCGTAGCGGTCGGGGTCCGCGGCAGGCAGGTCGATCTTGTTGAGGACCGGGATGATCGTGAGGTCCTTCTCGAGCGCCAGGTAGAGGTTCGCCAGCGTCTGCGCCTCGATGCCCTGGGCCGCGTCGACGAGAAGCACCGCACCCTCGCACGCCTCCAGCGCGCGGCTGACCTCGTAGGTGAAGTCGACGTGGCCGGGGGTGTCGATGAGGTGCAGGACGATCTCCTCATCGCCGACCTTCCACGGCAGCCGGACGTTCTGCGCCTTGATCGTGATACCGCGCTCGCGCTCGATGTCCATGCGGTCGAGGTACTGCGCGCGCATGTCCCGCTCTTCGACGACGCCGGTGAGCTGCAGCATGCGGTCGGCCAGCGTCGACTTGCCGTGGTCGATGTGGGCGATGATGCAGAAGTTCCGGATCTGCGCCGGCGGGGTGAACGTCTTGTCGGCGAACGTCGTCACGTAGGAGGTTCCATTCAGGTCGGGACACCTCCATCGTCCCACGGACCCGATCAGACTTCGGCGGGTACGGCGGGCAGTACGTCCCGCAGGAACGCCGTGACGTCGGTCTCCGAGCCCCGGGCGCCGACGTGCCCGTCCGGCCGGACGGCGACCAGCTCGCCGACTGCGGGGGCGTAGCCGTCGCGGGCGCGGCCGTCGGCGTCGACGAAGTCGCCCGACGCGCCGACGGTGACCCCGCGGACCGGGCCGTCCAGCCGTGGCGGCGTGACCCCGAAGCCCAGCAGCGTCCAGTGCGGGTCCGGGTCCGGCCGGAACAGCTCGAACAGCGGCACGCGTGCACCGTCGACAGTGCGTCCCGGCGCGTCGGGTGCCCGATCGCCGGGCCGCGCGATGCCCTCGCCGGGTTCGACCGCGAGCGGGCCGCCCCGGTAGCTGACGCCGAACTGCATCGTCCGCTCACGCTCGGCGCCCCGGTCCTCCATCCGGCGACCGGTCAGCAGCGTGGACAGGCCGAGCACGTCCGCCGCCACCGGACGGCGCTCGGCGCTGTAGGTGTCCAGCAACGCCGGATCCGCACCCCGCAGCACGTGCGCGAGCTTCCAGCCGAGGTTGCTCGCGTCCTGGATACCCGTGTTCATGCCCTGGGCGCCGGCCGGCGAGTGCACGTGCGCGGCGTCGCCGGCGAGGAACACCCGGTCCACCCGGTAGCGGTCGACCATCCGGACGTTCAGCCGCCAGCGCGAGGCCCAGACCAGCTCCCGGAGGCGCACCCCCGTCGTGACCACGTCGACGGCCGCCTGGAACGCCTCGAGGGAGAGCTCCGGATCGGGCGAGCCGGGCGGAACGGCACCCTGGAACTGGAACGTGTCGGTGGCCGGCAGGGGGCACAGGCCCAGCCAGTCGTTGCCGGTGGGCCCGCCGAACTGGTGCCAGGCGTCGCGGTCGAGCCCGTCGAGGCGCACGTCGCCGAGCAGCAACCGGACCCCCTCGTGCGTCTTCCCGAGGAACGACACGCCGAGCAGCCGCTGCACCGCGCTCGAGCCGCCGTCGCAGCCGACCACGTACCGTGCCGCCGTGGCCGTGCCGTCGGCGAAGGAGACCGTCACCCGGTCCGCATTCTGGTCCAGCCCGGTGACGGCCCGATCCTGGTCGACGGCTACACCCAGGTCGGCCAGCCGGTCGCGGAAGACCTGCTCGACCCGCCATTGCGGCGTCAACAGCGTGCGGCCGTACGGACGTTGCGGGCCCGGCTCGGCGCCGGGGTGCAGGTCGTGCAGGGTGCCCACGCGGTCGTCCGGCCCCGCGTAGCGGCACACCAGCAGGTGGAAGCGTCCGCCGGCCACCAGGCGACCGGCCACACCCAGGGCGTCGAGCACCTCCAGGGTGCGCGGCTGCACGCCCTTCGCACGCGAGCCGGGTGACGGCGCCGGCGCCGCGTCGACCATCCGGACCGGCACCCGCCACTGCGCCTTTTGAGACTCAGTACCAGTTTGTATTGAGTGTCTTTCGGGAGCGGATGCCATACTCGGTCCGTGAAGACGGGCGGCCTGCGGGAACGGAAGAAGGCGCGCACACGCGCCGAGCTGCAAAGCCATGCCCTGCGCCTGTTCCGCGACCGCGGCTACGCCGCCACGACGGTGGACGACATCGCCGCGGCCGCCGAGGTCTCCCGCAGCACGTTCTTCCGCTACTTCCCGAGCAAGGAGGACGTCGTCCTGTTCGACGACGTCGACCCGTTGATGGCGGAGGCATTCGCCGAGCAACCGGCCGGCACGCCGCTCCTCGGTGCGTTGCGCATCGCTCTGCGCACGGCGTTCGGCCGGTTGAGCCCTGAGAAGCGGGAGCTCGAAGAGGTGCGCATGGAGCTGGTGCGCCAGGTACCCGAGCTGGCCGCGGCGGTGCGTGAGCGCGGCGGCATGTCTGTCGACGTCGTCGCGACCGCGATCGGCGAGGCCCTCGGTCTCGATCCCGGCACGCTGGACGTGCAGCTGTTCGCCGGGGTCGTCGCGGGGGCCCGCCTGGCGGCGCGGTCGCTCGTCGACCGCGAGCCGGGGCGCAGCTACGTCGACACGCTCGACGCCGTCCTGGCCCGGCTCGAGGACGGCATCCCGCTCGCCGACCTCCCCCTTCCCGGATCTGGACGGCCCGACTTCCGCCGATGATCAGTTTCCCCGATCGGTGGAACGGGCACCCGAACGAACGAAGGAGGTGCGGATCACATGACTTTTCCCCGCCGCGAACGGCGGGGATTCTCCCGTCGCCCGGGAGGGTTCCTGCTTCACTGACGACTGCCCGCGTGCGCTTGCGCGCGCGCAGGTCTGACACCGTCTCCACAGGCGAGCACCTCCAGCCCGGCGGCTCTGATGGTGCGGGCCGCGTTGACGTCGCGGTCGTGGGTCGCCCCGCAGCGGCACGTCCACTCCCGCACGTTCAGCGGCAGGGCGTCCCGGACGGCTCCGCACGCGGAACACGCCTTGGACGAGGGGAACCAGCGGTCGACGACCACGAGGTCGCGGCCGTACCACCGGCACTTGTACTCCACCATGCCCCGCAGCTCCCGCCAGCTTGCGTCGCTGATGGCGCGGGCCAGAGAGTGGTTGCCGAGCATGTTGGCGACCTGCAGGTCCTCGATCACGACCGCTTGGTTCTCGCGGACGAGTCGAGTCGTGAGCTTGTGCAGGTGGTCGCGTCGCCGATCGGTGATCCGAGCGTGCACCCGGGCCACCCGCCGGCGGGCCTTCTCCCGGTTCGCGACCCGCGCTGTGTACGGGCGTGCGCGCGCTGCGCCCGCGCGAGACGGACCCGGTCGGCCCGCTCGTGGCGCGGGTTGGTGACCTTCTCCCCGGTGGACAAGGTCACCAGGGAGGTGACGCCCGCGTCGATCCCGACCACGGCATCCGTCGCCGGGCCGTCCTGGACGGTGACCTCGCACAGCAGCGACACGTGCCAGCGCCCCGCGCTGTCGCGCGACACGGTCACCGTGCTGGGCTCGGCACCCTCCGGCAGGGGGCGCGACCAGCGGATGTCGAGCGGCTCCGTCATCTTCGCCAGCGTCAGGGTGCCGTCCCGGTAGCGGAACGCCGAGCGCGTGTATTCGACCGACGCCCGCGATCGCCGCTTGGTCTTGAACGTCGGATACTTCGCCCGCTTCTCCCAGAAGTTCGTGAACGCGCCCTGCAGGTGCCGCAGCGTCTGCTGCAACGGCACGCTGGACACCTCACCGAGGAACGCCAGCTCGGGCTCCCGCTTCCACCCGGTGAGCATCGCCGACGACTCGACGTAGGACACGCGGCGCTGCTCGGAGTACCACGCCTTGGTGCGAGCTTCCAACGCGAGGTTGTAAACCTTCCGCACGCACCCGAACGTCCGGTTCAGCTCCTGTTCCTGCTGATCGGACGGATAGAAGCGGTACTTGAACGCCCGCTTCACCATCCGCCCCGATATTCCTCACACGGTAGCAGCTCGTCGTGTGAGGCTCCTGGCTACCCTACGGAGAGAGCGGCTTCCTCCCGGCGTGAACGCCGGGGTATCCGCCGATAGGAGTCCGATGACAGAGACGGAGCCGGCCAGTGCCGGCAGTACGGACTGGACGGGCCGCACGGTGCGCGGCAGGGACGGCAGCAGACTGGGCAGGCTCGTCGAGGTGCGCCCGGCGGACGACGGCTCATCCGGCGGATGGGGTGTCGTCAGGTCGACGTTCGGCAAGCGCCGGCTGGTTCCGCTCGACGGCGCGGCCGACGACGGCCCGAGCGGCCTGACGGTCGCCGCGGACCGGGCGAGCGTGCGCACCGCACCCGCGCTCGTCGACGGCACCGCCGACCCGGCGGAGCCCGGCGCCCTGCGCCAGCACTACACGGGACGCGGCGTTCTCGCCGACGCCCGGGCGCTGCAGCACGAGCGCTACGGCGGCGCCAAGCTCGGGTCGGCGTTCTTCGGCTGGCTCGTCGCGGTCGGCCTCACCGTGCTGCTCGGCGTGCTCGCGGGTGCTGTGACCGCGGCGGTCCGCGCGGATCCCGCGATCGGCAGCGTCATCACCGTCGCCGTGCTGCTCATCGCCTACTACACGGGCGGGTACGTCGCCGGCCGGCTGGCCCGGTTCGACGGCGCCCGCAACGGCTTCCTGTCGTGGGTGGTCGGTATCGTCGCCACGATCGTGCTCACGGTGATCGCCGCGTTCGTCGGTGCGCAGTACGACGTGCTCAACAGGGTCTCGCTGCCGACCCTGCCCACGAGCCTCGCCGACGTGACCGTCACCGGCCTGATCCTCGTCGCCATCGCCGTGCTCGGCACCCTGCTCGCCGCCGTGCTCGGTGGAAAGGCAGGCGAGAGCTTCCACCGCCGCGTCGACCGCGCCGCTGCCGACGCCCTGTAGAGCTTCCCGCCCTCCAGACGCCCCGGTCGTTCCCGACACGGGGCGTCTGCGCTTGCCGAGCCACGGTGCGGCGCCATGTCCGTGACGCCACTGCCCCCGCCCGACCGCCGACAGGCGGCCGCCGACGTCCTGGCCGCCATGCGGGCCGAGCGCACCGCCGCCACGTTGGTGCCGACGAAACGCATCGCCGTGGTGCTCGGAGAGCAGGCGCTGCGCACCCGCTTCGGCACGCCGGAGGAGAGAGCACGCCGACCAGCACGGAGGACTGATGCGGGGGCGAGGGATGGGCGTCGACCCGAAGCTGGGTGCCCTCGACTCCGCAGCGGCGTTGACCGCCCGACGATCAACACCTCGCGGAGTGGCGGCGGAGGCTACAGCTCGGCCGGCCCTTCCAGGGGCGTCACGCCGAGCTGCCGGGCGACCTCCCCCATGACGTCCTGCACCGCGACCGTGTCCTTCAGCGGCATCACCGCGCTCTCCGATCGGCCGGCGAGCAGGCACTCCGTGACCTCCGCGAGCTCGTGATAGTAGCCGCCGCCGGTCGCGGGGAGCGTGATCGCCTGCGGATCGCGGTCGTGGCGGTGCAGCACGATCGTGTCGGGGTGGTGGAATCGCGGCAGCACGTCGATCCAGCCGTCGGTGCCGAACACGCGGGCCTGGCCCGGCGTCGCGCACTGCAGCGTCGCGGTCAGCGCGGCGGTGCGGCCGCCGTCGAAACCCAGCAGCACGGTCTCCTCGACGTCGATCCCGAGCGGCGCGACCACGCCGTACGCGGTGACGGCCGTCGGATTGCCGAGCACCATCTGGGCGAACGAGATCGGGTAGACCGTGAGGTCGAACAGCGCGCCGCCGCCGAGCTCCGGTGCGACGAACCGGTCGTTCGGGTCGAGCGGGTTGCGCACACCGAGGTCCACCTGCACCGATCGCACCTCCCCCACGGCGCCGTCGGTGATCAGCTCACGCATCCGCACGACGGCCGGCTGGAAGCGCGTCCACATCGCCTCCATCGCGAACACACCGGTCCGGGCGGCGAACGCGGCGATCTCCCGGGTGGCCTCGGGCGTCACCGTGAACGCCTTCTCGACCAGCACCGCCTTCCCGGCCCGCAACGCGGCCAGCGCCACGGCGCGGTGCTGCGGGTGCGGAGTGGCGATGTAGACGACGTCGACGTCCGGGTCGTCGATGAGGGCCCGGTAGGAGTCGTGCGTGCGGGGAATGTCGTGGCGGGCGGCGAAGGCCGCGGCACGCTCGGCCGAGCGGGAGGCGACGGCCGTCGCGACGGCGCCCTCGACCAGCGGCAGGTCGCGCACCACCTTGTCCGCGATCCGTCCCGGACCGACGATTCCCCAGCGCACCGTGTCCACGTCGCCCGATACTGCCCGATCGCCGTCCCGGTGTCCTGACAGCCACGTTCAGGGCCGTCCGGCCACCGTGAGGCGGACCGCCAGCGTCACCACCAGCACGGCCACCACCACCAGGAACACCCGCCGGACGAACCCCGACCCGCGCTCGACGGCCATCCGCGCACCGACCACCGCGCCGGCGACGTTCGCGACCGCCAACACGGCCCCGAGGCCGAGCAGCACCACGCCGGCGGGCACGAAGAACACCAGCGCACCGAGGTTGGTTGCGGTGTTGACGACCTTCGCGGTCGCCGAGGCCTGCAGGAAGGCGAACCCCACCAGCCCCACCAGCAGGAACACGAGGAAGGAGCCCGTGCCGGGGCCCGCCAGGCCGTCGTAGAAGCCGATCGCCGCTCCCCCGACGGTCATCACCGCGCCCTGCGTCCGCCGCGGGAAGCGCGGGGCGTGCACCGCACCGAGCTGCGGGCGTCGCCAGGTGTAGAGCCCGACGCCGATCAGGGCGATCAGCACGATCACCGTCAGCACCCGCGAGGGCAGGGCGGCCGCGAGCAGCGCGCCGCCGATCGCACCCACGAAGGCGGCGACCGCCATCGGCACCGCGTGGCGGCGGTCGATCGGCACGCGGCGGGCGAACGTGACGGCCGCGGACGCCGTGCCGACGACGCTCGCCATCTTGTTCGTCGCCACCGAGAAGATCGCCTCACCACCGGGCAGCACGATCAGCAGGGCCGAGAGCTGCACCAGACCGCCCCCGCCGACGATCGCGTCGACCGCACCGGCGAGCACCGACGCGGCGCAGAGTGCCAGCAGGGCGAGCAGGCTGACCCCGCCGAAACCCGGCCACGTCAGTGGTGCGGTGAGGGCGTCGATCACGTGCGGCAACGCTACGGCGCGGGGTTGCCGCGGCCAGCAGCCGCGGCGCGCTTTCCGTGCTGCCGCACACCCAGCGGGACTGTCGCACCCGTTACAACAGGTGCGACGGTCACACGGGATGTGCGACGGCGCGGGCGGGGTGCGACAGCGCCCGCCGAAGGGTGCGCGCAGGCGCGAACGAGGCGCGCCTGCGCAACGTCGTCAGCCGAGCGAGGCCCAGAACTCGCTGAGCACGGCCGCGCCCCGCGCCGGGTCCTGCAGCATCCACCAGTGCCCGAGCCGGTCGAGCATCACGACCCGCGCCCCGGAACGCTCCGCCGCCCGCCGGCGCATGTCGTCCGTGCCGACGAAGTGGTCGTCGGCGGCCTGGATCGCCAGGCCGGGGCGGCCCGCCGCGGCGGGCAGGTTCTCGCCGAGGCGCGCCATGGCGGGCTGCGCGGCGTCGCGGTAGAGCGCGAGGACGCAGCGGGCCATGTCGTCGGTCCAGCTCTTCGCCATCTCCTCGGCGACGTCCGGGGTCACCCCGCGGGCGACGAGACCCGCCGCTCTCGGCGCGGGGTCGGCGACCATCGCCGCCGCGGCCTCCTCGCCCACCCCCGGCGTCTGCCAGACCTGCGCCATGTCGTGCCAGACGTAGTCGGGCTCGAAGATGCCGAGGACGTCCGAGCACCAGCTGCGTAGCAGGTCCGGCCGGGTCATCGCGATGTTCGCGACGTGCCCGCCGCCCCAGTCGTGGCCGACCAGGTCGACCGGCTCCCCGAGCGCCTCCAGCTCCCCGACGAGCCACAGGCGGTACTCCTCAACGGTCGCACCCCACCCCTGCGGGACGGGCGCGCCGAACCCGGGCGGCGACAGCCGGACGACATCGTCGCGTCTCAACTCGCGGACGAGCGGCCCCCACACGGCGTCGGTCTCCGGGTTGCCGTGCACCAGGACGACGGTCATGACTCCACCGTAGGGCAGGCCTAGGCCAGGCGGGTCATGTCGACGGTGACGTCGAGCGCCGACGCGGTGCCGCCGGAGTAGACGCCCTTGAGCGGCGGGACGTCGGGTAGTCGCGGCCCCCGGCCACCCAGACGTGGCGCTGGCCGATCTCGATGAGGTTCGTGGGATCGAAACCCCACCACCCGCCGGTCCAGGCCTCCACCCAGGCGTGGCTCTCACCCGTCACGGTCTGCTTGACCTCGGCGTTCGCCTTCGGCAGCAGGTAGCCCGAGACGTAGCGGGCCGGGATACCCACCTCGCGCAGGAGCAGCAGCGTGAGGTGCACGTAGTCCTGGCAGACGCCCCTGCCGGCTCCCAGCGCCTCCAGCGCCGAGGTGTGCACGCCCGTGGAGCCGGGTCTGGTAGGTCAGGTGCTCGTGCACCCACCCGAGGCGGCGTGCACGGCCGAGACGGGCGTCCTCTCCTTGCGCAGCACCCGCGCGACCTTCGCCAGCTCCTTGTCGCGGCCGACGTAGGCGGTGAACTCCAGCATCTCGGTCTGCCGGTCGCGGACCTCGTCCGTGGCGAGGTCCTCCCAGCTCGCGGATCTTCACCGGGGTCTGGCGCGATCCGCGGTCTCCACCACGGACGTCGCGACGACCGCCAGCTCCTTGTGCGGGGCGTGCAGGTCGAACGCGGTGACCGTGGTGCCCCAGTAGTCGGTGTAGCGGTAGAGGCGGGTCGGGGGCGTCGTCTCGACCCGGCTGACGATCACGTTCTGCCGGGATTCGGTGCGCGGGGTCAGCCGCACCTCGTTGTACGACTGGTGCACCGGGGCGTCGTAGCGATACCCGGTCGAGTGCACCACACGGATGCGCCATCCCACCTCAACTCACCTCCGAGCAGTCCACGCCACCCAGGGGGCGGCGTGGAAGTACTGGAGCGACACGGCCTCGCCGACGTCGCGGATCGTCTCCTGCAGGCCCGTGAGCTGCGTCGGCAGGTCGTCGAGCAGCTCGTCCGGGCGCAGGAACTCCAGCTCGCAGCGGGCGCGGCCGAGCAGGCGAAGCGCCTCTCGCCTTGGCCCCGATCCGGACCGTGGGCCGGTTGTCCAGCTCGATCGAGCAGGTCTCGGCCTGGCGCAGCGCGTGGAACACCGACCGCGGGAACAGCTTGTCCATCAGCAGGAACTGGACGACCCGCGCCGCGTCGAGCGCACCGCGGTAGGTGCGCAGGTAGGTGTCCTGCGGCGCCGGCCTAGCGCAGCACGGTCAGCCAGCCGGGCGACGACATCCGGTCCGAGACCCGCGACATCAGCAACCGGACGACCATGTCGACCCGCTCGACCGAGCGGCCGAGCAGGTAGAACCGCCACGTGTCGTCGCGGCTCATCGTCGACGCGGCCAGGCCCGAGAACATCGCCGCCCGGTCCTCGACGTAGGAGAAGAACGCGTGCGGGCCGACCCACCGGGCGTACGCTGCCGCTCGGGCAGGGCGTTCCACGTGGCGTTGAGGCACTCCCACATCTCGGCCGAGACCACCTCGCGGGCGCCGCGGGCGTTCTCCCGGGCGCGGGAGACCGACGAGACGATCGAGCCCGGCTGTTCTCCGAGTAGCCCGACGAGCTCGGTGACCGACCAGGCGTCGAGCGGGCCGTCGGACACCGGGTCGCAGCCCGAGCACGCCGAGCAGGGTGCGGGCCGCGCGGTCCGCGTCGACGGTCGCGTCCTCGAGCAGCTGGTGCACCGAGACGTCGAGGATGCGGGCCGTGTCGTCGGCCCGCTCCACGTAGCGCCCGATCCAGTACAGCGACTCGGCGTTGCGGGCGAGCATCAGATCATCCCCCTCGCTGCCGCCCTCACTGTTGCTGTTGCTGGCTCGTCGCTCAGCTCGGGCCCATGCTCCGCGGCAGGCGAGCTGGCGGGGGCGATGGTCGCCAGCCCTTCTCGCCCAGCTCGCGCTCGGCCTCGGGGGCCCGGCCCGCGGCGAGCACCCAGGTGTCCTTGCTGCCTCCACCCTGGCTGGAGTTCGACCACCAGGCTGCCCTTCGGCAGAGCGACGCCGGTGAGCCCGCCGGGCAGCACGAAGACGTTGTCCCCGTCGTTGACCGCGAACGGCCGCAGGTCGACGTGGCGGGGCACGAGCCGGTCGTCGACCTTGGTCGGCACCGTCGAGAGCTGGACGACGGGCTGGGCGATCCAGCCGCGCGGGTCGTCGCGGATTCACCGGCGGGCCGTGCTGCAGCTGGCGGGCGCTCGGCGTTCGGGCCGAACAGGATGCCGTACCCACCCGAGCCCTCGACCGGCTTGAGCACCAGCTCGTCGAGATGCTCCAGCACGTGGGCCCGCTCGTCGTCGAGCCAGCAGCGGAACGTGTCGACGTTGGGCAGGCAGCGGCTTCTCGCCGAGGTAGTAGGCGATCATGTCCGGCACGTAGGTGTAGACGAGCTTGTCGTCGCCGACGCCGTTGCCGACGGCGTTCGCGATCACGACGTTGCCCGCCCGGGCGGCGTTGATCATGCCCGCGACGCCGAGCACCGAGTCCGGATTGAACTGCAGCGGGTCGAGGAACTCGTCGTCGATCCGCCGGTAGATCACGTCGACCCGCTGGTCGCCCTGCGTGGTGCGCATGTAGACGAGGTTGTCGCGGCAGAACAGGTCGCGGCCCTCGACCAGCTCGACGCCCATCTGGCGGGCGAGCAGCGAGTGCTCGAAGTAGGCGGAGTTGAAGACGCCGGGGTGAGCACGACGACGGTGCGGATCGGCCTCGTTCGGCGCGGCCGCGGCACGCAGGGCACGCAGCAGGTGGGTGCGCGTAGTCGCCGACCGCGCGCACCCGCTGGCGGGTGAACAGGTCGGGGAAGACGCGCGCCATCGTGCGGCGGTTCTCCATCACGTACGACACGCCCGACGGGTTGCGCAGGTTGTCCTCCAGCACCCGGAAGACTCCCTGCTCGTCGCGGACGAGGTCGATGCCGGCGACGTGGATGCGCACGCCGTTGGGCGGGACGAACCCGGCGGCGGTCCGGTGGAAGTGCTCGCAGCTGGTGATCAGACCGCCGGGGCAGCACGCCGTCGCGGACGATCTCGGCGTCGCCGTAGATGTCGGCGAGGAACATCTCCAGCGCCTGGACGCGCTGGACGATGCCGCGCTGCAGCTTGGACGATGCCGCGCTGAATCACCCGGGGCACGATGTCGAGCGGGAACGGCCGTTCCTTGCCCGAGAGCGAGAACGTGATGCCCTGGTCGACGTAGGCGCGGTCGAGTGCCTCGGACCGCACCTTGAGGTCGGCCGCGGCCGTGGGCGCGATGGCCTGCGGGCTCGGTACGGGCGCGCGGATGCTCCCGTCCGGGGAGAACATCTCGTCGTAGGCGCCCGGGTTGGGCCGGTCTGGCGACAGGTAGTTGTCGAAGAGAGCGAGCGGCCACCGGGCCGTTCTCCTCGGGTCCTCCGCTGCGTCGGAATCGCTCGGCAGGGGCTGGACTCTGCGCGGCGCGGCTCACGGAGGTCATCTTCCCCAGCCGGGCTGCGGGCGACCAGTGCGGCACGCTACAGACGGGTTACACGCTCGCCCCGTGCGAGTGCTCAACCGGCCGCTGATAACATTGATGGCCGAGAGCCCGGCCGGGCAGCACCACCTGCCGCCGGCGCCTATCAGGACAGACATCGAGCAGTTCAGCAGCAGGAAGAACTCGAGGCATTCGCGTGGCCAACATCAAGTCCCAGATCAAGCGGGTCAAGACGAACGAGAAGCGCCGGCAGCGCAACAAGTCGGTTCGCTCGTCCGTCCGCACCGCCGTCCGCCGCTTCCGCGAGGCCGTCGAGGCGGGCGACACCGAGAAGGCCACCGAGCTGCAGCGCGCCGCCGCGAAGGCGCTCGACAAGGCGGCCGGCAAGGGCGTCATCCACAAGAACCAGGCGGCGAACCGCAAGTCGGCGATGGCCCGGCGGGTCAACACCGCAGCCTGAGGGTGTCGAGGAACCGCAACACCCTCTGACGCACCGCGTTCCGACGGCGTCGCTCCGTGCGAGCGGCGCCGTCTCGGTGTGCGCCCGGATGTCCGCGTGGCCGACCTGACGACGGGCCCGATGACCGCGACGCGGCCTCAGCCGCGGATCTCCCGGGCGGCGCACATCCGCAGCACGGCCCGCTCCAGCGCGTAGCCGACGTCCGGCGCCGCGCCCTTGACGTCCGCGTTGACCTCCGCCGCCGCCGCGGTGGCCGCCGCAAGCGCGTCCGGGTGCCAGCCGCGGACCTGCGACTGCGCCTTCCGGATCTTCCACGGCGGCATGCCGAGCACGCCGGCCAGCCGGTTCGGGTCGCCGCGGCCGGCGCCGCCGACCTTCGCCAGGGTGCGGACGGCGTCGGCCAGCGCGTCTGCGACCAGCACCGGCGGGACGCCGAGCCACGAGCGCCCAGCGCAGCGCCTCGAGCGCACCCACCCGGTCCCCGGCAACGACCTTGTCCGCCACCGCGAAGCCGGACGCCTCGGCGCGGCCGCGGTAGTAGCGGCCCACCGCGGCCGCGTCGACCGCGCCGCCGGTGTCTGCGACGAGCTGCACCACGGCCGACGCGAGGTCGCGCAGCTCGGTGCCGACCGACTCGATGAGCACGCCGACCGCGTCCGGCGTGATCTTCCCCCGGGCCCGGCGCACCTCGGCGCGGACGAAGTCCGCCCGCTCCTCCGGACGGAGCTTCTCGCAGCGCACGACCTGCGCCCCGACCTTGCGGAGCGCGTCCGCGAGCGCCTTGTTCCGCGCGCCACCGGCGTGCAGGACCACCACGGTGACGCCCTCGCCGGGTGCCGTGGCGTGGTCGAGAACCGCCGCAGAGGCGTCCTTGCCGGCCTCGTGAGCGGCATCCAGCACGACGACCCGCGCCTCAGCGAACAGCGACGGGCTCAGCGCGGCGGCCAGGTCCGCGGGGGTGGCCTCCGGCGCCCGCAGGCGCCGCAGCTCCACCTCCGGATCGGCGACGCGCGCGGCGTCGACGACGTCCCGAACGGCCCGCTCGACCAGCAGCTCCTCGTCGCCGAGCACCAGGTGCAGCGGCGGCAGGGCGGACGGAGCGGCCATCGTCGCCATCGTCGCGCACCTCGCCGTCCACGCGTGAACCGGCTCCCAGATCGGCAGCCGCGGAATCCCGTGACTGGAAGGGGTGGCCCGCGTGCCGTAACGTCGTGGTCATCCGGCCGGCATCCTGCGCCGTCGGTACACAACCGCATATGGCTCATCCAGAGGGGCAGAGGGAACGGCCCGTTGAAGCCCCGGCAACCGGCGTCTCGCGAGCATCGCGCGCAGACGATCACGGTGCCAATTCCGACCCGCGCGCGCGGGGAAGATGAGGAGATCTTCCGATGACGTTGACTGCCGCCTCCAGCACGGCGACCACCTTCGACCTGGGCTCCGCCCGGGCCCTCTCGTGTCGCGAGTGCGGACACGAGATCCCGCTCGCCCCGCAGTTCGCGTGTCCGCAGTGCTTCGGCCCGCTTGAGGTCGCCTACGACTTCCCCGAGATCACCCGGGCCTCGATCGAAGCGGGCCCGAAGTCGATCTGGCGTTACCAGCAGTTGCTTCCCGTGCCTTGGGACGTCACGCGGCACCCCAACACCGAACCCGGGCTCACCCGCCTGATCAAGGCGGACCGGCTGGCCGCCGCCCTGGGCGTGCGCTCGCTGTGGGTGAAGGACGACACCGGCAACCCCACGCACTCGTTCAAGGACCGGGTCGTGGCGGTCGCGCTCGCCGCGGCCCGTGAGCTGGGCTTCACCGTGCTCGCCTGCCCGTCCACCGGCAACCTGGCCAATGCCGTCGCTGCCGCGGCCGCCCGCGCGGGCTGGGACTCGGTCGTGCTGATCCCCTCGTCGCTCGAGCAGGCGAAGATCCTCACGACGGCCGTCTACGGCGGCACGCTGCTCGCCGTCGAGGGCAACTACGACGACGTGAACCGGCTCGCGACCGAGCTGGCGGCCGAGCACGAGGACTGGGCTTTCGTCAACGTCAACGTCCGGCCCTACTACGCGGAGGGCTCCAAGACGCTCGGCTTCGAGGTCGCCGAGCAGCTCGGATGGCGGCTGCCCGGCCAGATCGTCGTCCCGGTGGCATCGGGCTCGCAGCTGACCAAGGTGGACAAGGGCTTCCAGGAGCTGGGCAAGCTGGGCCTGGTGGAGCCGACGCCGTACCGGGTGTTCGGGGCGCAGGCGACCGGGTGCTCGCCGGTGTCGAAGGCGTTCGCCGAGGGCCACGACGTGGTGCAGCCGGTGCGGCCCGACACGATCGCCCGCTCGCTGGCGATCGGGAACCCGGCGGACGGGCCGTACGTGCTCGACACCGTGCGCCGCACCGGCGGCGCGGTCGCCGACGTCTCCGACGAGGAGGTCGTCGAGGGTATCCGGCTGTTGGCGCAGACCGAGGGCGTGTTCGCCGAGACGGCCGGCGGGGTCACCGTCGCCACGGCGAGGAAGCTGATCGAGGCAGGGCAGCTCGACCCGGACGCCGAGACGGTGCTGCTGATCACCGGCGACGGGTTGAAGACCCTCGACGCGGTCTCCGGCCGGGTCGGCCCCACCGCGACGGTGCCGGCGACCAGCAAGGCGGTGCGCGAGGCGCTGGCAGCCCTTCAGGGCTGACCGGCGTCGCCGCCCGGGGAGTACCCGGCGGCGGGGCGCGGGCAGCGGGTCGCCGCGAGCGACCACGTGCAGCCCGCGCCCGTCGCGGCCCGGCCCGCCGGTCACGGCGATGTCGCCGGAGCGGTCCGTCCGGCGCACGGTCGCGCCCGAGCGCTCCAACCGGCCGAGCAGTGCGGTGTCCGGATGGTGGTAGTCGTTGCCCGCGCCCACGCTGACCAGCACCGCCCGCGGTGCGACGGCGGCGAGGAACTCCGCGGAGCTGTAGCGGCTGCCGTGGTGCGGCATCTTCATGACGTCCGCATGCAGGGGCACGCCCGCGGCGAGCAGCTGCGCCTGGGCGGCGACCTCGACGTCGCCGGTGAGCAGCACGGTGCCGGCCGCCGTCGTCGCGCGGAGCACCGTCGAGCCGTCGTTGACCTGCGTGCCGTCGTCCGGGTCGACGTGCTCGGGCGGATGTTCCGGGCCGATCACGTCCAGAGTGAGCGCGGGCCAGACGAGCCGGACTCCCGGTCGTACCTCCACGATCCGCACGCCCGCCGCGGCCGACTGCCGCCGGATCCGGTCGAGCGCCCACCGGGGCTCCTGGACGGGGCCGACCGCCACCGCGCCGACCGACCGGCCACGCAACGCCCCGGCGAGGCCGCCCACATGGTCTGCGTGCAGGTGGCTGACCAGCACCATCGCCAGGGCCGTCACCCCGAGCCGGTCCAGGCAGGCGTCGACCGGCCCGTCGTCCGGCCCGGCGTCGACGAGCACCGCTCGCCCCGGCTGTCCGGTCGCGAGCACCAGCGCGTCACCCTGGCCGACGTCGCACGCCACGACGGCCCAGCCGGGCGGCGGCCAACCGGGACGCAGCACCCGGGTGGGCACCAGGACCAGCAGCAGGCCGACGACCACCGCGAGGAGCAGCGGACGGACCCGGCGGGAGCGGGCGAGCAGCCCGAAGGCGGCGACGATTGCGGCGAGCAGCCCCGCCCCGGCGAGCCCGGCCGGCCACGGGACGACCGCCCCGGGCACCGCCGCCGCGCCGTCCGCCACGGCCACGAGCCAACCCACCGCCGGGCCGGCGAGCCACACGCACCCGTGGGCGGCGGGCATCGCCACCGGCGACAGCACCGCCGCCAGCACGCCGAGCACCGTCGCCGGTGCGACCGCGGGCGCCGCCACCAGGTTCGCGACCACGGTCACCAGGCTCACGTTGCCGCTGAGGCCCGCGAGCAGCGGAGCGGTCGCCAGGCACGCCGCCGCGGGTACCGCGAGCATCTCGGCGACACCCGGCGGCACCCCGCGCTGCCGCATCCGGGCCACCCACCCCGGCACGACGAGCACGAGTGCCGCGGTCGCGAGCACCGAAAGGCCGAACCCCGGGTCCGCCGCAAGTGCCGGGTCCGCGATCAGCAGCCCGAGCACCGTCGCCGCGAGCGCGGGCACGGCCGTCCGTTCCCGGCCGAGCGCGAGCGCCAGCAGCACCATGGCTCCCATCGCGGCCGCCCGCAGCACGCTGGGCGACGGGCGGGCGAGCACGACGAAGCCGAGCAGCGCCGCGGCGCTGAGCGCCGCAGCGACCCGTGGACCGGCGCGCAGCAGGCGCAGAAGCCCCAGCACCGCACCGACGACGATCGCGAGGTTGCTCCCCGACACGGCGGTCAGGTGGCTGAGCCCGGCCGCGCGGAAGTCGTCGCGCAGCTCCGCCGGCAGGGCACGGGTATCGCCCACCGCGAGCCCCGGCAGCAGGCCGGCCGGGGCTTCGGGGAGGACCGCCGCCGCGGCGCTGCGCAGGCCGTCGCGCAGCGAGCCCGCGGCGGTCTGCCACCAGGATGCGGGACCGACGTCGCGCGGCCCGCCGCGCGCCCTCAGGACCGCCACCGTGAGATCGCTGCGGGTGGCCGGGGCCAGCACGCCGTCCGCGGTGACCGGCTGCCCGGGGAGCAGCTCGGACCAGCCGTCGGCCGGGGCGATCACCAGCACGCGGCCGCCCCCGGTCCATCGCCGACCCCCCGTCTCCGCCGCCCGCAGCACCGCGGGCACCAGTACCTGCGTCGCACCGGGCCGCAGGCCGACACCGGAGGAGCGCAGCTCGCGCGGGTCGTCGCGGACGACGACGTGCAGGGTCGCCCTCGCGCCCTGCCCTGCGGCGGTGCGTATGGGGTGATCGCGCAGCATCACCGCGTGCACGGTGACGACGAGGGCCGCCGCGAGGGCACAGCCGCCTGCCGCGACGAGCACGGCGCGGCAGCCGCGGAGCCCGCCGAGCAGCACACCACCCGCCAGGGCTGCCCCGACGACGCCGCCGACCGGCCCGGTGTGCAGGCCGAGCAGAACGACCGCCCACGAGGCGGCAGCCGCGGGAACCAGCCGCAGGTCCGGCGGCCGGGCAGGCACGGCGTCGGCTCCGGCAACGCCCTCGGGAGACGCGGGGCGAACGTCACGCTGCGGTGCTCGCTCCGGCACGGACCCGGCGCCACCCGCCAGGCGCGTCCTCGACGGGACCGGCTCCGGTGCCCGCGGCGCGGTCACACCCGCACCAGCTCACGTAGCTGACCGAGCCGCCGCTCGCCGATGCCCTCGACATCACGGAGTTGGTCCACCGTCGCGAAGCGGCCGTTGCGGGTCCGCCACTCGACGATGCGCTGCGCCGTCACCGGGCCGACGCCGGGCAGGGCGTCGAGCTGCTCGACCGTGGCCGCGTTCAGGTCGAGCGGCCCGACCGGGCCGCTGCTGCTGCCGCTGCCGCTGCCACCGCCGGTCGCCGGCCCGGCGTCCGGCGCCGGTGGAACCCCGATCGCCACCTGCTCGCCGTCGCTCACCTTCCGCGCGAGGTTCACCCCGCTCAGATCGGCGTCGGGGAGGGGACCCCCGGCGGCCTCGAGCACGTCCGCCACCCGCGAGCCCGGCGCGACATGCACCAGCCCTGGCCGCCGCACCTTCCCGGCGACGGCGACCACGAGCGTCTCGGGCTCGACCACCGTGGCGGTCGACGACGCGGCGGCGGCGGCCGTCGTCACCTGCACCGGCAGGTCCGCCACCGGCTCCGCGCGCGGCGCCTCCCGCCACACACCCACTGCCGCGACCACCGCGGCGACGACCCCCACCAGCACCACCGCGAGCGCCCCGGGCCGGCCGGGGTCGATCCGGACGTCGCGCCAGGCCGCTGGCAACCACCGGTCGGTGAACCGTCGTGCACCACGCCGCCCCGAGCGCGGTGGGGTCGGCAGCAATGGGATCGGGACCGTCGGCAGGTCGTCGGCGGGCACACCGGACGCCGGGTCGGGCGGACGCGACACCAGCACCGCGGCCAGCCGCCCGGATCCGGGGTACGGGGTCCGGCGTGCCATGCCGACGACGCTAGGGCCGCGACCGGCGGTACGGAGGGGGCTCGTCGGATCTGTGGATGCCCGGACCCCGATGGGGACAGCCGGCCCGCGGACCTCCGCTGAGCAGCGGAAAACGTCCGGCGGACCCTGCTACCGTCGCGCGCCGTCGCGGCGCGGCACGACGACGATGCCCAGCAGCCCCGTCCCGGCGTGCGCGCCGATCACCGCTCCCACCTCGGACACCAGGAGCCGTGCCGCGCGCGGCAGCCGCTCCCGGAGGCGCTCGGCCAGCTCCTCGGCCCGCTCCGCCGCCCCCAGGTGGTGCACGGCGAGGTCGGCGGGGCCGTCACCGGCGGCGCGGACCGCGAGCTCAACCATCCGCTGGGCCGCCCGCGCCGTCGTCCGCACCTTCTCCAGCGGCACGATCCGTCCTTGCGCCACGTGCAGCAACGGCTTGACGGCCAGCGCGCTGCCCACCAGCGCCGCGGCGGCGCCGATGCGGCCTCCCCGGCGCAGCCGGTCCAGGGTGTCGACGCAGAAGAACACGCGGCAGCGGGTGGCGACGTCCGCGGCGGCCTCCTCGACGGCCTCGGCGTCCGCCCCCTGACCGGCCGCGTCGGCGGCCGCCAGCACGGCATAGCCCAGGCCCATCGCGGTCGCCCGAGAGTCGACCACCCGCACGCGCTCCGGCCCGACCTCCTCCGCCGCGAGGCGCGCCGCCTCCCACGTTCCCGACAGCTCGCGGGACAGGTGCACCGACACCACCTCGGTGGCACCGCCGGCGAGCGCGGCCCGGTAGATGCTGGCGAACTCGGCCGGTGCAGGCCGCGAGGTCTGCACCACGAGGTGCCGGTCGGCCAGCGCCGCCGAGACGGCCGCGGCGTCGATGTCGACGCCCTCCCGCCCGACCCGCGTGCCCAGCCGCACCTCGAGGGGGACGACCTTGATCCCCCGCCCGTCGGCCAGCCCGGCGGGAAGGTATGCGGTCGAGTCGGTCACGACGGCCACGGGCACGCCCGAGACAGTAGCCATTCCACCTGTGGATCTCCGCCGTGCTTCGCTGCGGCGCAGACCCACGGGACAGGGTGGGCCGCTCAGGCCCCGATGTTGTAGCCGGCGAGCCGCCAGCGCGGATGGTCCTCGCGTCGTGCGAGGACAGCCCACCGGCAGTTGCCCAACCCGCCGAACGACGGCCATGCCGAGGTCGGCAGGTCCATCAGTCCCGTCACGAGCCCGGCGATCAGGCCGCCGTGCGCCACCAGCATCACGGTCTCCGAGCGGTCGTCGGAGTCGGCGAACTCGGCGTCCAGCTCGTCCACCACCGGACGCGAGCGCGCCACCACGGCGATGCGCGACTCACCCCCCGGAGGCGCCCATCCGGGATCCGACCGCCACGTGGCGATCGCGCCCGGGAACTCGCCGTCGATCTCGGCGACCGTGTGCCCCTGCCAGAGACCGAGATGGGTCTCCCGCAGCCGCGGGTCGTACTTCACCGGCAGCCCGCAGGCCGCGCCGACGAGCTCGGCGGTGTCGATCGCGCGGCGCAGGTCCGAGCTGATCAGCCGATCCGGTTCCAGCGCCGCCAGCACCGGTGCCGCAGCCGCGGCCTGGTCGTGGCCGGTCGGGGTCAGGTGCGAGTCGAGGTGGCCCTGCATGCGGCCGTCGACGTTGTAGTCGGTCTGACCGTGGCGCAGCAGGATGACCCGGCGCAGCGTCATGGGCCCTCGTCACCGGCCGCGGCCGCCCGGGCCTCGGCGAACTCCACACGGGGGCAGTCCTTCCACAGCCGCTCCAGGCCGTAGAACCCCCGCTCCTCGTTGTGCTGGACGTGCACGACGACGTCGACGAAGTCGAGCAGCACCCAGCGACCCTCCCGCGCACCCTCGCGACGCACCGGCTTCACGCCGCGCTCGCGCAGCTTCTCCTCGACGGCATCCACGATCGCCTCGACCTGCCGCTCGTTCGGCGCCGACGCGATCACGAAGCAGTCGGTGATCACCAGCTGCTCCGAGACGTCGAGCACCACGATGTCGTGCGCCTTCTTGTCGGCGGCCGCCGCCACGGCCACCCGGGCCGTCTCCAAAGCCTGTTCGGTTGCGGTCACCGCGTTCCCTCCACCCGTTAGGACGCTCCCAGTGTCCCAGGCGGGTTCTGCACGAACCTCGCAGGCCTACGCCGGGGCCGTGCCGAGGTCCGGCGGGAGGTTCTTGCGCAGGCGGCTGAGTGCCCGATGCTGGGCCACCCGGACCGAACCCGGGCTGGCCCCGACGATCTGCGCGGTCTCCTCCGCCGACAGCCCGACCACGATGCGCAGCACGAGGATCTCGCGCTGCTTCTCGGGCAGCGTGTCGAGCAGGTCGCGCAGCTGCGCCGACAGCTCCCCGCGCAGCGCTCGCTGCTCGGGCCCCGCCCCGATCTCGACGGTGTCCGGGACGTCCGCGACGGGGTCGGTCCGCCCCCTGCTGACCGACCGATGGGCGTCGATCACCTTGTGCGCCGCGATCCCGTAGACGAACGCGAGGAACGGCTTGCCCTGCACGCGGTAGTTGGGCAGCGCCGTCAGGACGGCGAGGCACACCTCCTGCGCGACGTCGTCCGCGGAGAGGAACGAGCGGTCGACGGGCCCGAGCCGGCCGCGACAGTATCGCGCCACCAGCGGGCGGATCACCTCGAGCAGCCGCGCGATGGCGTCCCGGTCGCCCGACATCGCCGCAGTGACCAGCTCGTCGGGGACCTGCGCGGTCGGGCGGCGGTCCGTGGCGGCGTCCGCTGCCGATGGCACCGCGGTGGGGCGTCCGGTGTCGTTCGCGGCGACGAGCGCGAGCCCCTCGTCGACGTCCATCCCGCCCGCGACCCCGGCCACCAGGTCCTCGTACGCCTGCTGGACCTCGCGCCCGTCGAGATGGCTCCGCAGCGCGACCGTCCCGGCGTCCGCGGCCGTCTGCACGTCGTCCACGCCGATCTGCAGCACCAGGGCGATGTCTTCGGGAGGAAGGTGGTCGAAGGTCGCCGCCAGAATGTGCCCCTGCCCGTCCGGCAGCTGCGCCAGGCCGGTCAGGACGGCACCGTGCTGCGTCTGCTCGGGAAAGCGGAGCGCAGCCGGGGCGACGACGTCGGTGCGCGACCGCCGGATGCCCCGGACGACGAGCAGGCGTGCGTACGTGCGCGGCGCCCCGGGCAGATCCGCCCATCGACGCCACAGCGTGATCATGGTCTCGTGCGCCAGTGCGGCCGCCCGGTCACCCGCCGCACCGAGCGCCATGGCGAAGACCGCCAACCGCGGCGCGTCGGTCCGGTAGAGCTCGCCGAACTCGCTCCACCCCGACGCCGGCCCCCCCGACAGCGCGCTCACCCCCATGTGGACATCGCAGACGGCTCAGCCCCGACGACCCCCTGGCGGCGCCACACGCTGCGGCGTCCCCCCGAGGTCGGTGTCGACGTCATCTCCACCCTTCGTCCCACGGCCGACACCGTCACGAGAAGCACGGCTCCGCCGTCGCCGGAACACCGGTCACGCATCCCTCGCGCAACTGCGGTGTCGTCCCTCATCGTGGCGCACCAGCCCGGGCTGGTCGCACCGGTTTTCCCCTCCACGCAGGTGTGGCCAGTACCACCCCGCGGCGTCCCCTCGCCCCCGATCGTGGCCCCTCCCCCTCACGGTCTGCACATACACCTTGCCGTATCCCGGCGCGGCGGGACGACCCGGGTCGCACAGATTGGGGAATGGACAATGCCACACCGCCCACTCGGCGTCGCGTCGCTGCGCCCCCACTCGACGACGGCTCGGCCCGATCAGTCCTTGCGGTACAGATTCCGCTTCGAGATGTACTGGACGACCCCGTCCGGCACGAGGTACCAGACAGGTCGGCCCGCGGCGACGCGCGTGCGGCAGTCCGTCGACGAGATCGCCATGGCCGGTACCTCGACCAGCGTCACGGAGCCCTCCGGAAGGTGGTCGTCACCGAGCTCGTAGCCGGGGCGGGTGACGCCGATGAAGTGGGCGTAGCGGAACACCTGGTCGACGTCGCGCCACGACAGGATCTGGGCCAGCGCGTCCGCACCGGTGATGAAGAACAGCTCGGCGTCGGGCGTGGCTGCGTGCAGGTCGGACAGCGTGTCCACGGTGTAGGTGGGACCGTCGCGGTCGATGTCGACGCGGCTCGCCGAGAACCGTGGGTTCGACGCCGTCGCGATCACTGTCATGAGGTAGCGGTCCTCGGGCAGGCTGACGTCGCGCTCGACCTTCTGCCAGGGCAGACCGGTCGGCACGAACAGGACCTCGTCCAAAGCGAACCGGTCGACGACCTCGCTGGCCGCGACCAGGTGCCCGTTGTGGATCGGGTCGAAGGTCCCGCCCATGATGCCGATCTTGCGGTGCACGGGCGCAGCCTAACGAGTTCTGAACCCGACCGACACGTCATGACCTGCGGCTCCGGTCAGGCAGTGCGCCAGCGCCCCGTCCAGGCGTCCACGCCGGTGAGGAACGCCCATTCGAGGTGGTCGACGCACGCGCTGATCACGAGTCCCCGCTCGTCCTCGACCATCACGTCCGACGGCCGGTGGCACCGGCTGCACAGCTGGGCTGGGCGGCGAGGATGGGGTACCCGACCGGGCGCGTCGTTCACGTCTGAGAAGTAGCCGCTCCGTTCACAGGTCATGCGTGTATCTGCGCCCGAGCGCCGGATTGTCGGGGGTGGGGGTCACGATGGACGGGTGACGACGACCGAGCTGCCCGACACCGCTCTCCGCGACCGCGCCGAGGAGGTGCTGCGCACCCTCGCGGGGCCGCGGGCGCGGCTGCGCGACGACCAGTGGACCGCGATCCGCGCCCTGGTCGTGCAGCGGCGCCGGGCGTTGGTCGTGCAGCGCACGGGATGGGGCAAGTCCGCCGTCTACTTCGTGGCCACGGCGTTGCTGCGGGCGGGGGGCGCGGGGCCCACGGTGATCGTCTCCCCGCTCCTCGCGCTGATGCGCAACCAGATCGACGCCGCCGCCCGCGCGGGCGTGCGCGCGGTGACGGTGAACTCGGCGAACACCGGCGACTGGGACGCCACGTACGCCGCGATCGACGCGGGCGAGGTCGACGTCCTTCTGGTGAGCCCGGAGCGGCTGAACAACCCCGACTTCCGGGACCGGGTGCTCCCCCGGCTCACGGCGAGCACGGGCCTGCTGGTGGTGGACGAGGCGCATTGCGTCTCCGACTGGGGCCACGACTTCCGGCCGGACTACCGGCGGCTGCGCGCGCTGATCGCCGAACTGCCGCAGGGGATCCCGGTGCTGGCCACCACGGCGACGGCGAACGACCGGGTGGTCCGGGACGTCACCGAGCAGCTGGGCCTCGCCCCAGACGCACGTCCGGTGGACCGACGCCGTAGCGAAGCACGGCGTGGGGCCTCCGGGGAAGACGCTGTTGGGCCGCTCGTGCTGCGCGGCTCACTGGACCGGGAGAGCCTGCGGCTGTCGGTGGTGCGGCTGCCGACGCCGGCGCAGCGGCTGGGCTGGCTCGCCGCGCACCTGGCTGAGCTGCCAGGGGCGGGCATCGTGTACACGCTCACGATCGCCGCCGCGGAGGAGGTCGCGGAGTTCCTGCGCGAGCGCGGGGTCCCCGTCGCGTCCTACACCGGCAAGACCGATCCGGAGCAGCGGCTGGCCGCGGAGGCGGACCTGCTGGCGAACCGGGTGAAGGCGCTTGTCGCCACCAGCGCACTCGGGATGGGCTTCGACAAACCGGACCTCGGGTTCGTCGTGCACCTCGGCGCGCCGTCGTCGCCCGTGGCGTACTACCAGCAGATCGGCCGCGCCGGGCGCGCTGTCGAACGAGCCGAGGTCGTGCTGCTGCCCGGAGCGGAGGACCGTGACATCTGGGCTTACTTCGCCTCGCTCGCGTTCCCGCCGGAACCGCTCGTGCGCCGCACGTTGGACGTGCTGTCCGAGCGCCCGATGTCGACGGCGGCGATCGAGACCCGGGTGGACCTGTCGCGGACGCGCCTGGAGATGCTGCTGAAGGTTCTCGACAGCGACGGCGCAGTGCGGCGGGTGAAGGGAGGCTGGGTCGCGACCGGGCTGCCGTGGATCTACGACGAGGAACGGCACCGGCGGATCGCCACCGCCCGCGAGGCCGAGCAGCGGGCGATGCTCGCCTACCTCGACACGCCGGAGTGCCGGCTCGCGTACCTGCGTCGCCAGCTCGACGACGACTCCGGGCAGCCCTGCGGGCGCTGCGACACCTGCACGGGCACCGTGTGGGAGCCGTCCGTGGACGCCGCGGCCGAGGCTGCCGCACAGGAGCGGATCACCCGCCCCGGCGTGCCGGTGCCGGCGCGCAAGCAGTGGCCGTCGGGCATGTCCGAGCTGGGCGTCCCCACATCGGGCCGCATCGCCGCAGGCGAGCTCGCGGACGAGGGCCGAGTGATCGGGCGGCTTTCGGACATCGGCTGGGGCACCCGGCTGCGCGAGCTGGTCTCGGGCGACGACGTTCCGGTGCCGCCGGAGGTGCTCGACGCCTGTGTCAAGGTGCTCGCCGGCTGGCCGTGGGCGGCGCGGCCGGTGGGGGTGGTCGGGGTCGGGTCGCGGACGCGGCCACACCAGCTCGCGCACCTGGCGCGGCGGATCGCCGAGATCGGACGGCTGCAACTGTTGGGCACCGCGGAGCCGGTCGGTCCCCGGCCCGCGCCGTCGGCGAACTCCGCACAGCGGCTCGCGGCGGTGTGGGACGGCTTCACGGTTCCCGATCTCACGGACGTGCACGGCCCGGTCCTGCTGGTCGACGACGTACTGGACAGCGGATGGACGGCGACGGTCGTCGCCCGCCTGCTGCGCCGGGCCGGGGCACCCGCCGTGCTGCCGTTCGCACTGGCCCTGGCCGCCTGAGCCGGGCGGCCGCCGACAGACCCCGCTACGCGGCCGGCGGGTGCACGAACACGCGGCAGTGCCCCTGGTCAACGACGATCGCACCAGCCTCCGCTGGCGGTGCGAGTCCGTCGGGGACGACGGTCAGGCGCAGGTCCTCCGGCGCGGGCCGACCGGCGTCCACCCAGGCGGCGGCCGCGGCGAGAACCCGATCTGCGAGGACGTCGCCCGCCGGGCCGAAGGCCCGCACCCGTACCGACCACGGCCCCCGAGCCGCGGGGTTCGCGGCCGGATCGAGGACGACAGCGGCGAGGCCGGGGCCCGCCGGGGAGTCGGCGAAGATCCCGATGCTGGCAGCGTGACCCCGGACCGGCAGCAGCTCGGCGGGAAGGCCGTCCGGATCCGGGTCGTCAGGGTCCACCCGCGCGCCCAGGAGCCGACATGCTCCCGGTTCGGTCAGCGCCAGCCACATCCCGAAGCCGTCCCACAGGTCCCCGGCGCCCAGCGGCTCCGGCACGTACCGGACGGGACCGGGCGCGGCCAGGGCGACCCGAACGAGCGTGGGATCGGCACGGCCGTCGGCCAGCAGCACCGACACGCCGCCGTCCACGGTCGTACCCGCATCGGACACGGCGCCGACGCCCCGCAGCCGGACGAACGAGCACCGGTGGACCGACGCGCTGCGCAGTGCGCCGTCCGCACCGAGATCCAGCGCGACCGACACCTGGGTTCCCCGCAACGCCAGGGGCAGCAGCAACCGCCCGCCGGGCGCGAGCTGCGCGACCCATTCCGGGCGGACGTCGCCGCTCCCGACGGTGAGGATGATCCGGTCGTAGGGCGCGCCGGGCGGGTAGCCGAGTGCACCGTCGCCGCACACCAGCTCGACGTCGCTCACCTCGGCGGCAGCGAGGTGGCGGGCGGCGCCGTCGACGAGGTCGGCGTCGATGTCGACGCTCACCACGTGCCCCTGGGGCCCGACGAGGCGCGCCATGAGTGCGGCGTTGTAGCCCGTACCGGCGCCGATCTCGAGAACGCGGTGCCCGGGACGCAGGTCGAGCTGCGCGAGCATGATCGCCACCATCGACGGCTGGGAGGCCGAGCTCGTCGTGACGCCGTCGATGGCCTGGGTGGCGACGGCCTCGTCCGCGTAGGCCCGAGCCAGCGGCACCCCGGGCAGGAACAAGTGCCGCGGCACCGCCCGGAAAGCGTCCTCGACCGCCGGGCCGCAGAGCCGCCCGCTGTCGCGCATTCCGTCGACGAGCCGCGCGCGGGCCCGGTCAGCCGCACCCATGCGCCGAGTCTGGTCCCTTGCGCTGCCCATCGCCAGGCTACGGCGCGTGCATCGGGACGAGGTCGTCGGCGTGGACGACCTCGCGGCGCTGCGCGGGGGGGAGTTCGTGGCTGCTGCGGCCGATCAGGTCCGGCAGCTCCGTGGCGTCGAACCCGACCACGCCGCGGGCGACCACGGTGCCGTCGGGGTCCACGAGGTCCACGACGTCCCCCGCCACGAAGTCGCCCGAGACACCGCGGATCCCGGCGGCGAGCAGGGAGCGGCGGCGGTGCACCACGGCCGTGGTCGCGCCGCGGTCGAGGTCGAGGCGGCCGCGGACGTCCGCGGCGTGGCGCAGCCAGAACCGTCGCGCGGACATCCGGCGCCCCGACGGGCGGAACGCCGTGCCGACCTTCGGCCCGGCGCCCGCCGTGTCCAGAGCGGCGGCGACGTCCGCGGCGGCAGCCAGCAGCACCGGGATCCCCGCCGCCGACGCCATCGCCGCCGCGGTGATCTTGGTGGCCATCCCGCCGGTACCGAGGCCCGTACCGGGGCGGGCGATCGTCACCGCCGCCAGATCTGCGGGCTCGTCGACCTCCGCGACCAGGCGGGCCCCCGCCCGGCGGGGGTGGCCGTCGTAGAGACCCTCGACGTCGGAGAGCAGCACCAGCCCGTCCGCGCCGACGATGTGCGCGACCAGCGCCGCGAGCCGGTCGTTGTCGCCGACGCGGATCTCGTCCGTGGCGACGGTGTCGTTCTCGTTCACCACCGGCAACACGTCCAACCCGAGCAGGCGCTCCAGGGTGCGCTGGGCGTTGCGGTAGTGCGCGCGGCGGATCATGTCGTCCGCGGTGAGCAGCACCTGCCCGATCCGCTGGCCGTGCCGCGCGAACGACGCCCCGTAGGTCTGGGCGAGCTGCAGCTGGCCGACGGCGGCTGCCGCCTGCTGCGTGGCGAGGTCGCGCGGCCGGCGGGCCAGGCCGAGCGGGGCCAGGCCGGCCGCGATCGCGCCGGACGAGACGAGCACGACCTGGGTGCCCGTCGCACGCCGGGCGGCGAGCGCGTCGACGAGCGTGTCGAGCCGCTGCGGGTCCAGCCCGCCGGTGAGGCTGGTCAGCGATGACGACCCGACCTTGACCACGACCCGGCGCGCCGCTCCGAGCTGCGCCCGGGCACTCACGTGTCGTCCTCCGGGGCGCCCCCGAAGAGCTCGTCGTCGGTGTGGTTCCGGCGCCGCTCGATACGGGCGGACAGCCGGGCCGCCGCCGACGCGCGGGAACTCTGGTCCAGCCTCCGGTCCGTCCCGCGCCCGGACAGCATGACCGCGACCCCCGCGGGCGTCGACGGCTCCCAGTCGAAGGTGACGTCACCGATCGTGACCGGGCAGCCCGGCACCGCCCCCGCCTCGGCCAGCGCCTCCTCGACCCCGAGTCGGGCCAGCCGGTCACCCAGATAGCCGACGGCCTCGTCGTTGTCGAAGTTCGTCTGCCGGATCCAGCGTTCGGGCCGCGCACCGCGCACGATGAACCCGCCCGGCAGCTCGCGGTCCGGTGCGACGGTGAAGCCGGCGTCGTCGACCGCGACCGGCCGCAACACCAGGCGCGTCGGCTCGGCGACGGGCTGCGCCGCCCGGTGGGCGCGGACCTGCTCGGCCATCGCGAAGGTCAGCTCGCGCAGACCCTCGCGGGTGGCGGTGGAGATCTCGAACACCGGCCAGCCGAACCGCTCGGCCACCTCGGAGCGCACCAGCTCGGCGAGCTCCCGGGCGTCCGGAACGTCGATCTTGTTCAGCGCGACGAGCCGGGGCCGGTCGGCCAGCACACCGCCGAGCGCCGGGGTGTAGCGGGCGAGCTCGTCCTCGAGCGCCTGCACGTCCGAGACAGGGTCACGGCCGGGCGCGAACGTCGCGCAGTCGACCACGTGCACCAGCACCGAGCACCGCTCGATGTGCCGGAGGAAGTCCAACCCCAGGCCACGGCCCTCGGAGGCGCCCGGGATCAGCCCCGGCACATCCGCGACCGTGAAGACCTCCTCCCCCGCGGTGACCACGCCCAGCTGCGGGACGAGCGTGGTGAACGGGTAGTCCGCGATCTTCGGCCGGGCCGCCGACAAGGCCGCCACCAGCGACGACTTGCCGGCCGAGGGGAACCCGACCAGGCCGACATCAGCGATGGAGCGCAGCTCCAGCACGAGGTCGCAGCTCACACCCGGCTCGCCGAGAAGCGCGAAGCCGGGCGCCTTCCGCGCGGCCGAGGCGAGCGCGGCGTTGCCCAGCCCCCCACGGCCACCCGCGGCGGCGATGAACCGCGTTCCCGGCCCGACCAGGTCGGCGAGGACCTGTCCGTCCGACGTCATGACGACGGTGCCGTCCGGCACGGCGAGCTCCAGGTCGTCCGCGTTCGCTCCGGCCTTGAACCCGCCCTGGCCCTGCTTCCCGTTGCGGGCCGCCGCGTGCGGGCGGTGGTGGAAGTCGAGCAGGGTGTGCACGCCTGGGTCGACGACGAGCACGACAGAGCCGCCGCGCCCCCCGTTCCCACCGTCCGGGCCGCCGAGCGGTTTGAACTTCTCGCGGTGCACCGAGGCGCACCCGTTGCCGCCCGCACCCGCGGTGGCGTGCACCACGACCCGATCCACGAACTTGGGCATGCCGACTCTCCAAAAATGCAACGGCGGGCCTACCCCGGTTGGGGCGGCCCGCCGTTGCAGTGTGCGTGTGTGCACTCGACGCGGAGCGCCGAGTGCCTGCGAGCAGGCCTCAAGCCTGCGGCGGGGGTCTGAGACCGCGGCCGCCAGACCAAGGTGAGGCCTTCGCCTCGTCCCGCGGTCTCAGACCCCCGATGGAACCACGTTGACGACCTTGCGGCCCTTCGTGTACCCGAACTCGACCGAGCCCTCGATGAGGGCGAACAGCGTGTCGTCACCACCGCGACCGACACCCTGCCCCGGGTGGAACTTCGTGCCACGCTGGCGGACCAGGATCTCGCCTGCGTTCACGGCTTGGCCGCCGAACCGCTTGACGCCCAGCCGCTGCGCGTTCGAGTCGCGCCCGTTGCGGGAGCTGGACGCACCCTTCTTGTGAGCCATCGCCCGGTCTCCTACTTCGCGATCTTGATGACCTGGACCCGCGTCAGCGGCTGACGGTGCCCCTGCCGCTTGTGGTATCCGGTCTTGTTCTTGAACTTGTGGATGCGGATCTTGGGACCCTTGGTGTGCTCGACGACCTTGGCCGAGACGGTCGCCGAGGCCAGTGCGTCCGCGGCGGTTGTGAGGTCGTCGCCGTCGACCAGCAGCACGGGCACGAGCGAGATCTCGTCGCCGGGGGCACCGTCGAGCTTCTCGACGGTGACCACGTCGTCGACGGCCACCTTGTACTGCTTGCCGCCGGTCTTGACGATCGCGTACATGGACGCACTGCTCCAAAGCTCAGGGGACGTCGTGAGGTCCCGTCGTGGGTGGCCTGGTCGTCACGGCCTCGTGCCGCAGCTCGCAGCGCGGCGCAGGCCTCCAGGGTACGGAACGGATTTCGAGAGGGTCAAACCGGGTCTCCCGCCGCTGCCGCGGGCAGGAGACCCGGCCGTCGGTCACTGCGGTGCCGCCTCGCCCTGCGGCTCGGCACCGGGCGCGTCCGGGGCGGGCGGGCCGGCCGGTCGCGATGCGGCCCGCCGCACGCGGCGGGCTCGCGGCGCGACCACCGGCTCGGGAGCCGACGGCGCGGCGGGGTCGCCCCCGCCCTCCTCCTTGGCGGCAGGCGCGGTCGGCTGCTCGCCGGCACGCGCGCTCGGCACGGTGACGACCGCCACGGTCGGCGCGTCACCCGTGACCGCAGTCGGCGCCCCGGCGGTGCGGGTCACGCGGCCACGCCGCCGACGACCCAGCGGTTCCGGCGTGTCCACGGTCTCCGACCCGGGCGCGACCGCAGCCCCGTTGGTTCCGTTCTGCTCTGCCGAGATCCCCGACGCGGCCGCGTCGACGTGGCCGTTCGGTGCCGAGTGCCGGTTGCGCTCGACGGCCAGGGCCTGCTCGACGACGATCTCCTCGACGTCGTCGCGCACGCTCTCGACCGTCACGGGGACCACCGCCGACGCCGTGGGCTCCGCCTCCAGCGGCTCCGGTGCGCCGACGTCCAGGCCCGCCTCGTCGCGGTCCGGTTCGACCGGCCCCGACACGTCCGCACGGTCCTCGTCCGGAGCCGCAGGTGACGTCTGCTCCGGGGCCGCGGGCGCGACCGCCGACAGGTCGGGCACGAGGGCCGCGGGCAGGCGCCGGCCCCGATCGCCGTTCGCCTCCTCACGACGGCCCCGGCCGCGACCGCGCCGCGCACCGGCGTCGCCGTTGCGCTCACGGTCGCCTCGCTCGCGCCCGTTCGGCTCGGCCGGGGGCTCCGTCGCCACGATCACACCCCGACCTCGGCAGTGCTCGCAGGGCGTCGAGAAGTGCTCGAGCAGCCCGCCGCCGACCCGCTTGCGGGTCATCTGGACCAGACCCAGCGACGTCACCTCGGCCACCTGATGGCGGGTACGGTCCCGGGCCAGGCACTCGGTCAGCCGCCGCAGGACCAGGTCGCGGTTCGCCTCGAGCACCATGTCGATGAAGTCGATCACGATGATGCCACCGATGTCGCGCAGCCGCAGCTGGCGCACGATCTCCTCGGCCGCCTCGAGGTTGTTGCGGGTGACCGTCTCCTCGAGGTTGCCCCCGGAGCCGGTGTACTTGCCCGTGTTGACGTCGATGACTGTCATCGCCTCGGTGCGGTCGATCACCAGCGTGCCGCCCGAGGGCAGCCACACCTTGCGGTCCAGCGCCTTGAGCAGCTGCTCGTCGATCCGGTACTCCTCGAAGACGTCGCGCGGGCCGATGTGGCGGTGCAACCGGGATGCGAGCTCGGGCGCCACGTGCTCGACGTAGTTCGCGACCGTCTCCCACGCGTCGTCGCCGGCGATGACGAGCCGGGAGAAGTCTTCGTTGAACTGGTCCCGCACGACCTTGATCAGCATATCCGGCTCCTCGTAGAGGAGCACGGGCGCCTTGGGCCTGTTGGGGCCGGTCTTCTCGGCCTTCTCCTTGACGACCGCCCACTGCGCCTGCAGCCGGCGGACGTCGCGCTCGAGAGCCTCCTGCGTCACGCCCTCCGAGGCGGTGCGGATGATGACACCGGCTTCACTCGGAACGATCTCGCGCAGCAGGTCCTTGAGACGCTTCCGCTCGATGTCCGGCAGCTTGCGACTGATCCCCGCCGCGCCACCCGAGGGGACGTAGACCAGGAACCGCCCTGCGAGGCTGATCTGGGTGGTCAGGCGGGCGCCCTTGTGCCCGACCGGGTCCTTCGTGACCTGCACGAGGACGCTGTCGCCGCTGGACAGCGCCTGCTCGATGCGGCGCGCGCGGCCGCCGAGCCCGGCGGCGTCCCAGTCGACCTCGCCCGCGTAGAGCACGGCGTTGCGACCGCGCCCGATGTCGACGAACGCGGCTTCCATGCTCGGCAGCACGTTCTGCACGCGGCCGAGGTAGATGTTGCCGACCAGTGAGTTGGTGGCCGAGCCCGAACCGTTGGGGCCACTCGTGACGAAGTGCTCGACGAGCACGCCGTCTTCGAGCACACCGATCTCGACCCGGTCGCCGCGCTCACGAACCACCATCGACCGCTCGACGGACTCGCGGCGCGCCAGGAACTCGGCCTCGCTCAGGATCGGGACCCGGCGGCGGCCGGCGTCGCGCCCGTCCCTGCGGCGCTGGCGCTTGGCCTCCAGGCGGGTCGAACCGCGGACGCTCTGCACACCGTCGCCCTCGGTGTCGTCGGGGCGCTCGCGGGGGGCCCGGACCTTGACGACGGTGTTCGGCGGGTCCGACTCGTCGTCGGCTCCGTCGTCACCCGATCCGCGGCGACGGCGGCGACGACGACGACGGCGCGAGGCCCCGGTCTCGTCGTCGATCTCGTCGACGCCCTCGGCCGACTCCTCCGCACTCGTGTCGGCGTCGTCGGTCTCGTCGGCGTCGTCGCCCTCGGCATCCTCGTCGGTGTCGGCATCGGTGCCGTCGCCCTCGGTGCCGCGCCCGCGACCCCGGCCCCGACGACCGCGGCGGCGCCTACGGCGCGCAGCGCCCTCGCCGGACTCCTCGTCCGCCGGGTCGTCCAGGGTCGCCGGGTCGTCCAGGGTCGCCGGGTCGTCCAGGGTTTCGGCCGAGCCGGCGGCCGCGTCGGTCGGCAGTGGGTCGGCCACGGCGTCGAGCGGCTCCGGCGCGGCGGTCTCGTCCGCGGCGCGCCCGGCCTGACCGCGGCGGCGGGTGCGGCGGACCGGCTCGTCCGCAGCGGCCTCGTCGGCGGCAGGCTCGGCCTCGGCGCGCCGCCGGCCGCGCCGGACCGGCGGCTGGAAGACGGGCGCGGGCGGCGCGAACAAGGGTGCCAGCACGGCGGCGGGTTCCTCGGCCGTGCCCGGGGAATCGTCGACGACGGCCGGTTGCTCACCGGCGGGGACGCGCGGGACCTCCTCTGGCGGAGTCGCGGGCGCTCCGGCCAGCTCGGGCACGAAGACGACGGCGACCTGCTCCGCCGTCTTGCGGTCGACGCTGGACTGGACGCTGCGGGCGGCGAACCCGAGGTCCAGCAGCGCGGCCATCACCTCCCGGCTCGTGCGCCCCAGAAGCTTGCCCAGCGCGTGCACACGCAACTTCTCGGGCAGGTCGTCGAGGCCGGATAGGGTGACCGGCCCGCCGGTGGTACCGGCGGGCGTATCGCTGTTCGTCATGCAACTCCTCCGCCCCCGGGCGCCTCGCCAGGAGGCGGCCACGCAGGGGCCCGTGCGTCTCTCCCCGAGCGGTGCGCGGGGAGCAATCCTGTGCCGCTGTAGTCGTGCGCGACGATGCGCTACCCCTCCGGCGGCAGCCGGAGAGCCGACCTCAACCCGGTCAGGCGCGGGTGGTAACCCGGTCCGGGCCGAGCGGGTCGGTGAGGCGGCCCCGGTCGTCGAGCAGACCCTGGGCCATCCGGGTCGCCTTCGCGGGAGCCGGGAGCTTGAGACCTGCGACAACATCGAGCGCGCCCAACACGTCGTCGGGCCGAACGGCGGGTGTCGTCTGCCGTACGACCGCCGTCATTATCGCACAGTCCGTCGTGTCGGGGGCAGACATCGACCCCGACGCCGACAAGGTCACGCCGACGAGTGCGCCGCGGACGTCCACCTGGCGCCGTCCCGAGGGCGTCACCCGCTCCACGACGACGGTGCCCGCCCCCTCCAGCGCATCGACGGCACGCCGCAGGTCGTCCGGGGTGATTCCGGGCAGTTCGATGCGCCACTCACTCGCGTCGATCCGCTCGGCGAGCGGTGTTCCCTCGGCCTCCGCGGCGGCGAGCACGTCCAAGCCGTCGGGCAGCGCGGCGTCCAGTGCGGCGGCGAGGTCGGCGGGAGCCAGCGGGCGGGTGAGTCCGATCTCCAGGTACTCGGCCTCGCTGGCGGCCCCGGTGGGTGCAGCCCCGATCCACGACAGCCGGGGATGGGGGGAGAACCCGTGGGAGTGCGCGACGGGGATGCCGGCCCGACGCACGGCGCGCTCCACGCTGCGGGCGACGTCCCGATGGGACAGGAAGCGCAGCCTCCCGCGCTTCGCGAACCGGACGCGGATGCGCTGGACCGTGGGAGGTGCCGGGTTCGCCGCCTCGCCGGGCCGCACACGCGCCATGGTCGCGAGCCTACTCAGCGTTCGAACCGGCCGGTCTCCGACGATCGGCGGCGTCGTCGGAGACCCTCCGCCGACGCTGCCGCCCGTCACCGGTCCGGCACGGCGAGCGGGTCGAGTACCAGCAGCGACTCCCCCGCCGGCTCGAACCCCGCGCGCATGTAGAACGACGCGCTGCTGCCGGTCGGGGCCAGCACGAGGCGCCGGTAGCGCCGCTCCCGCGCGTGCTGGACCGCGCGGGCCAGCAGCGCACCCGCGACGCCACGGTCGGCGAAGGTGCTGAGCACGAACGCGCTACCCACCTGCCCGATCCGCCCACTGCGGGCTCCCGGGCGGGGCATGTGCACGATCTCGACCACGTTGATCGAACCCACCGGCGTCCAGCCGCTGCGCTCCGAGCCCGCCTCGGCCAGCCAGAACGTCCGCCGAGGCAGCTCGAGCCGCCACCACTGCGCGAACGCGGCCTCGAACCCCGGGTCGTCGACGGGACGCCCGGCGCGTTCCTCCAGCCAGGCGCGGCGCAGCGCGGCGAGGGCGGCCTCGTCGCGTTCGTCGGCCACCCGTACGACAAGGTCCGGCTCAGCCACCCGGTCGGGGCCCGGTGCTCGCCCGAGGAGTGCTCACCGGGATCAGCGGCAGCAGGGTGGTCCCGCTCGGGCCGACCTCGATGTCCGTGCCCGTCGACGGGCACACTCCGCAGTCGAAGCAGGGCGTCCACCGGCAGTCGTCCTGCTCCCGGGCGGCCAGCGCGTCCTGCCAGTCGTCCCACAGCCAGTCGCGCTCCAACCCTGAGTCGAGGTGGTCCCAGGGCAGCACCTCGGCGCGGTCGCGTTCACGCGTGGTGAACCAGTCGAGGGAGACCCCGAGCGCCGGCAGCTCCGCCGCGCAGGCGTCGACCCACCGCTGGTAGGAGAAGTGCTCGGTCCAACCGTCGAACCGGCCGCCCGCGCGCCAGACCCGCTCGATCACCCGCCCGACCCGCCGGTCGCCGCGGGCGAGCAGGCCCTCGATCAGCGACGGCTGCCCGTCGTGGTAGCGCATGCCGACGTTGCGGCCCAGCTTGCGGTCGGCGTTGACGGCCTCACGCAGCTTGCGCAGCCGCCCGTCGACGACGTCCGGATGGGCCTGTGCCGCCCATTGGAACGGGGTGTGCGGTTTGGGCACGAACCCGCCGATGGAGATCGTGCAGCGCACGTCGTTGCGCCCCGAGGCGGCCCGTCCGGCGCGGATGACGTTGTGCGCCATGTCCGCGATCTGGACGACGTCGGTGTCCTCCTCGGTGGGCAGCCCGCACATGAAGTAGAGCTTGACCTGGCGCCAGCCCTGGGCGAACGCCTCGGAGACGGTGCGGATGAGATCGTCCTCCGACACCATCTTGTTGATCACCCGCCGGATCCGCTCCGACCCACCCTCGGGGGCGAAGGTGAGCCCGGAGCGGCGGCCGTTGCGGCTGATCTCGTTGGCGAGGTCGATGTTGAATGCGTCGACGCGGGTGCTCGGCAGGCTCAGCGACGTGTTCGTGCCCTCGTAGCGGTCGGCGAGGCCCTTGGTGATCTCGGCGATCTCCGAGTGGTCGGCCGACGACAGCGACAGCAGCCCGACCTCGTCGAACCCGGACGTCCGCACCGCGGCGTCCACCATCTCGCCGATCCCGCGCAGCGACCTCTCCCGCACGGGGCGGGTGATCATCCCGGCCTGGCAGAAGCGGCAGCCGCGGGTGCAGCCGCGGAAGATCTCGACGCTGGCGCGCTCGTGCACGGTCTCCGCCATCGGGACGAGAGGCGTCTTCGGGTAGGGCCACGAGTCGAGGTCGACGGTGGTGCGCTTCTGCACCGCACGGGGAACACGCGGCTCCGTCGGTTCGACCTCGGCGATCGCGCCGTCCGGACCGTAGGAGACCGCGTAGAGCGAGGGCACATAGCAGCCGGGCGTCTCCGCCAGCCGCACGAGCAGCTCGCGGCGCCCCCCGGGCCGCCCGGCGGCCTTCCAGTCACGGACGACGTCCGTGATGTCGCCGACGACCTCCTCCCCGTCGCCGATCGCCGCGAGGTCGACGAAGTCCGCGATCGGTTCCGGGTTGAACGCGGCGTGCCCGCCCGCGACGACCACCGGGTGGTGCTCCTCGCGGTCGACGGCGTGCAGCGGGATCCCGCCCAGGTCGAGCGCGGTGAGCAGGTTCGTGTAGCCGAGCTCGGTGGAGAAGCTGACCCCGAGCACGTCGAAGGCCCCGAGCGGGCGGTGCGCGTCCACGGTGAACGCGGGCACCCCCGCCTCGCGCATCAGCGCCTCGAGGTCCGGCCACACCGCGTAGCAGCGCTCCGCCAGCGCGTCGGGCCGCTCGTTGAGGATCTCGTAGAGGATCTGGATGCCCTGGTTGGGCAGGCCGACCTCGTAGGTGTCGGGGTACATCAGCGCCCACCGGACCAGCGCACCGTCCCACGGCTTGATCCGGGCGTTCAGCTCACCGCCGACGTACTGCACGGGCTTCGCGACACGCGGCAGCAAGGCCTCGAGGGCGGGAAAGACGGACGGGGCCGCCCCGGTGGTGCTCAGGTCGCCGGTCACGCTGCACCAGCGTAGCCCCGCTGTCGCCCGGGCGTGTCGGGCCCTGCCGATCACGTGGTGGGGCGCTCGACGGCCGGGTGCACCGGGTGGGACGCTGATCGCACCGCCTCCCGAGGAGCTCGCGATGAGCACGCTCGACACCGCCCGACGTCGGTGGGCCGTGCTCGACGTCGCGGCGCCCGCAGCGCTCGCCCTGGTGGCAGCCGCCACGACACCACTGCCGTGGTGGCGGTCGGACCGGGGCGCCGTGCTCCTCGGCTCGGGACCGGTGACCGAGCTGCCGCCGGACACGTGGACCGGCGTCGAGATGTTCGGACCGTGGGCCGCGGCGGTCGTGGTCCCTGCGGGGATCGCGGTGGTGGCGGCCGCGCTCGCGATCCCCGGATCCATCCGGGCCGAGCGGCCGACGAGGCCGGGTGGAGCGAACGCGGCGTCGGGTGCGGTAGATGCACCGAACGCGGCGTTCGCTCGGCCCCGGTGGGAGGCGGGGGCCGGGTGGCTCACGGCGGCCGCGCGATGGGCGGCGGCTGCGGCAGGTCTCGCGGCTGTCGCCGGCGCGGCCCGCGCGCTCCTGGGCTGGGGCGCCTCGGGTGCGGCCGGGGTGTGGCTCGCGCTCGTGGCCGGGCTCCTGGCGGTGGCCACCGCGCTCCCCCGCAGCGGCGCGACGCCCGGCGAGTTGCGCGTCCCGGTACGGCGAGTTGCGCAGTCCGACACGGCGGTTTTCGCGTTCCGGCTCACACCGCTGCGGGCCGTCGCGGCCGTGGCACTGGTCGCCGCGACTGCCGCCCCGCTCACCGCGGTTCCCGCTGGCGTCCGACCGCACCGGGACGCGGTCGGACCGTTCGTGCCGGTCGCCGCCGTCGGCGCGTTTCCGCTGCGCAGCGGCGCGGCGGGGCTCGCCGTGACGGACGAGGTGCGGCCGGTGCTCGCCGACGGCGCGCCCGGGGTGGTCAGCCGGGCCGGCATCGTCGTCGCGGACGCGGACGGCCGGGCGCGGGTGCTCGCGCGGACCGACCGTGGTGCGCCTGCGCCGATCGGGGTGGTCGGTGGCCGGGTCGTGCGCTGGACCGCGTCCGACACCGTCGCGGTCACCGAGTTGCGGGCAGGGTCACCGCTGGACGTCGTCGTCCGCGGCGTCGCGGAGGCGGGACCGCTCGGTTCCGACGGCTCGCTGTGGCTGCGTTCGGACGCCGACCCGGTGGGTACCGTCCGCCGCATCGACGTCGCCGGCCTCGACGGACAGCAGCGGCTCGCCGTCACCTACCTTCCCGTCGTCACGATCCAGGAGCCCGACCCACCCGTCGATCTCCGGACCGTGCTGCCCGTGCACGGCGGGGGTCTGCGGACCGTCTCCGGGGGTGGGCGGCTGGAGATGCTGACCGGCACCGCCGCGGGGATCGCCACGACCCCACTGGCCGGGTCCCGCTGCGGCGCGGCCGGGACAGCCGGTCTCGATCACGCCGTCGCGGACGGGTCGGGCATCTGGTTCGTGCTCGCCGGCGGCGACGGAGACCGGCTCGCCCACCTCGACCCGAACGCGGGGAGCGCGGTCCGGACGGTTCGGGCGGTGCTGCCCGGTGCGGTGAACGCCCTGACGGCGCCCGGCGATGGCTCGCTGCTCTTCGTGGCGCGCGACGCGCAGGGCTCGACGCTGTGGCGGCTGCCCGCCGCCGACGCGGCGCTGGACGCGGCCGACGCCGCGCCGGTGACCTGCCCGCCAGTCCCCTGACCCACCGGCACGGCCGACCCGTCCGGGTCGGGCCCGCAGCTCAGCCCCAGGCGGCACGGCGGGGGTCGCCGGACGTGCTCACCCGCCGGGCCGTCGCGAACAGGACGACGACCGCGGCGACGGCGGCCGCGACACCGACGGCAGCGGGCGGCGCGTTCAGCGCGATGCCCACCAGCGCCCACACCGCCGCGGCGGCGTACCCGACGACCGCCGTCGCGTAGGTGACCACGCTCGCGACGATCCCCGCGGCGACGAGCAGGACCAGCACGGCCGCGATATCGGCGAGCGCACCGTCGCCCGGCAGGCCCAGCCGGACCCCGGTCGCCGCCGTTCCGGCCACCACCGCGAGGGAGACCCATCCGGTGTAGAGCGCCACGGGCAGGCGCAGCGCCAGCCGCTCGCGCGTGTTCGCGGCCCGCTCGCGACTCAGCCGGCCGTACACCCGCGCCAGCACCGCGAGCAGTGCCAGGAGCAGCACCTCCGCCAGCAGGACGTACCGCGCCGAGAAGGCGCTGATCCACGCCATGTTGAGCACCGCCGAGGCCGCGAGCCACCAGCCCGTGGCCCGGTGCACCTCACGCGACCGCTGCGTCGGCAGCAGTTGGTAGACGGCATAGCCGAGGAAGGCGACGTAGATCACGCCCCAGATGCCGAACGTCCAGCCCGCAGGCAGCACGGGCGTGGGATAGGAGCGGGCGACGGTGCCAACGTCCTCCCCCAGCCCGCCGCTCCCGCCCAGACCGGCGACGACGATCTGGATCACCGCGAGCGACGCCACCGCGAGGTTGCGCGCGAGATCGGTCGACGTCGAGGGTCGGGCGGTGACCGGCATGCGCTCATTGTCGGGCCGCTAGTCCATGGCCGCCAGGCTTGCCGGCTTGGGCGGTCCGTGACACTTGCGTCGAGGGACTTCGCCTGACGGCCATGGCGCCCACCGGCCACTCCACGTTCCGCTCCCCGGAGTGATTATTTCAGGAGGAGGATGTCGAGCCGCCTTCCGGCGACCACCAGCCCACCGACGATCATCACCAGGAAGTAGCCGAGGTGCCCGAGCAGGCCGAGGTGGACCGCACCGGTGGTCAGGCCCCGCATCAGCTCGACCCCGTGGAACAGCGGCAGGGCCTCGACGACGAGCTGGAGCCACCGGGGGTAGACCGACAGCGGGTAGAACGTGGTGGCGAACAGGAACATCGGCAGGATCGCGAGCGTGACGAGATCGAAGTCCTGCCACGAGCGCATATACGTGGTGGCCGCCATCCCGACTGCAGCGAAGCCGAAGGCGATGACCAGTGCCGCGGGCAGCGCCAGGAGCGCCCATGGTGACAGGAGCAGGCCGAAGCCGCCCATGACCGCGAGGAAGGCGAGCGCGTACATCCCGCCGCGGATCAACGCCCACGCGATCTCACCGAGTGCGATGTCGAACGACCCTAGCGGCGTGGCCAGCACCGCGTCGTAGAGGCGGTTGTACTTGAGCTTGAAGAACACGTTGAACGTGGAGTCGAACACCGCGCCGTTCATGGCGGCCGCGGCGAGCAGCCCCGGGGCGATGAAGGCGGCGTACGAGATCGGCCTGCCGTCCGGCCCGGGCAGTGCGCCGACCAGCGAACCGAGCCCCTGGCCCATCGCGACCAGGTAGAACACCGGCTCGAAGATCCCGGAGACGATCGCGAGCCAGGTGCGCCGCGCCGCCGTGGCGGACCGGCGCACCAACGCGTGGGACCGGCCCGCGTAGCTGCCCGCCGGGAGCAGCCGGGCGAGCGCCGGCAGCGGCGGCGGCTGCGACGCCTGGGTTGCCACCCGACCCGCCCGCGCGGCGTCGACGCTGTGCTCCGTCATCGGTACAACCTCCGTCGGAAACGCACGACAGCCGCTGCCGAACCGGCCGCGACCAGCGCCAGGAGGACCGCGGCGTGCCCGACGGCCGGCAGCGCAGCCCCGCCACCGAGGGCCGCCGCACGGGCCAGCTCGGTGCCGTGCCAGAGGGGTGACACCCACGTGACCGGCTGGATCGCGACCGGCAGCCGGTCGACCGGGAAGAACGTGCCGGAGAAGAGCGTCATCGGGATCAGCACCAGCCGGAACAGCACGGTGAACGCCGAGCCCTCGTCCTCGACTCCCGCGGTGAAGGCCGTGACGAGCGCCCCCACGGCCGCGGCGGCGAGCATCGCGATCAGCAGTGCCAGGACGATTCCGGGTGACCGAACGCCCCCGAACACCGCGATCACCGCCACGTAGATCGCGCCGCAGCCGCCGATCTTGATCATCATCCAGGCCAGGTGCCCCGCCACGACCTGCCCCGGGCCGATCGGCGTGGCCGTCATGGCGAGGTAGTGCCGCTGCCACTTCAAGCCCGAGAGCACCGGGTACGTCGAGTCGAACACCGCCGTCTGCACCGCGGAGACGCAGAGCAGGGCGGGCGCGAGCCAGACGAGATAATCCAGACCGCCGGTGGCCTGAGCTGCTCGGCCCGTGCCGTCGATGAGAGTGCCGAACCCGACGCCGAAGGCGAGCAGGAACAGCAGCGGCTGCAGGATCGACGAGACGGCCGTCGCGCGCCAGTTGCGCCGGTACCACGTCCAATGGTGCTCGACGACGAGCAGCACGCCGCCCATCGGGCCGGTGGCGGCCTGGGCGACGGGAAGATCCGCGTGTTCCATCGTCACTCCACCAGACTCCGGCCGGTGAGCCGCAGGAACACGTCTTCGAGCGACGAGCGACGCACGAGCGCGGACTGCGGCTTCACGCCCCGGTGGGCCAGCTCGGCCTGCAGGTGCTCGCCGTTCCCGGTGTAGAGCAGGAGCCGGTCCGGCAGGACCTCGACACGGTCTGCCAGCCGCTCCACCACCTCAACCGGTACCGCGGTGCCGGGTGCGAACCGCAACTCCAGCACCTCGCGCGTGGAGTAGTACGCGATGAGTTCGGCCGGCGAACCCTCGGCCACGATCACCCCGCCGTCCATCACCACCAGCCGGTCACACAGCTGCTCGGCCTCTTCCATGTAGTGCGTGGTGACGATCTGGGTGACGCCCTCGCCCTTGAGCCGGTAGAGCCGATCCCACAGCAGGTGCCGGGCCTGCGGGTCCAATCCGGTGGTCGGCTCGTCGAGCAGCAGCAGCTCGGGGTCGTTGACCAGGGACCGGGCGATCGTCAACCGGCGCTTCATGCCGCCCGACAATGACTCGACGGCGGCGTTCCCCCGGTCGCCCAGCTGCGCGAAGCCCATCAGCTCGACCGCCTTGCGGCGCACGTGCGCGCGGGAGAGCCCGAAGTACCGCCCGTAGATCTCCAGGTTCTCCCGGACCGTGAGCTCCGTGTCGAGGTTGTCCAGCTGCGGAACGACGCCGATCCGGGCCCGGATCCGCGGGCCGTCGACGTCCGGATCCATGCCCAAGACCTGGAGGGAACCCCCGGACCGCGGCGACACGCAGGCGATCATGCGCATCGTGGACGATTTGCCCGCGCCGTTCGGACCGAGGAATCCGAAGATCTGGCCCGGCTCGACGTCCACGTCCAGGCCGCGCACCGCCTCGAAATCTCCGAAGCTCTTGCGCAGCCCGCGAGCCTGGACGAGTCCGTCCCCCATACCCGGCACGCTAACCCGGAGCACTGACAATTACCGGTCGACGACAGCCACAGCAGGTCGCCGTAGCGACCGGAGCGGGTGAGTCCGAGATCGCCGGCGCCGCGGCCGGTCGGCGCACCGGCCGCGGGTCGGCCCGATCAGAGGTCCGGGAACCAGAGCTTGATCTCCCGGGCGGCCGACTCGGGGCCGTCCGAGCCGTGCACGAGATTGAACTGGGTCTCGAGGCCGAAGTCGCCGCGGATCGTGCCCGGCGTGGCCTTCTCGACCGGGTCGGTGCCGCCCGCGAGCTGGCGGAACGCGGTGATCGCCCGCGGGCCCTCGACGACGGCCGCGAGCACCTTGCCCGAGGTGATGAACTCCAGCAGCGACTCGAAGAACGGCTTGCCGTCGTGCTCGGCGTAGTGCTGCTCGGCCAGCTCGCGATCCACCGTGCGCAGTTCGAGCGCGACGATGTCGAGCCCTTTGCGCTCGATCCGGGACAGGACCTCGCCGATCAACTTGCGCCCGACGCCGTCGGGCTTCACCAGGACCAGGGTTCGTTCAGTCACTCGGGAAGCGTATCGACGGCCAGCCACGGCCCCGGAGCCGCCATCATCACGCCAACCAGGCACGGCCCCGGGCCCCGGGCCCCGCGCCCCGGGCTACGACTCGGGCTCGCGCTCGGTCCCCGCTCGGTCGGCAGCCTCACGCGCCGCGACCTGGGCAGGCAGCTCACCACGCGCGTACCGGCGCCGCACGTCGCGCGCCATGAGCAGGATGCCCGCCCAGACCGCCGCGAAGATCAGGCCCACCAGCGCCAGAGCGGGGACCAGCAGCCCGCACGCGATCGTCGCAACCTGCAACGCCAGCGCGACAGCCAGGCCCCACGGCCGGCGCTGCACACCGGACGTCAGCACCATCGCGACCGCGAGGCCGCCGATCAGACCGACCCCGAGCGGTGTCGCCCCCACCCCGAACTTGGGCAGCACGAGCAGCGCGAGCCCGACGACGATCGCCTCCAGGATGAGCACGGCGGCGTACACGCCGCGCAGCCCCTTGGTCGGGTCGGCGAGCTCGCTCACGACGGCTCCAGGCCGAACAGCCGCCGCGCCTCCCCCACCGTGACCACCGAGCCGGTGACGATGACACCGGCCCCGGAGGTGCCCTCCTCCTCGGCCAGCTCCCGGGCCTGCTCGATCGCCTCGGCGAGCACCGGCTCGACGCTCACCCGCCCGGAGCCGAACACCGACACCGCGAGCGCGCCCAGCTCGTCCGGGTCCATCGTCCGCGGCGACGAGTTCGCCGTGACCACGATCTCCGCGACCACCGGCTCGAGCTCGGCCAGGATCCCGCCCACGTCCTTGTCGCGCATCGCCGCGACCACCGCGATCAGCCGGGTGAACCGGAACTCCGTGGTCAACGCCGCGGCGAGCGCGCGGGCGCCGTGCGGGTTGTGCGCGGCGTCGACGAGCACGGTGACGACGTGCGCCCCGGCGGCGACCCGCTCCAACCGGCCGGGTGAGCGCACCGCCGCGAAGGCTGCGCGCACCGCTTCCGGATCCAGTGGCGAGCGCGGCCCGGCCCCCACCAGTGCCTCGGCCGCAGCCAGTGCCAACGCGGCGTTCGACGCCTGGTGCTCCCCGTGCAGCGGCAGGAAGATGTCGTCGTAGGAGCCGGACACGCCCTGCAGCACGATCCGCTGCCCCCCGACGGCCAGCTCGCGGTCGCGAACCCCGAACTCGACGCCTTCGCGCGCGACCTGCGCGCCCACCGCGACGCAGTGCTCGATCAGCACCTCGGCCACGGCCTTGTCCTGCGCGGCCAGTACCGCGACGGCACCCGGCTTGATGATCCCGGCCTTCTCCCGGGCGATAGCGAGCACGTCGGTCCCCAGGTACTCGGCGTGGTCCAGCCCGATCGGGGTGACCACCGCGACCGTGCCGTCGACGACGTTCGTGGCGTCCCAGCGCCCGCCCAGCCCGACCTCGACGATCCCGGCCTCCACCGGGGCGTCCGCGAACGCGGCGAACCCCATCGCGGTGAGCACCTCGAACTTGCTCAGTGGCACGTCGTGCCGCGCGTCGACGAGGTCGACGAACGGCGCCACGTCGCGGTAGACCTCGACGTAGCGCTCCGGCGTGATCGGCCGGTTGTCGATGTTGATCCGCTCGACGGCACTCTGCAGGTGCGGGCTGGTGTACCGGCCGGTGCGCAGCCCGATCTCGCTGAGCAGCGCGTCGACCATCCGCGCCGTGGAGGTCTTGCCGTTCGTCCCGGTCAGGTGCACGACGGGGTAGCCGCGCTGCGGGTCGCCCAGCAACTCGACCAGGTCCGCGATCCGGTCGAGCGAGGGCTCCATCCGCGTCTCGGGCCAACGCTTGTCCAGCACCGCCTCGACGGCGAGGAACTCCGCGAACCCGGCCACCGACGAGCTGGCCGGCACGACGTCCGGGGTGTCGCCGCCGCGCACGGCGTCGAGGACGTGCCGTAGCACGGCGTCCTCGGCGGCCTCCTCGGGGGCACGCACGGGCCCCTCCCCCTCGGGAGGCTCCTCGGCCGCATCCAGGCGCCCGGGATTCCGCTCGTCGAAGTCCGGGTCGCCAAGGTCCGGGCCGTCGAAATCTCCGCCGCCGAAGTCCGCGTCGCCGAACCCTCCGTCGCCCCGGCTCACGACGGCAGCGCCGCCAGCCGTGCCGTGACCCGCTCGATCTCCGCGACCGCCGCGCCCTGGCGCGTCCGGATGCCGTCAACGACCGCCCCGGGCGCCTTCTCCACGAACTTCGGGTTGCCCAGCTTCTTCTCGGCGGCGTCGAGCTCCTTCTGCGCCGCGGCCAGGTCCCGGCCCAGCCGGGCGCGCTCGGCGGCCACGTCGATCGCGCCCGAGGTGTCGAGCTCGACGTGCACGGGACCTCCGGACAGCACAACCTCCACCGTCGCAGTGGGCGCGAAGCCGTCGCCCGGAGCATCCAGCCGGGCGAGCGACTGTAGTGCCGTCCGGGACTCCGCGGACGACACCCCGACGAGCCGCGCGGCGACCCGGCGACTGTCCGGGATGCCTTGCTCCGTGCGGAACCGGCGGACCTCGGTGACCAGTTTCTGCAGGTCGACGATCCGGGTCGCCGCCGCGGCGTCGACCGGAGCGCCCACCTCGACCGGCCACGGGGCGACGACCACCGACTCGCCGCCGGTCAGCGCCGTCCACAGGGTCTCGGTGATGAACGGGGCGACCGGATGCAGCAGCTTGAGCAGCGCATCCAGGACGTGCCCGAGCACCGCGCGCGTGCCGTCCGCCGTGTCGGCGCGCAGCTGCGCCTTGGCCAGCTCGACGTACCAGTCGCAGAACTCGCCCCACGTGAAGTGGTAGAGCGCTTCGGTGGCCTTGGCGAACTGGAAGTCGTCCAGCAGGGCGTCGACCTGCTCGCGGACCTCGCGGAGGCGCCCCAGAATCCAGCGGTCGGCATCGGTCCGCTCCGCCTCGTCGGGCAGGGGCCGCTCGACCGTCGCGCCGTTCGCCAGCGCGAACCGCGTGGCGTTCCACAGCTTGGTGGTGAAGTTGCGTGCGGCGAGGACGGCATCTTCCCCGAGCGGCATGTCCGTGCCCGGGTTCGCGCCGCGGGCCAGCGCGAACCGCACGGGATCCGTGCCGAAGCGATCCATCCACGCCAGCGGGTCGACCGTGTTGCCCGCCGACTTCGACATCTTCTTGCCGTGCTCGTCACGCACCATGCCGTGCAGCGCGATGGTGTCGAACGGCGGCTCACCGTCCATCGCGTACAACCCGAACATCATCATCCGGGCGACCCAGAAGAACAGGATGTCGTAGCCGGTGACCAGCACCGACGTCGGGTAGTAGCGCCGCAGGTCCGGAGTGTCGTCCGGCCAGCCGAGCGTGGAGAACGGCCACAGCCCGGAGGAGAACCAGGTGTCGAGGACGTCGTCGTCCTGCGTCCAGCCGGCCGGCGGCTCCTCGTCCGGCCCCAGGCAGACCACCTCGCCTGCCGGCCCGTACCAGACCGGGATGCGGTGGCCCCACCACAGCTGGCGGGAGATGCACCAGTCGTACATGTTGTCCACCCAGGCGAACCAGCGCGGTTCGAGCTCCTTCGGGTGGACGACGACGCGCCCGTCCCGCACGGCGTCGCCCGCGGCCTGCGCCAGCGGCCCGACCTTGACGAACCACTGCAGCGACAGCCGCGGCTCGATCGGCTCGTGCGGGGCGCGCGAGGAGTGCCCGACGCTGTGCCGGTACGGGCGCTTCTCCGCGACGATCCGGCCCTGCGCACGCAGCGCCTCCCGCACCGCGAGCCGAGCCTCGAACCGGTCCAAGCCGTCGAACTCGGTGCCGGTACCCGTGATGGCACCGCTCTCGTCCATGATCGACGGCATCGGCAGGCCGTGGCGGCGGCCGATCTCGAAGTCGTTCGGGTCGTGCGCGGGCGTGACCTTCACCGCTCCGGTGCCGAACGTCGGGTCGACGTGGTCGTCGGCGAGGATCGGGATGCGGCGGGCGACCAGCGGAAGCTCGATCTCGCGGCCGACGAGGTGCTTGTACCGCTCGTCGTCCGGGTGCACGACGACGGCGGTGTCGCCCAGCATCGTCTCGACCCGGGTGGTGGCGACGACGATCGCGTCGTCCCCGTCCCCGTAGCGGATCGAGACCAGCTCGCCGTCGACCTCCTTGTGCTCCACCTCGATGTCCGAGAGCACGCTGCGCAGCGCGGGCGACCAGTTGACCATCCGCTCGGCGCGGTAGATCAGGCCGTCGTCGTACAGGCGTTTGAACATGGTGCGGACGGCGCGGTTGCTGCCCTCGTCCATCGTGAAGCGCTCACGCGTCCAGTCGACGCTCTCGCCGAGCCGGCGCATCTGCGCCAGGATCGCGCCACCGTGCTCGGCCTTCCACTCCCACGTGCGCTCGAGGAACGCCTCACGGCCCAGCTCGCGGCGGCTCGTGCCCTCGGCGACCAGCGCCTTCTCCACCAGTGCGTGCACGGCGATCGAGGCGTGGTCCATGCCGGGGAGGTACAGCGCGTCGTAACCCTGCATCCGCCGGCGGCGGATCATCAGGTCGATCAGCGTGTGCTCGAACGCGTGCCCGATGTGCAGGCTGCCGGTGACGTTCGGCGGCGGGATGACGATCGAGAACGGCGGCTTGTCGCTCTTGGGGTCTGCCTCGAAGTAGCCCCGCTCGACCCACCGCTGGTACAGCCCGCCCTCTACCTCGCCCGGAACGAACTGGGCGGGGAGATCGGGACGCGCGGCGGGGGTGCTGGTCACAGGCTCAAGTCTACGAGCCGGGTACGACAGGTTTGCCGCACGCCCCGCGCTCCCCCGCTCACGCGAGTTGCGCGGTCCTGCACGGCGAGTTGCGCGCGTGTGCACGGCGAGTTGCGCGGTCCGGCACAGCGAGGTGCGCGTTCCGGTCTGCGGTCAGGACGGCAGGAGCGCCGCGTGCAGCCGGTCGAACCCGAGCACCGGTGCCAGACGCCGCTCACGCACCACCGCCAGGTCCAGCAGCCGCACCTGCCCGCTCGTCGGCTCGTACACCCGCCAACCATCGCCGTCCGCGCGCAGTGCCAGCACGTAGTGCCGCGGCACGAACGAGCCGACGAGCAACGGCACGGGTCGGCTCGCCAACGCGGCGCCGACGGCGTCGATCACCTGCGCGACGTCCGCGGCCGACGTGTCGTCCACCAGCCGTACCCGGTACCGCCCGGCCGCCGGTGAATGGTCCCGCAACCACCGCACCGCACCCCACGGGGTCGTGCCGAGCGCCTGTGGCCAGAACCGGTTGGTCTCACCGTGTACCTGCTTCTGGCGGGCGTCGTAACGCGCACCGAATCCGACGCCCATCAGCGACTTCCCACCGGTCGGCACCTCCAGCCGAGTCACCTCCGCCGGGTCCGCCCATGCCGCGAGCGCGACGAGCACCGCGCTCCCGCACGTGGTGCCGTCGACCTGGTCCAGCACCGCGCCCGCGTGCCGCTGCTCACCGAGCCGGTCCGACACCAGCGGGCGCCGCTCCACGGTGGACGTCTCGCCCGCGACGAGCGCCACAGGCGTCGACCGGCGGGGCCGGACCCGCGACAACACTGTCCCGACCTGCCGCCCGAACCCGGACACCGTACGCATGACGCCCAACCTAACGTCCCGGCCACCACGATCGCCCACGGTTCCGTCGGGCTGAACCGGCTGAGATCTCCGTCCCCGTGCGGCGGCGGTGGTCCGATCGTCGGTGGACGCACGCGGTCAGTGATCACGAGCCGAGCCACCCGCCGCCGGTCGAGGCGGATTCGGGTTAGCGTGCGCTCGTGGATCACTTGACCCTCGAGGTCACCGATTTCCTCTCTTGTTCAACACGGGCAAGGAGACGGCCAAGGGACGGGCCATCCGCCGCGATCCGCGGCTGGTGCTGTGCGTCGATCTCGAGGAGCCGCCGTACGCGTACGCGTACGCGTACGCGCAGGTGCAGGTGCAGGTGCAGGGCACGGCGACGATCAGCGAGGACCCCGACGAGCTGGTCCGCAGCGCCTCGGCGATCGCGGGGCGCTACATGGGGGCGGACGACGCGGCGACGTTCGGACGACGCAACGGGGTACCCGGCGAGCTGCTCGCGCGACTGCAGCCGACGAAGGTGATCTCGGTGTTCGACGTCACCGGCTGACCGTTCGTGCACACCGGGCGGCGCGCCCGGCGGAGCTCGTGCGCCGGCCTGCCCGATTTTTGGACCGCGGGCGCCGGTGTCAGGCGCGCCCGGACTGGTCGTTAGCCGGCACGCCGCGCTCGTCGTCCGCGCCCCAGCCCTCGGCCAGCTTGCTGATCTTGCCCGCAAAGTCGCGCGCCGCGACCGTCGGGTTGTCCGCCCGACCCGCGGCGACGCCCACGAGGAACGCCGTAACCGGGGCGCCGGGCCGGCTGACGCCGTGCGCGACGTCCGAGGTCAGGTTGAGGACGAGGTCCACGACCCCGAGGCTGTCGAGGGACTCTTCCAGCCCGAGCTCCCGGGCCACGGCCGTGATCCACTCGGACAGGGCTTGGGCGTCATTGCTCGGCATACGTCGACACTAGGTGCGCCCGACGGCCGGCGCTCGCCTGTGCCGGACGCGTCGCACCCTTGCACGCGCCGTCACACATCGCGTGTGACCGTCGCACCCGCTGGGCGGGGTGCGAGGGCCTGACGAGGTGTGCGCCCGCGTTGGAACCGGCGGGTGATCAGTTCCCGAAGAGCGCCGGGATCTTGATCACGAGCGGGAAGAGCCCGTAGCAGAACGGCACCAGCACCGACAGCCACGCGAGCACCATCAACGCCGGGGAGATCGGCCGGCCGGTCTGCGTGTGCGTGCTCATCGCACTCCCTCGCTTCGCTCGGTCGGCTTCGCCGGGCGCTGTGCTGATCGCGCGCTCGCAAGCTCGCGCGCAGAGCGCGGGCGCTGTAACACTGATTCGCTCGCAAGGTCGCTCATCGGCGCGCCTCCGTCCTCTTCTGGGCCGCCTTCGCCAGGGCCGGCTCGTGGTAGCGCTCGGACGCCGGCCGGATCAGCTCGTTGCAGACGAACCCGACGACCAGCAGCCCGACCATGATCGTGAACGATCACCAGGAAGGTCTGGGCGATGCCGTCGGGATCGGGGGTCGCACCGGAGCCGCCGAACGCGGAGAGCAGCTGGTTGGTCAGCGGCGACGCGATCAGCGCACCGCCACCGAAACCCATGATCGCGATGCCGGTGGAGAGGCCGGGACGGGCCGGAACCACTTGATCAGCGTCGAGACCGGCGAGATGTAGCCGATGCCCAGACCGATGCCGCCGACGAAGCCGTAGCCGTAGCCGTAGCCGACGACCAACCAGTACTGCCGCAGGTAGAGCCCGAGCGCGGAGATCAGGAAGCCACTGACGGAGCACGACGACACGACCATCGCCCACCGCGGGCCGTTGGAGTCGACGCGCGTACCGAACAGCGCGGCCGACAGACCCAGCATGATGATCCCGAGCGTGAGCGGCAACGCGCTCGCGACACCGGAGATGCCCAGCCCCTTCTCCAGGCGGCTTGAACACTCCACGCATAGGTCTGATCGATCGCCAGGTGGATCGACGGCGCGGCCGGCGGCACGAGCCACCGGCTCCACACCGGTGGGGCGACGATCCGCTCTCGCTGCAGGAACCCAGGCATATCGCCCCCTGACTTCGACCGACGACTGACTCGCACTTCACCCGGGTCGCTGCACCGTCAACCATCCCGCCGCAAAGGTGGCGACTCGCGACGGCAAACGTGGCGCGGGGTAAGGGGCATCGGCGGAAACGCGAACGCCGGCCCTGCCAGGAGGCGGGGCCGGCGTTCGGCGGAAACGGAGAGAGCGGTACGGCGGTGCTAGGCGGAGCGCTCGCGGCGTTCGCGGCGGGCGGGCTGGCGCGGGACGATCGTCGGGTTGACGTTCTCGCGCACCGTCTGCTCGGTGACGACCACCTTCGCCACGTCGTCGCGGCTTGGGATGTCGTACATGACCGGGAGGAGCACCTCCTCCATGATCGCCCGCAGGCCGCGCGCGCCCGTGCCGCGCAGGATCGCCTGGTCCGCGACGGCTTCCAGCGCGTCCGGAGTGAACTCCAGCTCCACGCCGTCCATCTCGAACAGCTTGCGGTACTGCTTCACCAGGGCGTTCCGCGGCTCGGTGAGGATCTTGACGAGCGCATCCTTGTCCAGCGACGTCACCGACGCCACGACCGGCAGGCGGCCGATGAACTCCGGGATCAGCCCGAACTTGATCAGGTCTTCGGGCATCGTGTCCGCGAAGCTCTCCGCCGACTCAAGGTCGTGCTTCGAGCGGATCTCCGCACCGAAGCCCAGCCCACGGCGGCCGACCCGGTCGCCGATGATCTTCTCGAGACCCGCGAACGCACCCGCGACGATGAACAGGACGTTCGTGGTGTCGATCTGGATGAACTCCTGGTGCGGGTGCTTGCGGCCGCCCTGCGGGGGCACCGACGCCGTCGTCCCTTCCAGGATCTTCAGCAGCGCCTGCTGCACGCCCTCGCCGGAGACGTCGCGCGTGATCGACGGGTTCTCCGACTTGCGGGCGATCTTGTCGACCTCGTCGATGTAGATGATCCCGGTCTCGGCCCGCTTGACGTCGTAGTCGGCCGCCTGGATCAGCTTCAGGAGGATGTTCTCGACGTCTTCACCGACGTAGCCGGCCTCGGTCAGGGCGGTGGCGTCCGCGATCGCGAACGGGACGTTCAGCAACTTCGCCAGCGTCTGCGCCAGGTAGGTCTTGCCGCAGCCGGTGGGGCCGAGCATCAGGATGTTCGACTTGGCGAGCTCGACGCCGTCGCCGTCCGCACCGCGACCTTTGTCGCCGGCCTGGATGCGCTTGTAGTGGTTGTAGACCGCGACGCTCAGCGTGCGCTTGGTGAGGGACTGCCCCACGACGTACTGGTCGAGGAACTCGTGGATCTCCGCCGGCTTGGGCAGCTCGTCGAGCTTGACCTCACCGGCCTCCGCGAGCTCCTCCTCGATGATCTCGTTGCAGAGATCGATGCACTCGTCGCAGATGTAGACGCCGGGGCCCGCAATGAGTTTCTTGACCTGCTTCTGGCTCTTCCCGCAGAAGGAGCACTTCAGCAGGTCACCGCCGTCACCGATGCGTGCCATGAGTGCAGACCTCAGTCCCATCCGGCACACCCGTCCGGTGTGCCTGTCGTGACGGTACCCGCCGAACACCTCCGCCGGGGAGCAGAGAACTGCTCCGAATCGGCGACGTGTCGGTGGGCGGTCGCCGCCGAGGCCGAGTGGCCCCCGCGGCGGGTTGTCCCGCGACGTCCGGTGATGTCGGGACGCCGTGCTGCAGAGGATCCCGGGCACTCCGGCCGCGAGCCGGCCGTGCCTCACAAGGCCCTCTCACCCGACCGGCGCCAGCTTCCGGCTCTGGATGATCTCGTCGATGATCCCGTACTCCTTGGCCTCCGGGGCCGTCAGGATCTTGTCGCGCTCGATGTCGAGACGCACCTGCTCCGGGGTCCTGCCGCTGTGCTTGGCCAGCGTCGCCTCCAGCAGCTTGCGCATCCGGGAGATCTCCGCCGCCTGGATCTCCAGATCCGACACCTGGCCGTAGATGCCCTCGGTGGCCGGCTGGTGGATGAGGATCCGCGCGTTCGGCACCGCGAGCCGCTTGCCGGGCGTACCGGCGGCGAGCAGCACCGCCGCAGCCGACGCCGCCTGCCCGAGACACACCGTGGTGATCTCCGGCCGCACGTACTGCATCGTGTCGTAGATGGCCATCAGCGAGGTGAACGAGCCACCCGGCGAGTTGATGTACATGAGGATGTCGCGGTCCGGGTCCGTCGACTCCAGCACGAGCAGCTGGGCCATGACGTCGTTCGCGGAGGCGTCGTCGATCTGCACCCCGAGGAAGATGATGCGCTCCTCGAAGAGCTTGTTGTACGGGTTCGACTCCTTGACCCCGTAGCTCGTGCGCTCGACGAAGGACGGCAGCACGTACCGGGACTGAGCCGGCTGAAAAATCATCGGGCGCTCCCGTTCCCGTTCTGGGTCGCGTCGGGCAACTGCCCGGCGCGGCTGATCACGTGGTCCACGAAGCCGTAGTCCTTCGCCTCCTGTGCGGAGAACCACCGGTCGCGATCGAAATCGGCGGTGATCCGCTCGACCGTCTGCCCGGTGTGCTGCGCGATCAGCTCGGCCATCTCCCGCTTGTGCCGGCGGAACAGCTCCGCCTGGATGGCGATGTCCGACTCCGTGCCTCCGACACCCGCCGACGGCTGGTGCATGAGGATCTGGCAGTGCGGCAGCGCGTACCGCTTGCCGGGGGTCCCCGCGGAGAGCAGGAACTGCCCCATCGAGGCGGCCAGCCCCATCGCGTAGGTGGCCACGTCGCACTCGATGAACTCCATCGTGTCGAAGATGGCCATCCCCGCCGTCACCGAGCCGCCCGGGGAGTTGATGTAGAGCGCGATGTCGGCCGTCGGGTCTTCCGCCGACAGCAGCAGCATCTGCGCGGCGATCCGGTTCGCGATCTCGTCGTCCACCTGCTGCCCGAGCACCACGATCCGCTGCTGGAGCAGCCGCTCGAACACCGAGTCGGACAGCGTCATGGACGCCGGCGCGGAGCGCCGCATGGTTACGGCCCCGCCCCGCCGGATCCCGGCGGTCGTGTCCTGCTGGCTCACTTCACCCTGCCTTCTGTGGTGTTCAACGCCTTCTGTGGGGTGTTCAACGCCGTGGTGTTCAACGCCGGGGGTTCAACGCCGGGGGTTCAACGCCGGTTTGTCCTGTCCATTTCGAGTTCGACCCTACGCGGACGGTGCCGTCACCGACCGCACACGGAGCCGTTGTTCGCTGTCGGCAGTACGGCCGACCCGCGAATCCGACGCCTTACGCCGTAGGGGCCGCCGCCCGGCCACTCTCGGGCTGTGCGGAACCCTCGTTCGCCGGCGCCTCCGCCTCAGTCGCACCGGTAGCGTCCGTCGCCTCGACGTCATCGATCTCGTCCGTGTCGGCGGTGTCGGCGGTGTCCGCGGTCTCCTGGGCCGACTCGACGGCAGCGGGATCGGCTTCCGAGGCGCCCTCGGGCGCGTCGGGGTCGTCTGCGGCGCCGATCAGGTCCGACATGTCGACCGCCGCGCCCGACTCGTCGGTGACCGTCGCCGCCGCGACAGCCGCGATCAGGGCCTTGCTGCGCCGCACGTCCGAGTAGACGGCCCCGAGCTGCCCCGCCTCCTGGATGCGGCGGACGAACTCCTCCGGCGGCATCTGGTACTGCTGGGCCTGGAAGATGATCCGCTCGGTCAGCTCCTGGTCGTTCACCGACACCTGCTCCTGCTCGGCGAGGGCGTCCAGGACCAGCCGGGTCTTGACGTTGCGCTCGGCCTCCGTGCGCAGGTCCGTGTCGAACTCCTCGCGCGACTTGCCCTGGGCGTCGAGGAACTGCGCGAACCGGTCGTCGTCGTGGTCGAAGGCGTGCACGGCGTCGTGGACCCGCGACTCGACCTCGGCGGTGACGACGCTCTCCGGCAGCGGCACCTCGGTGCCGTCGACGATGGCCTCGAGCACCTTGTCGCGGGCCTGGGTGACCTGACCCATGCGCTTGACCTGGCCCAGCCGGGCGCGCAGGTCGTCCGTCAGCTCGTCCAGGGTGTCGAACTCGCTGGCCAGCTGGGCGAACTCGTCGTCCGCCTCCGGCAGCTCGCGCTCCTTCACCGCGGTGACCGTCGCGGTGATCTCGGCGTCCTTGTCCGCGTGCTCACCAGCCAGGAGCTGAGAGGTGAAGGTCGTCGACTCGCCCGCCGACAACCCGCGGACGGCCTCGTCGAGACCGTCGATCAGCCCGCCGTCGCCCAGCTGGTAGGAGAAGCCGCTCGTGGTGGCCTCCTCGAGGGTCTCGCCGTCCACCGTCGCCGACAGGTCGAGCAGCACGAAGTCGCCGTCCGCGGCGGGACGCTCGACGCCACTCAGGGTGCCGAAGCGGGCGCGCAGGTTCTCGAGCTCCTCGGTGACGGCCGCGTCGTCCACCTCGACGTCGTCGACGGTGACCGCGATGGAGTCGATGTCGGGGAGCGTGATGTCCGGGCGGACGTCGACCTCGGCGGTGAAGGCCAGGTGGTCGCCGTCTGCGATCTCGGTGACCTCGATGTCCGGACGGCCGATCGGGTTGACCTCCTCCGCGGAGGTGATGGCCTCGGAGTACTTCACGGGGATCGCCGCGTTCACGACCTCGTCCAGCACGACGCCCCGGCCCAGGCGCGCCTCGAGGATCCGGGCGGGCGCCTTCCCCGGCCGGAAGCCCGGGATGCGGACCTGCTGGGCGATCTTCCGGTACGCCCGGTCGAAGTCGGGCTTGAGCTCGTCGAACGGCACCTCGACGTTGATTCGGACGCGCGTCGGACTGAGGCGCTCGACGATGCTCTTCACGGGGACACTCCTCGGAACTGGTGCAGTGCGGCCGCGAAGCGGCTGCCGGCCGCACGCGGGCGACCCGGCGCCGGCGACGGCGCGGAACTCCACGCGAGTCTAGGCGCACCCGGGTTGAGCCCCCGTGCCCGGTGCGCCCCCTCTCCCAGCGCGAGGACGTCGGTCCGCGAGCACGCAGTCGCCGCACAGCCCGCCCCCGGGAACGCGGTGGTAGAGGCAGCAGGAGCGGCGACGGAAGGTCCACCCGACGTCGGGCGGCTCCGGTGCGCGCAGCGCGGCCGTACCGGCGAGCGGCGGCGAGGTGAGCAGGTGCCGAGCGACGGCGGTGGCGGCACCGGCGGCGTCCGGGCGGGCTGCGGCGACGAGCTGCCGGGCGCTCGCCACGGACGACGCCACGTTGCCCCACAGCACCCGCTCCGACACCGGGACCCGGGCCCGCACGGCGGCGACCACCGGCGTGAGCAGCCCGGCGAGCACGGCGCCGAGCACGTCGGGGTCGGGGCACGGGACGGTCCGGCCCGCGCCGCCCGGCCACCACAACCACGGGCCGGCACCACCGGGGCGCCAGTGCAGCGACGCGGCGATCGCCGCGACCCGGTCCCCCGACCACTCCGCGTCCGGCAGCACCCCGTGCACCGCGACGGCCGCGAACAGCGGCGCCACGACCTGCGCCGCGATTCCCTGGAACGCGATCGACGCCGCGACCCGGGATGGATCGGTCCTGCCCGGTCCGCCGGTCTCGGCCGGCCGACATCCGACACCCAGCGCCGCGCCGACGGCGGCGATCCGGTCCGCGAGCGGGCCGTCCACCTCCCCGAGGACGCGGACCGCCACCCAGCCCTCCACGGGCGCCGCGACGTCCGTGGCCACCGCGAAGAACGGCCCGATGCCCGCGACGTCGGCGAGCAGGGTGCGTACGTCCGGTGCGACCACCACGCCTCCCACCCTGCACCGAGGGAAGCCGGGCGCCGGGCGATCGGGCGCCGAGGGTGCACGGCCGTTCGGGTGGGCGGCCGCGTGCGCCACCGCCACGGCGGCTATCCCACGGATGCGTGCCACGCCCCAGCGTCACGTCGCTCACTCGTCTTGCGCTGGCGTTTTCTCGGCATCGCGTGCGACGCTGGTGGGCGCGAAAACCGCTCGCGGCGCTGCGTGCGGTCGGACCCGTGCCCAGGCCGACCGATGCCCCCACAATGGCGTCCCGGACTGGCCAACGGTGGTCCGGAATTTACTCACCCGTTCGGGGCATCCGGCGCCGGGTTCCCCGAACGGACGAGTTGATCGGTACATCGGGTGCATCCCACACTTCGCATGAACAACCACGTCGTCCCGATGCAGGCGTCGGGGTGCACCGAGACGACAGGAGGAACTCTTGGCTGCGACGAATGTTCCGGCTACGAGCGACCGGTCTGCCAGCAGCCAAGTCGCTGCCGCGACAGGTATGTACTCCGCTGAGAACGAGCACGACGCATGCGGTGTCGCCCTGGTGGCGGACCTCGCCGGCCGCCGCAGCCACGCGATCGTCCGCAGGGGTCTCACGGCGCTGCTGCGCCTCGAGCACCGCGGCGCGCGCGGGGCCGAGTACAACACCGGGGACGGCGTCGGCATCCTGATCCAGGTTCCGGACGAGTTCCTGCGTGCTGTGGTCGACTTCGCGTTGACGCCCGCCGGGGCGTACGCGGTCGGCACCGCGTTCCTGCCCACGGACGAGGAGAAGGCCGCGACCGCCGTCGCGCGGATCGAGAAGCTCGCCGCCGAGGAGAACCTCCGGGTGCTCGGCTGGCGCGACGTCCCGACCGACGTCGACAGGGCCGATCTGGGCCCGAGTGCCCGGGCCGCGATGCCGCTGTTCCGCCAGCTGTTCGTTGCCTCGGCGGACGACGGCGCGGACGGCACTCCGTTGTCGGGGATCGCACTGGAGCGGCGCACGTTCTGCCTGCGCAAGCGCGCGGAGCACGAGACCGGCACCTACTTCCCGAGCCTGTCGCCGCGCACGCTGGTCTACAAGGGCATGCTCGCCGAGCCGCAGCTCGAGGCGTTCTACCCGGACCTCGCGGACGAGCGGGTCACCAGTGCGCTCGCCCTGGTGCATTCCCGCTTCTCGACGAACACGTTCCCCTCGTGGTCGCTGGCGCACCCCTACCGGTACGTCGCGCACAACGGTGAGATCAACACCCTGCGGGGCAACCGCAACTGGATGGCCGCCCGTGAGGCGCTGCTCGCCTCGGACGTCATCCCCGGCGACCTGCAGCGGCTCTCCCCGATCGTCACTCCGGACGCGAGCGACTCGGCGACCTTCGACGAGGTGCTCGAGCTGCTGCACCTGGGCGGGCGCAGCCTGCCGCACGCGGTGCTGATGATGATCCCGGAGGCGTGGGAGAACCACAGCGAGATGGACCCGGCCCGCCGGGCCTTCTACGAGTTCCACTCCACGCTGATGGAGCCGTGGGACGGCCCCGCGCTCGTCAGCTTCACCGACGGCACCGTCATCGGCGCCGTGCTCGACCGCAACGGCCTGCGCCCCGCCCGCTGGTGGGTCACCGAGGACGGGCTGGTCGTGCTGGCCTCCGAGGTCGGTGTGCTGGACGTGCCGCCGGGCTCGATCGTCAAGAAGGGCCGGCTGGAGCCGGGCCGGATGTTCCTCGTCGACACCGCCGCCGGGCGGATCGTCGACGACGCCGAGATCAAGGGCACGTTGGCTGCCGAGCAGCCGTACGGGGACTGGCTGCACGCCGGGCTGGTGCACCTCGACGACCTGCCCGCGCGCGAGCGCGAGACCGTCTCCGCGGCCGCGCTGAGCCAGCGGCAGCAGGCGATCGGCTACACCGAGGAGGAGCTCAACGTCATCCTCAAGCCGATGGCCGCCTCCGGGGCAGAGCCGATCGGCTCGATGGGCAACGACGCCGCGCTCGCCTTCATCTCGGAGCGGCCACGGGCGCTCTACGACTACTTCAGCCAGCTGTTCGCACAGGTCACGAACCCGCCCCTGGACGCGATCCGGGAGGAGCTCGTCACCTCGCTGCTCTGCCAGCTGGGTTCGGAGCAGAACCTGCTCGCGCCCGGTCCGGCGAGCTGTCGCAAGGTGATCCTCTCGTTCCCGGTGCTCAACAACGACGAGCTCGCCAAGATCATCCACATCAACGACGACGGGAACCACCCCGGCTTCGCCTCCCACACGGTGCGCGGCACATTCCCGGCGGCCGAGGGGGGCGAAGGCCTCTGCCGGCGCCTCGACGAGATCAACGCCGAGGTGTCGGCGGCGATCGAGAGCGGCGCGCGGCTGATCGTGCTGTCGAGCCGCGGCGTCGACAAGGACAACGCCCCGATCCCCTCGCTGCTGCTCACCGGCGCCGTGCACCAGCACCTGGTCAAGGAGCGGACGCGCACCCGGGTCGGGCTCATCGCCGAGGCCGCCGACGCCCGAGAGGTGCACCACATCGCGTTGCTGGTGGGCTACGGTGCCGCCGCGGTCAACCCGTATCTCGCCATGGCCACCGTCGAGGACCTCGCCGCCCGCGGCGACATCCCCGGCGTGGACCCGGCGACCGCCGCGAAGAACCTGGTCAAGGCGCTCGGCAAGGGCGTGCGCAAGACCATGTCGAAGATGGGCGTCTCGACCGTCGCGTCCTACACCGGCGCGCAGATCTTCGAGGCCGTCGGGCTCGGGAAGGACGTGATCGACTCCTGCTTCACCGGCACGTCGTCGCGCCTGGGCGGCGTCGGGTTCGACGTGCTGGCCGACGAGGCGCTCGCCCACCACCGCCGCGCCTACCCCACGGACGGCGTGCGCGCCAACCACCGTTCGCTGATCACCGGCGGCGAGTACCAGTGGCGCCGCGAAGGCGAGATCCACCTGTTCAACCCGCAGACGGTCTTCCGCCTGCAGCACTCCACCCGCGCAGGCCGCTACGACATCTTCAAGCAGTACACCGAGGCCGTGGACCAGCAGGCGCACCGGCTGGCGACGCTGCGCGGTCTCTTCACCTTCAAGAAGGGCCTGCGCCCGCCGGTCCCGATCGAGGACGTCGAGCCGGTCGAGGAGATCGTCACGCGGTTCGGCACCGGTGCCATCTCCTACGGGTCGATCAGCCAGGAGATGCACGAGACGCTCGCGATCGCGATGAACCGCCTCGGCGGCCGGTCGAACACGGGCGAGGGCGGCGAGGACTCAGAGCGCTACACCCCGGACGCCAACGGCGACTCGCGGCGCAGTGCGGTCAAGCAGGTCGCGTCCGGCCGGTTCGGCGTCACCAGCGAGTACCTGGTGAACTCCGACGACATCCAGATCAAGATCAGTCAGGGGGCCAAGCCCGGCGAGGGCGGCCAGCTGCCCGGCAGCAAGGTCTACCCGTGGATCGCCCGGACCCGCGGCTCGACCCCCGGCGTCGGCCTGATCTCCCCGCCGCCGCACCACGACATCTATTCGATCGAAGACATCAAGCAGCTCATCCACGACCTCAAGAACGCGAACCCCCGGGCGCGCATCCACGTCAAGCTGGTGAGCGAGCTCGGCGTCGGCACCGTCGCCGCGGGTGTCGCGAAGGCGTACTCGGACGTCGTGCTCATCTCCGGGCACGACGGCGGCACCGGCGCCTCCCCGCTGTCGTCGATCAAGCACGCGGGCGCGCCATGGGAGCTGGGCCTGGCCGAGACCCAGCAGACGCTGCTGGTCAACGGCCTGCGCGACCGCATCGTCGTGCAGACCGACGGCCAGCTCAAGACCGGCCGGGACGTCGTCATCGCCGCGCTCCTGGGCGCGGAGGAGTTCGGCTTCGCGACGGCGCCGCTGGTGGTGTCGGGCTGCATCATGATGCGCGTCTGCCACCTCGACACCTGCCCCGTGGGCGTCGCGACGCAGAACCCGGAGCTGCGCAAGCGGTTCGACGGACGGCCCGAGTACGTCGTGAACTTCATGCGCTTCATCGCGCAGGAGGTCCGCGAGTACCTCGCCGAGCTCGGCTTCCGCTCGATCGAGGAGGCCGTCGGGCAGAGCGAGGTCCTCGACGTCGACACGGCCGTGCACCACTGGAAGACCTACGGGCTGGACCTGCGACCGATCTTCCACAAGCCCGAACTGCCCGAGGGTGCCTCCCGGCACTGCACCACGACCCAGGACCACGGGCTGGAGCGCGCGCTCGACAACACCCTCATCCAGCTCAGCGAGGGTGCGCTGCGGTCGGGCGACAAGGTCCGGCTGGACCTGCCGGTGCGCAACGTCAACCGCACCGTCGGCACCATGCTCGGCTACGAGGTGACCAAGCGCTGGGGGGCCGACGGCCTGCCCGACGACACCATCGACGTCACGCTGCGCGGCTCGGCAGGCCAGAGCTTCGGGGCGTTCCTGCCCCGCGGCGTCACCCTGCGGCTGATCGGGGACAGCAACGACTTCGTCGGCAAGGGCCTCTCCGGCGGGCGCATCACGCTGCGCCCGGACCCGGACGCACAGTTCGTGGCCGAGGAGAACGTGATCGCCGGCAACGTGCTGCTCTACGGCGCGACGTCAGGAGAGCTGTTCGTCCGCGGCGTCGTCGGCGAGCGGTTCTGCGTGCGCAACTCGGGCGCACTGGCCGTGGTCGAGGGCGTCGGTGACCACGGCTGCGAGTACATGACCGGCGGCACCGCGGTCGTGCTCGGCCGGATCGGCCGCAACTTCGCGGCCGGCATGTCCGGCGGCGTGGCCTACGTGCTCGACGCGGGCCCCGGAACCTTCCTGGGCAACCGGATCAACCTGGAGATGGTCGACAGCGACCCGCTCGACGAGGACGACCGCAAGGCCCTGCTCGACGCCGTCGAGCGCCACCACGCGGAGACCGGCTCGGCGGTGGCCCGCAGGCTGCTCACCGACTGGGACGACGCGGTGGAGCGCTTCACGAAGATCATGCCGAAGGACTTCAAGCGGGTCCTGCAGGCGCGCGAGGCGGCCGAGCGCGACGGCCGCGACCCGAACCAGGCGATCATGGAGGCCGCACATGGGTGACCCGAAGGGGTTCCTCACCACGCCCCGTCAGGCCCCCACCCGACGTCCGGTGGACCTGCGGCTCAAGGACTGGCGCGAGGTCTACGAGGAGTTCCCGGACGACCGGCTGGAGAAGCAGGCCGGGCGCTGCATGAACTGCGGCATCCCGTTCTGCCACAGCGGCTGTCCGCTGGGCAACCTCATCCCGGAGTGGAACGACCTCGTCTACCGCGACGAGTGGCGCGAGGCGATCGAGCGGCTGCACGCCACGAACAACTTCCCGGAGTTCACCGGGACGCTGTGCCCGGCGCCGTGCGAGGCGGCCTGCGTCCTCGCGATCAACAGCGACTCGGTCACGATCAAGCAGATCGAGCTGCAGACGATCGACCACGCGTGGGAGCAGGGCTGGGTGGTCCCGCAGCCCGCGGCGACCAGGACGGGCAAGAAGGTCGCGGTCGTGGGGTCCGGCCCCGCCGGGCTGGCGGCCGCCCAGCAGCTCACGCGCGTCGGCCACGACGTCACCGTGTTCGAGCGGGCCGACCGGATCGGCGGGTTGCTGCGCTACGGCATCCCCGAGTTCAAGATGGAGAAGTTCCGTCTCGACCGGCGCCTGGCCCAGATGGAGGCCGAGGGCACCGTGTTCCGGCCGAGCACCGACGTCGGCGCGGACATCACCGCCGAGCAGCTCAGGACCGAGTTCGACGCGGTCGTGCTCGCCGGGGGCGCCACCGCGGCCCGCGACCTGCCCGCACCCGGTCGCGAGTTCGCTGGCATCCACCAGGCGATGGAGTACCTGCCGTGGGCGAACCGCGTGCAGCAGGGTGACCTGGACGAGACGCCGATCACCGCCGAGGGCAAGCATGTGGTGATCGTCGGCGGCGGTGACACCGGCGCGGACTGCCTGGGCACCGCGCACCGCCAGGGCGCCGCGTCGGTCACCCAGCTGGAGATCATGGCGCTCCCGCCGGAGAAGCGGACCGAGAACATGCCGTGGCCCACCTACCCGATGGTCTACCGGGTGGCCTCGGCGCACGAGGAGGGCGGCGACCGGCGCTACGCGGTGAACACCGTCGAGTTCACCGGTGACGCCGACGGCAACGTCGCGACGCAGCGGCTCGTGGAGGTCACCCGGGACGAGAACGGCCGGTTCGTGCCGGTGGAGGGCACCGAGCATGAGATCCCGGCGCAGCTCGTGCTGCTCGCAATGGGCTTCGTCGGGCCGGAGAAGGGTCCGCTGATCGAGGGGCTGGGGGTGGAGCTCGACCCGCGGGGCAACGTCGCACGTGACGCGAACTTCATGACCAGCGTCCCGGGGGTGTTCTCGGCCGGGGACATGGGGCGTGGACAGTCGCTGATCGTGTGGGCGATCTCCGAGGGCCGCGCCGCGGCCGCCGGGGTGGACGAGTACTTGACGGGCCGCACGGTCCTGCCCCGCCCGATCGACCCGACGGACCGCCCGCTGGTGGCCTGAGACCGACGATCGGACGAGGGGCCCGGCCGCTTCCCCGCGGTCGGGCCCCTGGTCTCATGCGTCCGGCCGATCGCCCGTCCGCAGCCGCTCCGCCCCGGCCTGCCCGTAGCGGTCCAGCACCCGCTCGCGGATCGCCTTGTCCGTGCGAGGCACCGGTTCGACGAAGATCTCCGCGATGTCCGGGAAGCGGGCACGCAGGTCCGCGTCGATCGCGGCACAGGCCCGTTCCAGCGAGGCCGCGTCCAGCGCGTCGTCGAAGTCGAGCCGGGCGCACAGCAGGATCTGGTCGGTGCCGAGCGTCATCGTCAGGAGGTCGACGACCTGCTCCACCTCCGGCCGCTCCGCCAGGGCGTCGCGCAGGGCGTAGACGGTCCGGCCGTCGGCCTGGCGGCCGATGAGCAGCCCCTTGTTCGTCCCGCCCAGGATGTAGGCGACGACCGTCAGCAGCACCGCGATGAGCACCGACGCCAGACCATCCCAGAACGCCGAGCCGGTGAGCTGGTGCAGCCCGACCCCCGCGAACGCCAGCAGCAGGCCGATCAGCGCCGCACTGTCCTCGAAGAACACGGTCTTGACCGTGGGGTCGTCGGTCTGCCGCAACCAGGCCAGGGGTGTCGTCTCGTCCCGCTGCGCCTCTTTGCGCAGCTGCCGCACGGCCTGCACCCAGGAGGTGCCCTCGAGCACGAACGAGACCGCCAGAACTGCGTAGGCCACCCAGGCCAGGGTCTGCTCCTGCTCGCCCCCGAGCATCGTCCGGATGCCCTCGAAGGCGGCGAAGACGGCTCCGGAGACGAAGATGCTGACGGCGGCGATCAGCGCCCAGAAGTAGCGCTCCTTGCCGTACCCGAACGGGTGGCGCCGGTCGGGCTTGCGGTCCGAACGCTTGAGCGCGGTCAGCAGCAGCACCTCGGTGGCCGTGTCGGCGACGCTGTGCGCGGCCTCCGCGTACATGGCCGCGGAGCCGGTGAAGATCCCCGCCACCAGCTTCAACACGCCGATCCCGGCGTTGGCGCCCATCGCCACGAGCACGGTCAGCGTGCTCTCGCCGCCGCCCTTCGCGTCCTTCTCGTCCGTCACCCCGGAAGGCTAGGGGCACGTTCGGCCCGCTGCACGGCGCTCGTCCCGAACGCTCGGGTTGTCGCCTTTCGGGCGGTCCCTGCATTCGGGTCACAACCACCGGCGCTCCCGAGCGTTGAGCGATTGACCGGTGCCGGTGGAACGGGAGCCTCCGCCGGCACCGGTCGACGTGTCCGGGTTCGCGACCGCAGCGCCGGGTGTGCGGGCCCACGAAGACTGCCGTCAGGGAGTGACGAGCGCGGGAGCCGCAGGTGCCGCGGCGGGCGGGAGGGCGGCGACCGGAGTCGCGCGCCGGCGGCGGGCACGCACCCGCTGGACCACCGCGAAGCCGCCGGCGGTGAGCACCGCCATGACGGTACCGGCGGCGAGGCTCAGGAGCGGGTTGCCGCCGACGAGCGGACCCAACAGCATGCTGACGGTGAGCATGTAGGCGCTCCATGCCGCGGAGCTCACCAGCGAGCCGGGCAGGAAGCGACGCAGGGGCAGGCTGACACGGCCGGCGGCGGCGGTGCTCACGAGTCGACCGCCGGGCAGCATCCGGGCGCCCACGAGCGCGACGACCGGGCGGCGGAAGAGGTTCGCCCGCACCCAGTGGGCCAGGCCGCAGTCGGCGTGGGCCGCGGCCGGTAGAAGGCGGTTCGACGAGCGGCCCAGGCAGAAGACGAAGAGGTCCCCCGCGACCGAGCCGACGAGGGCGGCGGCGAAGAGCCCGACGATCCCGCGGACGTCGTGGATCCCGAAGGCGGCGGCCGCGGCGGACATGAGGACGGTCTCGCTCGGAAGCACGGGCAGGGGGCCGTCGGCGGCGATCATCACGGCGAGGACGGGCAGGAGCCAGAGGCTGTGCAGGCACGTGTCGAACAGCCTCACGAGATCCACCGTGCGGTCCTCCTCGGTCCGGCCCACCAGCATGTCGGGCCGGGGGACGTGCGGTGCCGGGTGTGGCGGGTAGAGCCTGACAGATGCGCTTCGGGCAACACATGAGGGCCATCCCCCACTCCACCCTGAGGCAGACCGCACCCCTGCGGGGGGAATCTCGCCCGCGAGGAGCGCAGCGTTACCGTAGCGTTATTTCTTACCGGCCTCGTTCCGGCCGGGACCGCATAGTGTCCGAGCTCCGACGCCCACTGTCCCGGGATCCGCCTCCGAACCCGTCCTGATCAGCGAAAAGAGACTGTCCGAGCAGGCGACAGAACGCATACAGTGGTGGCCGGGAGCTACATGTTTCCGCAGGAAAGTATGGTTTCCGACACCACAGACGGGGCGGTGTGATGCAGCTTACGGTCTCGCACCATGGCACACGACCCGTCCCACGGCCCGCTCACCGGCCACACCGCCCTCGTCACCGGTGCGGCCAGCGGGATCGGCGCCGCTGTTGCCCGCCGCATGGCCGCCGACGGGGCGACCGTGCTGGCCGTCGACCTGAACGGCGCCGGGGTGAAGGCGCTGGCTCGCGACGTCCCCGGCATCGAGCCCGTCCTCTGTGACCTGTCGGACCTCGAGGCGGTGGACGCTCTGCCCGCGGAGGTGGACGTCCTGGTCAACAACGCCGGGCTGCAGCACGTCGCGCCCGTGCACGAGTTCGATCCCGCACGGTTCTCGCAGATCCTCACGATCATGTTGGAGGCGCCGTTCCGGCTGGCCCGGCGAACCCTTCCGTACATGTACGACCGCGGGTGGGGGCGCGTCATCAACATCTCCAGCGTCCACGGCCTGCGGGCGAGCCCGTTCAAGTCGGCCTACGTCACGGCGAAGCACGGCCTGGAGGGGCTGTCCAAGGTGATCGCGCTGGAGGGCGCGCCGCACGGCGTCACCAGCAACTGCATCAATCCGGCCTACGTGCGGACCCCGCTCGTGGAGAAGCAGATCGGCGACCAGGCGCGCCAGCACGGGATCGGCGAGGACGAGGTCGTCGAGAAGATCATGCTGACCCCGGTGGCGGTGAAGCGACTGGTCGAGCCGGACGAGGTGGCTGAGCTGGCGGCCGTGCTCTACGGGCCGGCGTCGGCGTCGCTCACGGGCACGTCGCTGGCGCTCGACGGCGGCTGGACGGCGCACTAGAAGTACCCGTCGTACGACGATCCCGGTGTGGGGCGCGCTGTCCGACCGGTTCGGGCGGCGCCCGGACTACCTGCTGGGCGCGGCGGGCGTCGGGATCTGGGCCTTCGCGTTCGTCGCGCTGGTGAACACCCGCAGCTTCCCGATGTTGGTCCTCGCGGTCGTCGGCGGCCTGCTGTTCCACGGTGCGATGTACGGGCCGCAGGCGGCGTTCCTGTCCGAGCTGTTCGGCACCAAGGTCCGCTACTCCGGGGTGTCGATCGGCTACCAGCTCGCGTCGGTCCTCGCCGGGGGCCTCGCGCCGCTGGTCGCCGTGTGGCTCTACACGACGTTCGACTCGGGCTACGCGGTGAGCTGGTACATCGCCGCATGCGCGGTGGTGACGATCCTGGCGGTCGGCACGTACCACGAGACCCGGCACCGCGACCTCGCCGCGGATCCCGGCGTCAACTCGGCGGCCCGCTGATCCCCGGATGAATGGATCGAACGCGGCTCCGAATGCACCGAACGCCGCGTTCGCTCCATCGGCACGGCGCGATGGCAGGATCGCGGCCGTGCCCCGCACCGCGCTCGAGCTGCTCCGGCTCCTCGCCGCCGACGCGCCGGCCGAGCAGATCGAGGAGAAGGCCCGGGCGCTCGCGGCGGCAGACCCGGACGGCGGTGAGGCGGCCCGCGGGCTCGCGCTGCGTGTCCGGGCCGGCCTCGACGCACACCGGCGGCGGGAGGCCGAGCTGTCCGCCCTCGTCGACACCGCGCGCGACCTCGCCTCGCTGCCCGACCCCGGCGACGTCCTCGACGCGATCGTGCGTCGGGCCCGGACGTTGTTGCGTGCGGACGTCGCCTATCTGACCCTGTTCGATCCGGACCGCGGCGACACCTACATGCGGGCGACGGCCGGTTCGGTGTCGGCGCGGTTCCAGGCCCTGCGGCTGCCGGTCGGGGCCGGTCTGGGCGGCCTCGTCGCCCAGACCCGCCGCCCCTACTGGAGCGCCGACTACCCGGCGGACGAGCAGTTCCGGCACACGAGCGAGATCGACGCGGCGGTCAGTGACGAGGGGCTCATCGGGATCTGCGGCACCCCGCTGCTCGTCGGCGACGAGTTCGTCGGGGTGCTGTTCGCCTCGAACCGGACCCGGCGGGAGTTCCACCACGACGAGGTGGCGCTGCTCGGCTCGCTGGCCGCGCTCGCCGCGGTCTCGCTGGTCCAGTCGCGGCGGGCCGCCGCGACGGCCGCCACGCTCGCCGCCCTGTCCGCGGCGCACGATGGCATCGCGCAGGCCGCCGCGGCGCACGACCGGTTCGTCGGGGTGGTCCTCGCGGGTGGCGGGGTCGACGACATCACCGCGGTGCTGGGCGAGGTACTGGCGTGCTGGGTGGTGGTGCTCGACGTCGACGGGAGCCGGCTCGCGGCGCACGGGCAGGTCCCGGGCGGGCCCGGGCGCCGGCCCGCGGACGGCGACCCGCACGGTGCGGACGCCGGTCTGAACGGCAGCTCGGACGGGCCGGCCGATCCGCTCGCCGACGCACCCGCCGTGCGGCGCTCCGCGGGGACGGGCCGGCTCGCCGAGGCGGACGGCATGTGGGCGGTCGCCGTGACCGCGGCGGGCCAGCGGTTGGGCACGCTCGTCCTCGGCGGCTGCGGGGATCTCGATGCCGGGCAGGGACGAACCGTCGAGCGGGCCGCGATGGTGACCGCGCTGGTGCTGGCGTTCCGGCTGCGAGCGGCCGAGACGGACCAGCGGGTCCGCACGGACCTGCTCATCGAGCTCCTCGGCCGCACCCCCGGCCCGGATCAGACCACGGTGGACCGCGGCCTCGTCGAGCGCGGCCGCGTGCTGGGCCTGCGGTTGCACGCCCCACACGTACTGGCGGTGTGCCGGTGCGATGAGCCGCGCAGGCGCGGTGTCGCGCTCGCGGCAGGGGCCATCGGCGACGGGCACGCGCTCGTCGCCGAGCATGGCGACGGGATCGCCGTGCTGCTCCCCGGCCGCGACGCCACGTCCGTCGCGACCGACCTCGTCCGGCGGGTCGGCGGCCCGGCGGCCGGCGGGACGGTCACCGTGGGGGCGAGCGGCCCGCTGGCTCCCGCGCGCGGCCTGGCCACCGCCTACGCCGAGGCATGCCGGACGGCGGACGCGCTCGTCGCGCTGGGGCTGGCGGGACACGGCGCCTCGGCCCGCGACCTCGGGTTCGTCGGGCTGGTGCTCGGCGACGGCGCGGACGTCGAGGGCTACCTGAGCCGGGTCCTCGGCCCCCTGCTCGACTACGACTCCCGTCGGGGCAGCGACCTCGTCGGCACGCTGGCGGCGTACTTCTCGGCGGGTGCGAGCCCCCGGCGGACGGCCACCGCGCTGCACGTGCACGTCAACACCGTCGGCCAGCGCCTGGACCGCGTCACCTCACTGCTGGGCGACGACTGGCAGACCCCCGAGCGTGCGCTGGAGATCCAGCTCGCCCTGCGCCTGCACCGCCTGCGTTCCGGTGTCGGGTGAGGCTGCGACAACCGCCGTGGAGCGGGCGCGAGTTGCGCGATTCGGTACGCCGAGTTGCGCGTCCGGGTACGCGGACTCGCGGTCAGGGGTCGGGCAGCTCCGCGCTCACGACCGTGCCTCCGCCGGGCGGGCTCGACACCGCGAGCCGGCCGCCGAGGGCCTCCACCCGGTCCGTGAGGCCGCGCAGGCCCGAGCCCTTCGCGGGATCGGCCCCGCCGACGCCGTCGTCGGCGATCTCGACGATCGCGGCTGTCACGGTTCGGCTGAGTCGCACGACGACCGCCGACGCGTGCGCGTACTTCGCGACGTTCGCCAGGGCCTCCGACGCCACGAAGTACGCGGCGAACTCGACCGGCCGGGACGGCCGCGGCCCGGGTTGGACGATCAGCTCAGCCGGCACCGACGAACGCAGGACCAGCGCCTCCAGCGCGGGCTCCAGCCCTTGTTCCAGCGCCGCCGGATGGATTCCACGCGCGAGCTCGCGCAGCTCGGCCAGCGACTGCGCGAGCTCGTCGCTGGCGCTGGCCACGAGCTGTTCGGCGTAGCCCGGGTCGTCGCGGATGCGGCGCTGGATCAGCGAGAGTTGCAGCGCCAGCGTGACGAGGCGTTGCTGGGCGCCGTCGTGCAGGTTGCGCTCGATCCGGCGCCGCTCGGCGTCCGCCGCGGTGACCAGCCGCTGCCGTGACGCCTGCAACTCGGCGAGCCGCGCGTCGGACTGCGCCTGCAGGAGCCGGTTCTCCAGCGCGATCGTCGCCGCGCCGCCGACGGCTTCGACGAGCTCGGGGTCGTCGTCGAGCGAACGGTCGTACACGAGCGCGGCGACCGCGGTCCCGTCGCGCGGCACCCGCGCCGTCGACCGGCCGGATGCCGGTCCGGGAAGCTCGATCGGCGCGCCGTGGACGTCGACGAAGCCGCTGTCCAGTCCCGCGTAGGCGATCGTGAACCGCGGGTCGTGCAGCACCCGCGCGAGCGCCGCCTGCAGCTCGGCGGGCTGCATCGTCACAAGCTGGCCGAACAGGTCCGCCAGGCCGCCCCGCGCGAGCCGCGACCGCAGCAGGCCCGCGAGGAACGCGACCGGCACGAGCGCGATCGAGCAGGCCGCGCTCCACAGCAGTATCGGGTGGCGCTCGCCGCCCACCACCAGGTCGACGGCGAGCAGCGCCGCCCACAGCAGCAGGCACACCGCCCCGGCGATGCTCGGCAGCATCGCGCGCCGCCCGGGCGCCGATGCGGCGCGCCAGCGCACGGCGACGACGCCCGCCGTGCCCACCGAGAGTGCGAGATAGAGCCCCCGTTGCACGCTGTCGATCACCTTGGCGACCTGCGCGTCGGGGACCGCGAGCAGGAGGGTGGCCGGGTCGTCGGCGAAGACCAGCCAGAGCGGGGCGAGTACCACGATCTCGACGAGCACGGCGCCGAGCAGCACCCGGTCCGCCGTGGTGCGGAGCCGGCCCCCCGTGCGGTAGGTGAGCACCAGCGGGATGAAGAACAGCGTCCACAGGTCCGACAGCCAGCTCGCGACCGTCGCCGCGACCAGCGAGTCGCGGTCGCGGAGCAGCGCAGGCAGGAGGAACGCGAAGCCGGTGGCCGTCATCAGGAGGCCGCTGCGGCTGTCGGGGCGGCGCCGCCAGGCGATCAGTCCGCAGGCCGCGAAGGAGCCCCCGATCAGGCGCAGGATCACGTCGACCGGGTCCACCGGTGCGCCGCGGAGCACGACCGGCGCGAGCACGGCGACCTCCGCGACCACGGCGGCCGCCCACAGCGCGAGCCGGACGCCGCGCCGGCGGATCATCGCCGCGAGGCGGTCGATCAGGTCGGAGCCGACCCCATCGCGCGGCCGCGCGACCGTGTCGCCCGCCATCGCCTTCCCCGTCCGTCGCGAGGGCCCGCCGGCCCGCGGTCGGTCCGGCTGCCAGCCGACTCTAGTGCCTCGTCCAGTGACGTCGGTCGGGTTGTCGGCGGATCCAGGCGTTCGTCCGGCAAGGCGGAGGAAGGGCCCTCGTACCGGGCGTACTCGGGCCTTCCGACAACGCAGCCGGCGGGCGGCTGGGCCGCGGAGAACCCGGGTGGACGTTGCTGGACGGGGCACTGGACCGGGGAAGGCCGGGTCGGAGTCCCGCAGGATCCGACCCGGCGCGAGCCGTTCGGTGCTCAGCGAGCGGCCTGTTCCCCCTCCCGCTCGGCGACCGAGGCCGCAGGAGCGACCCGCCACGCCGGGCGGTCGAGCACGACCACGCCGAGTGCAAAGGCCAACCAGAGCACGCCGACGAGCCAGTCCATGCGCGCCGCGTCGCCCCCGGCGAAGCCGAGCGCGCCGTAGCTGACGATGCCCTGATTCACGTGGAACACCATCGTCACCAGGACGCTGCCAGCGGTGCGGTTGAACAGCCACACGTAGACCAGGGTGATCGCGAACGTGATCGGCAGGCCGACCGGCGCGAGCATGCCGGTCGCCACCAGTGGCAGGTGCCAGAGTGCGACGATCACCCCGAGGACCACACCGGACCCGAGCGGCGAGCGCTGCGCCTGCATCCGCGGCAGCGCGTAGCCGCGCCAGCCGGGCTCCTCACCCAGCGGCCCGTCGAGCGGGTTGACGAACCGGATCGCCGCCGCCAGCGCGATCTGCGACCACGCGATCGCCGCCGGCCCCGGTGCCGGTGCGCCCCAGATCGCCACGTTCGCGACGGCGGCGACAGCCAGGACCGCGAGCGGGGTGGCCGCCGCGACCACCCACCACGTCCAGCCGACCCGCCAGCGGATCATCCGGGCGCCCAGATCCCGGTAGCCAGCCCTGCCCTCCGCGATACCGATGACGATGAGCGCCGCGACCAGCGGACCGCACGGGAAGAACGCGGCGGGCGCCAGGCCGAGCGCGTAGAACGGCCACGACCACCAGGACAGGAGAAGGGTGAGGCCGAAGAACGCGACGAGGCGGTGCTGCCGGGTCCAGGTGACGATCGCTGACATGCCGGGCTCCTCGATCGCGGGACGGTCGCAGGGAACTGTCCAGCGGCACGTCGCGCGGCAGTAGCGGGCGGCCCCGGGGTGCCCGGCAGGGTTGACCCTGTGGTGCGTCCGCCGCGCCGCGCCGAGCATCGACGCATGCCAGTGCGGGTGCTCATCGTCGACGACCACGCGCCGTTCCGGGCGCTGGCCCGCACGCTCCTGGTCCTCGACGGGTTCGACGTCGTGGGCGAGGCAGGCGACGGCGCGGCGGCCCTCGTCGCGGCCCGCGCCCTGAACCCGGACGTCGTACTGCTCGACGTGCAACTACCCGGCAAGGACGGGTTCGCCGTCGCCGAGACCCTCGCAGCGGATCCGGCCGCCCCCACCGTGGTGCTGGTGTCGAGCCGATCGCGCAGCGACTATGGGCTTCTCGTCGCCGGGGACGTCGCGCGCGGGTTCATCGCCAAGGCGGAGCTGAGCGGCGCAGCGCTGCGTCTGGTGCTCGGGGAGGAGCGACCGGGTTCCGGGCCCCGTGCTTGACAGGCAGGATCACCTCGCCGACCTTGTCGCCATGTCGCAGACGACCGCCGCCCGCCCCACGCTACGGGTAGCGCTCGCCGACGACGCCGCCCTGTTCCGGCAGGGCCTCGCCCTGCTGCTCGCCGAGGCCGGCTTCACGGTCACAGCTCGGGCCGGCGACGCGCAGGCGCTCCTGGCCGCGGTGCACACCGATCCGCCGGACGTCGTGGTGGTCGACATCCGCATGCCGCCGACCCACACCACCGAGGGCCTCGATGCCGCCCGCGCCCTGGCCGAGACCCACCCCGAGATCGGGGTCCTCGTGCTCTCCGCGCACGTCGAGCCGGGATACGCCCTCGAACTGCTCGAGTCCGGCGCGCGCGGGGCCGGTTACCTGCTCAAGGAGCGGGTGGCCGACATCGACGAGTTGGGCGACGCCGTCCGCCGGGTCGCCGCCGGTGGCCTGGTCGTCGACCCGTCCGTGGTCGCCGCGCTCGTGAGCCGCCGCCGCCGCCCCCGCAACCCGCTCGACGACCTGACCGAACGCGAGCGCGACGTGCTCGCGGTGATGGCCGAGGGCCGCTCCAACCAGGCCATCTGCCGACGGCTGTACCTGAGCCCGAAGACGGTGGAGGCCTACGTGCGGTCCGCGTTCACCAAGCTCGGGCTCACCGCAGGCCCCGACGACAACCGGCGGGTGCTGGCCGTGCTCGCCTTCCTGCGGAGCTGACCGGCCGGCAAGGGTTGTCCCTGAGCCAATGCCGGGCTGGTCCCGTGTCGTCGTTCCCGCCGTGGTCGGTCTTGCCGTCGTCGACGTCGGGCTGCTCGTGGCGGCCCGCAGGCGCCGGCACCGCACGAACGCCCCGGCCGCCGCCTAAAGCGCCACGAACCGCAGGCCGTCGGCCGACTGCGCGTCACGGATCTGCCGTCGGATCGCGGGGGTGCCCGTGCCGAGCACCTCGCGCACCGACCCGCACGGTGGCGTGTCGCCGAACGGAGCACCCGGACGCGCCGCGGGAGGGGGCCCGGGCCGGCCCGATGAACCGCGAGCATGTGCTTGGGAGCGGGATCGGCCGGGTACTTTTCGGGAGAGGGCGGAGACGATGGTGGGCGCGTACGTGGACGCACGTCGTGACGACAGGCCCGGTGACGATGGCCGCGAGGGACTTCCTCGCGGCACCACCGCGCGCACGGCCCGGATCGCCGCCCTGCCTCTCGCGTTCACCGGCCGTGCGGTCGCCGGATGGGGCCGCAGGCTCGCCGGAGCGGACCCCGAGGCCGTGTCCGCAGCCGCGATGGAGCGCAACGCGGAGCAGCTGTTCGCCGTGCTCGGCCAGCTGCGCGGCGGCGCGATGAAGGTCGGCCAGGCGCTGGCCGTCTACGAGTCGATGATGCCCGCCGAGCTGGCCGAGCCGTACCGGCGTGCGCTGGTCCGCCTGCAGGCCCAGGGCCCGGCGCTGCCCGCGCGTGACGTGCACCGGGTGCTCGACGAGCAGCTCGGCAGGCAGTGGCGTACCCGGCTGCCCGAGTTCGACGACCTGCCCGCCGCGGCCGCGAGCATCGGTCAGGTGCACCGGGCGCGCACGGCGCACGGGCGGGAGGTCGCCGTCAAGGTCCAGTACCCCGGCGCGGACCAGGCCCTGGAGACGGACCTGCGCGTTCTCGAGCGATTCGCCCGGCTGTTCACGCTGATCGTGCCGGGGCTCGACGCGCGGGCGGTGATGCGGGAGCTGCGGGCACGCGCGCTGGAGGAGCTCGACTACCGCGCCGAGGCCGACCGGCAACGCGCCTTCCACGCCGAGTACGGCGGGGGGGAGCACCTGCACGTGCCGGCCGTGATCGCCTCGTCGCCGAAGGTGCTGGTGTCGGAGTGGCTGGACGGCACGCCCCTGGCCGCGCTCGTCGGCCTCCCCGCCGACGGTACGACGGACCGGGACCAGCACGCGCACACGATCGTCGAGACCATGTTCTCCTCCCCCGTGCGGGTCGGGATGATCCATGCCGACCCGCACCCGGGCAACTTCCTCGTGCTGCACGACGGCCGGCTGGGGATGGTCGACTTCGGCGCGGCCTCGGCGATGCCCGGCGGGATCCCCCCGGTGCTCGCCCGGACGCTGCGCCACATCGCCGACGGCGAGCCGGAGAAGATGATGGCCCTGCTGCGCGCCCAGGGCTTCATCCACGGCGACATCGGGCCGGACGACGTGCTCGCCTACATCGGGGCGCTGGCCGACCCGCTGCGGGTGCCGCGGTTCCGGTTCGACCGGGCGTGGATGGCCGCGCAGGGCGCACGCGTCGCGGACCTGCGCGGGGCGGCCTACCGGGAGACCGGTCGCGCGTTGACCCTGCCCGCGGACCACCTCGTGTTCCTGCGCGTCCTGACTGGCTGGATGAACGTGCTGGCCCAGCTCGACTGCACGGTCGCGGTCCGCGGCATCGTGGAGCGGTGGGTGCAGTCGTTCGCCGAAGGAGGGTGCTGAGTCGCAGGGGTTACCCGGCGTCCGCCGGGGTAGACGGAGGCATGAGCGACCCGATGGACGACGGCCGGACGGACGAAGACCGCGAGATCTCCGATGTCGGGCTGCCCCATGCGGGTGATGACGTGCGGACCGCCGCGGCCACGGCGGGCAGCCGGTCGGATGCTGATGAGGCCGCCCTGGACGAGGTGTTTCCCGCGGAGGACGGCCAGGGCTGACCAGATCGGGCACCGGGGTACCGGCCGGTTAGGGTGGCGCCCATGACCGACGGACCCCTGATGTCGGCTGCCGCCGCGCGTGTCGGGTCGGCGGTCGTGCTGACCGTCGGCGGCGAGGTCGATCTGTACACCGCACCGCAGCTCGTCGACACCGTGGTGGCCGCCCTGCACCCGCCGGGCGGCGGCACGCCGACCGGCACACCCGTCGAGTCCGTCGTCGCGGACCTCACGGAGGTCGCGTTCCTCAGCTCGGCCGGGCTGGGCACGCTCGTGGCGCTGGCCACGCGGCTGGGCGACGACGGGATCGCGCTACGGCTCGTCGCCGGCGAGAACAAGGCCGTCACGCGCCCCTGGACGGCGATGCACCTGGGCGACCTGCTCCGCCTCTACCCCGACCTGCCCACCGCGTTGGGCGCCTGAGCGGGCATCAGGTGCCGGCGTTCCGCGGGTTCGTGGTGGTCTCCGGGCCACCCGCCAGCGGGAAGTCCTCCCTCGCCCCGGCGCTGGCCGCGGAGCTGGACCTGCCGCTGCTGGCCAAGGACGTGATCAAGGACGCGCTGGTCGAGGTGCTCGACGCCCCCGACCTGCCGCGGTCCCGCGAGCTGGGCCGGGCTGCGGTCCACGTGCTGCTCACGGTCGCCCGCACCGCGGGGCGCGGCGTGCTGGAGGGCGTCTGGTACGCCCGCACCCACACCTCGCTCGCGGCCCTGCCCGGCCCCGTCGTCGAGGTGTTCTGCCGGTGCCCCGCGGACGTGCTGAGGCAGCGCTACGCCGCGCGCAGCGCCGGCCGCGGAGCCGGCTACTTCGACGACGACCGCGACCCCGCCGAGCTGTGGAACACCGAGGTCGGCACACCGGTCGCCGGCGGCTGGCCGGTGCTGGAGGTCGACACCGCAGGCGAGGTGGACATCGCCGCGCTGGCCGCGCGGGTTGTCGCGGCACGCGCCTCGGTGTCGAGTGACTAACGGCCCGACTCGAGCGACAGCGCCCTCGTCGCGATCACTCCGACGACGCACGGCCACGACACCGGCACCGTCAGGCAGCCCGCGCACATCCCGTCGTCGCGGCGGTGGTGCTGCAGCAGGATCCGGCGGGCCCCCCCGGGCTGGCCGGCGACGAACCAGATCGCTGCCTCCACCGGGTTCCCGACCTCGGGCACCTGGACCGTTGCGACACTCATGTCACGCTCCCCCATCCGCTGCGACCCCGACATACACGTCCAACGAGCGAGACGCCCGTTGGCAGCGCCGATCGGTACGCTCGGCGACATCGACCTTCCGATGGGGGAGAACGGCGCGTTCGGCCTGGTCTCCGCGCGGTGCTACGCCATCCCTCTGCGCACCCGGTTCCGCGGCATCACCGTCCGCGAGGGGATGGTGATCGAGGGCCCGGCCGGGTGGGGCGAGTTCTGCCCGTTCCCCGAGTACGGCGACGCGGAGGCGGCGGCCTGGCTCGCTGCGGCCGTCGAGCAGGCGACGGTGAGCCGGCCCGCGCCCGTGCGCGCCTCCGTGCCCGTGAATGCGATCGTGGCGGCGGTGGGCCCGGAGGACGCCCATGCCGCCGTCGTCCGGTCCGGCTGCCGCACCGCCAAGGTCAAGGTCGCCGACCACCCGGGGTCGCTGGCCGACGACGTCGCCCGGGTGGAGGCCGTCCGCGACGCGCTCGGCCCCGACGGCGCGGTGCGGGTCGACGCGAACGGGGCCTGGGACGTCGAGACGGCCGTCGCGGCCGTCCGCGCGCTCGAGCGGGCCGCGGGCGGGCTGGAGTACGTCGAGCAGCCCTGCCGCACGATCGAGGAGCTGGCGGCCGTCCGGCGGCGGGTGGACGTGCGGATCGCGGCGGACGAGTCGATCCGCCGCGCCGACGACCCGCTGCGAGTCGCCGTCGCCGGCGCCGCGGACGTCGCGGTGCTCAAGTGCACGCCGCTGGGCGGGGTGGCACGGGCGCTGCGGGTAGCCGAGGCTGCGGGACTGCCGTGCGTCGTGTCGTCCGCGCTGGAGACCAGCGTCGGGCTTGCGGCCGAGCTCGCGCTGGCCGGCGCGCTGCCGGAGCTGCACTTCGCGTGCGGGCTGGGCACGCTGGCGCTGCTCGACGGTGATCTCGTACCCGACGCGGCGGGGCTGCGGCCGGTCGACGGCCGGCTCCCGGTCCCGCGGACTCCCCCGGTCCCGGACGCGGCCCTCCTCGACGCCTACGCGCCGATCGATCCCGAGCGCGAGCGGTGGTGGCACGACCGGTTCGCTCGGACTGCCGAGCTTCTCCGAATGACGAATCTATGACCTGCTTGTCACAATGCCCGCCGTGGCCCCGAACGCGGACCGGCGGGTCTTCTTCGTCGGCGACTCCTTCATCGCGGGCGTCGGCGACCCCGAACACCGCGGGTGGGTCGGCCGCCTGGCGGAGCGCGCGCACCGCGCCGGCGCACCGATCACGGCCTACAACCTGGGTGTCCGTCGCGACACCAGCGACGACATCTGCCGCCGGTGGGCGGACGAGGTGGCGGTGCGGCGGGGGGCGGGCGCGCAGGAGCGGTTGGTCGCCTCGTTCGGGGTGAACGACACGAGCCCGTACGGCTGCGGCACCCGGGTCGCCGCCGAGCAGAGTGCCGCGAACCTGCGCGCGCTCCTGGCCGGGGCCGCGGCGGCCCGCCTGCCGGTACTGGTGGTCGGACCGCCGCCGGTGGCGGACCGCGCCCAGAACCGGAAGATCGCGGCGCTCGACGAGCTCTTCCGCCGCACCTGCGCCGAGGCCGGCGTGCCCTACGTGGCGGTGTTCGCGGCGCTGCGGGGCGAGCCCCGTTGGATGGACGAGGTGTCGGAAGGCGACGGCTCGCACCCCGCCGCGGCGGGGTACGGCCTGCTCACAGACCTCGTGGAACCGGTGTGGCAGGAGTGGCTGCTGGCCGGTTGATCAAGCGCGGCGGCCGCCACCCAGCAGGCCCCCCAGCAGGTCACCGAGGGGGCCACCGAGCACGTCGGCCAGCCCACCCTGCTGCCGGCCGCCCTGCTGCTGGCCGCCCTGCTGGCCGGACATCCCGCCGAGGACGCTGCCGAGCAGGTCGCCGAGCCCACCGCCCGACTGCCCGCCCGCGGCCGACCCGCCGCTCAGCCGTTTGGCCAGGTACGCCATGACGATCGGCGCGAGGATCGGCAGGAGCTTGCCCATCAGGTCGGAGGTCGTCGAGCTGCCGCCGGTGGTGCCCAGTTGTTGGACGACCCGGCCGCGCTGGTCGCCGAACACGTGACCGACGATCTGGCTGCCGTCGCTCTCGTCGACGTCGTCGAGGTTCACCCCACCCTCGACCAGGTCGTCGTCGTGCTGGCGGACGGCGGAGGCGAAGGAGGCCGCGCCGCCGGGATCGGCCGTGTTGGCCTGGATCCCCCCGAGCAGCGCGGGCAGCGCCTGCCGGGTCGCCTCCTCCGCGGTGCCCTCGTCCACGCCGAGGCGGGAAGCGAGGTCGGCCAGCGGGATGCGGGACATGATGTCGTCGACAGGGGTCGTCATGGGAGCAACGTAGTCGGAACTCAACCCCACGACCGGGTGATGCAGGGGCGGGAGCACGCCGGGCCACATTCCCCCGTTCACTCTGCGAAATCGGACAAATACGGCCGAACTGGAGTCAAATACAATCGGCCACCAGGTGCAATCGCACTGGTCCTGAAGGGTGCAATTTTCCGCGCCTTTGCACTCCAGTAACTTCTCTCCGCGCTCCCCAGCACCCGAGAAAATTGGAGAAGTCATGCGACGACGACTTCTGGCAAGCCTGGCCGCGACCGCCGCTCTGGCTACGTCATTGTTGATCAGTTCGGCGGGTCCGGCCATAGCGGCCGATTCCGCTGCAGGCGCCCCGGAGGCGTCGGTGGCGAATGCGCAGAGCGCAGGCGGCGTCACCCCCAATTCGAAGATCCCGGACGTCAACCTCCGGGTCGACGAGACGCAATACAAGATCGTCGCGACCCTCCGCGGGGTCGGCAAGCAGATCTACGACTGCCCTACCGGCGCGACGACCTACACCTTCCGTGAACCGGCGGCTGGACTGTTCACCCTGCGCGGCATACCCGCCGGCATTCACGGTAAGGGCCCGTTCTGGACGAACTTCGACGGCTCCCGGGTCGACGGCTCCGGTGCGGTGAAGTCACCCTCGCCCGCCGGCCCGTCCAACGTCGACTGGCTGAAGCTGAACGCCACGAGCACCGGTACGGGCACGTTCGGCAACTTGAAATTCATCCAGCGGATCGACACCAGGGGTGGCCAGCCACCGGCGTCGTGCCCGGCGCATCCACGGTCGCCGTGGACTACACCGCGAACTACGTGTTCTGGGCGCCCAAGTAAGGATCACACCGCCGAACCGCCGCGACGGACGATCATCCGTCGCGGCGGTTCGCCGTTTCACAGACCTCCGACGACAGAAATCACGCCCATCGAACGATTGAGCGTCCGGAAACCGGCGCCTTCGCCCCTTTGCGACTGTCTGGCCGATACCGCATCAACCGCGCTGCTGCCATCCTGCCCGCGTCCTCGTAAGGAGGCCGTCGTGAGAATGCAGCCCGCCCTCGTCGCCGCGGCGGCCGCACTGACCAGCCTCACGGCCTGCAGCGCCCCGTCGACCTCCCCGCCGTCCGCGCCGTCCGCCGCGCAGCCGTCCGCCGCCCCGGCGACCGGACCGGTCGCGGTCTACACCCTCGAGAAGCCCGAGCACCGCGTCCCGGCGCCGATCGCCTGGCACGCCGAGAGCGGCACCTTCTTCGTCGGCACCTGGTATGACGGCAGCATCTACCGCGGCAGCCCCGACGACCCGACGGTGCGCGTGTTCCTCGAGGGGCAACCCGGCCAGAACGCGACCGGCATCGGCATCTCCGGCGAGCGCCTGCTCGTCGCAGGTGGGCTGTATGGCGACATCCGCGCCTACGACCTGCAGACCAAGCAGCGGGTCGGGGAGTTCAGCACGGGACCGAACGGGATGCTCCACGGCCTGCACGTCACCGACGCGGGGGACGTGTGGGTGACCGACGCCGTGCGCCCGGTGCTCTGGCACCTGACCCCCGACCAGGTGGCGGCCGGTACGGGCACGCCGACGTCCATCTCGCTGAGCCCCGAGATCCCGTACGTCAACGGGCCGGACAACCTCGAGGGCGTCGTCGCGCTGAGCGACACGCGGCTCGTGGTCGTGAAGTACTTCGACGGTACGCTCTACCGGATCGACCTCGACCCGCAGGCGCCGCGGGGCCGCACCATCACCCTGATCGCCGACGCCACCGCACGGCTGGGCAGCAAGATGATCCTCGACGGCAACCGGCTGGTAGTCCCGGACGAGGACGGCCTGTCGGTGATCGAGCTCGACGCCGACGCGACCCACGGCACCGTCGTCACCCGGTTGCGCGACCCGTCGTTCCACGACGCCACGGGTGTGGTGCGAGTCGGCGACCGGTATCTGGTGGTCAACGCCGGCTGGAACGACCCGCCGCCCTACACGATCTCGAGTGTGCCCGTCACGTCCTGAGCGATGATCCGGTTGCCCACGTCACGCGAGATCACTCTGTCACTTAAGGACGGTTCGGCCGATACGCTGACGATCATCACTTTCCGTGGTGATCGCCTCACTCTTACGCAGAGTGAGTAATCACCCGATTGCACTACGCTTACTGCTACCCTCCGCAAGCGTGGCGTGGTGGCGGCGGTCGAGCGAGCCTCTACCCCCGGAAACGGGGGACGGCGAAGAGCACGATGCGATCAACGGCCGTCACGCTCCGCATTCGGCGTCACCGCGTTCCCCGATGACCGCGGCAGGCGGTGCGGACCCCTCGATCGGGTTCCCGTCGTCCGACGACGTCGTGAGTTCGAGAAGGCGTCCCCCGACACCGGCTTCGCAGAATTCCCCGACCGAGGGCGGCCCCCCGAGCCGCTCCCGACCCCCCGAAGGAAAAGTCATGGCTACTCATCAGACCGCCCTCAAGGGCGCCATGGAGATCGAGGGTGCGCTCGGCGTCGCCCTCGTCGACAGCGGCAGCGGAATGGCGCTCGGCACCGCGGGCAGCCCGATGGACCTCGACCTCGAAGTCGCGGCCGCCGGAAACAGCAACGTGGTGCAGGCCAAGATGCGCACGATGGCCGACCTCGGTCTGCAGCAGTCGATCGAAGACATTCTGATCACGCTCGACAAGCAGTACCACATCATCCGGCCGCTGGCCCGGCAGGAGGGATTCTTCCTCTACCTGGTGCTGGACCGGGCCCGGGCGAATCTCGCCATGGCGCGTTTCCGCCTCGCGAGCATCGAGAAGGACCTCAAGATCTGACTCGATCTCCACGGTACGACGAGCGAGTGCCCCGTGGCAACGCGGCTGGGATGCGTCGCGCCCACGGGGCTGCTTGCGAGTAGTGCACGACGACGCGCAGCGAGACCGTCGAAGCAGCGGGAAGGCGAGGACGACAATGCGCGAGCAGTTCCGGGTCGACCTTCGAGGCCTCGTCGACGTCCTGAGCCATCACCTTTACAGCAGCGAGCGGATCTACCTGCGCGAGCTCGTGCAGAACGCCCGCGACGCCATCACCGCCCGGGCGGAGCTCGGCCACGACGTCGCCGGCCTCATCGAGATCGAGCCGGCGTGGGGAACGGACCCGTTGATCGTCCGGGACAACGGCATCGGGCTCACCGCCGACGACATGCGCAAGCTGCTGTCGATGATCGGCAGCACCTCGAAACGCGACGACTTCGCGATGGCCCGGCGTGACTTCCTGGGGCAGTTCGGCATCGGCCTGCTCTCCGGATTCCTCGTCGCCGACTCCATCGAGGTGGTGTCGAGGTCGGCACACGCCCCGGATGCGCCCACGCTCCGCTGGGTGGGTTCGAGCGACGGGACCTTCACGATCCACGAGTCCGCCCGGGCGCTTCCCGAGCCGGGCACCGAGGTGCGGCTGCACCCGCGCTACCGCGCCTACCGGTGGTGCGAGAGCGATGCGGTCCTCGAGTTCGCGAGCGATTTCGCGGAGCTGCTGGACGTGGCGGTCCGCGTCGGCGACACGGTCGTGTCGCAGCGGACGCCGCCGTGGAAGCTCACGACGGACGAGCAGCTCGACTGGTGCCGCGAGCGATTCGGGTTCGAGGCGCTGGGCATCATCCCGCTGGAGTCGTCGTCGACGGACGTGACGGGCCTCGCCTTCGTCCTGCCCTACACCTCGCGCCCCGGCTACCGCACCGGTGACCGCATCTACTCCAAGGGCATGCTCGTCGCCGACACCAACGACCTGATCGTGCCCCGCTGGGCGTTCTTCTGCCGCGCCGTGATCGACTCCGGCGCCCTCCCGTTGACGGCGGCGCGGGAAGGCCTGCAGGAGTCGCGCGCGCTGGAGTTCGCGCGCAAGCGGATCGGGTTCCGGCTGCTCAGCGAGTTGATCCTGGTGCACGGGATGTACCCCGACATCTACCAGGACATCATCGCCCTGCATGCCGAAGGGCTGAAGGCGCTGGCCGTCCACGAGTCCGACGTCCGCGATCTCCTGCGGTCCACGCTCCCGTACGGCACCACGACCGGCCGGCGCACCATCCAGCAGCTCGTCGAGAGCCCCGGCCCCGTCCCCTACGTGCGGGACTCCGACACCTATCTGGCGCTGTCCGACGTCGCGGCCCATGCTGGAGTGCTGCTGGTGAACGCGAGCGGCCTGCACGAGGCCGACCTGCTCCACCTCGTCGACAACGGCGACGACGCGCACTTCCGCGAGGTCACCGCGCACGACGTGATCGCGCTCGCCGATCCCGTTCCGCTGGCGGACCACCGGGCGGCGGCGCTCGTCGCGAAGGCCGGCCAGGCACTGCACGACGAGGGCATCGCCGTGCGGGTGGCGAGCTTCGAGCCCACGGACCGGCCCGTGCTGTGGTGGCCGGCAGGCGAGCCCGACTCGCGGGGCGTGCTCGTGCTCAACGCGTCGAGCACCGCGGTCAAGCGGCTGCTCGACGCGCCGGCCGACGCCGACGTCTCGGCGCCGCTGCACGCGCTGTACGTCACCGCACTGCTGCTCGGCCGCGTCCCGCCGACGGACGCCCACGTCGCGCTGCTCCGGACGGCCGTGACGGACCTGATCGAAGCACCCTGAACCCCGGCACTGTGCGGTGCAGACCGACGGCGGGCCGTGAACAACTGCCTCGCTGAACACGACCGAGCTGCGTGACATGCTCGCCGTCCGCGGTTCCGTCCGATGAGCGAGCTTGCGAGGGAGTTCGATGAGCGCCGCAGCGACGTCGACCACGAGGTCACGCCTTGTCCCGATGAGGCCCCGCGACCCCCGCGAGCCGGGTCGGACGGCGAGCACGCTCGAGCTGTTCTTCGACCTGGTCTTCGTCGTCGCGGTCAGCAACGCGGCGGTCCAGCTCCACCACGCCCTCACCGAGGACCATGTCGCGGACGGCCTGACCACCTACGCCATGGTGTTCTTCGGGATCTGGTGGGCCTGGATGAACTTCACCTGGTTCGCCACGTCCTTCGCCACCGACGACTGGCTCTACCGCGTGCTGACCATCGTCCAGATGTCCGGCGTGCTCGTCCTCGCCGCGGGCGTCGAGCCTGCGTTCACCGACCACGACTACACGCTGCTGATCCTCGCCTACGTCGTCATGCGCGTCGCGATGGTCGCCCAGTGGCTGCGCGCCTCGCGCTCCGCCGGGAGCAGCCGCCGTGCGACCCGGGTCTACGCGGGCGGCATCGCCGCTCCTCCAGGTCTGCTGGCTCCTCCTCCTGGTGCTGCCCGAGGTGCCGGGCCGGATCGCGTTCATCGTCCTCATCGGCGCAGAGCTCTCGGTCCCGGTCATCGCCGAGAGGCAGGGCACGACGCCCTGGCACCCTCACCACATCACCGAGCGCTACGGCCTGTTCACCCTGATCCTGCTCGGCGAGAGCCTGCTCGCCTCCGCGAACGCGGTCATCAAGGCACTCCACGACGAGCCAGGCCCTCGCTCCCCTGATCTCGATCGCCGTGCTGGCGGTGGTCGTGACGGCCGCGCTCTGGTGGATCTACTTCTGGCCCCCGCACCACACGGCCATCCGCGACCTCACGAGCTCCCTGCGCTACGGCTACGTCCACTACTTCGTCTTCGCCGCCGCCGGCGCCTTCTCCGCAGGCATCGAGGTCGAGATCGACGTGCTCACCGGGCACAGCCAACTCGGCGACGTCGCCGCGTCGTTCACCGTCACCGTCCCCATCGCGATCTTCGTGCTGGGCATCTGGTGGATCGCCATCCGCGAGAACGCCGACCGCGTCGTCAACGTCGCGCTCCCGCTCGGCGCCGTCCTCGTCCTGTTCGACCCGATCATCCCGATCCCCATCACGCTGACCGCCGTGATCATGGTTCTGATGGTCGTGGTCCTCGTCCTCCACCCTCCCGTGACCGCGCACAGCGCCGCCGAGGACGAGCCCGCGCCCTGATCACGGCGCGATGTCGAGTGCGGCCAACCGGTGCGGGTCGGCCAGGATGTCGATCTCGACGATCAGCCCGTCCGCGACGGTGAACGCCAGCACCGCCGTCGGTCGGCCGTCGATCGTGGACACGACGCCGGGGCCGCCGTTGACCACCGCGAACCGCGACCGGAGCCCGGCGGCGCGGTACATCGACGCCTGCCGGGCGACCGCGGCCGCGCCCCGGGTCAGCATCGAGTCGGCGCGGCCGGTGTCCACGCGCAGCACGGCGTCCGGGTGCAGGAGCGCGACGAGACCCTGGAAGTCACCGCCGCGGGCCGCCGTGAGCCAGGCGTCGACGATCTCGCGCTGCCGGGCCGCGATCGGGCTGCCCGGCCGGTCTCGCGCCCTGGACCCGCCGCCGAGCCCGGCTGGCCAGCTGCCGGGCCGCGGCCGGGGTCCGCCCCAGGATCGCGGCGATCTCCTCGAACGGCACCGCGAACGTGTCGTGCAGCACGAACGCGAGCCGCTCCGCCGGGTCGAGCGCCTCCAGCACGACCAGCAGCGCGAGCCCGACGGAGTCAGCGAGGACAGCCTGCTCGGCCGGGTCGATCTCGTCGCCGGACTCCACCACCGGGTCGGGCACCCGCACGTCCAACGGGTCCTCGCGCCGGGTCGCGCGGGAGCGCAGCATGTTGAGGCACTGGCGGGAGACGATCGTCGTGAGCCAGCCGCCGACGTTGTCCACGTCGTCGCCCGACGCGCGCGAGACCCGCAACCAGGCCTCCTGCACCGCGTCCTCGGCCTCGGCGAACGAGCCGAGCATCCGGTAGGCCACCGCGCGCAGGCGGGGTCGGTGCTCCTCGAACTGTGCCGCCCAGAATTCGTCGTCCTGCACCTGTCACATCTCCTCGGTCTGCCGGGTCACCCCCATGACCCGCTCGGACGGGGCGGATGTGACAGCAGGAGGACATGATGCAGGCTCGGATGACGCACCCCGTGATGGTGCTGCCGGACGCGATGAAGGCGCTGCTCGCACTGAGCAAGGCCACGAAGTCGGGCACCGTCCCCGACGTGACGCACGCGCTGATCCACCTGCGGGTGAGCCAGATCAACGGCTGCAGTGTGTGCGTGGACATGCACGCCCGGGAACTCAAGGAGGCCGGTGAGCGCGACGAGCGGATCTGGGGGGTCGGCGCGTGGCGGGAGTCGCCGTACTTCAGCGACGCCGAACGCGCCGCGCTCGCGCTGGCCGAGTGCGTGACGCGGCTCGCGGACCGGCCCGACGCCGTCCCCGACGCCGTATGGGACGACGCCGCCGACATCTACGACGAGAAGGAGCTCTCGTCCCTGCTGCTGTCGATCGCGGCGATCAACGTCTGGAACCGGCTCAACTCCGCCATTCGGCAGCCGGTCACTGCTACCCCATGAGGCCGCCTGCCGGTGCTGGCATCGGTTGGCCGGCGCGCGCAGGAAGGTCCACCGGCCACGGCAGAGCGCCAGCGCGAGGAGGACCAGCATGACCGCAACGAGGATCCCGGTCTCCATGCCCATCCAGATGTACGCCTCGGTGCCAGGCGCAGCCGGCCAGAACGCGCCTTGGATTACGCTGCTGTAGGCCGCGTGCAGCACGATGCACGGCCAGATCGATCCGGTCTCCACACGGGCCCGGGCCAGAACGCAGGCTGCGGCGGTCCCGGCGACCATGAAGAACAGAACGGCGACGAGCCTGGACGGGTGCTCGGCGTAGATGACGCCGATGACGATCAGCGGAAGCCGCCGGGCGGGGGCACGAACGGCGCAAGGTCGGTCAGCCACGCGAACCCGAAGGCGACGAATCCGACGACCTGCGGGAACAGCAGGCCGATCACGACCCAGAGCAGCGTCCGACGGCCGCCGAATCGAACGACACGTCGGTGAAGCCCTCGCGCTGCACGAGCCGGGCGATGATCGACGACATGTACGCGAAGATCCACAACAGGTTCCCGGTGGCGACGATGAGCCCGACGAACGGAACGGCGAATACGATCACGAGGCTGAAGAAGATCTTCAGTCCACGGTGGGCGCGGGCGCGGTCAGCTCCAGGGATGGTGATATCGGTCGGCCTACGTTCTTGATCACCGCGCAGATCGCTGATTGCCGGTCGTCGGCGAAATCGGCAGGGATCGACCGTCTCGACGCGCCGTACGGACCCATAATCCTGGGGTGAGCACGATGGGCCCGCTCGCTGATGATTCGCTCGCCGACAGCCTGCGAGCGCTGCATGATCACTACGTCGACGCCGTGAACCGCGCCGTCGCCGCGGACCGGTACGACCTCGTGGCGGAGCTCGTCGCCAACTACCCCGAGGAGGCGCTGGCATTGATCGCGCCGTGCCCGGTCGAGAGCCGGCCGACCCCGACGTCCCTGTACCGGAGTCCACCGGGAAGCGGTGACCGGCCGCGCGCGACGAGGCACCGCGGCCGCGCAGCGCGCTGGGCCTCCGCGCTGCGCGCAAGGCTCTGGTAGCCGACGAGACTAGAGACGCAGCCCAACTGGCTTAAGCGACGCCAAGCCCCGCATTATTGTCACGAACACCGGGACCCACGGCATGACCCGCATCGACTAGGGAGCGGGCGACGGGAATCGAACCCGCGTAGCCAGTTTGGGGCAACCGGTCGACCCGGCCGGGAGCCTCTACCGGCGACGACGCGCACTGACGTCCCGGAAACCTCACGAGCAACACGGGCTGCCACGGTTTCGCACCACATGTGATGCCACAGCGGCCAGGTCGGCGGCCAGCGTCAGCGCCCTGGCGGGCGGGTTGAACATGACGACCGCCGTCCACGGTCGTCTGCGGGTTGCTCGCCGGGCGAGGACTTCCGCGGCGCGAACTCGTCTAGTGTGGGATTGACGCTTGCGTCTAGTGCGGTATAGACATACCGTGATGAGTAGGCCGAGGGACATCGTGAGACGCATCGCCGAGGAGGCGAAGCGCCAAGGCCTCGACTTCGTCCTCGACAGGGAGGGTGCGAACCACACGATCTACGTACTCGACGGCGTGATCATTCCGATCCCCCGTCACCGCGAAGTCAACGAGCGCACCACCGAGGGGATCTACCGCGAATGCTGGGAGAAGCTGGGAAAGGGTTGGTGGCGCCGATGAGCACCTACACTGCGCTGGTGTCGCGGGACGGAAGGTTCTGGCATGTCGAGGTGCCCGAGATCGACCGCGTCACCCAGGCCCGCAACATCAACGAAGTCGACGACATGGCCCGCGACCTGATCGCGATCATGGCCGGTGTCGAGCCGGATTCCTTCGAATTGGACGTACGAATCCAGCTCCCCGACAGCGTGCGAGCACACCTGTCGGAGGTCGAGCGGGCTCGAGGCGCCGAGGCCGAGGCGCGCTCCCGCGCAGCCACCGAGCTTCGAGCCGCCGCCGCCGAACTCAAGAACGCCGGACTATCCGTTCGCGAACTCGGCGCAGTCCTTGGAATCTCCTACCAGCGCGCCAGCCAGCTCACGAGCTGCAGCGGCGCTTCCGCCGAACGTCGCCGAGCCAGCTGACCCGTGAACCGTCCGAAAAGGGGTCGAGTGGTCCACGGGACTACCGAACCCGCGCCGGCCAGCGGCGCCGGCCAGCACCCAGGGCGTCGCCGCGACATCCGTGGCAGCACGAGTGTGATCCGTCATGGAGTGGGTTCACGTCGGTGCCTGCCCTCCAGGTACGCGCGCACCGCGTGCTGGCTCGATCGCCACGTCCCGTCAGACGACAGTTCAGCCTCTAGCCGACCCCGCCGCGCCGCCTGCCGCAGCGCGTCGTAAGACACGTCCTTGCCGGCCAGGGAACGCAGAGGGACGAGCCGAGCCGGACCGGCGATGTTCGGCACGACGAAGCGATGAAGGTTGTCGATGACCGAGCGTGCGATTAGTTCAGCGAGGGCACCGAGGTCACCGTTGTCCGCCCGATCCAGCGCTGCGAGGTACCGGTTCCGATCACGCTTGAAGACGATTGCCGGCGGATAGCCAAGCCGCACGAGCAACAGGTTGAGCAGGAGACGTCCCGCCCGACCGTTGCCGTCGATGAAGGGGTGAATGCGTTCGAACTCGCAGTGCAGCCTCGCCAACTCGGCCGGAATGTCCTCGGGGGCGACACGGGCCGACCGGACCGCTGTGCCAAACGCATCGACGACTCCCACCCAGCGATGAACCTCGGCCGCTATATCAGTCCATGACGGTGGGGTCATACCGCCCGAGAAGGCGTGAATGTCATGCCGTCGAAAGGCGCCCGGCCCCTCGTCGGGGCCGGCATCCGGGTGCGGAGCCACCTCCCACACCTTGGACATCGCCAAGTGATGCACGTGACACACCTCGGTGACGGCGAGGAAGACATCCCCGACCCAGTCACCAGAGTCGACCGCCTGGACGTACACCCAGCGGGCGGCCTCGCCGTACCCCAACACCTCGAGATAGTCGCGAAGATCCTTCGCCCCAACGGCACGTCCCTGGTCGAGCAACACCGCAACCTCGCGCAGCACCAGTGTGTTGCCCTCGATCGCCGTGGAGTTGTGGGCCTCCAAGTGCCAGATGTCGTCCCAGATCGGCTTCGCCTCGGCAGGCCGCGGGAGACCGCCGAACCGGTGAAGCTCGGCGATCGCCGACGCGAAGCGGCGATAGACCGTCTCCCGGCTCGGTCGGCCACGCGGCATACCCTCCCCCGTCCCCACAACCGGACTTGATACGGCTGCGCGACACCGAACTGTACAGGACAACTCCGCAGAGTTTGATACGGCTGCACCGACACGAACTGGACAGAACAACATCACTGTCAGGAGCCTGTGGAGATCCGCTCCAACCGGCTGCTCACCGGGCCGACCCGGCACGAGGCCGGTGCACGCGCTGAGGCATCCGGGGCATGAGGCGGTGGCGAACCGTAGCCCACTCACCCACGCGCAGACCGACCGGGCAGACGTCGCGAGTGACACGGAGATCGTGGCGGCGACAGCGAGTGTCCGCTCGGGCGAGGCAGCGGTCAATCGACGCGCCGATCGTCGTACTGCCCGCATCGGCGGCAGCCTGCTCGACCACCCGGCCAGCCCGACGACGCGGTGTGAGACCAGGGCAACGACGCCGACGCGGTCGGGACCAGATCGCGATCAACCGCTCCGCAGCAGCGTGACTGCACGTCCGAATGGGCGCGAGCCTGAACGCGGCCGAATCTCTGACCTCTGGCGCATTTTCGTGTCACGCGCGATCTTCAAAGATCAGCTCAGCTCGTAAAACACCTAGTCAGCGGAGCGGGCGACGGGAATCGAACCCGCGTAGCCAGTTTGGAAGACTGGGACTCTACCATTGAGCTACGCCCGCGTGTGCCTCTGGATCTCCGGAAGCCTCGGCAGTCTAACCGACGCCCCCGGGGCTCTCCGGCTCCCGGGGCGTTTCCTCCGCCCCGAGTGTCCGCGCACCGCACGGCCTCCGGCGCTGTCGCACACGCGGTGAGGCTGACACAGCTGCTCCGGCACGTGCGACAGCCTGACTACCTGTGCGACGGCGGGCCGCGGGCCGTGCGGTACACGCCTGGCCGGGCTCACCACCTCCGCGTCCACGCCCTACACTCGGCCGGACGGGGTGTGGCGCAGCTTGGTAGCGCACTCGCTTTGGGAGCGAGGGGCCGTGGGTTCAAATCCCGCCACCCCGACCACGTCGACGGCACTGGAGCACACGCCCGGAACCTGCGTGCGAACCGGGTGTTACGGCGCCGGCCGGTCCAGCCGGATCCGGAGGATCACCCGTTCCCGTCGCCCGCGCACCAGTCGCTCGACCACCGTTCCGATCCGGTACTGCAGGCCGTACTTCCGCTGCAGCGCCGCCAGATCATTTGGCTCCGGCGGCGCCACCTCCGCCAAACCCACCACCGGTTCGGCGCCCTCCCGGATCTGACCTCGGCGGCCGCAGGGCCGCAGCTCGACGCGCGGGTCACGGCGGAGACGCTTGACCTTGCCGGTGCTTGCAGGCGTCGACACCACCAGCGCGTCACCGTTGCGGGCGATCCAGATGGGCACCGCGACGGGGCTGCCGTCGCGACGGAAAGTGGTCAACGAGACGAACTCCTCGGCCGCCACATGGTCGAGCGTCGATGACACGGTCACGTGAACACCGTACGCCCGGTCGGGGGAACCGACCCGGATAGCCAGATATCCCACGGCCAGCAATGTGGAGGATGATTTCCGTCACTATCACCCGGCCGAGTGATGTTCTCGACCATCGAACTACTCTGCGTGGACGATGCGCTAGCGTCTGACGTCCGCAACGGGCTGTACCTGCCGCCCGTGAGAACCACTGCCTGGCCTCGCACGACCGGACGGATCGATGACCTCAGTCTCGCCTGGTCACTCGGAGTCGGCGGTCAATGGCGACCCCTCGACTCGAGTGCCACAGCAGCGAGTGCCCGTGCACGATGACGTGCGGGACACCGATGCCCCGGCCCTGAGCCCGATAGCCCAGGCCAGGGTGCGCGAGTCGGCGGCACGCAACAATGCCGCCGCGGAACTGATCGAGGCCGGTCGACACGACGAGGCCGTACCGCTGTTCGAGCAAGCGCTCGCGTCGTGCCGCTCGACGCTGGGCGGAGACCATCCCGACACGCTGATCGTCGCAGGCAACCTCGCCGTCGCCCACGTGGCCGCAGGTAACCGGCGCAAGGGCATCAAGTTGATCGTCGGCAACCTCGCGGCCCGCGTCCGGGTCTTCGGCGACGAGCACCCCGAGACGCTCACGGCGCGCAACGCGCTCGCCGTCGCGCACCGGATCAACGGCGACGTCGACACCGCCCTGACGCTGGCCAAGCAGGTCGCCGTGCAGCGCAGCCGGACATTGGGGCCGGACCACGTCGACACGCTCACCTCGCGCATGGTCCTCGCGCTGGCGATGGCCGCGGCCGGCCATCTCACCACCGCGCACGGCCTTGTCGCCTCCACAATGACCGACGCCGAGGCCGCACTCGGCGCCGACCACGAGCACGCCCTGGCGCTTCTCGAGTGCGGGGAGTCAAACGGGCTCCTTCAACGGGAGGTCTAGCCGGTTCGAGCAGACGTCCCTTCCGCAGCAACGCGGACCGCAGATGACAAGAGTTCCGACAAAGTCGTCGCAGAGTGCGCCCGCCGTCCCCCCAACGACGGGCACGACAACGGTCAGGAGACCGAGATCCAGGAGAGATTCATGTCGGCAACCCACAGTCGCTCGTCCGGCCATTCGGACGAGGCATTGCTGCATCGCCTGGGTTACGCCCAGGTGCTGTACCGCGAGATGGGCGGTTTCTCCAACTTCGCCATCTCCTTCACCATCATCTCGATCCTGGCTGGCTGTCTGACCTCGTACTACATCGCGTTCAACAACGGCGGGCCGGTCGCGATCACATGGGGCTGGCTGCTCGTAGGCGTGTTCTGCACCCTGGTCGCCATGGCCATGGGTGAGATCGCCTCGGCCATGCCTACCGCGGGTGCGCTGTACTACTGGTCATCCAAGCTGGGCAGCCCGGCATGGGGCTGGTTCACCGGTTGGTTCAACCTCGTCGGGCAGATCTCGGTGACCGCCGCCATCGACTACGGTGCCGCCGTGTTCACGACGGCCCTGCTGAACCTGTGGTTCCCGAACGCGGTCAGCACGGAGACCTCGACGATCTTCGTCGTCTTCACAGTGATCATGGCTCTCCACATCGTGCTGAACCTCCTGAACATCAACCTGCTCGCGCAGCTCAACACGATCTCGGCCTGGTGGCACATGGTTGGTGTCGCGGTCGTGGTCGTGGTGCTCATGGTGGTGCCGGAGCACCAGTCGGCAGCGTTCGTTTTCACCGAGACCCTGAACAACTCCGGATTCTCCGGTAACGGGATCGGGTTCTGGTTCGTCTTCGGGATCGGGCTGCTGATGGCTCAGTACACCATCACGGGCTATGACGCCTCGGCGCACATGAGTGAGGAGACGCGCCTGGCCTCCCGTGCCGCGGCGATCGGCATGGTCATGTCTGTCGTCGTTTCGGTCGTGTTCGGATTCGTCCTGCTGGTCGCGATCACGTTCGCCGTTCCGGATGTGCAGGGCACGCTCGACGCCGGTGCGAACGCTGTTGTCTACATCTGGACCACGTCGCTCGGCACCGCGTGGGCGGAGTTCCTGCTGCTGATCGCCGTGGTCGCCCAGTTCTTCTGCGGCACGGCATCCGTCACGTCCGCCTCGCGGATGATGTTCGCCTTCTCCCGAGACCGCGCCGTGCCGGGCTCGCAGATCTGGCGGAAGGTCGCGCGCAACCGCGTCCCGGTCAACGCCGTGCTCGCCATCGGCGTCCTGTCCTGGCTGATCATGGTTCCCAGCCTGTTCAGTGTCGTCGCCTACCTCGTCGCGACCTCGATCGCGGTGATCGGCCTCTACATCGCATTCGCGCTGCCGATCATCCTCCGCATCCGCGCCGGCTCGTCGTTCGAGCACGGCGCCTGGAGCCTGGGGCGGCACTACAAGTGGGTCTCCCCGCTGGCGGTGGCCTGGATCGCGCTGGTGTGCATCCTGTTCCTGATGCCGGTCTCGCCCAGCGGTGTCCCGGGAGCCGACGACTTCGACTGGGAGCTTGTGAACTACGCCCCGTTGACGGTGGGCGGCGCGTTGATCCTGTTCGGTGGCTGGTACCTGCTGTCGGCCCGCAAGTGGTTCACCGGCCCCGTGCGCGAGGCCGGCAGCGATGCGGAGCTCGCCGACATCGAGCGGGAGCTGCGCGCGCCGTGATCCCGTGAGACACCACGGGCCCGGACCTCCGCGGAGGTCCGGGCCCGTTCACGTCTCAGTGTCCGTTGAGCGGGCTCAGGTGTGCACGCACTTCAGGGAGTAGACAGTTACCTCGCCGGTGGCGTCGGGCGACTCGCCCTTCTCGGTGTTGGACTGGACGTAGGAACCGACCTTCCAGTACCACCCGGAGCCCGACAGCGGCAGCTCGGCCTTCTGCTGGCCGTTGTAGAGGACGTCGACCTTGCCCCCCTCGGCGACGATCCGCACGTTGTACGGGGTGCCGAGCACGTAGTTCGGGTCGATGACGGTCTCGGTCTTACCGTCGTTGTACTGCACCATCAGGGTCTTGCCCTCGAGACGGATCTGCATGACGTCGTCGCTGGCGTCGTGGATCTGCGCGGCGACGACCTCGGGCTTCGTGGTGGGCGTCTTGGTGATCGCCTCGCAGACGTCCAAGGTGTGCGAGCCCGTGGTGTTGCTCCAGGACGCCTTCTCGCCGCCATTCATCTCGCGCAGCTCAGAGCGCGGGTAGTGACTGTTCTTCGTGGTGACACCGCCTGCGCGGGCGCTGAACACCACGCCGTCGCGGGAGTTGTTGAGCTTGAAGGCCTCGTTCGCGAACTTCTCCAGGTTCGGGTTCTCGATGGTCTCCGGGCTGCCGGGCGCGCCGGTCGGCAGGGTGAGGTACCAGTACGAGAGGTCGATCAGGTCCGCAGGCAGGTTCGCGTTGCCCGTGACCGCCGCCGCCGCATTCGTGACGGTGCCGGCGACGGACGACACCGCATTGCCCGCCGTGGAAGCGACGCTGTCCGTCACCGTGCCCACCGCGCCCACGGTGTTGTCACGTGTTGCTCACGGTGTTGCCGACGGCGCCGGTGACGCTCGTGACGCTGGCGACCCCGGAGGTGTCCGTGGCGGTGCTGGTCGGGGTGGTGCTGCTCGGGGTGGTGCTGCTCGGGGTGCTGCTGGAGGTGTTTCCGCTTGTGTTGACCGAGCCGGTGGCGGTGCGGTGCCGGTGGAACCGCTGACGGAGGACGGGCACGAGGCGGCGCCGAGCGTGACACCGGAGTTGGTGGAGTAGCTGCTCCCACCGGAGCCGGTGGTCGACGAGCTGCTACCGGACGAGTTGCTACCGGAGGAGCTGCTGCTCGACGAGCTGTCGGTCGAGTCGTCCGAGCTGGACTCCGAGCTGCTGGACCCCGAACTGCTGGTCGAATTGTCGTGTGAGCCGTTGTCCGACGAGTTCGCGGTGGTCGGCGAGGCCGCGGTGGTCGGCGTGCTGTCGGTGGTGGGGCTGGTGGATCCTGACGTCGTGGACGCGCTGCCCGTCGCCGCTCCACCGGCGGGGCTCGCCGACGGGGACACCGGGCCGATGAACACGCCGTCGACGCCGTCGTGCTGGAGCGGACGGCAGCTGAGCGAGCCGTTGCGGATCTGGACCGACAGCTCCGAGCAGGAGACCGTGCCGATGGTGTCGGGCGTGGCCGCCACCGCGACCCCCTGCGGCAGGAAGGCCGCCGTGCTCATGACCACGGCGACCGCGGCAGGTCGCCAGATTCCGTGCCCGAACATGAGTGGTGGTCCCCCCGACGATCTTGTTCTCGCACGCATCGACGATGACGCGATCAGCAAGGATGGTGCTGGCCGCTGCTTCAAACCGGCAGACCGAAGCGAGGGGCCGTCTGCCCCTCAAACTCGGTGGTGAGGAACGCCCCGTTACGTCCCGCGCTGCCGTGTGCCGGTGGGCGTGCCGGCCTCGATCCGTTGCGGACGGCGAGGTCGGTCGGCTGGGCACGTCCGAGAATGTGGCACACGGGGTCCTTACCCCGAGGCGTTTTGCGAAAAGAAGGTATCGCTCGATCGTGGGTCGACCGCCCGTTGCACCCGTTCAGGATCACCGAGCGTGCCCTCTGGATCAGCGCCGCAGCGGAGCAGCGCGGTGATCCAGAGGTGGAGGTGCGGTCAACGCGAGGCGACGGGCTCCGCGACGACGGGCGCGGGTTCGGCCGGCGACGTCGCCTCCGGACGGCGGGAGCGGCGCCTGCGGACGGCCCGGGCGATGGCGAGCGACACGGCGAGCGCGGCACCGAGCAGGGCGGCGAGCGCCGACGGGACGGCTGCCGGCGGCGACCAGGCCAGCTCGACCTGGTGGGCGCCCGCCGGGACGTCCACGATGAGCAGCCCGGCGGGGCCCTGGCGGACAGGCAGGGCCCCGCCGTCCATGCGAGCGGTGTAGCCCGGCCAGGCCAGCCGGGCGAAGGTCAGCGTCCCGCCGGGGCCGTCGGTGATCCGGACGACCTCGCCACGTGGGGCCGCGACGTCGTCGGCCACCACCGTGCCTACCGGCGCCTGCGACAACCTGCCCCGCGGGTGCGGCAGCGCGGCGTCGCGGCGCAGGACCGTCACCGCGGCGGTGCGTTCCGCGACGTGCCAGCCACGGGGCACGGGGACCTCGGCCACCCCGGGCAGGCCGTTCTGGATCACGACCGTCTCCAGCCGCAGCAGGTCGGCCAGTGGCGGCGCGCCGGGCGCGGGGGGCGCCCAGGCCCGGCGGAGGGCGTCCGGGCAGACCGAGCCGTTGAACTCGATGCACAGGGCGTCGGTGTACGCCTTGAAACCCATGCCGTAGTAGGACGTCACGGCCTGCACGCCGACGGCCTGGAGCATGTTGCCGAACATGACCTCGGACGTCAGCGCGGCCGGGTCCGCGGAGTGCACCACGGCACCGTTGTTGGCGACCTGCAGCGTCGTGCCCGGGTAGCGCGGCACCAGCGCGGCGCTCGTGGTGGCCACGTTCGTGGGGAACCGGTAGTCGTTGAGGTTCGTGTTGCGCGGGAACACCGCGACCTGGAACGTCAGTACCGCCACACACCCCGCGACCAGCACTGCGGGGGCGGCGCCGCGGGTGGGCCACCGCAGCCAGACGGCCACGGCGGCCGCGGTCAGCGTGCCGACGAGCAGCGCCGACGCTGCATGGGCCTTCACGAGATCCGGACGGGTCGCCTCCGCGAGGTAGGCCCCGCCCAGGATCAGCAGCAGGGACCCGACCGCGCGCCGCCGCCGGAAGTCACCCGCCAGGCCCTGCGTGAGCGCGATGGCCAGCAGGATCGCCGTCGGGAGCACGAAGTAGGGCACCACCCGCAGCGGCCAGCGGAACATCCAGGCCTCGGACGGGCCGACCGAGAAGGCCAGACCCAACACCGCGTACACCGGGACGGCCATCCGCGACACGAGCGCGTCGACGATCGCGCGGTAGCGCAGCCAGGGCAGCAGCGGGAGCGCGTACCACGCCAGGTAGGTCGCAGGGACCGTCAGGAACGGGTGCTCGAAGGCGTCCACCCAGGCGGCGAAGCTGGGCGTGGACGCATTGAGGAGGTCGCCCAGCCCGGGCACCATGAGCCCGCTGTTGCCGATCTTCGAGTCGTTCCGGTACGTGACGGACTGGGTGAGGACGAGCGGCAGGTAGGTCAGCGGCGCGACGAGGCCGACCGCGATCCCGCCCAGCAGCGTGCGACGCACCGGCGCCCACCGCTTGCTCCAGGCGAACTCGACGACCAGACCGACGACCGCGAGGCACGAGCCGAGGGCGCCGTACGGGTTGCCGGCGGTCATCGCGAGGTAGCCGGCGACGAACGGGACGAGCGGGGTGAGCTCGCCGCGGGCGCTGCGCCGCAGCGTCCACCAGAACCAGGGCACGAACGCCAAGGCCGTGAGCCCGGACGCCCAGGAGGCGGCGTCGAAGTACAGCGTCACCCCGGCGAACGGGACCGTGACCGCGGCGACGGCGGCGAACCCGGGTGTCACGTCGTACTCGCGGGCGAGCCCGTAGACACCCAGCGCGAGCAGGACCAGGAAGAAGGCCTTGACGACGACAGAGGCGACCACGAGGTTCGGGACGAGCGAGACGAAGACCATCGTCGCCAGCAGCACCGGGTTCCAGATGCCGAAGAGCGCCTCCGCGGCGATGTTGCCGCCGGCCCACAGGGTGGGGTCCAGCAGCGGGAACTGCCCGGAGCGCAGCAGCTCGCCCAGGTGGTACCAGCTGGGCAGGAACTGAGCGGCGCTGTCGTCGGTGAGGTAGAACCGGTGGTCGCGCAGCGCCGGAATCAGCGCCATGGCCGCCGCGAGTACGGCGACCGCCAACGGCGGGACGACCCGCGACGCTCGCAGGTCCATCTCAACCCCTCCCTCGACGCGCTTCGCGTGCGCCGCGGGACGCTACCGCCCCGGCCGCAGCCCCTCTCCGCCGCGGTACGTGTCGCCTGGTCGGGGGCGCCGCCCAGACGGCCAGGGGTGTAGGAATGGGACCTTCCCGACGCTGGTGAGTGCTGCACCGATGAGATCCGGGGCCAGCAACGGTCGTCCGTCCCGGGGTCGCACGTGCGTTCCCGGAGGAGGAGACAACGGTGACTGGTGTGCGGGTGCTCGTGGGCACGCGGAAAGGTGCGTTCGTGCTGTCGTCGGACGGCGCGCGCCGGGACTGGGAGATCAGCGGGCCGCACTTCCCGGGCTGGGAGATCTACCACGTCAAGGGCTCTCCTGCGGATCCCGACCGGCTTTACGCTTCGCAGAGCGGCAGCTGGTTCGGCCAGCAGATCCAGCGCAGTGACGACGGCGGCCGCACCTGGAACGCGGTAGGCAACGAGTTCACCTACGAGGGCGACGCCGGTACCCATCAGTTCTTCGACGGCACCCCGGTGCCCTGGAAGTTCACCCGGGTCTGGCACCTCGAACCGTCGCTGCACGACCCCGACACGATCTACGCCGGCGTGGAGGACGCCGCGCTCTTCCGCTCGGTCGACGGCGGTGGGAGCTGGCAGGAACTCCCCGGTCTGCGCGGCCACGGCACCGGTCCCTCGTGGCAGCCCGGGGCCGGCGGGATGTGCCTGCACTCGATCCTGCTCGACCCGCGCGACGAGGCGCACATGACGATCGCGATCTCGGCTGCCGGCACGTTCCGCACCGATGACGGCGGCAAGACCTGGCGAGCGATCAATCGTGGGCTGCGGTCCGAGGGCATCCCGGACGCGGACGCCGAGGTCGGCCACTGCGTGCACCACATCGCGGCCCACCCCACGCGCCCGGACACCCTTTTCATGCAGAAGCACTGGGACGTCATGCGCAGTGACGACGGCGGCGAGCACTGGCGCGAGATCAGCGGCGACCTGCCGACGGACTTCGGCTTCGTGATCGACGTGCACGCGCACGAGCCCGAGACGGTGTACGTCGTGCCGATCACGAGCGACTATCTGCACGTGCCGCTCGACGGGAAGCTGCGCGTGTA